>JAVBNB010000085.1:0-18252 GCA_031551825.1 Tannerella sp. | reverse complement strand
ATGATTTGAAATACCGGTAAATAAGCGTTTTGTCCACACCTGCTTTTTCTGCTACAGCCCTGATTCCCAATTTTTCAAATCCCTTTTCTATTATTAATTCTTCTACCGCATTAATCAGGCGTTGTTCTGTCTGACTTCTGTTTTTTTCCATATCTGACTATTTAAATTTTTTGCAAATTTATGTCTCCAAATGGAGACATGCAAGTTTTTCAAACTATTTTTCATTATTAATTTGAATTTGGGTTATATTTGTTGCTTGATATTTTCTAACTTATACACTCTATGGATATCTCAAATATAAATCTTATCTATTTCAGCGCAACATATACGACCCGGAAAATTGTGAGGACAATAGCTAAACAAATAGGAGAGGGGATCACTGAATATGATATTACGCAATCAGGTCCTGACACGGATAAAATATTCGATAATGAGAGCCTTTTGATTGTAGGGATGCCGGTATATGCCGGTCGTATTCCGGCAAAAGCGGCGGAAGCGTTAAAACGGTTCAAAGGAAACGGAACACCTGCAATTATTGTATGTGTTTATGGGAACCGGGATTATGATGATGCATTGCTTGAATTAAAAGATATCGCGGAATTAAATGGGTTTAAAGTGATTTCGGCCGGGGCTTTCATTGCTCAGCATTCGATATTTCCGAAGGTGGGAGCGGAGCGTCCGGACGAGGAAGATATGGATATAATAGAGAATTTTGCCGATAAGAGTGCTGAAATATGTCGTTCGGTGGCGGATCCGGATTCACTACAAGAAGTAAATGTAGAAGGTAACAGGCCTTACAAAATCCCCGGAAACGTACCGCTAAAACCAAGAGGAAACAGGTATTGTAATGAGTGTGGAACATGTGTGAAATTATGTCCTGTTCAGGCGATAGATGAAAATACGCCACGCAGAACAGACAAAGTAAAATGTATCTCCTGCGGACGTTGTATCGTTGTCTGTCCGCAAAAAGCCCGTTCTTTCAGAGGATTGCTCTATAAAATAGCCGGTAGTAAATTTACGAAAGCCAATTCCGAAAGAAAAGAACCGGAAATGTTCTTTGCCGAATAAGAAGAACTGTAATCAACAATTGATTAAAACAGATATGAGAGCCATTAAGTTTAATGGCCTATCAGATACAGATCGTATAATTCGGTGTTGGAATGAAATATTTTTTCAACCGGGAACGGACGGCCTTCAAACCAATTCAACCCTCGTTGTACTACAATAAAGCGGATGTTGTTCTCCCTGATGAATCGGTTTTGGGCTTCTTTCAGGTTTCTATGTAATGAATTTTTCTCTACATAACGGTAGAATGGACTTTCTTCCAGCGCATTTACAACATAAGTGGCATCTGCCGGATTGTCCGTATCATAAGGAATTTCATATACAGAGAGGTTTACCGGCAGATAATTATCCGTATATCGCCTCATGTCCGGAAAGGTGATGATATAGTTGGCGTTGCGGAAAAATTGGTTGGCCTCTACTAACGATTGTCCGTCCTGCACAAATGCAAAATTTCCTCCGTTATTACTTTCTTTTATGACTTGGGAGTAAAATCGCGTATCCAGACGGTTACCGTTGATATGATTTTTTTGAATCAAATAAATATTTCCCATAATGAGTAATATGGGGATAACAAGTTTCCAACTTTTCAAATTTTGTAGTGCATAGGAAATAATCAAACCAAAAACAGTAAGCAGGAAAGGCATGGAAAAGGCTAAAAGTAATTGGACACTATCTGTCAGAACCCATGCAATTCCGCTCAATATGGCAGAAATAAGCAGAATACATACCAGATGCCGGTTTTCGTTTAACAACATTCGAATTTCATTTTGTTGTTTATTGTTGAATAGCAACAATAAAAGCAAATATGGGGCTACATTCAAGCATATATCCAGCAGGCGCTTTAATATGTTGACGACAGCAAGCGTTATCCCATTACCTGTTTTCAGGCTCTGAAAAAGAGTGGTGACGGCATGCACGGATTCCGCCCTGTATGGATTGGAAATCATAGTGATACGATAAAACAACAGGATGTATCCGAAAACAAAAATCAATAGTATAAAAGCTTGCCGGAAGTCGGATTTTTTTTTATCCCGGATTAAATGAAGCAGAAACCATATTCCCAGGCCGGCAATGATTCCCGGAGCTGCACTTGTATAAAGCAGGCAAATGATTAGTAAAGGAATCGTCTTTTGCAGCCAATTGTCTTTTGCAATCATAGATGCAATAATCGCGATTCCCAGAAGGATAAACTTCTGGATATAAATAGATCCTAACCAATGGACACTATAGCCGACGAAGGCGAAATTATTCAGGATGAAATACTGAAAAACAGACAGGCAGGGAAGTAGTAATGTAAAAAGGTAAGCTTTCAGGTTGGAAGTTCCGAATTGTTTTCGGATGAAAGCAGCCACTCCTGCACAAAAAACAGTTGCCGACAACGGAAGCATCAGGAAAATCAATGCGTTCAATACCGTAATATTCCAGCAATTGCTTAATGCAGCCGACAGCCAGATATCTCCGTAGTGATACAATACCGGAGCCTGGAGCCCGATATTTACCCAATCCATACGTACCGACTCAATACCTGTGTGTTGCATGTAGTCGCCAACTCCGGCATAAAAAGAAAAATCCGGATGAATTGCATATTCCGCCAGGTTCCGGAATTGAATGGAAAATAGCAATAACCCGGCAACCAGCAGATATCCGGCGGGTTTCCATTCGATAGCCCGGATATTGTTTTTAAAATGTTTGATAGAACAATTGCTTTTGTATGCTGCTGCGATTAGCAGGGGAATGACTCCAAGCAAAATACTTTTTCCCGAAGTTTGGATAAGGGCACAGGCGACCGTAAGCGCCAAGGCGCCTACTCCTAATTTTAAGAACAGCTTGACAACCGAAAGCATTTCGTTTTGTTTCACAAAGGCGAGAAATACATGGCCGATGATGTAGGTGATAAACAGTGAACCGCAAAAGCGCAATATATATGGAATAAACTCTGGTGTCATGTCCTTATGAATAAAATTGAGTGATTGAGCCTGTAATATATTCAATCCCGGTTTCCGTCAATTCATAAAATAGAGGTAAGCGAACCAGGCAATTCGAGAAATGGCCGGCATTCGGCAATTGTCTGCCGTCATGAAAACGGCTACCATACAGGCTCCGATGTAAACTTTGGTAATGGAAAACTGCCAGTATTCCTTTTAATGACAAGTGCTTAATGAGCTTATTGCGTTCATTTCCGGAATGGCAGATTAAGTAAAAGATATGGGAATTGCCAATTTCTTCCGGAAGAAGAAATAAACCTTTTCGGGCGAGAGGTAATAAATATTCGTAGTATTTTTTCCAGAGAAAATTTCTTTTGTATTGAATGTCGTCTATCGCTTCAAGCTGGGCGTAGAGAAAAGCCGCGCTGATTTCAGAAGGTGCAAATGCACTGCCTTTCAAAACCCATTCGTATCTGGGTATTTCACCCCGTTCGAAAGCCGTACGGTTTGTTCCTTTGTACCAGATATTTTCGGCGCGTTCGATAAGCGAAGGATCATTGATTGCCAACATACCGCCTTCGCCACAGTGTATATTTTTTGTTTCGTGGAATGAGAAACAGCTCATTTCTCCGGTATGCCCCAAGGGGGTATTGATGGAATGAGCGGCGTCTTCGATTATATGAAGGTTGTATTTCGCAGCCAGGTTTTTGATCGCCGGCATGTCGCAGGATACGCCACCGTAATGAACCGGAATTATCGCTTTTGTGCGTGGAGTGATGATTTCCTCTAATCGTGAACAGTCTATATTCGGATGATCCGGAAGGGAATCTGCAAAACGGACAGTCATCCCTGCACGGGCGAAAGAAGATGCCGTGGATACAAACGTGTAGGATGGGATTATTATCTCATCACCTGCTTTGAATTCATAAATCATGGCTGCCATCTCCAAAGCGGAAGTACAAGAGGTCGTAAGAAAACAGCGGGCAAAACCGAAACGCTCTTCCAAAAAGTGTTCACATTTTTTAGTAAATATTCCGCCTGCGGAAAGCCGCCCGAGGGCAACGGCTTCGTTGATGTAGTCTGTTTCTTTTCCGGTTATGTAGGGTTTGTTGAATGGGATCATTTTTTCTATTTGGAATAATTCTCAGAATGAATGAATTTTTTACAATGAAATACCTCCATCAATCAGCAGGTTGGAGCCTGTTGTCCAGCAAGAAGCATCTGATAGCAGGTATACAGCAGCATACGCAATCTCTTCTGGTTTCCCGTATCTTCCTAATGGATACCTTTTGACATCTTTCCCGACCTGATCCGGAGTAACCAATTCTTCGTGCAGAATATTTGTCTCTACCATTGCCGGCATGATGGTATTCACACGAATGCCCTGATTGGCAAGCTCTATCGCCATCCCCCTTACTAAGCCATTTACCGCTCCTTTCGTGGCGGCATAGAGAGAGCCTCCTGGATATGCCCCAAAAAGGATGCATATCGAAGATACAAATACGACAGAACCGTTTTTCTTTAGCTTTTTATTCTTAATCAGGGATTGGCTTAACAGTGCTGGCACTTTGAAATTTATATTGAAAATTTCATCTATTTTTTCGTTGGTGGTAAACTTGAAAGGTAAGTGCATCACGATCCCGGCCGAATGAACAATGCCGTCCAATTCCGGAAGCTTTGCCGGTAGGGATTCCAGAAAGACGGAATTGCATAAATCACCGCAAAACGAAAGATGATTATCTCCTTCCAAAAGCGAGAACGTTTCATCTAATCGTTCCTGATCTCTTCCTGTGATAACTAACCGGGCCCCCATTTTAGCGCACTCAATGGCGGTAGCTTTGCCAATGCCCGACGAAGCTCCTGTTATTAAAACGGTTTTGTTTTTAAGTGAAAACGGATTATACATACACGATATATACAGGATGAATATTCTTTAAACAGCTTCTTATATTTCGACCAATTCCGATATCACAATTTTGTTCGAGTCAAAAGTGACCGTACCCCATGAGAATCCGACTCCAAAACCACAGGCGACGAAATTCAGTTTTTCATGCCGTAGTTTGTGTTTTAACTCTGTTATCATGGTTATCGGGATACTTGCGGAACTTGTATTTCCGAAATTTTTCAGTGAATAGGGAACCTTTTCTTCGGGTAGTTTGAGTTTTTTTCGTATTTTTTCATTCAAAAAAAGATTGGCTTGATGAAATACGAAAAAATCCACCTTTTCTTTATCGATAGAAAAATATTCCAATGTCCGATTGACCGTTTCCGGAACTTTCGAAATGCCAAAAGCGAATACGTCCATTCCTTCCAGAAAAGTATTGAGCCGGCTCCGCTCTACGCCGGGCTCTATTTCTTTCATTTCGAAAGAATCGGGAGCCGGAGGGTTTCGCAATCCGCCGTCGGGTATGATAATGGCTTCATATCCGGAGCCATCTGTTCCGAAATGGAATTGGAATCCTTTGGAATCGGAATCAAACTCGATGGCTGTGGCAGATCCTGCATCACCGAAAAGAGGATAAGTTGTTTTGTCTTTAGGAGAATTCACCCACGATACATCACCTGCGAGCAAAAGTCCTTTCTTCATTTTACCTCCGGATAATAATGCGCTGATTGTACTTAATCCATATACCCATCCGGAGCATCCTAAAGAGATATCCAGGGTATAACACTCCTGGCTTAGCCCCAAACGGTCTTGCAACAGGCAGGAAGTGGCCGGAAGGTAATAATCGGGGCCTTGCGAAACAAATATAAGACAATCGATTTCGTCTTTGCGCCACTCCAGATCGATGATTAATTGATTCGCCGCTTCATAACATAAGTCCGAAGGGCAAATATCCTTATCCGCTTTTCGTTTCCGTTCTATTCCCGTAGAAACTATCAATTTTTCGGCCTCTTTGGCAGATAAAATAGATAAACTATTGTTTTCCTCGATCTTTTTTGGAACACAAGCGGACAAACCGGCAATTTTGACATGTTTAACTTCTAAAAAAGCCATTTATAACCTTGATTTCACTGTATTGTACAAATCTTCAATGGTAACGGAAGACCGGATATCAATCCCTTTCAATTTAACACCATATTCTTCGTCTGTCATTGCTATAATACTTAAAGCCAACAGAGACGACCATTCTTCCAATTCATGAAACGTTGTTTCCGGTTTAAACACATTTGTTTCCGTCGCATCGAACTGCATTGCAAACTTTTGAATAAAATCAGTCAATTCCATATTTGTTAGTGGGTTAATAATCTTGTAATATATTCGCGTTTTTTGAGATAAGTATCTAATGTTAAAATATATACTTGATTCTCTATATTATCCTGGCCGGGTTGCAAAGCATATCCCAACATGCTGTTGTATTGAATGGCCCGCTTATTTGATTTAAGGATCTTTGCGATTCCTGTTGTCAAACCAAGCGTTTCGCTTCCAAAATCCCAGGCGCATAAAGAAGCCCGGATGGCGATATCGCTGTTCAAAAATTGTTCGTTATCAATAAAAATACCCCCTTCAGCTATCTTTTTTTGGTAATCAATGTTTTTTATATCACATAATCCGATTTCTTTTCCTTCATATTCAATCATAAAAAAAAAGTTGTTCAAGTTACAGATGCTCTCGAACCATTTTTGTTGCATTTCCGGTGTGATATATTCCCGGTATTTCATGAATTGGGATATCTTGGGGTTATTGCGCCATTGCCTGACCATTTCTATTTTTTCACCGGACAATGGCGTTAATTTTATCCCATAGTTTTCCACTGCGATATTCCTTATTTTTTGTATGGTAAAGAGCGGATTATTGATGTTCTTTCTTTTGGGAAATAATAAAGAAAAAGCCAATGAAAAAAGTTTAAATAATGAATACCCTGATTTTCCCCTTGCAGAAGTTTTCTGAATGACATCAATAGTGGCAAAGGTATAATTTTTTTTCAAACTTAAGACTGAGAAGGCTTGATTTTCGTGAGATTCGAAATATTCCCGGATAACTTTTCTATCATAAATAGCAAAATTAGCGATTGCAGGATCTGTTCTTTTTCTTCTCTTCAATGATAAAACCTGGTGGAAACACCAGGACGAAAAGCGTCTTAATATAGGGTCATTCCGTTTTGTTCGTCTTGCCATGACGATATCATAACCCTGCGATTTTGCCCATAAGCCCGGCAAATCTTCGGGAGCATCCTGTAAATCACAATCCATGATGATGATTTTTTGCCCGGAAGCATATTTCAATCCGGAGCTGATAGCCGCATGTTGTCCGGAATTCCGATTTAGGTCAAGACCTTTTATCTGCTTATTTTTTGAACAAAGATATTCGATTTTTTTCCACGAAGCATCGGGAGATGCATCATTGATTAAGATGATTTCATAATCCGGCGTAAGCGTGTGCAATACTTTGATGAGCCTTTCGGATAGAGATTCAATCGTTTTTTCCCCATGAAAAACAGGTATAATCACTGAAATAGTTGCCACTTACGGATTCTTTAAAATTCCACATGGATAATATAACTGTCAAACTCATTAGGGATCACGTTAATTCCTGCATCTGGAATTTCGTGAAAATCGATGACAATTATATAAGGAGAACGGGGGAAAATCCGGTACGATTTTCCGCGATATTGCTCTGTAGGATAAATCGGTATTCCGTTCCGGTATATGTAAACTCTGATACCGGAAGTTTGATTGGGCATCAGGTTGAACATCGGCGTAATGACTTCGTTGTCAGAATAAACAGTTGGTGGCGTGTATTTGGCCGGATTCCCATACAAAACTCCTCCCAGGTTGTAAGAATCAAGTGTGGTATCAACCAAAAATGTGAACTCATCTTTGAGTAATCCTGTTTTTGAGTAGATTGAGTCAGCCCATGCTTCCAATCCTCTTGTGACAATTTTTACGGCTCCTATCTTGGGTTCAAGGTATAGGTAATAAATGATATTTTTATAATCATAAGGATTTTTCTTGAAATTATCCGAAGCATACATAAAATCAACAGGCGATTGCATGATGCCTTTTTTTTCTTTCATCGGAGTCAGGGTAAAAAGCAAATCGGATTTGTTGTATTGCTTATCCTTTTCAAACTGATAAAAAAGAGAATCAATCGGTTCTCCCTCGGCAGTTGCTACTGCGGCAACAAAGATCTGCTCGTCATTTTTATAGGGCAATTCTATCAGGTCGTTGACGATTGTTCTATGTGCCCCCAGAAATATCATCTCCTTCGAAAAAACATAGACCAACACTTCATGAGGTTCCATCATCAACGAAATGTCATCCGGATTGAAAAACTCCGGGTGGAACCCGTCATTAGCATCATCGCTAACAACTACCTTTAGCAAATAAGGCCTATAGCAATTATCCATAAAGCTGTCTTTCACATCACAACTGCTGATGGTTATAATGCATAGAAGGAGGATAGAAGACCGTTTTATAAATTCAATGACCATACTGCCGGTAAATTAAAGAGACCAATAGCCTTAAAAAAGGCTATTGGTTTTAAGATGTTGTAAAATTAGTCCGTTGTTCCTTAGAGGGTGGCTGTAATCATCATGTCATCCCATGATGTCTGATTCAGCTTGATTGAGAGGGCATAAGGAGAATACGGATTTGCTTTCCCCATGCTCTTTATATTTGCCGTAATACGATAATGAACGCCACGTTTGGTAGAATAGTTCGGATAAGTATTTCCTCCGGCGCTTGTTTGGGAGTTGATCGTATTATCCAATACCACCGTGAAATATCTCTGTTCTGGCATACCCGGGGTTGCGACAAAATCTACATCACACGCGATAACCGCAAGTGTGATACCTGAAGTTAGAATACCATTGTCTTTATTTTCCCAAACATAAAAATAAGGGTAATCACCACTGCTACTGGGAATTGAGGCTGACCAAGATTCTCCCAGAGTAGATGTATAGCTAGAAGAAAGGGGACTTATCGGATAGTACTGTCCGTCAGATGAAAGGTTGTCTCCATTATACAGCTGATTATCATTGGTAAAGAGGGCTTCATTCCATGTTCCTGAAGTGCGGGGGAGCAAATAGGTAGTTGCCGGAGTATTCAAAATAAATATGGAGGTAATTGCTATTTCGTTTATTTCTGCTGACTTGAATGCTGCCAAGTTGGCTGCATCCATACTCGTAGTGTCTGTTATATTCACAGGAGATATAGTCAATCCGAACAAGGTCACTTCTTCGAAAGAAATACGTGAAGGAACAAATTTTAATGGGACAGTCGCTGAAGGTGAATTGCCATTCCATGTGATAAGACTGCTTCCCGTCTGAGCCAAATCTCCATATACAGATCCGTCTGAACTTGTTAAATCAAGTGTTTCTGAATATATAGCCGTACTATCTGTTAAGCTGGTCAAATCACCAAGATTAGCGATTACTTTAACGCTCGTTGCATTGGTTGAAACAGGAATGTCTACAACCATACCATCAGTGAAAGAAGTGTAATATTTTGCCACATCTTTACTTCCATCGCCTTTTAATACAAATACCGTGAAATCCGTGATTACTTTCTCTCCATCAGGATTCTCACTGCCACTCCAAATCGATTTTGTTTTAAGTTTGGCCCCTTTCAATTGTAAACTCAGTATTCCGGGTTTACCTTTGATTTCATTCTGATCTCCGGTGAGATCCTCATTCTGGCATGCTGTAAATACTAAAGCTGCCGCTACGCTAAACATTAATGTCTTAATACTGAACTTTTTCATTTTTGATAAATTTTTTAATACTTAAACTTTGTCATCATTCTTATAAAATCTTATATATAACTCTCAAGTAAAATTAATCTCTTAAGTGAAATTAATTAATTTATTCATACGAAATCTATATATCAAATTGTGTTCCAAAATTTTATTGATTTTCGTAATCCATTATTTCCGTCAAAAAGGCGGACCCGGACTTTGTGCATTGGCAGACATACAGCCAATGGTGAAACATATTTTTCCTGTGTATAAAATTTTAAACATAAATAATTATCGTAAAAAAAAGATGATGTTAATTCCAAGTTTTGTCGGAGCGAAAAATAAATTTTTAAAGTCTCCTATGTATGCACCACATTTATTCTGTATGTATTTGCCGTATTCAGTGTAAACAAGACCGGCTCCGGCTGTAGCTTCCAGGTTCCACCGATTTCCGAGTATCCATTGGTAACCGTAAGATAACCCGACTCCGGTAGCCCAACCTTCATATCGGTAATATTTTGCATTTTTGTAATATGGCAATGGCACGCCTCCAATATTATATTCCGTATACCCGGTATGCAATCCGAAAAAATGCCCGCCGAAAGACTCGCATAGATAATGCCTGAGTTCAGGCATAACTAACCAATGCTTCCATTTTTTATTGTCATCCCATGTCCATGGATTGTATCCCCAAGAAAAATCCAATGTATTTTTCTTGCTTAATTTTATTTCTCCTTCAACATTAAATGTTCCGGTACCCCAGTATGGAATATTCGTTTTCAATGTTAGTTTTTGGCTGTATAAGCTTGATAATGAGAAACAAAGTGATAAAATGGACAAAACCTTATTCACAATTTTAATGCACGTTATAACTAATAATCCGCAAATGTACAATGGTTGTTTATTTATTGCAAATATTTTTGAAGTTTATTTTAATTAAGATATAAAATGTCAATTCCACTGTCGGAACTCCAGCTCAGATTGACGTACTCTTCATTCAAATCTGTTCGTTGCGGATGAAAAATATAGCAACTTAATCCGCAATAATTATCAATCGGGTATATCCTCAATAACCGCTGTGTATTAGCTTTATACAAAACGACCCTGCTTAACTGATCAAAGAATCGTTTTTTATATGCATCCGGATAAGCTTTATTGACATAATCCCCCAGATCAAAGATATACTGTTCCTGGTATGCGTCCAATCGTTGGACTTTTGTACGTTCAAAAGCAGAAGAAATAGCATTTCCCAAAATCAATAGCTTCATTTCCGATGCTAAGGCTGGCAGTTCTGCCGTTTTAATCAGTGCGATGGTGGCGGAACGAAATTCTTCCGGTTGAGAATTGTAATATTCAAAATATTCTTGGGCGACAACTCGTAAATCGACCTGCGGTTTTAATAATTCGGGAACGATCCTGTCATAAGGAAATCCGTCGGAAATTGTTTCGGAAGAGGGTGAAATAATAAAATCGGCCTTATCCTTCAATTCATAGGCGACTTCGACCGCACCCATCAGGCAGGCGTCAAATATAATATAGTCGAATTTAAGAGGGATCGCCTCGGCCAGATCTTTTATATTCATCTGAACGCCCGAATCATGGCTGAATGATTTCAGTTTGTTTTTTAGCTTGCTTTTAGAAGGTAGCCAGGATGTCCCATGTGACCATAGAATCAAACCGTATTCTTTTGCCGGATACAGTTGTATACAATCTTTCAGAATTTTATTCAACTCTATCGGGTCTGCCGAATTTAATTCGGAATAGGTTTGAATAACAGTAGAGTTTCCTTTTCCGATTTTCAGCAAGTAAGGCAGTTCATTATTCAAATCCACAAATACCAGAAAATTTACTCCTTCTTCGGAATAATTTTGTTCCATTTCTCTTATATCATTCAGTGCATCTCCGGATAAATTATTATCTCCGGCCATGTAAACAATAATGGTACGGTTTAAACTATCCTCATTCTTTTCCTCTTTGCAACTTAGAAAGAGTATGGAAAATAATAAAGTGATCCTAATCAATAATATTTTTTTCATCTGAATTCCTTTTTTAGTAAAAAATAATCAAATATCATGCCAAGTTGTTTTTTTAACTTAATAATTCTGTCATATATAGCCTTATTGATCGTTTTGTTTAAAATCTGAAATAAAATTACTAATTTTGCCCCCAAGTTATTTGAGAAAATATAGCGTAAACGCAGAAATACGAATGGGTTGCCAAATCGTTATCTCTATCGCTGAAAAATACTGCTTACAGGCTTCTATTCGAAAACTTATCCCCCAAAGATAAATTTTAAAAATGAAAAAGAAGAAAACCTCGCGTAAATTACGTAAATGGCATAAATGGGTAGGGATTTTTTTTGCCTTTTTCCTTTTTATGTCCGCTTTTTCGGGAATACTCCTGAACCATAGGCGGGCTATTTCCTCCATTGATATTCCCCGTAGCATATTACATTCCGATTACCGGTATGATAATTGGAATAATGGTTCTGTCAGGAATTCCATCAGGCTATCTTCCGATTCGGTGCTTATGTATGGTAATAGCGGAATATGGCTTACGGATGCGGAGCATTCATTTTTTCAACCTTTTTCCCAGGGGTTGGAAAGCGGGGCAGACAACAGGACTGTTAGTCGCATTGTCCGGACATCTTCTGATGAATTATTTGCCGCAACAACGTTTGATTTGTACAGGCTGGAAAGCGGACATTGGGTCAATGTGTCCGGCCTGATAGATTCCAGAGAGCGTTTTACCGATCTTGCTTATCATGATAATGTCTTGGTATTAATGACGCGTTCCCATGTATTTGTTGCTGAGGCGCCTTTTCTGAGGTTCGAACGGAAAGAACTTCTTGCTCCCAAAGATTATAAAAAAGAAGCCTCCTTGTTTCGTACGATGTGGACATTGCATAGTGGTGAATTGTTTGGTATAACGGGGAAAATCGTTGTAGATATAATTGGTGTTCTGGTTATTGT
Organism: Tannerella sp.; assembly: GCA_031551825.1. GTDB lineage: Bacteria > Bacteroidota > Bacteroidia > Bacteroidales > Tannerellaceae > Tannerella. Next base: position 5,611 of record JAVBNB010000085.1, on the reverse strand, counting down.
ATTGTGTGTGACGGGCGTTATCATTATGTTCTGCCCTTCGTTGATTAAACGTAAAAAACGTAAAGGAAAAGAAGTGTGGCGTCATGTTCGTCTAATACAGAAATCTTTTAAATGGCATCATAGATTGGGAGCCTGGTTTATTGTTCTGTTTTTGTTGAGTTGCATAACCGGAATGTTTCTTCGTCCTCCGCTTTTGATTGCGATTGTCAGGACAAAAACGAAGCCGGTTCCCGGTTCTGTACTGGATAGTAAAAATCCCTGGTTTGACAAGTTGCGAACATTGCGCTACGATGAAAATAATGAAGATTGGATATTATATTCATCAGATGGATTTTATCAATTGAAAACTTTGGAATCCGTGCCGGAGAAAATCCTGAAATCACCACCTGTGAGTGTTATGGGGCTAACTGTTCTGGAGCCGGCTGATGTACCCGAACGGAGTGTCGCCGATTCCTGTTTGACTACGATGGATAGCGTGATCGTTTCGACTTCTGCGAATCGTTGGGTCGTAGGCTCTTTCAGCGGAATATATTACTGGGACAGGCAAAGTGGGGATAGCTATGATTATCATACGGGTGAAAAATACGTGCGTAAACAGGGTGGTATGCCGACATTTTCGAATGCTGTCAGTGGTTATTCTGCTGATTTTGAGGGTAAGCAGATCGTATTCGAATATGGAGGGGGAGCCAGTACTAACGGTCGTTTTGCTGAAATGCCGGAGATTTTTGAGCAGGGGCGAATGTCATTGTGGCATTTGTGTCTTGAAATACATGTCGGTCGAATTTATTCCCCTATACTTGGGATCGTTTCCGATTTGTTTGTATTCCTGTTAGGCGTTGTATTCCTGATTATCCTGATAACCGGATATATTGTCTATAGGCGACATTTCAGAAAAAGAAAGCGTTCTGTTTAGGTGTTGAAATGTTATATGGGAGGGAAATTAGGTACCCCTATTTGTTGTGATATTGTATTTAAAAATCATGAAAAATGGGGATTTTTTATGATTTTGTTAGACTCTACTTTTGTGCCGACTTTGGATGAATAGCGAAGTCATATTGATGAAGAAGTAGAAAATACAGAAATGAAAAAACAAATAAGTTCGGTACTGTTTTTGTTATTGCCTTTTTTAGTTTGCGCCAATAGTGTTGATTATGAGGTTATTGAGGGAGTTGTGCGGATTGAAGGAGGGGAACCTGCCGAGTTTGTCAACGTATCGCTTTCAAATACGAAATATGGTGGTATAACAGATGTTGAAGGTGCTTTTTCGTTTAAAGCGCCAGCCGGAAAATATACCATGGTGATTCATTCATTAACCACGCAACGGTTGGAGTTTCCGGTAGAAATAAAAAAAGGAATCGTAAATAAAATTTCCGATATAACCGTTCGGGAAGGTAATCTAAATTTGGACGAGGTAGTTGTTACCGGTACGCGTACTCCGCGCACATTAAAAAATACACCTGTCCTGACCAAAGTGATTTCAGGTATTGAAATACAGCAAAGTGGTGCGGTAACGGCATTGGAGGCATTGGAAAACTATCTTCCCGGTGTAATGTTTACGCCGAACGCCATGGGAGATAATATCAATATTGCCGGATTGGACAATAAATATATATTGGTTCTGGTCGACGGCGAACGCATGGTAAACGAGCGGACGGAGAATGTTAATTTTTCTCGCTTGAATGCTTCTGATATCAAACGGATTGAAGTTATCAGTGGCGCTTCGTCGGTTTTATATGGTTCGAACGCAATCGGTTCCGTGATCAATATTATAACTAAAAGTGTAGATAAGTCTTTTCAGGGAAATGCGCGCGCGCGTTATTCCAAATATAATACGTATGTCGGCGATGCTTCGTTAGGATTTAAACTCGGAAGTTTTTCATCTAAAACAACTTTTTCTACAAAGAGTTCCGATGGTTATGACGCGAACCGGGAAAATGTTACATCCGATTTTTCGATGAATCCATATTCGGATTTCTCCATTGGTGAGGAGTTGAAATATCATTCAGGTAAGAAAATATATGCGGAGTTGAGAGGAAATTATTACTGTAACGAAACGTGGTTTTTGCATAAATACCAGACACGTAAAGATGATAATTATACATTCGGCGGAAAACTGATTTATAATTTTTCGCAGACGAATACTCTTACCTTTTCAGGCAATACCGATATATACCGGGGGCATCAGGTTTATAAATTAGTGGGCGATTCGTCCGTCTATGCTAATGGTTCGGGAGTTTCGGCTTTTCGTTTGCTGGATGTATGGGATATTACAAAAAAAATACAGTTGGTAAGTGGTGCGGAATGGAATCTGGAAGACTGTTATAGCGAAAATCAATTCGGCGAAACCGGTGGAGACCGTGACGCGAATAACTGGAACTTGTTTGCGCAGGGAGAATTTAAAACAAATATCGGATTGGAGGCGCTTATCGGAGCGCGTTATACGAACCATTCCCAATTTGGCGGTAATCTGTCGCCGACCGTATCGTTGATGTATAAATTAGATGATTTTCGTTTCCGCGCCAATGTCAGCAATGGATTTAAAGCTCCTACCATCAAGGAATTATATATGCTCTATCCGCATAAAATCGGCGATAATATTCCTTTCTGGATTATCGGAAATCCGGATCTTGTACCGGAAAAGTCCTGGTATAAGGCTCTTTCTGCCGAATATGCGGGCGATAAATTGAACGCCTCTGTTACGGTTTCCGACAATACGATAAAAAATAAAATCATCACCGAACAAAGTTGGAACTCGTCGATAAATCGTACCGAGATGAAGTATGAAAATGTGGAGGATGCGCAGATAAGATGTATTGATGTTTCTCTGCAATGGAGTTTTTCGGATTTGTTTACCCTGAAAACCGGTTATTCGTTTGCCGATGCGAAAGATAAAACAACGAACCTGCAACTTCCGGGCAGCAACAGGCATAGTGCAACGTGTAATCTGACATTTATGCGCAGGTATCTGCCGTTTTTATCAAAATATGATACACCGTTCAGCTTAGTATTATCAGGACGTTATATGTCTTCGCGCATTTTAAATCGGGAGATTACGTATGCCGAAGATGAAAAAACAATTCTGGAAGTAGATGAAAGTAAATCGGGAGATTATTATATCACGAATTTTGTATATAATCAACAGTTTCCGGTATATAAGAAAGTAAGAGGCGAATTTCAGTTCGGTATTAATAATTTGTTGGACTATGTGAATCATGACTCAGCTCCGACCAGTCCGGGAAGAGTTTGCTATGTGAGCCTGGGAGTGAATTTTTAATGATTGAAATATCAGTTGATAGAAAATGACAACAGAAAAGAAAAAAACAAAAAAGAGATTCGGGGCACCTCTTTTGGGGAGATGCCTGATAGGAGTTTTGTTCTGTTTTACCGCATGTGATATCTGGGATAAAGACCATTTGTTCTCTTATACGGAAGCGCAAGACGGTGTTTTTGTGCATGATTGCAGTGATTATAAAATATGGAGTTTCTTTTCGTTCGACAAAGGTGAAGTGATCGGAACATGCGACGCGATGGATTCTGTAGCCTATGACGTTTGGCAAAAACGAATTGACTGGGATTTGGCTTTTCATCGTCAGAATATGAAGTCGAACAGTGGTGTTTCCGGTAATGGAAAAGGTGGTATTATGGAATATCCGCAAAATATCTTTGATTTTGATGCGGTTTTTGAGGCTCCCGAGGAGGGATATCTGACGGATGTGGCCGATTCGGTTGTCTACGATATGAGCCAGATGGCGGCAGGATTTATTGGATATGCTTATACCGGAGTTAATCCGGCGACAAAAGATTGGGCGGTACTTACCGATATGATGAGCGGCCTCTGGACGTACGCGCAAAAAGTATTTATTGTTCGTACGGCTACCGGTAAATACGCTAAAATACATCTGATGAATTTTAAGAGCGAAAAAGGAGCTTCCGGTACAATAACGATGAAATATGTTTACCAATCCGATGGTTCTACAAATTTGGATATAAATAAAGATGAAGAGAGTAGTCTTTAAATATTTATTAACTATATAAAAATGATTGCTTATGAATAAGAAATTTTTTACATTATCTATGTTTTTAATGCTTTTCGCATTTGTAACGAATGGCAACGCCGAAGAAAAAGTTATTGAGGTATACGGTGGAGAGACTGATTTTGGGAATGACCCGGGGTATGGAAAATGGTTTTATTTTTCTTTTGAAAACGGGGAAGTTATGGGAGAAAGTGCTTTTGTTATTGAAGATGCAAATGCCGCCAATATCGGAACAGAAATTCCTAATGTAGAATGGGCTGCGCGTAATGACTGGGATATTGCATTTCATTCTACGGATATCCGTACAAACGGACTGGAAGCTGTCTTGATTGCTGATACTACTTCTGAAAAACCTTTGGCTGAAGTGTATGCGGAACTAACGGAAGCTCCAGCGGAAGGATTTGAGGCTGATGAGATGTTAACCGGAACGTTTATTGCATCCATGGCTTCGATGCCGCCTCTACGGGCAACGCAGATTTCCGGATGTAAAGCGACGCATGGTTGGGCGTCGTATGGAATGCGTGGAACAGTGGTTAATTCAATGGTCGTCGTATTCAAATTGTCCGGCGAAAAATATGTGAAAGCTTACTTTAAAGAGTTCCTTAGTGAAGAAGGTAAACCCGGATATATCAAACTGGAATATGCGGTTCTTGGTGATGACGGTTCTTCCAATGAAAATATTGAAGGCGTGAAAGTGAGTGTTTATCCGAATCCGGCTACGGAGGCTATCAGTGTCGTGATGCCGGATTCTCAGGAAAATACGCCGATAGGCGTTTATAGCATATCCGGAGCGCTTGTAAAACAGGTAAACGCGTCTGCCGGTGTGAATACAATTTCCGTATCGGAATTGCCAGCCGGAATGTATGTTGTTAAAACAAACAGCACGGCACATAAAGTTATCGTGAGGTAAAACTTTAAAGTTACACTCAAGGATCTATCTATAGTAACAATATTTTAAATGGGGAGCGGATGATCTATCCGTATCCCCGTTTGTATAAGAAAAACATTATGGCAAAGAAAGGTAAATTATTCGTTTTCATTTTTATTATTGCGCTACTTCTGGGTCTAGGGCTGATTTTCTGGAATAAGACAGCTTCGGATACACGTGTGGCATTGGTTAATTTTCAGTCGTTCCAGACAACAGCCATTGTTCGTGCTAATCAGGATAAACAAATTGTTTACGATGAAATAGCGACGGATGAATTGACGAAATTGAAAAGATACGACTTTATTTTGGCGTTTGGAATGGGCCTCAGTATTACCGCGGAAGAGCGCGAACAAATTCAACGGCTGGCGGATAAAGGCCATCCTGTATATATATACAGTCCGACTGCGGCGGAGAATAATATCTGCAACTTAGACAGTATAGACAGAAACGCCATACGGGATTATCTCAGCAACGGCAATAAGAAAAATTATCAGAATCTGGCGCGTTATATCCGCATGCATGTTGATGGAAAGAAATATTTTGTTAATCTGCCGGATTCTGTCATGAAAAGTGCTTCTGATGTGCTTTATCATCTGGACGAGGATGTTTCCTTTTCAAATGTGGCCGATTATGAAGAATACCTGAAGAA
>JAVBNB010000032.1:0-133975 GCA_031551825.1 Tannerella sp. | reverse complement strand
ATATGGATATTATATGAATATAAGGAGCAATGTAACATGGAATTTTCTCCTAGGGATATGTATAACTTAGGAAAAGAAGGTATTACCCTTTGTGTTTCTTGTTGGGAAAAATAATCAGAAGATAGTGGCTTATCGTCAGTTGAAAATATTTGCACAACTGTTGTCTCTGATGTTTTGAACAATAGTGGATCGAATGCCTAAAGAGAAACTACATTTCAACAGACTAGCTCATTTGGCACATGGACTACTGTTCCTACAACAAACAGGTTTATACTTCTAGTATCAATGCAAAACTATTTAATAAAAATGTCTAACCTCCAAGGTGCAGTCTATAAAACAAAGTAGGTTATGAAATGGTTTAGAATAATATTTATCATTATATCAATCTTTCTTGTATTTGCCATTATCTATGCAATTATTAATGCTGAGGTAAGCCATAAATATGAAAGAGTTTATGAACCGAGTACTATTAGCAAAGAATGCGTATGTTATAAAGGAATTCTTACGTAATCCAATGGAATTTCTCAATTCTATCAGAAGAGGTCACCATATTTTCAACTTTATTTCTAAAAACAATAAATAATGTCATATTATGAGACAAATCAGTAAAATCAGCTTACTTCTCCTATTTCTATTGTTGAATAGTTATCTATCCATTATAGTTGCGCAATTAGATGATAAGACAAGAGAAGACGGTAAAGAAATCCGCGACAGTATTGGAGACGATGCAAAAGGTATGGATCAATCTCCGGCTCTTCAATCAGAGTCTGGTATTGGAGGCGTATTAAATCTTCGCTCCCCGAATGTATATGCCTTGAGTAAATATGGAGATATACCTGTAAATTACTCCACAGGAGTTCCTAATATTAATATTCCATTAATGACACTGACAGATCGAGGCCTGAAATTGGATATTTCTCTGTCTTACCATGCATCGGGAATAAGAGTGGATGAAGAAGCTCCATGGACTGGGCTTGGCTGGTCGCTGAACGCGGGTGGTGTCATTACAAGAGTGATCAGAGGCGATGCGGACTTACCAAACGCGAGCAGTAGTGGCGTGTTCAGGCAAAGAACGGTTATTTCCGATTACCGGTATAGCCAGGACTTTGTAACATACAAAAATCAAACATTGCCTAAATTACAAGTGGCGGAAACAAATCAGACCGATAATAATCCGGATATATTTATATTTAATTTTGCCGGTTATTCCGGAAAATTTTTCTTAGATGATTATCTGAATCCCATCTTTTTTGAGTATCAGGATTTCAAAGTGAAATACAACTACAATGCTTCCAGTATCGATGAACCCTATTTTACGATTACGACAGACGACGGTATCATCTACGAGTTCAAAGAAATGGAATATATTTACAATCGATCGGAAGGGCATATGGATGTCACGGCCTGGTATCTGACCAAGATGACAAGCCCAGTGGGAGGGGTAATCAATTTCACATACCGTCGGGGAGGCGCGCCTTCCTATTCTTATCAAAAACGGGAACAGGATGTCTATTTTATGCCGGTAAGTCAAAATGCATCCCAACATTATATCAATGAAACAGTCGCCAAAATGCGTCCGGTTGCTGGAGCAAGTGTGACCTCCAGCGTTTTGTATGAAATCCAATCTTCCGCAGGGAATAAAATTGAATTCCGGCAAACGTCTTCTTCCAGATTGGATTCGGAACAATCAAGAGGAGATATTTTACATGAGATCACGCTGAGAGACGCGTTCAATACCCAGCAGAAAAAATACACATTACATTATAGCTATTTTGAAGCAAGTAATGCCAATAAAACAAAGTCGGACTGGGGAAGTCCTATGAATTTCCTGAATTACCGATTGAAATTAGATTCGCTGCGGGAAGTTTCAAATACAAACAATGAATTTCTGACACATAAATTTGAGTACTATTACAATCCAAATCCCAGCATAAATGATCCCTATACCCTTCCTTACCGCTTATCACCCAGTCAGGATCATTGGGGATACTACAACTACAGTCTAAATACGACAATTTTTCCTAATAATCCAGCCGGCAGATGGTTTCATGCAGATGAATGGTATATTCAATTTTTGCCTAATTCTGATATGCCCTCTACTAGAACCTGTGTAGTCACTGGTGGTGGAACCCGTGAGCCAAATGTGGAGGCGGTAAAGGCGGGAAGTCTGAAGAAAATAACATATCCTACCGGAGGACATGTCACTTTTGAATATGAACCTCACGGATACAACCCGATTTCACTGACAAGCGCCGGAGGGATACGGATCAAACGGATCCAAAATTCTAACGGAGATATCAGAACCTATGAATACTCCGGATATTCGTTTATTTCAAGCATTTATCCTTCCCAAAGAGAAAATCCTTATTACACGCTTTATTATCAGAATGATCTGGACTTCGGAAATGGGAGATCAGATTTGCTGGAGGCTTTTGGCGTTCCGCACAGTGTTTATTATGGGCAACCATTTATTTTAAAGATAGAGAGCCGGCCGCAAGCTGTCTTAGGCTCAGGTCCGGTTATGATTTACAGTAGGGTAATTGAGAGAATGTCCGGCAACGGAAGAATTGAATATGATTTTTCATATACCGATGATTGGAATAGCAGCAGCTGGGGAGACAATATGGATGGAATCTCATTAGATGCGAATTTCCTTTCGGGAAACTTAACTTCAACATCTTCTCCCGGACGCCCGGAGGGTATATATACCTCAATATTCATTGATAGCGATACCTGGCCTTTTCCCGATAAAGTATCTACCGATTGGAAAAGGGGGCATCTTACCGCAAAAACGATTTATAACGAAAGCGGACAGCAGGTTCAAAAAAATATTATAGAATACGATCTGAGCGCGCTAAGGACTATTCCGGGTTATGCTATAGCCAAAATAAAGGAGGGTACCGACTATGTTTATGCCAGAAGCTATACCGTGGGAGGACAAGTCAAAGTAAAGAAAGAAACGTCGGATCAGATTATGCCGGACGGATCAACCTTGAAGATTATAAAAGAATATGATTACAGCTCGGCCAACCATAAAAAAGTAACGGAAGAGCGGACGTGGGACAGTGAAGGGAAATTGATAAAAACAAAGTATTATTACCCGACAGAATATGGCTCTCTATTCACGACCTTGAAAAATAAAAACATCCTTTCTCCTGTCGATACCAGGGTGTACAGAGTTAATCAGTTGATTTCCGGTACGCAAATCCAATTAGATAACAATGGAAACCCATTGACTGTATATCAGCCCGAAATCAACTCCGGGGTAACCGATATTCCATTTAATAGTTCAGCCCCATTTACTTTTAATACCCATACAACGTTGACCTATCATTCTTCAGGCTTATTGAGCTCCGTTAAACCGCGTTCGGAAATTCCGGTTGTTTACCTCTGGGGGTACAATTACCAGCATCCTATCGCTAAAATTGAAGGAGTCAGTTATTCGGATGTTACGGCAAAAATTGATCAAACGACTCAGAACAGAATCGCCGGTAGCGCCGTGCCTGCTACTGCGGATTTAAATCTGATCAGCAACCTGCGTGAAACTCTCTCCGGAGCCCTGATAACTACTTATACATACCAACCATTGATTGGTATGACCTCCATTACTGATCCCAGAAAAGTCACAGTTTATTACGAATATGATAATTTCGGCCGCCTGAAAACGGTTCGGGATAAAGACAACAATATTCTCGAATCGTATGAATACAATATAAAGGGTATGTAAATCATCTTTTTTTCGTTTGTCAATTATTTTCTTAACTTTGCGCCTCATTTAACCCTTTACTTTTATGCAAGAAAAAATTATTATCCTTGATTTCGGTTCACAGACAACTCAGCTTATTGGTCGTAGAATCAGAGAGTTAAATACATATTGCGAAATCGTACCGTATAATAAATTTCCGGAAAACGACCCGACGATCAAAGGAGTTGTACTTTCCGGCAGCCCATATTCCGTAAACGATGCCAATGCCTTCAAAACGGACCTGTCAGGTATACGAAAAAAATACCCTGTATTGGGCATCTGTTACGGAGCGCAATTCTTAGCTTATTCGTCCGGAGGAAAAGTAGAATCCGCCGGATCACGTGAATACGGACGCACACATTTATCCAAATTAGACGAAAGCAATCCGCTGTTCAAAAACATAAAAGCCGGCACACAAGTATGGATGTCACACGGCGATACGATTACAGAATTACCGGAAACATTCCGGATCATAGCAAGTACCGGTGATGTAAAAGCCGCAGCGTTTAATATAGACGGCGAGCCGACATGGGGAGTACAGTTTCATCCGGAAGTATTCCATACGGAAGACGGCGTTAAACTATTAGATAATTTCCTGAATATCTGCGGATGCGCGAAAGACTGGAGCCCTGCTTCATTTATCGAATCGACGGTCGCAGATCTGAAAAACACGCTCGGAGATGATAAAGTGATACTTGCATTATCCGGCGGTGTGGACTCTTCCGTAACCGCCGTCTTACTGAATAAGGCAATCGGAAAGAACCTGACGTGTATTTTTGTTGACCACGGACTACTGCGCAAGAACGAATTCGAAAATGTATTAAAGGCATACGAAAACATGGGCTTGAATGTGATCGGAATAAACGCCCGCAATCGATTTTACAAGGAGTTAGAAGGGGTAACCGATCCGGAAACAAAGCGCAAAATTATAGGAAAAGGCTTCATTGATGTTTTCGATGAAGAAGCGCATAAACTGAAAGACATAAAATGGCTCGGACAGGGAACCATTTATCCTGACGTGATAGAATCCTTGTCAATAACCGGCACAGTCATAAAAAGCCATCATAATGTAGGCGGATTGCCGGAAAAAATGAATCTCAAGTTGGTGGAACCGCTACGCCTTCTCTTTAAAGATGAGGTACGCCGTGTCGGATATGAACTTGGAATGTCGAAGAATCTGATCGCACGTCACCCGTTTCCCGGGCCGGGACTCGGTATCCGCATACTCGGAGACATAACACCTGAAAAAGTACGCGTACTTCAGGAAGCCGATGACATTTATATAAGCCTGATGCGTGAATGGGATCTATATGATAAGGTATGGCAGGCAGGCGCTATATTATTACCGATACGCTCTGTAGGAGTCATGGGCGATGAACGCACCTACGAGAATACGATCACATTGCGTGCCGTAACCTCGACCGATGCAATGACAGCGGACTGGGCGCAGCTACCTTATGATTTTTTAGCCAAAGTTTCCAATGAAATAATCAATAAGGTGAAAGGTGTAAACCGTGTCGTTTACGATATAAGTTCCAAACCGCCGGCAACGATTGAATGGGAATAATGCGTCACAAAAAAAATACAATCAACTAAAAACAGGCAAATTAACAAGGATGAAAGAAAAAAGAGAAAAAATTGTCAATTGTCAATTCTTTTCCCTATCTTTGCACCCGCAAATTTTAAATAATAATTAAGAATTATGAACAATTACGAAACCGTTTTCATTTTGACTCCCGTTTTGTCTGATGCACAGATGAAGGAAGCGGTAGAAAAGATCAAAGAGATATTGACATCTCAGAAAGCAGAAATTGTCAATGAAGAGAACTGGGGCTTACGCAAGTTAGCCTATCCTATCAACAAGAAATCAACAGGCTTCTATCAGCTTATTGAATTTAAAGCCGATTCTACTGTAGTAGATGTTCTTGAAACACAATTCCGTCGTGATGAGCGCGTAATACGCTTCCTCACTTTCCGTCAGGATAAATTTGCTGCCGAATACGCAGCGAAGAGAAGAAACCTGAAATCTTCCGGAGCAAAAGACGCGAAAAAAGAGACGAAAGTAAAAGAAAACAAACCGAAAGAAGAAACAGCTAACAAGGAGGATTAATCATGGCAGTAACAAATAATAATCAGAACAATTCTGAGATTAGATATCTCACACCCATGTCGGTGGATATTAAAAAGAAAAAATATTGCCGCTTCAAAAAAAGCGGTATTAAATACATCGACTATAAAGATCCCGAATTTCTTAAAAAATTCCTGAACGAACAAGGAAAAATTCTGCCTCGTCGTATTACAGGAACATCTTTGAAATTCCAACGTCATATCGCGCAAGCGGTTAAGAGAGCGCGTCATCTGGCTTTACTGCCTTATGTTACCGATTTAATGAAATAATAAAAAGAGAGGAGACAGAATATGGAAATTATTTTGAAAGAAGATGTAGCAAATTTAGGCTACAAGGACGATATCGTAAACGTAAAAAGCGGTTACGGACGTAACTTTCTAATCCCGCAAGGTAAGGCAGTTATCGCATCTGATTCTGCGAAGAAAGTATTAGCGGAAAATCAGAAACAACGTGCGCATAAGTTGGCAAAGATCAAACAAAACGCGCAGGAATTAGCTGCAAAAATGGAAGGCACAACGCTTACCATAGGAGCGAAAACCAGTTCTACCGGGACAATCTTTGGATCTGTAACAAGTATCCAGGTTGCGGAAGCATTAGCTAAAAAAGGATTTGACGTTGACCGTAAGACAATCTTTATAAAAGATTCTGTCAAAGAGATCGGCAATTACAAAGCACAGGTTCGCATACACAAAGAAGTGTCTGTTGAAATTCCGTTCGAGGTCGTATCCGAAAATTAATAAAGGATTTTGATTACATAAAGAGAGGCTGCCTACATAGAGACAGCCTCTTTGTTTTTTTGCGGGTGTATCAAGAATAAAAAACAAACAGGTTTTTTGTATTTTCGCAGTCTTACACTACCTTTGCATGAGTGTACCATAATATGAAGAGATATACATACATAATAATAACACTTTTCTTGAGCCTGTTGGGAACTCAGGCGCAAAAGAATTTCACCGTCGTAATTGATCCGGGACACGGAGGCAAAGACCCCGGATGTGTCGGAGCCATATCCAAAGAAAAAGCAATCAATCTCTCGGTATCACTACAACTCGGCAACCTGATTGAACAAAACTATAAAGACGCGCAAGTTATTTATACCCGCAAAACGGATGTCTTTATCCCATTAGACGAACGCGCGAATATTGCCAACCGGAACAAAGCCGACCTGTTCATTTCCATTCACGTCAATTCGGTAAAAAGAGGAAATGCCTCCGGCACTGAAACTTACACAATCGGCTTAGGCAACTCGGATGAAAACCTCGATGTCGCCATGCGCGAAAACTCCGTGATTCTCATGGAAGATGATTACCTCCGGAAATACGAAGGGTTTGACCCCAAATCATCAGAATCATATATTATTTTTGAATTTATGCAGAATAAACACATGGAACAGAGTGTGTTATTAGCATCGGAAATTCAAAAATCATTCGTAAGGTCAAAACGTGAAAATCGAGGAGTACGACAGGCAGGACTTCTTGTCTTACGAAAAACAAGCATGCCAAGCGTACTTATTGAGTTAGGATTTTTATCAAACCGTAATGAAGAACGGTTTATGGCATCAAAAGACGGACAAACCGCATTAGCGCAATCCATATACAAAGCCTTTTCAAACTACAAGGCGGATTACGACCGGAAATCCGGAAATATAACAGGCCGATCTGTCGAAACGATCTCCCGTCCTGTCGAAGAAACAGTCGCGATCAATTATGACAGTAAAGAAAACAATAAAACAAGAGCTTCATCTGATAATAACAAAGACGGTATAGTGTACAAAGTCCAGATCCTGACGTCCGATAAAAAAATAGCTGAGAATGACAAACGTTTTAAAGGATATGACGAAATCTCCTTTTACATTGAAAAAGGCATCTATAAATATACATACGGCTCCACATCCAATTACTCAAAAATCCTGAGCATGCACAAAAAAGCATCCAAAGACTTCAACGGAGCATTTATTATAAAAATGAAGGACGACAAAAGAATACACAAATAAAAACATCATAATGGAAAAGAAATTCTCAAAAGAAATAAAGATAGGCATTGCGACTATATTAAGCTTAGCATTGCTATATATAGGTGTTAATTATCTGAAAGGTATAAACCTATTCAAGCCGGCAAACTACTATTACGTATCATGCAGTAATGTAAAAGACATAAACGTATCCTCTCCGGTATTTGTTGACGGATTTAAAGTCGGGTTGGTTCGCTATATAGAATATGATTATTCATCCATCAATAAAATAATGCTGGAAATAAGCCTCGATAAAGGGATGAAAATAAATAAAGGAAGTTACATTTCAATAGAATCTACCCTGTTAAGCGGCGCTGAACTGAGCATAAAGTTAAATAAATATGTAGAAGAATACTACAAACCCGGTGACATACTGGAAGGACGGATAAAAGGCGGAATGATGTCGTCGGTAGAAGAAGATATTCTTCCCTTAATTGTCGATATGATGCCAAAAATAGATTCCATATTAACAGGGCTTCAGGCGCTTGTAAATAACACGGCATTGTCTCAATCACTCAGCAATTTAGAAAGCACGACAAAACAATTGGAAGCGTCCTCGATCCGGTTAAATGCTTTTCTCAAGAATGACGTGCCGGAAATATCATCCGGCCTTAAGGCTACGGCATCAAACCTGTCTACATTCACCAACAACCTGAACGACCTCGATTTAGAACAAAGTATTAATAGTTTTAACTCGACACTTGGAAATATAAATACAATGGCTTTAAAACTCAACTCCAAGGATAATTCGTTAGGGCTGCTATTAAATGACTCACTACTGTACAACAACCTGAACCAAACCGTAGAAAATGCATCCGGACTTCTCTTTGATGTAAAACAAAACCCCAAAAAGTACGTTCGTTTCTCGTTGTTTTAAAAAGATTACTTTAGTACAAAAAAAAATCGTTTCCGGCAATACTTTTTTGATATTTAGACGAGATCTAAATATCAAAAAAAAATCCAGTTCTTTCAAAAAACGTAAGCGTTTGATTATGGTAGATTTTCCAATTTTGAATACATTTTTTAACAAAACATTATAAATAGAAACAATTCACTCAAACCCCCCATTTGCAATAGACAATGCTTTTGATAATGAAACACAATACTAATAATCAATACATTATACATAATCAACTGAAAGGAAATGGGATATTGAAATTATGAAATATCCAAACGAAATATCAATTTTTTTATATAAATAATTTTATAACCTTTGCACTACCAAAAAAATACGAAGAACTAATTTTTTGATTTTACTATACGAAAAAAAGTGTATGCAGAAAGATTCTAAACTCATGTGGGAAGACTGTTTGACAGTCATCAAGGATATTGTACCTCAAGCTGCTTTTGAAGCCTGGTTCAAACCGATCATGCCCTTATCTTATGAAGACCGGAAATTCACGATTCAGGTTCCAAGTCAATTCTTTTATGAATACTTGGAAGAAAAATATGTGAATATACTTAAGATGACGCTAAATCGCGTATTCGGTGAAGGCACAACCCTCAAATACCGCGTTGTTGTTAATGGACAAACAAAGAAAACCAATGGCAATAGCGTCACCTATCACGGAGACGAAGCCAGAAGCATGCCTTCGCATACACCCAACAAAATTGACGCAACAAAGGCGCCGGGCCCTTTTAAAGTCGCTTCACAAGATTTGGACTCTCAATTAAATCCGAGATATAATTTCGATAATTTTTTCGAGGGAAAAAGCAATAAATTAGTACGCGCCGTTTCTGAAAAAATTGCGGATGAACCTGGAAAAACAGCATTCAACCCATTGTTTATATATGGTCCGTCAGGAGTTGGCAAAACCCATATTTGCCACGCCATCGGAGTAAAAATCCGCGAATCATTTCCTGAAAAACGAGTATTATATGTATCCTCCAATTTGTTTCGTCTACAATATACGGATGCTGTACGTAAAAATATAACGAATGACTTTTTGAGTTTCTACCAAAGCATAGATGTATTGATATTAGATGATATACATGAATTGATCGGATTGACAAAAACACAGGAAATTTTCTTCCAGATATTCAAAAATCTTCATCAATTAGGAAAACAACTTGTCCTTACATGTGATCGTGCGCCTGTTGATCTGCAAGGAATGGAAGAAAGACTGATTTCCCGTTTGAAATGGGGTATGACCGCTCAGATAGAACGTCCGGATTTAGAATTGAGAAAAAGAATATTACGCAATAAGATCGACCATGAAGGCTTGGAAATTCCTGACGATGTATTTGAATTTATGGCGGAAAACGTTACCGAAAATATTCGCGACCTCGAAGGCACACTTGTCTCATTGATGGCTACTTCCGTAATTACCAACAAAGAAATAGATATTCCGTTAGCCAGATACGTAATCAGCCAGACTGTGCGTTTGGAGAAAAAGCAACTGACGATAAAAAGGATTCAGGAAATTGTGTGTCGTTATTTTAATCTTGACGAAGCATTGATTCAGACACCGTCGCGCAAACGCGAGATAGTACAGGCACGCCAGATCACCATGTTCCTTGCGAAAAAATATACCGAATCATCATTTGCCCATATTGGAAAAGTCGTCGGAGGCAAAGATCACGCGACCGTTCTTCACGCATGCAAAACCGTAAAAGATCAGATTGAAATAAGCAAAACATTCCGTTCGACAATGGATGCGATAGAACTCTGCCTGAAACAATAATCAGGCAGGGAGTACTATAGTCCCTTCCGTTTTGCCTCGTTCCAGATGGCATCCATTTCGGAAAGGGACATTTCTTTTAAAGACAGGCCTTTTTCCAATGTCTGTGATTCAAGGTAATTGAAACGGCGTATAAACTTCTGATTTGTGCGTTCAAGGGCATTATCCGGGTTTATCTTATAAAGGCGGGCAGCATTAATCATACTGAAAAGAAAATCGCCGAATTCAGCCTCTTTCTTATCATCATCCATCGCATTCACTTCATGCCTGAGTTCGGCCAATTCTTCTTCTACTTTATCCCAGACCTGTTCACGTTTTTCCCAATCAAAACCCACATTGCAGGCTTTTTCCTGAACGCGCTGCGCCTTTATGATGGATGGCAATGCAGCCGGAACCCCTTCTAAAACGGTTTTATTCCCGCCCTTTTCTTTCAACTTCAACTGTTCCCAGTTCTGCTCTACTTTTTTGGAAGTATCAGCATGAGTATCGCCAAAAACATGCGGATGACGATAGATTAATTTATCACAGAGAGTATTACAAACATCCTCTATATCAAATGTTCCTTTTTCAGAGCCTATTTTTGCATAAAAAACAACATGAAGCAACAAATCTCCAAGTTCTTTTTTAATATCCATCTGATCATCACGCATCAATGCGTCGCAAAGCTCGTAAGTCTCTTCGATTGTATTGGCACGGAGGCTTTCATTTGTCTGCTTTCTGTCCCACGGACATTTTTCACGAAGTTCATCCATCACATCGAGCAATCGCCCGAAAGCCTTCATACTCTCCTCTCTTCTATTCATCTATTTGATTTTAAACGATATTTTTCCTTACCGTTCTCCAAGAATTTAAGGTACTTCGAAACATCCTCATTATAAGCATACGATGGAGATAACGGAGATCCTTCATTATCAAGAATCACATAAAAAGGTTGCGCGTTCGCGCCAAACTTGCTTCTCTGCAGGTAACTCCACTTATCCCCGATTGTCCTCAGCGTCCGTGTTTTTCCATTTTCATTTATCTCTACAGACTGAGGCAATTTGGTTTTGTCATCGACCATCAATGTAATCAGAATAAAATCATTATCAATCATTTGCTTCACATGAACGTCGGTCCATACAGCTGCCTCCATCTTACGACAATTCACACAACCATAACCGGAAAAGTCAATCAATACAGGTTTTCCCACTTTCGCCGCATACTCCATACCTATCTCATAATCGTCATACTGCGCGTGAACATCCTCATCATATAAATTGAAATCCTGTGTATACAATGGTGGTGCGAAAGCGCTGATCGCTTTCAGTGGCGCTCCCCACAAGCCCGGTACCATATAGATTGCAAATGCAAATGACAAAATAGACATAAACAAACGGGGTACTGACACGTATTTCAATTCCGAATCATGCTTGAAACGGATCTTTCCGAGAAGATAAAATCCCAGCAAAATAAAGAGGACGATCCAAAGTACAAGAAATACTTCGCGGTCGAGTATACCCCATCCGTAAGCCAGATCCGCCACTGACAAAAACTTAAATGCGAGCGCCAGCTCCAAAAAACCAAGAACAACTTTCACTGAGTTCAGCCAACCTCCGGACTTGGGCATGTTCTGAAGCATATTCGGAAATACGGCGAACAAAGCAAAAGGTATAGCCAAGGCAAGAGCAAAACCAAACATTCCCACCGCCGGACCAGCTGTATTCCCCTGAGTAGCAGCCTCAACAAGCAACATTCCAATAATCGGACCTGTACAGGAGAACGAGACTAACACAAGGGTAAAAGCCATAAAAAATATACTCAATAATCCTGTCGTAGTGTCGGCCTTACTATCCACTTTAGTTGTCCATGACGCCGGCAGCACAAGCTCAAATGCTCCGAAAAACGATACGGCAAAAATAACAAGCAAGAGGAAAAAGGCTATATTAAAAATCGCGTTGGTCGATAAATCATTTAGCGCGCTGGCGCCAAAAATTCCTGTAATAATCAGTCCCATCGCAAGGTAAATAACAATAATGGAAAGACCGTAAAGCAACGCGTCGCTTATCGCTTTCTTCCTGCTCTTGGTTCGTTTCAGGAAAAAGCTTACAGTCATCGGAATCATCGGCCAGACACAAGGAGTTAACAGCGCAAGCAAACCTCCAATGAATCCGGCGATAAAAATATACAAAAAGGAACGATCCGCTGCCGATGTGGTTTCGTCTCCCATCGCTTTAAGTTGATCTATAACAGGAGCCCACAAAGAAATAGTTTCTTTTTTCGTAACATTTGAACGAATAAGATCATCAGATGCAATCCCACTTTCATTAATGGGCAAAAGTCGTTCTGTCGAACTAGTGTCGTTTCCCACCTTATCCGCCGTATCTACAGTAATGCTGTCCACACCGTTGCCTTCCAAAGAATCCATTGATGCGGTGCCGCCGTTTTCCTCATTCGGAATGTTTTTCACATCCCTACTGCCAAAAGAAAAAGACACTCGTTCCGGAGGAAGGCATGTTTCATCATTACATACCATATACTCAACTTCACCGGACACCTTAAACTTTTTAAAATCAGTTACTTTTATTTTTTGAATAAAAGATACGGTATTCGCATACCAACGAATATTCATATTAAACTGTTTATCAAATACTTCCGCCGGCTTAACCGATGCAACAGGCTTACCGATAAGTTCCGCTCCCTGCAATACTCCAAATGAAACGGATGTTGATACCGGCCCTCCTTCAGGCAGGTTCATATCATACACATGCCACCCGTTATCGATATTCGCCTTTAAGACAATTTCTTTTTCCGCCGAAGGAAGATCTTTAAACTCAAACGCCCACTTTACCGGATCAAAAATCTGGGCATGAACACTCATGCCGGATAAAAGCAGGCAAAGCATAAATATATTTTTCCTCATAAAACTAAATTAACTCCTTATCCTATTATAAATTATGATGTACCTGAACAATACCCAAATACACTC
The DNA here is from genome assembly GCA_031551825.1 of Tannerella sp. Taxonomy (GTDB): domain Bacteria; phylum Bacteroidota; class Bacteroidia; order Bacteroidales; family Tannerellaceae; genus Tannerella. The sequence continues at coordinate 120,445 of JAVBNB010000032.1, read as the reverse complement.
TTTTGAAAAATCAGAAATTCACATTGAACCCGGCCATTGCTGAAAAGGGTTGCAACGGGTAGCCAAAATATAATTCCTGTTTTTGAAATAACAGATTATTAAATTGCGCGTAGACGCTGAATGTATCGTTAAACTTCCATGACCCGCGCAAACGCAAATCATTGATCATCTTCATTTTCACATTTCCTTCGCGGCTGAGGTTGGCATACATGCCCGACATCATACCATAATCAAGATTCACCGTCAGTGGTTTGACCGGACGAATATTTATGCCGGCATTCGCTTCAAAAGACGGTCTCCCATAAGCCTCCAGATCGCTATCTTCATTCAAACCATCGACTGCGTAAGAATTCTTCCACGTATCTAAATATTTCAGATTATAATGATTATAAACGCCTTTCAAATAAAAATCAACAATATGCTTATAATCGTATTTCAATGCAGCGCCAACCTGAAGACGTTGCGTTGTCGGCTGAAAAGCCATGCTGACATTATTGAATCCATTGTTCACCCAATCATAAGAGGACGGATTAAAGAAAACGTCCGATTCCGTATACTTATATCCGGCAAAAATATCAAACCAAAGACCTGCCGCCGCGCTACTACGCACTCCAAGTTTCAAATCAGCCCATGTTTTTGACGCGTCAGCCGTAAACAACGGATTAATATAACGGTTTGTACGCGATAGTTCCGCCATCGAATTAGACTCTACACCTCCTCCTAATTTCGCGTAGAACACACTCCAGTTCGCGATCGGAATATCAAATGCGATATTCGGCGAAACGAACACATCCGTTTCACTGTTTTGCGAAACAAGCATCAGATTCAGCCCCAACAACAATTTCCACGTACCACTTTCCATCCGATAGTAAGGACTGAATGTCGCATTAAAATGCATATCAAAAGCAGAGCTGTCCACAGCAATGCCACTTATAGGAGTTGGCTCGGTATAGCTCAATATATTTGCCTTCACATCAATACCAAAATTCCGCCCGTTATCAACAGGAGAACTTATACCGAAATTTAGGCCAACATGATTCTCTGTCATTCCGTCAAGCTCTTTACTCAACGAGTATTTCTGATTAAAATTTGTATAATCAACTCCGATGTGATACCCTATTGAAGCAGGATCATTAGACACGACACCACCATAAACGTTGATCAGGCGATCTCCCTGATTAGTGATGGAGTCGCTGCTCAAACCGGAATTAAGCGAATTCAAGTCGGTCGGCATACCATAATAATTGAACGCCGAATATCCGAACTTTCCACCTAATTTAAGAGTTGCTTTATCAAAACGATGCATAAAATCAAGTCCACCGAGATTATCGTTAAACTTTGCTTTTCGTTTACCGATGGCCGCATCTTCAAATTCAACATTTCCGTTTGCCGAGCGGTGCGAAAAATAAGCGCTCAAAAGATCACGATCCGTATTAAGCAGATGATAACCGAAATCACCCATCATATTCATCAGCATACCACCGCCAAAATGAAGATAACCATTACACTTCTGATGCTCAACCTCAGTCATCAGTCTCCCCGGCGGAAGCACATACATTTCCTTCTCCGGCAACATCGGTACCGCATAGTCCGAATAGGTGATGGGACGTTTTGAAATACTCATTTCACGAACAACAGGCAGTGTATTCACTTTAGCAGCATCCTGTACAATCGGATCATATTCGCGCTCCAACGTCATTTCACGATTGAGATTTTGTTGTTGCTCTCTTTTTTCTCTCTCTGCCTCTTCATTCTTTTTACCGGCTTCCTGTGCCCAACCAGACAAGCTGATCCCCGAAAAAAGAGCCGATATCATCACCACTTGTATCTTACGCATTACCATGGTTTATTTATTTTTTAATTTTTCCAATCTATTTTCTACCATACGATCTATATCTTCACTTTTTCCGCTATAATTTCTTTTCAACGAAGTAAGATATTGACGTGCCTGAAACTCGTCTCCTTTATCGATATAAATATCCGCGAGAAGGATAAATCCCCGAGCCAACCAGTATTGATGAGGAGTACCGTTTTCGATAAAATTAAGAAGCTCTTTTTCGGCACGAGCGACGTCTTTATTATTGTAATATAGCTGCGCAAGTTGATATTTAGCTTCCGCACCGTATTCCGTACGGGTATCTTTGCTCAATGCCGAAAAATCATCGATTGCTTTAGCGGTCTCCCCTAATTTGAGATGTGACTTAGCACGCAAATAACGCGCTTCCGCTTCAATCTCCGGTGAAAGATTAACCTCCTTCAACAGTTCATTCGCGGCTTTCAATGCTTCCGGCTCATTTCCTGTGTACTGAGCGCATCGCATGATTCCTATTTTTGCCGCCTCACGATTTTCACGCGATTCCGCAACATCCTGTAACTCCCTGAATGTCTTTATCGCTGTACCATAATCTTTCTCTATGTATTCGATTTCCGACTTACGCGCCAGCGATTCTTCACGGAATTTAGTATCGCCACTATTCAAGACAAGCGTAAACAATCGCTTTGCTTCCGAATAGTTTTTCTTGTCAAACGCGATCTTGGCAAGGTAATAATTCGCATTGGAACTAAACGCACCGGCCGGATATGACTTCAGATAATTTGTCAAACTATTCTTGGCGCCTTCAAAATCACCTCGCGTAAACAGCCTTTCCGCCGCGAGATAAGTTAATGAATCCTGCTCGCTTACTTCTATATGCATACTACCTCCAAGAGAATTCACATAAGAAGCATAGGAGCTGATATCATTCTTATCAAGATAGACGGATTTCAGGTCCTGCACGGCAACTTTGGCCTCTTCACTTCCCGGATATTGGCTGATTACACGTTTATAAGCCTCTATAGAATGTTCTAACTGATTATCATTATAATAAAGCAACCCTAACTGTACACCGGCTTTCGGCGCTAAACTGCTTTGCGGATACTGATCCATCAATACTTTAAATGAAGAAGCGGCATCAGTATACTTCTCAAGTAAGACATACGATCTTCCACGCTCAAAAAGCGCGTCATCAACATATTGCGATGATGGAAATTCTTTTATAACGCGATCCATCATGTTGATCTTTCCTTTATAATCCCTCTGCAGTCCAAGTACAAATCCTTTCTGATACAAGGCATAATCAGCCAATGAAGGTTGTAACGACACCGCGCGTGAGTAATTAGTTTCAGCTTCGGCAAACTGACGGGCATAAAACAAACAATCGCCGATACGATTAAATGCGTCCGCGAACGAATTCAACTCCTGATTCTTCTCAAGTGTCACATAACGACGGAATGAAACTAACGCGCGCTCAAAATCCTGACGTTTAAAATAACAATAGCCCAAATTATAATAAACAAGAGAATATATATCAGAAGCATTATATTTCGCCATATTCTGACAAGCTTCAAAATCGGAAATAGCATTCGTATACCTGCCAAGGCGATAATACGATTCTCCTCTCCAGAAATACGCGTTTGCGCGGGCATCACTATCATAATTACCCAACGTTATAGCCTGATCAAAAAAATGAATGGCTGTCTCCATATTTGCATTCATGAATGCTTGATTTCCAAGCTGAAACAAAATATTTTGTTTTGCTTCCATGATTTTCACACTCGGCCTGCGAATCTTCTCTATTGATTCTAATGCCGCTTCGTAATTTTTAGATGTAAGATAAACTTCTACTAAGTAATCATTCACCTTATCCGAATATTCCGAATCAGGGAAATCATTCAAAAACCGTTCAAAGACCTTCACCGATTCTCCAAATCCCGTAAATGAAGTCTCATGTATCAGAAGGGCGTAATTATATAACGCCGTTTCCTGTATTTTCTTGTTGAATGCTAAGGAGCCCGCGTACTCAAACGCCATACGCGCGTTACTTTTATCATTAAGCTGTAAATAGCTTTGTCCTAAGTACAAGTTCGCGCTCTGAGTTATTTCATCATCATCCCCTATTGTCTGCGAAAGAGCGTCAACCGCTTTCTCGTAATGACCCTGATTATATTCACACACACCTAATAGGTAAAGTTCGCCACGTGCGGGAGTTTCTACGGAGGCCACATACCGCCTCAACATAGAAATGGCTTTATCCTGATTACCAAGCTGATAATATGAGTTCCCCGCGATACGATATAACTCCGTGTTGTTATCACTTTTAGGATACGTACGAAGCAGACGCTCCGTGAGCTTAACTACTTCATCATGATTATCTTCAATATAATTAATTTGGGCAATATAATAGTTCGCCTGCTCTCCATACTCAGGATCTTTTCTCAGGCGGTTAAATTCACGCATTGCTTCGCCATACTGACCGGTAGCATAATTGATATATGCAATATAATAGATAGAAGCTTGCGAAAATTCGCCATCATAATCCCTCACACGAACAAAATTATTTCGTGCTGCCGCATAATCATCATTCTGCATCTGAGAATAGGCCAAACGATAATAAAGCGCCTCTTGCTGTACATTACTCAAAGCATCAACGCGGGCGTCCGCAAGCCAACTCACTGCGCGGCCATATTCTTTACGTTCAAAATAACATGTTCCGATCAGCAGACATGCTTCATCGCCATGACGGGAATCCGGGTATTCCTTCAGATACGCTTCAAGTAATTCCCCCGCATTCCCTTTTCCCTGTTCGAATGCGATATAAGCCAGCATATAATCCGATTCCTGAATCAGATCACGATTGGTTGCTACTTTTTTATATGCTTCGAGCTTATCTGTACATCCGGCATAATTCTTCAACTCGAAGAAATCTTTCCCTTCCGAAAAGAGTCTGTCTGCCGCATCAAATTGGAAGGAACGCTGTCCGCTTATCGTGAAGCTCGCAGCAACAAGACATAGCGGAATAATGATTTTTTTACCTGTCATCATACTATTTATTCATATCTTGCGCAAAGATAATGTAAGCCGAGAGAAGTGCAAATGAAAATTCATTTTTATTTTGTATTTCCGAGGCGCTATTATCTTCAACTTTGGTTAAAAATAATGTAAGCCAAGAGAAGTGCAAAATGAAACTGTTTATTTTTGTTACTCAACACATAACTATTTTCAAGCCTTATATAAAAACAGAAGGACACTCATTTGATGAATGTCCTTCCTGTATAATCTGAATTTTAGAAAATTCAAGCTTCTTTTACTTCCCAGCCAAGCGCGCTCGCACCCAAAACTGCGGCGTCACTTTCTTTTAGTTGCGACACAAGAAGTTTTGTTTTCCCCTGGAATACCTTAAGCATATTATCTTCCATAGCGCGTTTTACCGGATTAAGAATCAAATCGCCGGCTTTTGTCAGACCGCCAAAAAGAACAATCGCTTCAGGACTTGAAAATGCAACAAAATTTGCTAACGCTTCACCTAAAATATTTCCGGTATATTCAAAGATCTCCTGAGCAAGTTTATCTCCTTTGACAGCAGCGTCATAAACGTCCCTTGATGTAACATCTTCCGGTTTAACATCACGCAAAGTGCTTTTATCCGTACGGTTCATTAGTATTTCCCGTGCAGTACGCGCTACGCCTGTTGCGGAAGCATACGTTTCAAGGCATCCTTTACGGCCGCATCCGCACATCCGCCCGTCCTGACGAACAATCACATGTCCCAGTTCACCGGCAAACCCATCATGACCGTAAACCAATGTGCCACCAATCACAATGCCGCTACCGACACCTGTTCCAAGTGTAATTTCAATAAAATCTTTCATCCCGCGTGCAGCGCCATAAGTCATTTCTCCAATAGCTGCTGCATTTGCATCGTTGGTAAGAGCAACCGGAATATTATATGTCTTATCACTAATCAGTTGAGCCAATGGAATCGTTCCTTTCCACGGCAGGTTTGGAGCAAACTCAATGCATCCGCTAAAATAGTTACCGTTAGGCGCACCTACCCCTATCCCTCTGATATTACCAGGGCCACCGGCCTTTTCTATAACTTCTTTAAGACCCTCCGCCAGAGCTGATACATAATCATTTACATCCTCATAAATACCGGTTTTTATCGAACCGTTAAACAAGATTGTTCCTCTCGCATCCACTACACCGAAAACGGTGTTGGTACCACCTATATCGATACCCATTACATAAGGTTTCTCCATTCTTTTGTGTTTTATTTTATTAAACATTTAATTAGACGAGCAAATATAAGTCTTTTTATCATTCACGACAAATCTTTAAAGTAAAATATTTTCCAGCCCCTCTTTTCAAAAAAAAACTCCGGAATCTGTTCATTCCGGAGTTTTTTATATCTTGATAGAAATAGATACTATTTTTTGTCGGCAGCTTTCTTGGTGCATTCTTTCTTTTCACCCTTGCAGCATTCTTTTCCATCCGCATTTTTAGTACACTCAGCTTTCTTATCGCAATTCTTAGCGTCTTTAGCATCTTTTTTACAGCAAGACGCTTCAGTTTTTGTACACTCTTTCTTTGTTTTGGTGTCCTGAGCGCTGACACTTACTGAAAAACTCATTGCAGCTACCAGAGCCATTCCCAAAATTACCTTTTTCATAACCTTTTGTTTTAAAATTGTTTTGAAATAAATGTTTTATGTAATACACTTTTACGCCGTCAAAGGAATACATTTTTCCCGAAAGAAAAAATAGCATTCTATATAAATTAGGCTTTTTACCTCCTTTTTTCATTTTTTTAGCAATTCTACTTGGTTTCCGATTTACTTTATTCATAATTCAAAAATTTTATTTATGTTTGTGTGCTAAACACAGCATATAAAGTCATGAACGAAACAATACGAAAAGATTTTCCGATTTTACAACGCACCATATACGACAAACCATTAGTTTACTTAGACAATGCGGCTACTACGCAAAAGCCACGTTGTGTAGTCGAAAAAATCACGGAGGAATACTACAATGTAAACGCGAACATTCACCGGGGCGTACATTTTCTAAGCCAGCAGGCAACTGAGGCGCATGAAGAAGCGCGCCGGACAGTACAAAAATTTATAAACGCAGGCAAATCCGAAGAAATTATTTTCACACGCGGCACTACGGAATCCATCAATCTGATAGCGTCAAGCTTTGTTTATGAATTCATGTCGCCTAGTGATGAAGTAATCATTTCCGGCATGGAACACCACTCAAACATTGTTCCCTGGCAGATTCAGGCGGCACGATACAATATATCCATCAAGGTAATACCTGTAAACGAAGCCGGAGAATTAGACATAGATGAATTCGTAAAATTATTTTCCAAAAAAACAAAATTAGTCTCTGTCACTCATATATCGAATGTACTTGGAACCATCAACCCTATAGAGGAAATCATCCGGATATCCCACGAACACAATGTACCCGTATTGATTGATGGGGCACAGGCCGTAGCACATCAAAAAGTGGATGTACAGGCTTTAGACGCGGACTTCTACGCATTTTCGGGACATAAAATTTACGGCCCGACAGGTATCGGCATTTTATACGGAAAAGAAAAATGGCTAGACAACCTGCCTCCCTATCAGGGCGGAGGCGAAATGATCGCGTCCGTATCATTCGAAAAAACAAAATTCAACGGCCTGCCCTTCAAATTCGAAGCCGGAACCCCCGACTATATCGGCAGTACGGCGTTAGCTACCGCACTCGATTATGTCAACAAAATCGGACTGTCGGAAATCGCACAGTATGAGGATGAATTACTTCATTATGCAACAGAAAAACTTCGCAATATGGAGGGTATGCGTATCTTCGGACATGCGGCGAAAAAAAGCGGAGTTATTTCCTTTTTAGTCGGAAATATTCATCATTATGATATGGGAATGCTGTTAGATCGCCTCGGCATAGCTGTTCGCACAGGACATCATTGCGCGGAACCATTAATGCATATACTGGGGATTGAGGGAACGGTAAGAGCGTCATTTGCTCTCTATAACACAAAAAGTGAAATCGATGCATTAGTTTCCGGCATCGAAAAAGTAAGTAAAATGTTTTGAGAACAAAATAAATGATGCTCCTTCCATACATAGAAAGAAATCGTATCGAGGCAGGATGTGACGAAGCCGGACGAGGATGTTTAGCCGGAGCTGTATATGCGGCAGCCGTTATTCTTCCGCCGGATTTTCATAATGAGACACTCAACGACAGCAAGCAATTAACAGAAAAACAACGTGATACCCTACGTCCTGTCATCGAAAAGGAAGCGATAACCTGGGCCGTAGGAATTGTAACTCCGGAAGAGATTGATCGCATCAACATTCTGAAAGCGTCATTTCTCGCGATGCACCGCGCGATAAAACAATTGAAAACGATACCCGAACACTTGCTGATTGACGGAAACCGCTTTACCCCATACCCTGACATTGCGCATACAACAGTAGTCAAGGGCGACGGTAAATATCTATCGATCGCGGCCGCATCCGTATTAGCCAAAACACATCGCGACGAATATATGGAAAAGTTAAATACCGAATATCCGGATTATCTATGGAATGAGAACAAAGGTTATCCGACCAAAGCGCATCGTGATGCTATACGCCTTCACGGCGCAACCCCCTATCACCGGAAATCGTTCACACTACTTCCACCGACACAATTAACCTTAGACTTTTAATTCACGATCAGATAAAATCATTTTAAATTAATCAATTATGAAACAGTTTCTCTTTCTGACAGGACTGATCATTATCAGCCATATAAGCGCAGCACAAAGCGGAAATGTCTATGAGACGCGTACCCTCAAAAGTGAGATTCTCAAATCGGAACGTAAATATTCGATTTACCTGCCGCCGGGTTACAACGAAACAGATCGCAGTTATCCGGTTTTATACCTTCTGCACGGATCAGGAGACGACCATACGGGTTGGATTCAGTTCGGACAAACGCAACATATAGCAGACAATGCGATTGCTTCCGGAAAGGCCGGTCCAATGATTATTGTAATGCCGGATGCCGATACCGGCAGAAGAGGATATTTTAATGATATAAGAGGTGACTTCAACTATGAAGACTTTTTCTTTAAAGAACTCATTCCGCACATTGAAAAAACATATCGTGTAAGAAGCGAAAGGCGTTACCGTGCTGTTGCCGGTCTCTCTATGGGCGGCGGCGGAACAATATTCTATTCTTTACACCGGCCGGATATGTTTGCGGCGGCGGCTCCTCTAAGCGCATCCACAGGCAGTTGGAGCTTAGAGCAATACAAAGAAAGAATGAAAGGTCAAACGGAAGGAATAGCAGATGACGTAATAGAAAAGCATTTCGAACATCACAGCATAGAAGGTATTATCAATAACGCATCGGAAGAAGAACTTAAACAGATTAAAAGCGTACGCTGGTATATCAGTTGCGGAGACGATGATTTTCTCTATGAAGGAAACGCGCGTATGCATATTGCCTTCCGTAAAAATGAAATTCCTCATGAATACAGAGTGAAGGATGGTGGCCACACATGGACATACTGGCGCATGGAATTACCGTTAGTCCTCGAATTCGTGTCAAAATCATTTATGCAATACTGACGCAATTATAACCTTTCATATAAATTGCGTATAAACCGATTCCGGTAATCCAAAAATAAACGAGTTTATTTTTGGATTACTTCCGGCTTGCATTACCTTTGCCCTAAATATTTCAAACAAGCTAAAGATGCCAACACACAATGAGATTATCTTAATAACAATTTCCGGCAATGACAAACCGGGAGTTACCGCAGAACTTACCGAAGTGCTTGCCAGTCATAACGCGAATATTCTGGATATAGGCCAGGCGGATATCCATAACAATCTGACATTAGGCATCTTGTTTCAGATAACAAACAACAATGCGGGAAACACCATTAAAGATCTGATATTCAAAGGATATGAATTAGACGTCAATGTAAGATTCCAACCTATTTCAAATGATGTCTACAGCAACTGGGTAAAAATGCAGGGAAAAAACAGATACATCATCACGATACTCGGACGTAAACTCACCGCACGTCAAATAGCATCTGTTTCCAAAATTGTGGCCAATCAGGGAATGAATATCGACGACATCAAGCGTCTTACCGGTCGCATCCCATTAGATGAAAATGAACGCGCCCCCAAGGCATGTGTGGAATTTTCCGTACGCGGCACACCCAAAAACTTAGAGGAGATGCAAAGCCGGTTTCTACAACTATCGGACGAATTAGATTTCGACATCTCCTTTCAGGAAGAAAATATGTTTCGTCGCACACGCCGCCTGATCTGTTTCGATATGGATTCCACACTCATCCAAACGGAAGTGATCGATGAATTAGCCGAACGCGCCGGCGTAGGAGATAAAGTCAGGGCTATCACCGAGTCTGCCATGCGTGGAGATATAGACTTCAGCGAGAGCTTCATACAAAGATGCGCTTTGCTGAAAGGATTAGATGTTTCCGTGCTTCAGGAAATTGCAGAAAATATGCCGATCACAGAAGGTATGGACCGTATGATGAAAACACTCAAAAAGGTCGGGCTAAAAATAGCAATCCTCTCCGGCGGATTCACCTATTTCGGTAACTATCTCAAACAAAAATATGGAATAGACTATGTCTACGCCAACGAATTGGAGATTGAAAATGGAAAACTGACCGGGCGACATATCGGCGACATTGTCGATGGCAAGCGCAAAGCCGAACTTCTGCGGCTAATCGCACAGGTTGAAAATGTTGATATCCGGCAGACTGTAGCCGTAGGTGATGGAGCCAACGACCTGCCGATGATCAGCGTTGCCGGGTTAGGCATCGCGTTCCATGCGAAACCCAAAGTCAAGGAAACCGCCAAACAAAGCATCTCCACAATAGGTATCGACGGCATCCTTTACCTTTTGGGATACAAGGATTCATTCTTTGAATTATAGAAGTTCGACACTTCTATCAACCTGCATTATCTTTACCCGAAGTTAAAGTTAGTTGTGCTTCGCGAATACAAAATAAAAATGAATTTTCATTTGTACTTCTGTCAACTTGCATTATCTTTGCGCAGTGATATTAAATTTTTGTAAGATGAAAAAAATACTTTTATTATGCATGATGGTAGCGCTGACAGGTGTATTCGGTACTATCAACGCCCAGGACAAATCCGGGCTTAGCGACAAAGCGCTCAGCGCACAGTACAAACAACAAATCGACGTTTTGAGTTCGGAGATCAAGACGGTAAAAGTAAAGCTGAAAGGCGACAAGACAAACGCAGATTTACAAGGTGAATTGGCAACCAAACAAGCACAACTAAAAACTGCAAAATCCAAAAAGGATGTTATAGACAAAGCGATTAAGAGCAAAGACGCTTCTGAAAAAGCAGCTAAAAAAGCGGAAAAAGCACAGGAAAAGGCTGAAAAACACGCGGCCAACGCTCAACAGATGAAGGATAACGAAAAGTAAATACATTCAATCCAATAAAAAAAACAGGATTGTCCGGAGATGGGGCAATCCTGTTTTTTTTATTATGGCCTTATACATCACAGATGCGGATACATTTCTCAAGCGAAGCTATCTTGTCGGCCTGCTTCGGGACGAATTCCTGCCCGACAAAGCCTTTATATCCAGTCTCAACAAGCGCTCTCATAATAGCCGGATAATATAGTTCCTGCGTTTCATCAATTTCCGCGCGCCCAGGGTTTCCACCGGTGTGGATATGAGAAAAATAAGAATGGTAGTTACGAATATGTTCGATGATATTTCCTTCCATAATCTGCATGTGGTAAATATCATACAGCAATTTGAAATTAGGTGATCCCACCCGTTTACACAACTCCACTCCCCATACCGTATGGTCGCACAGATAATCTTTGTGCCCTACACTGTTCAACAATTCCATGGTCAACACGACATTGTATTTTTCGGCTATCGGCGTAATCCGCTTCAGCCCCTTTTCACAGTTTTCCCAACCTTGCAAATCCGTTACGCCATTACGTTTACCCGAAAAACAGATCAAATTTGTCAAACCTGCTTCCGCAACAATGGGGATTACTTTTTCATAGCTTTCGACCAATTCGTCGTGTAATTTCGGATCATTAAAGCCGCGATCTATTCCCAATCCCGCTCCCTGCGCCATCGCGACTGTCAGTCCATGCGATTGTACCACCGGCCAGTCTTTCGGATCCAATAGTTCAATCGATCCGATTCCGATATTCTTGCATATCTCACAAAATTCGTCCAACGGATAATCACCAAAGCACCATTTACTTACGGAATGACGCACATTGCCTTTCAATGGTTCCTTCACTTCTGCTTTTTTCTTTTTTGACTGATTAACCGCGGCATCCAAACTATTAGTTGCCAAAATAGCGCCACCGGCCAAAGCTGTCTTTATTGCTGTTCTTCGTGAAATAGATTTCATAGATATAACATTTATTGATTGATAAGTTCTATTTCTGCAAATATAACACAAGCCACCCGCAATGCAAAATAAAAGCAAATTTTTATTTTGCATTGCGGGTGGCAGCAACAATATTCAATCCTTAATTATGAAATTAAATCAGACACTTCATTTTCAGATAACTTATCAATTAGCTCCTTCAACTTTTTAAGAGACAAGGTACTCTTTTTATTATCGGGAGAGATCATCGGAAGACTTTGTACGCCACGGAAAAACATTTCTTCTTCATATTTATTCATATGCACCTCATTTAATTATTGTCCGCCGCCCTGGGCACCGCCACCACCGCCTCCTTCACGCTGGTCGTCATTGCTGATTCCGCGACGCGCCTTCTTCACCTGCGTATTCATCTTTCCGAAACGCCATATCGCACTGATGCGTACTGTTTGCCCAAAACGATAACTCTCCGAATGCATGGTATAAGTAGGATCGTCAAAATCCGTTTTGTAATAAATCTTTTTCCAGAACGGATCGGACAGGTAACACGATATTTCCATCTTGTCTTTCAGGAACTTCTGAGAAACGCCAAACTGCGTATAGTAATACGCGGAGCTTTTTCCTTGCAACATAATCCAAGGGGTTCCTCCACCCGCGTTGGCTGAAACAGCACCACCCTTCCAAAAAACAAAACGCGCACTCAAATTTCCACCAGCGTTAAAACCTTCATTGCTGCGATCCAATTCATTATTCGCTTCGATAACGCTATAGTTCAAACGGGAATTCAGCGTAAGATTGACTTTTGCATTCGGACGGTATGACACATAAAAATTCGCCCCATAACGTTGATTAGAACCGATATTGCCAAAAGTGGAATTGCGTACTCCGTTATCGTCTACAAATGAATAACGCTCGATCGCATTATCCGTAACGGAAGCATTCAAAGACGCGTTAAAACTGAATTTCGGCGCAAAATTGCTGTAAGTCACATTGAATGAATGAGCGATTTCGGCATCAAGGTTCGGGTTTCCATAATTGATATCCATCGGATCCACATCATTCACGTATGGATTTAACATCCATATACCCGGACGATAAAGACGTTGTGTATAAGACGCCTTTATTGTTTGAGTCGGCTTCAGGGAATAAGAAAAATTCACGTATGGAATCAGGTTAAAAAAGGTATTATTAAAATTCGTATTCTCTCGCGATTTGAACACCCCGTCATTCCATGTATATTCACCCCGGGCACCCACCTTCGTACTGGTTTTTTTATATTTAAAAAGGTAGCCGGCGTAAATACCCATGATATACTGGTCATAGTCCAGATCATTCAGGCGGGCTACATCCTCATACCAATCCGGCGAAGTGGAATCTTTGCGCTGTATATCGCTCTCGCTGAAATTCCGGCGATAGACCCCTTTCACGCCGGCCTCTATCTGATGTTTTTCCGTTAACGGATCAAAATAGTCTAATTGAAAGGTATGTGTTTGTCCGGATGCCTTATTGTCCGACTTTTGAAGATAGGAAGGATAGTTTAGTATTCCATCCACCGTATTATCATATTTAGTATTATCCGGATTATAATCGATTTTATAGGAAGCGGTCAAGGTTTTATCTTTTTTCATATAGCTCTTCTGATAATCAATATTTCCGGACAGATATCCGTATCCGTTTTTACCATCATACGTATTTGTGTAATACTGCATCGGATTACCAGACTTATCACGGACGTTGTTTGTTGAAAAATTATCCGATTTAACATTACCGAAATATCCCCATCCGGAAGCGCTGATCAAATTGAATGTATCAATCTCATAGCCGGCTTCAAAATTCAGGCTATTCCCGGTATTGCGATACTTGCTCCGATAATCATTATCCACATAATAACGATCTTCCTGATCTAAATTCTCACGAGTTGAATAACCTTCCGTTTCCGGTTGGCGGAATGTATTCGTATAGATATTCGTTGAGAAACTAAACTTATCGATATTTGCCGAAATATATCCGTTAACACCATATCCTCCCCGGGAATCCACATTGGCCCCGACACTTCCGGTATATCCGTTATTCGTATTTTTCGCGGTTATAATATTGATAATTCCTCCCACTCCTTCCGCCTCATATTTGGAAGATGGGTTCGTGATCACCTCAATGTCTTTAATGCTGTTCGCCGGCATACTTTTGATCACCTCCTTGAAGTTATTCGACATCAGGCTTGAACTTTTTCCATTCACAAGCACTTTATAATTGGACTGCCCGTTCAGCGTCACATTATCTTCCGCATCGACCGACAACAAAGGCACTTTACGTATCATTTCCAGCAATGTATTGGATTTGGAATCCGGATCCGACTCGATACTATAAACAAGTTTATCCGGATCACTTTTGATAAGCGGCTTTTGTGCCGAAACAGTCACTTCTTTAAGCTCCACCCCTTCACTCATCTTAATGACACCAACATCTTTGCTTGTTACACCGTCTTCCACTTCGATGTCATGCTCCGTAGCTGCATATCCAACTGCCGAAAGGATCAACCTGTATTTTCCCGCATGGCTTACTTTCACATCAAAACGCCCCGCTCCGTCTGAAGCTAACTTTTTAATCACATGCGCGCTATCGTCCTGCAATGTAATCGTAGCAAAAGCCACATCCTCATTACTGCCTTCCACCTGAACACGCCCTTTCAACAAAACACCCTGTTTGTCGTCCGCTTGCACCAAAGAACTCATTCCAACCACACATATCATGGCTGCAATCATCATCAATCTTTTAATCATTTTCATTTTTTTATTTAGTTAGTACACTTTATTGTCTGATATGCCTACTGCAACTTCACTTTTCCCATTTGAGGATTCAGAAGATAGCCCCCCATCAGCTAAACGAAATCGGACGGGAACAAAATATTCTACAGCAACCTTTTTCCCTCGTTGTTCGCCGGGGATCCATTTAGGCATAGAATAGATAACGCGTATGGCTTCATCGTCCAGTAACGGATCAACAGGCCTGACTACCTGCACATTTCCTATCGTGCCGTCTTCCCGAACAACAAATTTACAGGAGACACGTCCCTGAATTCCTTTTTCCGCCGCTATAACCGGATAATTTATGTGGTCCGCGATATATTTCAGTAAACTTTGTTCACCACCGGGAAATTCCGGCATTTTTTCGACTGCAACAAACACAACGTCTTCCGGTTTATCGTTATCCGGGTTTCGCTTCTGCGATCCAATTCTCCGTGGTAATATATTTTCAGAACGTGGTGTCCTGTAAGCAATGACATGTACCTCATCAAGCTCAACTCTTTTGCGCAACATTTCAATCGTTCCTAAATCCGCCGGAAGGCTCCGCACCGTAAGCATAAGATCGGAATAACCGACAAACGAAAATTTCAGCGTATCCCCTTCGTTTACCATAAGCACAAAACGTCCCTCCTCGTCGGTAATCGTTCCGGAATTTGTATTATACACAATGACATTTACTCCGGCAAGCGGTTTTTGGGTCTCTCCGTTCAGTATAACCCCGGATACTTCTTTTTTATTAGTAACAACCTTTATAGCAACAGAGGCATTCTCTTTTCCGGAACTAACCAAAACGTTTTCTCCGAGAACATTCGCTTCATCCTGCGATAAGTCCGATACAATATTCGAAACTTTAGCCACTACATTTTTCACATTTTCATTATGACTTATCCGGCCTGCGACAGCGCCTACATTATTTACAACAAGCAACAACAATACAAGAGGTAAAACAAGTGTATAGGCAGCTAATTTTATTTTGGGAGATTTCTTACCGTTTATCATCATGATACGCTCCTTCAAAGGAGAGATGTTAAACTGATTCGCCAAAGTTATTTTCGAAGGACGACTGGCTAATTTCAGCAAATGATACTGATAACTCTTTATATCTATTTCATCTTGATTGATGACACAATGATCGACAATGAATTCAAGATTTTTTTGAATTTCTTTTTTAAGGATCCAGACCATCGGATTTATCCAGCAGAAAGCGCAAACAAGTTCGGATACAAGAATATCCAACGAATGGTGTTGGCGCACATGCACCATCTCGTGCGCCAGAATTTCATGCAATTCTCTTTCATCATGCAAATCCAGATTAATAAACACCCATGAAAAAAAAGAAAAGGGCGCCTTCTCGGCATCTAATCGACTGATACCTATATTCTCAACAACTATTGATTGACTATGCGAACGAAGCCATACAATCTGCATCGTACGGAATATGATCCGAAACAACAGTAAACATGTAACCGAAAGATAGAACCACAAAAAATAATTAAAAAATGAAGATGCCGAAAATGTCAAAAGATTGGCTCCCGACGCTTCTGCCGCTGAAGAATATACCACGATCTCCGGAAGCATGTTTTTATAGGACATGGCCATATCCGTCATTGTCACATTGTTTACTATCCAATGAGAGACATCAATCAATGGATACAATACCGATAGTATCAAAATACTTTGCAATAAATAACGGCGCATTGAAAAAAAAGTATCCCTACGATAAAAAGCCCTGTAAACAAAGCAAAAGATCATGATAGCTAAGTTTACTTTAAATAGGTAGATCATGGTATTCATAAGAGGCAGGTGAGAGTGTTTGTTTATTTTTGTTTTTCAATGATTTTCAGAATATCCTCAAGATCTTTTGCCGACAATTTTTCTTCTTTTGCAAAAAATGAAACCATTTCTTTATAAGAATTCTGAAAATAATTACGGATAAAACCCGACATAAAATTACTTTTATAATCCTCCTCATTAATTCCCGGCCTGCATAGATAGGTCGTACCGATACGGCGCATCTTGAGATATCCTTTGTGTTGAAGATTTTTCACCACAGAAGCAAACGTAGTATAGGGCATTTGAGGTTCTTCACTCATTTCATAATATTCACGAATTGTACCCTCTCCTTTCTCCCAGATAAGAAGCATTACTTTTTCTTCCTGATTTGTCAATTTTTCCATACTCTCAATATTTAACATGTCACATCTTTACTCGAATAATAACATTATAATCGCAACGCAAACATACGAACATTTCGTAATAACAAACGTATCAGCACACTAAAAATTGTTATTTTACTGTTATTTAACTTTCGAGTTCAACATTAAACAAATAGCTTCAAAAAGGATGTTTTGTGCAAAAAAACGGCCATTATACCATTTTTAACCTGATTTTTAATCTGACTTTAAAAAATATCGTTACATTTGAAGCAATGAAAGTAATGATTAACAGGATAGCACTGTGTGTTTCTCTGGCGTTTCTAATAGGTGGGTATATAAAAGCTTCTGACATCTGCGTATCAAATATTTATATATCCGGAAATAAAAAAACAAAAGAGTTTACGATTTTACGGGAAATACCATTCCGTGTGGGAGACATTATGCCCGAAGACAAGTTGATTCAGCAGCTTCAAATCGCGACAGATCATCTTAATAATACTTCTTTATTCAATTACGTACATATAGATTATATACCTGATACATTGAACAGGGATGATTGTTTATCATGTGTCGTAACCATACAGGTTGAAGAAAGGTGGTATTACTGGCCGCAGGTCAGCCTCAAATTGGAAGACCGTAATTTAAGCAACTGGCTGCATGAGAAAGATTTTGACCGTATAACCATCGGTTGGGGACTGCGCATTTATAATGTTTTCGGCATGAGACATAAAATTACCGTCAGCAACTATTTCGGTTATGAAAAAGGATTCCGTTTAGCATATTCAAATATCGCATTAGATAAAAAACGGACTAAAACGCTGGGATTCAGCACAAGTTTTCTGTTTAATAAAAGCCTGAACGTTAGTTCGGGTAACAATAAAGTCATCTATATTAAAGACCCGGATAACTTTTTAGACCGTACATTTGAAGGCCTGGTACGCTATTCATACAGGCCGGGAATACGAAATACACACTCCATTGACTTTGGGTATCAAAAAACGTGTCTGGGAGATTCCATCTTGAACATAAATAAAAACTACTGGGGTTCCGACAGTCCGGAAAACCACTCATTCATATTATCTTACGATTATAGCTACGAACATCGCAACTACATCGTATATCCGACAAAAGGATATTTTGCCGGTACGGAGATAAAAGGAATCACAGCAGATAAAATGCATTTTTTCTACGGAGGGCTAAACCTGAAATTACAATATTACGAAGAAGTTTTTCCTCGTTGGTTCTGGAGTTCAAGACTAAATGCCGGTGCGACATTCAAAAATAAACGCGCGTATATCTACGACCGTCATGTCGGATATGAAGAAAAAAACATTACGGGATATGACTACTATGTTGTAGACGGACAACATTATTCCATTCTCAATAATGATATTCGTTACCTTCTCATGCCTAAAAAAATATTAAATTTCGGTTCTTCCCAAAAAGCATCAAAATTCAAGAAAATACACTTCAGCCTATATGCGAAACTCGCGTACGACATCGGGTATGTATATAATAAATACAGAAACGAAACCAATACGTTGGCCAACACTTTTCTCTGGGGCAGCGGCCTCGGGCTTGATCTTGTAACATACTACGACATCGTACTCAATTGCAGTTACGCTATTAACAAAATGGGCGAAGGCCAGTTTTATTTTGGAATCAAAGCGCCTATCTTCTGACTATTTTATCTTTTCTCTTACATCTTCAAGAAACTCTTTCATCTTTACCGTATCCTTAGCCGCGATGATGTCCTGCAAGGTTGACAACTTTTCCTGAATACGGGCTATTTGACGCGGAGTACGCGGGTTAAACAAGATTTCCGTCAACAGGTAGTCGTCTTCGGATAAAAGCCCGCGCGCGATTTTCATGTGGCGTTTAAATGTCGTACCGGGCGCGTCCTGATGGACCATGGTCGCGGCAAAGACCAGCGTGGAAGCAAACGGAATACCAAGCGAATAGGCTACCACCTTATCATGTTCTTCAAATGTATATTCGAAAACATTAAGTTTAAGCTTGTCATATAAATCCTTAAAAAATATTTTCCCAAGATGATCTCCTTCGGAAATTATAATCGTATTTTCCTTAGCTAAATTTGCAAGGTTTGCAAACGTCGGCCCGAACATCGGATGAGTAGAAACATAAGGGAAACCACAGGTAGAATAAAACTCTTTCAGATTATTTTTCACCGATGCAATATCTGAAATAATACAGTAGGGCTTCAGATAAGGAAGCACTACTGTAAATGCGTCTATCGTATAATTCAACGTAACACAGTTAATAACAAGTTCCGGAGCAAAATCCGTTATTTCTTCCGGTGATTGCATACGAATCGCATTGTAAATAAAGCGCATACGCTTCGGATCTTTTTCCAACACAGCTACTTCATGATCAAAACTCAGCAAATCAGTGAAGAAAGACCCCATCTTTCCCGCACCTAATATCAATATTTTCATATTCTAAAAAATTAATTCATTGTCAATTATTCATTATAACCATTTGCTGACGTACGGATTCCTCATGTATCTCACTTAGTATTTTTTTTACAAAATCCGGATTCAGATCCATGGAAGATCCCATTTTTGTCCGATTATCTAAAATCTCTCCATAACGTGGAGTCTGTAAAATAGGCATATTATGTTCTTTCTTATAAACACCAATCTCACGCGACACACGCATGCGTTTTGCTAAAAGCTCCAGTAATCCCTCATCTATGCTGTCAATTTGATGACGCAATTCCGTTAAATTTTCAGTTGTCTGTGTCACATCACGTATCACAAGAAGATTCAGAACATAATCCAATACATCGGGAGTGATCTGTTGTGAAGCATCACTCAACGCCTCTTCCGGATTCAAATGCGCTTCTATGATCAAACCGTCGAAATTAAGATCCATTGCCTGCTGGCACAGCGGAGCAATCAGTTCCCGCTTGCCTCCGATATGACTCGGATCACAGAAAATAGGCAGATTGGGATAACGACGGCGTAACTCTATCGGAATATGCCACAAGGGAAGATTGCGATACATTTTCTTATCATAAGAACTAAATCCGCGATGAATAACCCCTATACGATGAAGTCCTGCTCCATATATACGCTCAATAGCGCCGATCCATAATTCCAAATCGGGATTAACCGGATTTTTTATTAATACAGGTATATCAACCCCGTGCAAAGCATCCGCTATTTCCTGAACGGCAAAAGGATTTGCCACAGTACGCGCCCCTATCCATAAAATGTCAATGCCGGCTTTCAACGCTTCAAAAACATGATCGCGTGTCGCGACTTCGGTCGCTACATACATACCTGTTTCTTCTTTCACCCGCTTCAACCATTTTAGACCAACAGACCCTACGCCTTCAAATCCTCCCGGTTTGGTACGCGGTTTCCATATCCCCGCACGGAAAATTTTTATTTCTTTTGATGCCAGGGCTTTTGCCGTACTCAACACTTGCTCTTCCGTTTCCGCACTACACGGGCCGGCTATAACCAACGGGCGTTTATTATCTATACCCGGCAGTAAAATTGATTGTAAATCCATCTTTTCCATCTTATTTTTTATTTAATTTTGAATCTTGTATTTTGAACCAAAAGTCGCTTTATGAAGTGAAGCAATCTTGAATTCTTTGAATCGCTGTCTCTAAGACCTTGTTCTTACAACAAAGTGATATCCGCACATACCGGTCGCCGGCGCTTCCGAATATAAAGCCAGGCGTTATAAAAACATTCGCCTCATACAAAACCTTATCCGCCAGCTCTTCACCACTTTTCGCATAATCCGGAATCCTGCCCCATAAAAACATCCCTACCTGTCGCTTCTCATAGGTACAGCCCAATATTTCCATGATCTGTCCGGCAAGATCACGACGGCTCTCGTAAACTTTATTCATGCCGTCATACCAATCCTGACCCGCCTTCAACGCTTCTATTACAGCCGATTGCATTGGCCTGAATTGTCCCGAATCAACATTGCTCTTCACCTTAAGCACCCATTGCACAAACTGCGCGTTAGATGCAAGCATTGCCATACGCCATCCGGGCATATTATGTGATTTACTCATGGAATTCAATTCGATACAAATATCTTTGGCCTCCGGAACGCTCAATATGCTTCGCGGATGATCATTCAGGATAAAACTGTATGGGTTATCATTACAAATAACAATTCCATGTGCAAGGCCAAAACTCACCAATTTTTCATAGACTTCAACACTTGCATCCGCGCCGGTAGGCATATTGGGATAATTGACCCACATCAGTTTAACCATTGACTTTCCGGCCTTTTCTCTTTCCGACATCATTCGCTCCAGTTCATCAAAATCAGGAAACCATCCGTTTCTTTCATCTAATTGATAGGAGATTATATCTGCGCCGACAAGTTTACTGACGGATGTATAAGTCGGATACCCTGGGTTCGGCACCAACACTCCGTCTCCCGGATTCAGAAAAGCCATTGAGATATGCAATATCCCTTCTTTTGACCCGATCAATGGCTGTATCTCCGTTTCAGGATCAAGCTTCACTCCATACCATTGATTGTACCACTCCGCAAAACCTTCACGCAAAGCCGGTATTCCCACGTATGGCTGATAACCATGTACATCATCCTTCCGTATTTCGGAACAAAAAGTATCTATTGCTCGTTCCGACGGGGGCATATCCGGGCTCCCGACTCCAAGATTGATCACATTCTTACCGGCAGCATTCATTTTTGCTACCTCTTTTAATTTCTTCGAAAAGTAATATTCCTCTACGTTGCCGATTCGATCAGCCGGATGAATATCACACGCTTTGTGTTCCTTCTGCATATTCTCCTAAAATTTTTAAGTCTTTTGTTAATGGCATAATCGCATCCAAGGCTTGTTTATACCTTGTATAATCACTATAAGTCAAATTTATGTAGAATAAATATTCCCATTCCCGTCCGATAATCGGTAACGACTGTATCTTCGACAAGTTCATATCATAAAAAGAAAGTATGCTCAACACTTTTGACAAGCTTCCTGCCGTATGTGGCAATGAAAAAACAAGTGATGATTTATTTTTTATTATTCCCCTTTGCAAATCTTCCGCAGTCCATGGATCCGCAATCGTAAGAAAACGAGTAAAATTGCGACTGTTTGTTTCAATTCCTTCCGCCAACACTTCAAGTCCATAAATCTCCGCGGCTAATTTACCACAAACAGCAGCATGCCCCTTCAGTTTATTCTCGGCAATCCACTTGGCACTCATCGCCGTATCTTCTTTTTCCACAATCTTGATTCCCGGCAAGGTCTCTAAATATTCAGCACACTGCATCAACGCGATCGGATGGGAATTTACTTCCGTTATCTCGGATAACTTCGTTCCCGGTAAAGCAGCTAAAGAATGCGATATCCGCAACTTATATTCCCCGATAATATGACACCCGCTTTGGCGTATCAATTCATGGTTCTGCAACAAACTGCCTGCGATTGTATTTTCTATCGCCATAACCCCTATGACTGACGCATCATCATGAATTTTCTTTATAACATCTTTGAATGAATGACATCCTATAATCTCAATCTCTTCTCCTTCGAAATAATTACGGGCTGCAACATCATGATATGAACCCGAGATCCCCTGAATTGCTACTTTTTTCATCTTTTATCTATTTTGTTCTGATCACATATAAAAAAAGTCCCACCGTTTCTACGGCAGGACTTTTATATTTCTATCTCAATTATTTTTTCAATCTTCCATACATATAAAATTCCTGCCTTCACCTATTAAAGTAAAAGTAAAAATAAAAATATGTATAAAAATTATTTCTCATTTTTCGAGTATTTTCGGTTACAAATGTACAGACTTTTTTCAAACCACCAAACAAATTGTTATTTTTTTCAACAAAAATTGGTTTTACATAAACAAAGATGTGATCAGATAGATGATTGCCGCCAACAAAGCGCTGACCGGAATGGTTAAGATCCATGCCACAAGCAGATTTTTAGTAACCCCCCAACGCACGGCAGACAAACGCTTCGTTGCCCCAACTCCAATAATAGCACCTGTAATAGTGTGTGTCGTACTAACCGGTATTTTCAGATATTCAGTCAGATAAAGCGTTAAAGCGCCGGCCGTTTCCGCAACCATGCCTTCCAAAGGGGTCACTTTCGTTATGCGAGTTCCCATTGTCTTTACAATCTTCCACCCTCCCGACATTGTGCCCAATGAAATCATTGTAAAACAGGCAAAAGCTACCCAATTAGGCAAATCTTCTATGGACTCGATTCCTACTCCCAAACCCAACGGATGCGCGGCAATCATAGCGGCTGCAATAATTCCCATTACTTTCTGAGAATCATTCAATCCATGCCCTATACTGAAAAGAGCCGAAGATACCAATTGTAATTTCTTGAACCACTGTTCGGTTTTATGCGGATTTGATCTTTTACAGACATGCAGGACAATGATGGTAAGAATGAATGCTACGATCATACCAATGAACGGAGCTAAAAAAATAAACGCGGCAATCTTTATTATTACAACACTTTGTATAGCCTTAAAACCGCTTGCCATAATAGCCGCTCCGGCAAATCCCCCAATAAGCGTATGAGAAGATGAAGACGGAATACCCAACCACCATGTCGCAAGATTCCACACGATTGCCGCAATAATTCCCGACAAAATAACCGGAAGAGTTATATATTGTTCAAAAACCGTTTTAGATACAGTGTTTGCAATACCAAACTCCCCTATTATATACTTGGCAATAAAAAACGCCACAAAATTAAAAAATGCGGCCCATATTACAGCCTGAAAGGGAGTTAATACTTTAGTTGATACAATCGTGGCAATAGAATTCGCGGCGTCATGAAAACCGTTTATATAATCAAAAAGAAGTGCGAGAACAATAATAGCTATCAATAATTCCATCAGAACAGGTTTTACGCGTATTTCACAATAATAGTCTTTACAATCTTACCTACATGCTCGGCGATATCTGTTGTCCTCTCCATCTCATACAAAATCTCTTTCAGCTTAAATAATTCAATACTATCTTTTTCTTCTTCAAATAATTTTATGACAAAATCTTCATAAACATCATCCGCCCTGTTTTCTATATCATGTAACTCCTTACAATATTCTTTAATTTTTCCCGAACTATTCTTCAGCGAATCTAATTCATCCGCAATTTTACTGATACAAACAGAGGCCTCTTTTACTAAAGATGCTAATTTAACAGCATTATCAGGAATCATTTTAGGTTTGTATAATGCAATACGCTTGCCGGAACTGTTTATACCATCCGCGACATCATCCATATAAGCAGCCAGGTTATGAATGTCTTCACGGTCAAACGGCGTAATAAACGTCGAATTTAATTCATCAAAAACCTGATGAGAAATCTTATCACCCAAACGCTCCTGATCTTTGATTTTTTTGTAATATTCGACCTGCTGCTCGTGACTCTCTGTCTTAACACAATCAATCAGCAAATCTGAAGCTGTAATAAGTACAACCGACAGTTGCTTAAACAAAGGAAAAAACTTTGCTTCTTTAGGAGCAAAACGATTAAAAAATGAATTATTCATAATGTACAAAAATTAAATTTTAACACTAAGGCTATATAGAGATGCTTCTACTTAGTGAATCCGTATTGTTTTCAGTATGAAAACATTCACCAACCGCTTTCTGAAAGAATGCGTAAAGCAAAAGACCGTCAACTCAGACTCATTTCACATAAACATACTATAAAGTTCTACGTTTATTTTTGAACTACAAACTTAGATCAATTATTCAAAATAGAAAAATCAATGACAAATTTTATCCAATAAAGTTATTAACAATATGTAAAAATCCGCATGACTCTGAATTCTCAATCCCCTCAACGCTTATTTCGTTAGTCGACATATAAAAAAGAGAAGAATCTTAACAATAGGCACCACTCACCAATTGTTAAAAAATAAAAATTCGTTTTGTAAATCAAAAAACAAATATAACTTTGCATCACAAAGTACTTTTAATTACATATTATGAACAAAGAAGCAGAAGATATAAAAGTGATTCGCCAGATGATGGAAAAATCATCTAAATTTCAATCTTTCAATGGGATATCTATTGTATTCGCCGGATTTTATGCCATTATAGGAGCCATATTCGCCTACCTTTTTATGAAGGGCGTCTTAGGGGAAGAGTACAACACAACACAAAAAATGATCATACTTTTTGTTGATGCCCTGACGGTTTTATTCCTGTCCACCTGCACCGTCACCTTCTTTTGCTGGAAAAAAGCCAGATCTAATCACGAATCGCTATTCAGTAGCACAACACGACGTGCCGCATATAGTATTTTGTTACCCCTATTCGCCGGAGGTATCTTTTCGCTTGTATTCCTATTCAGGGAAGAGGTGGATGTCGTGTGCGCCGCGACATTGATCTTTTACGGACTCGGGCTTGTAAACGCATCCAAATATACATTTCCGGAAGTAAATCATTTGGGCATTATTGAAGTCATACTCGGAATACTGACACTCTTTCTCACAGGCTATAGCCTCTACTTATGGGCTATCGGATTTGGAATCTGCCATATTATATTCGGATTCATCATGTATTATAGATATGAAACGAATAACACGCAATGATGAATATTATTTCAAAATTAGATAAAGCTTTCGACAGCCGCGTAAGATTAGGCATCATGTCTATTCTATCGGTCAACGAATCGGCCGACTTCAACACAATGAAGCAGCTGATGGAACTGACCGACGGAAATCTTGCCAGCCATCTGAAAGCGCTGGAAGCTATCGGATACATACAATCCGTCAAACAATTCATCGGTCGAAAACCAAACACAAAATATATGATAACAAAATTAGGCAGAGAGAGTTTCAAAAAACATTTGGATGCGTTGGAAAAACTAATCAAATAATTTTTTTTAATTAAACTCTTTGAGATTCAAAGTACTTTTAAAAAGACGACAATATGGAAAATCTTTTATATCTTTTTTTAGGCTTAGAAATTACGTTTTTCGGCATCATATCATTCTTCTTGTATTCGATCATCAGAGTACTCTTAGAGGGCTACATGTTTAAAATAAACATATTCGGCATGATGGCAATAGGACTTTTAAGCTTCATACCGGCTTCAATCATTACAATTGTGATCATGTTTGTGATTACCGCCGTTTTCTGTCCGATATGTTTCGGATTCATACCCTGAACCCAAAATTGTTTCATATAAAATGTGGAATCACAATAAAAAAATAATCAATAAAGTAACGAACTAAAAAACAAAACTATGGAAGCGACCAAATCAAAAAAATTCACACAATCACTTACTTTCAAAGGATTCATTATCGGAGCACTGGTATTACTCCTTTTGATACCGCAGAGCATGATTCTGAGTCTGATAGACGAACGCAAAGACAGGAGCTTAGAAACAATTGAGACCATCAATGAGAAATGGAGTAATCCGCAAACTCTTTGCGGACCTGTATTATCCATCCCCTACCTAAAGAAAAAAACAGAGACGGAAGTGATTGAAACAAAAGACAACAAAAAGGAAACGCGCGAGAAAACAATTTATGAGAACCATACTTTGCATATTACTCCAGAACAGCTAAACATCAATACACAATTGTTTCCGGAAGAAAAACATTACGGCATCTATAAAACCATCTTGTACAAAAGCGATATAAATATCAGTGGTAACTTCAAGCGAATCAGCGAAGAAGACACAGCCGGGTATAATTTTCAATGGGAAAAAGCATACCTCACAGTAGGGTTATCAGACCTGAAAGGAGTCAGCAACATGGTTAATTTTAAATTAGCTAACCAAACGTTGGACGTAGAAGCCGGCGGCTCATATCACAGCAGTGAAAAGCAGCTGATCATGGCCATACCGAATTTGAAAGAATTGTATGAAAACAACACGCTGTCTTTCCAATGTGATATGAATTTAAAAGGCAGTGGTAGTATCAGCTTCATTCCCATTGGAAAAAACACGCAGGTAGAAGTAAAAGGCGCCTGGAAAACACCCAGTTTCATCGGTAATTTCAGTCCTGATTCACAGGTAGATGATGACTTCACTGCGAAATGGAATATTTTACATTTCAACCGCAACATACCAGAGGCTTGGATTGACGAGTATAGTTATGATTCTTTTCAGGACAGCTATTTCGGGGTTAACCTGATCAATGCAGTAGACCATTATCAGCAGAACACACGTTCCGCCAAATACGCGATTATGTTTATCGCTCTGACATTTGTTGTATTCTTTTTCGTTGAAATCCTGACAAAAAGAAAGATACACCCACTCCAATATTTGTTAGTAGGAATAGCATTGATCCTGTTTTACAGTTTACTGTTATCCATTTCGGAACAGATCAATTTCACAATTGCCTATCTGATAGCAAGCGTTGCGACAATCGGACTCATTACTGCTTACACACACAGTATATTTAAAAGCAAAATGCAAACCGGAATACTCGCCGCTCTTCTATGTAGCCTGTACGCATTCCTATATGTAATCCTTCAGCAGGAAGACGGTGCATTGTTAATCGGAAGCATTGGCCTATTCGTAATTCTTGGAGTAATCATGTACGTCTCAAGAAAAATAAATTTTTACAAACAAGATGATGAAGTATTGCAGGAAAACAATTAAAACATATATATTTTGAAAGTAAAAATGATTCTACCGGCATTAAAAGAAGCCGAAACGCCCTTCGGGAGGCCTATAAAATATTCACTTTTTCCTCCTCTTGGCTTAGCGACATTAGCAGCTTACTTATCTCCTGATGATGAGATAGAACTGCAGGATCAACATGTTGAACAATTAAACCTGAATGATGAACCCGATCTTGTCATCATTCAGGTCTACATCACCAACGCATTCAGGGCTTATAAAATTGCCGATCACTACAGGGCCAATGGTTCTTATGTCCTATTAGGAGGGTTACATGTCACTTCACTTCCGGAAGAGGCTGCCGCACATGCCGATTCAATCTTCATCGGTCCCGGAGAAGATACGTTTCCTCAATTCCTGAAAGATTTCAAAAACAAATCTCCTGAAAAAAGATATGTTTCGACAATCCGGACTCTAAAAAACGCACCTCCCGTCAGGCGGGATCTGATTAAAAGAGAACGTTATTTAGTTCCGAATTCATTAGTTGTCACGAGAGGATGCCCGCACCATTGCGATTTTTGCTACAAAGACGCGTTTTTCCAAACAGGAAAATCATTTTACACACAGGAGATTGACGACGCCCTGGCGGAAATAGAGCGGCTTCCCGGAAAGCACCTTTATTTTCTGGACGATCATCTGCTTGGAAATGAGAAATTCGCAACCGAACTATTCGAAGGGATGAATGGTATGAACCGCGTTTTCCAAAGCGCAGCAACAGTCGATTCTATCCTACGGGGAAACCTGATCGAAAAGGCCGCCAGAGCCGGACTGAGAAGCGTATTTATCGGCTTTGAAACATTTTCGCCGGAAAACCTCAGGCAAAGCAATAAAAAGCAAAACCTTGAAAAAGATTATATAAAAGCCGTCGAACGATTACATTCATTAGGAATCATGATAAACGGAAGTTTTGTTTTCGGTCTGGATGATGATGACAGAAATGTTTTTGAGCGTACTGTAGAATGGGGAATAAAACATGCGATCACAACAGCGACTTATCACATACTGACTCCCTACCCCGGAACCAGGCTATTCCAGAAGATGGAACAAGAAAACAGGATCCTGACGAGAAACTGGGATTTATATGATACACGAACAGTCGTTTTCCGCACGAAAAATCTCTCCGCTCAGGAACTTAAGAACGGATATGATCAGGCATATAAAGAATTCTATAGCTGGAAGAATATTTTCAAAGCCGGCTTAAGCCATGACTCAGCGAAACACTGCGCGAAACATTTGTTTTATACCGGAGGATGGAAAAAATTCGAACCTTTATGGAATTATATAATCAAAACAAAACATCTGAACAAAATGCTTCCGATATTGGAGCTTCTTCTCTCGGAAATAAAGCATAAAGAAAAAAATACTGAAACATCAAAAAAAGAATTGATATGGAACTACAATTGAAAGAAAAACAGTTATTATTAAAGATCAGGCTACTCACTCTATTTTTCATAATAGCCCTTGTCGGAAGCGGACTCACAGCATTTCCGTTAGAAACAGAATTAGAGATTATTTGTCAGATTTTAGGGGTATCGACTGAGCAGCCGGTTAGTACATATACGGGATTACAAGGCTGGATGGCATGGATTTACGAAGGTGTGGTATACACTAAAGCACATTATCCGTTTCTATTATATGGCACCGACTGGTTAGCTTTCGCCCACATCATGATCGCTGTCGCGTTTATCGGATTGTATCGCCGGCCTGTTCGCAACCAATGGATCATTCACTGGGCCATGATCGCATGTGCGAGCGTCATTCCCGCAGCGCTGATTTGCGGAACCGTACGCGAAATTCCATTCTATTGGCAACTGATTGATTGTTCATTCGGAATATTCGGATTTATTCCGCTATACATCCTACACCGGTTTGTGAAAAAATTAGAGAAACTGAAACCGGAGTAATTCGTATACACCCTCAATCCGGTACATTCAGAGTAATACAAGAAAACGGATTTTCAGCGATGACAAAAAGAATAATTCTTTTGCCATCGCTGAATTTTGTTTATTTTTGACATCAAATTCAAATAACTAAGCAAGTGGAATACCTGACAGACCAAACATTCAACAAGGAGGATTTTTCTCAAAATCATCCGATAAAAGGAGAATACGAAAATTGCACATTCAACAACTGCAATTTTGCAAACGGCGACCTTACCGGATATACATTCATCGATTGTGAGTTCAACGGATGCAACCTAAGCCTCGTTAAAATGAACAACACCTCATTCCGCGATATAAAATTCAAGGACTGCAAAATACTGGGTGCAAGGTTTGACAACTGTAACGAATTCGGATTATCTTTTTCATTTGAAAATTGCATACTGAACCATTCATCCTTCTACAAATTGAAAATCAAAAAAACAATTTTCAAAAACTCTCAACTACACGAAATCGATTTTACCTCATGCGACTTAACAGCCTCCGTTTTCAACAATTGTGACCTGACACAATCTTTTTTCGAAAATACAAACCTCGAAAAAGCGGATTTCCATACATCACAAAACTATACCATTGATCCCGAAACGAACAGAATCAAAAAAGCTAAATTTTCCATATCCGGATTGCCGGGGCTATTAAGAAAATACGATATTGAAATAGATTAAAGTTCCCTTATCCAGATATTCCGAAAGCTAATCGGTTCGCTCGGGTCACCATGACTTTGCAAAATAATCGGACCAGGGCCATGTTTCTCAACTTTCGGAAATCCGATATATTCGGTCGTCCCTAAGATCGTCGTATTATTCTGAACAACGATTCCATTATGAATTATCGTCACGCTCGGAGGTGTCCGGTACGTACCATCTTCCTTAAAAACAGGAGCCGTATAAATAATATCATACACATTCCATTCACCGGGTTTGCGCATTGCATTCACTAATGGACGTGACTGTTTATAAATACTTCCCGCCTGTCCGTTCGAATATGTTTCGTTCTGATAATTATCTAAAACCTGAACCTCATATCGTCCCTGCAGGAAAACACCGCTGTTACCACGCGCCTGATTTTCTCCCGTTATATTAGCCGGAACACACCATTCTATATGCAACTGAAAACTTTCAAATTCTTGTTTTGTTTGGATATCCCCGTGCTTCTTATTCACAGTAAATGTGCCGTCGCCATTAACGATCCACTCTGCCGCTTCTTTCGTTCTCGCACTCTCCCACGCCGACAAATCTTTTCCATCAAATAGAACAATCGCGTCCGAAGGCGCTGAATTTGTTTGAATATTCCCCGGAGTAACGACTGTAGGCTGAGGCAACCAGAATTCCGACATTCCGGGACGCATTTTTTCAGGCTCAGGATACTCTTTCTGAGCATAAGAAGACAGAACAACAAAGGATAAAGCTATAAAAATACTTAATTTAGAAACATTGTTTTTCATGATATTTAAGATTATTTATTATGTTCAACGACAAAGATAACATAAGGAGTTTTTAACACAAAACAAAAATCCGCATTTTTTATAATATCATCCATGTGACGTGATCTTTTTTTCAATGTAAATATAAAAAAACAAAACATTCTCATTTTGACATTTTTTCACCCAAAACATCATTTTTGTGATAAAAGTATTGTTTTTTCAGATAAAAAATTTACCTTTGCAGACGCAAATAAGGCAAATAATTAAAAAAAGACACCAATGAAAGTTCAAGAAGTTTTAGACAACCTAAAAAGAAGATTTCCGAATGAACCGGAATATCACCAGGCAGTTGAAGAGGTATTAGAATCTATCGAAGAAGTTTACAATTCTTATCCGGAATTTGAAAAAAACAATCTGATCGAGCGTCTTTGTATTCCGGACCGTACTTTTTCTTTCCGCGTTACATGGGTAGACGATAAAGGCAATGTACAAACAAATATGGGATACCGTGTGCAGCATAACAACGCAATCGGCCCTTATAAGGGAGGAATACGTTTTCATGCATCGGTAAACCTTTCCATTCTAAAATTCTTAGCATTCGAACAAACTTTTAAGAATTCACTAACCACGCTCCCAATGGGTGGCGGCAAGGGTGGATCCGATTTTAACCCGAAAGGAAAGTCAAATGCGGAAATCATGCGTTTCTGCCAGGCATTCATCATGGAATTATGGAGACATATCGGACCTGAAACCGATGTTCCTGCCGGCGATATAGGGGTCGGCGGACGCGAAGTCAGCTACATGTACGGTATGTATAAAAAATTAGCACGCGAAAACACAGGCACGTTTACCGGAAAAGGTATCGAATTCGGCGGTTCATTGATCCGCCCTGAAGCGACAGGCTACGGAAACATTTATTTCCTCATGAATATGCTGAACACCAAAGGAATCAGCGACTTGAAAGGACAAGTTGTCGCCATATCCGGCTCAGGAAACGTTGCCACCTATACGGCCGAAAAAGTATTGGAATTTGGCGGAAAAGTAGTTACATTATCCGACAGCAACGGTTATATCTATGATCCGGACGGCATAGACAAAGAAAAACTGGAATACGTGTTCGAGTTGAAAAATATATACCGCGGGCGTATTAAAGAATATGCCGAAAAATACGGCTGCAAATACGTTGAAGGCGGACGCCCGTGGGCAGAAAAATGCACAATCGCACTACCTTCGGCCACACAGAACGAACTGAACGGAGAAGATGCGGAAACGCTTGTCAAAAACGGATGTATCGCCGTATCAGAAGGAGCAAACATGCCATCTACTCCCGAAGCCGTTGAAATATTCATAAAGAACAAGATACTCTATGCACCGGGTAAAGCAGCTAATGCAGGCGGTGTCTCCGTATCGGGACTCGAAATGACTCAAAACTCCATGAAACTCAGCTGGTCACGCGAAGAAGTAGATCAGAAACTACAAAGCATCATGAAAAGCATTCACGAAGCCTGCGTAAAATACGGAACAGAAAGCGATGGCTTCGTTAACTACGTAAAAGGCGCAAACATCGCCGGATTCATGAAAGTAGCCAAAGCAATGACAGCACAGGGAATTTTATAAAAACAAGCCATAAAGTTAGATTATTTAAAAACGGTTTGCTCCATCATAGGGCAAACCGTTTTTTTGGGGTAACGACACCATATAAAACCGTGTCGATAGCGAGTTTTTTATGCACCCTGAAATAGAACTTATACTCCGGTACGATTTCCTTTATGTATGTGGGAATATCTATCAGATCGCGTTCTTTATGATAGATACTGATACCTAAAATCGGTTTGTACTTACGAATGGTCTGCTCAGCGCCTTTTAATGCCATTAATTCGGCGCCCTCCACATCCATTTTAATATATGTTACCGGATTTCCTGCCGTAATATGGTCGATTGTATCAACCTCGATATAACGGTCCGAGGCTTCGGATATCATCGAAAGCATACTGCCTTCTTCCTGAAAAGGCAATTTTTCGGCATAGCCGTATATCCCTTTATTTACGACATCAATATCCGACAAATTTTCATCTTCAATATACTGCATAAGCCGCTTGTAGTTAGAACGATCCGGTTCCGCCGCCCAGATATGCCGATAATCACCTCCGGACGCCTTCAGAAACTCGGCGATCGTATCGCCGGTAAAAGCGCCGCAATCAAAATACGACTCATGGTCTGTAAACTGAAACATTCCCTGAGGGAAATACTGTATTTTATCAAAAATAAACGGGAGATATTGCATGTCCTGCCGGGTCTTACTCAAAAGATAAGCTACGAGCGAATCCTTCGAATGTTGATCCAGCAGATTATCATACAAATCCTTCAGAAACACCTTGTTTTCCTGTACAAAAGAAGGAGTGATGATCTCCATGTCAAATATTTCGGACAGATAAGATACGGATCTGGCATGTTTAAACTTTTCCGAAATCTTGTCTATATTGCTATATGCTTTCACAAAGCCAAGTACAACATGATAGCCGGACAGTTTTTGATCAAGATGCTCTACTGAAATTTTTTCCACATCTTTCAGCAATAGAGTCGAATCCGTCATGACTGGAGACTCCTCGTCAAACACGACCATTTTTATGTTTATATTATTTGCTGCTAATTTTTTAACAATCTGATCCGCCACATCAACAGTCGCCCCATATAAAACAACCGACAAGTCAGACGCCTTTAGAGACTCTATCACCGCAATATCACGAGCCGTTTCTGCCGGCTTTAATAATTCATCAAAATTCATCATAGTATTATATTATCTATATCCTTCAATCATTACTTATTCATTGCCGTGGAAGGCTTTTCCTTTCGATCTCAACCCAGATTGCTCCTTGCAACTCATACCGCTCAATAATAGTCTTATTATTAAGAAAATCCCATCGGTAGACATCTTTCAGATTCAACCGGGGGTATGTAATTTCTTTAAAATCCTGCGCAGGCACAGAGTCCATTGCAGCCGGAAATTCCGGAAAAACATGTAACCACTGATCATGCTCATATAAATTAGAATAAAGTCGACCAATTTTAGATACATTACCCATAACATCATACTCCTCAAAATAAAAAGCGACAGACAACGCTTCGGCCTCTTTATCATATTTTGCGCTTTTACGCACCCAATGACGCCTTAAGCGCTCATTGTCATCATAATCATACCTGTGTCCTTTCGTAATTACCGATTTCATTCTTCTTCCCGGATAATTTTGCACATGATATTTAACACGGCTTTTCCTTCTACAGTAATACATCACCGAAATCAATGCCCCGTCCGATCTGTACTTACGCTCAATGCCTTTCTTGTCATTTGTATATCGCGTACAATTGCCCTGGTCATCATATTCAATATACAGGCAATAATTATATTTGCGCCCACAGTGTTTATACTTCCTTTTGTATGGGTAATACATCGACTTCAAAATACCATTTTCATAGTATTCCTTTATTGTATCAATCGGCATTCCTTCCTTAAAATAGCCTGTCATCCTGATTTTATTCTCTTCATCATCGTAATAATCTGTCCGAAAACCTTCACAAGGCTCATTCGAACAACTATAAATCAGATCATTTTTCACGATTCTACCCCCCTCATCCAAACTACCCTTTTGAACATCAGCGGAGTCTATAAACGCATTATAATTCTCCTGTTGCTCTTGTGATGATATGGATATAGGCGCTAATAGGAATAGGATTAGGATTAGGTATTTTGTTATATTCATATAAAAAATTTAGTCCGAATCGGATCTCTTCATTCACAATAATAATGCAAAGATGACATTTTAATTTTAAATACCCAAAACTACATGCAAAAAAAAGTAAATTAACTACATAAAAATCATTTTGATCTAAAGCGCCCTTAGACAATAAATAAAATCTGTACAATTACCAAAAAGTCAAAAATAAACAATTACAAAATCACAAACTTTTTCTTTTTGGAAAACTTTTCCAAACGCTAAAAAACACAAAAACTTATCTATAAGGAAATTAAAAATTATTTCGGAAAACTTTCCAACAATTTTAGTTTTTATTCTTAAAAAATTTGGACAAGTGATAAAGTATTCATAAACTTGCACTCTCAAATGTGGTACTAACAATTTTTTAATAAATGAATCCAAAAACATACTCTTTTGATGAAGCGTATAAAGCTTCTCTTATCTATTTTACCGGTGACGAACTTGCTGCGAAAGTGTGGGTAAACAAGTATGCACTCAAGGATGGCTTCGGTAATATTTATGAACAGACGCCTACGGATATGCACCGCCGCCTTGTACGTGAAATTCGCAGAATCGAGAACAAATACCCCAATCCTCTTTCGGAGGATGAATTATTTGCCTTATTTGACAAATTCAAATACATTATTCCACAGGGAAGCCCTATGACCGGAATCGGAAATAATCACCAGATATCGTCTTTATCAAACTGCTTTGTTATCGGATTAGAAGGAAACGCAGACTCCTATGGAGCAATCATACGTGTAGATGAAGAACAGGTACAATTGATGAAACGCCGTGGTGGTGTAGGACACGATCTGTCACATATACGCCCGAAAGACTCCATTGTTAAAAATTCCGCACTAACATCAACAGGACTTGTTCCGTTTATGGAACGCTACTCCAACTCAACCCGCGAAGTTGCTCAGGAAGGAAGGCGCGGAGCTTTGATGTTAAGTGTATCGATCAAACATCCGGACTCGGAATCGTTTATCGACGCTAAAATGATTGAAGGAAAAATAACCGGCGCCAATGTTTCCGTCAAAATTGATGACGAATTTATGAATGCGGTTATAAACGGAACACCGTACCGGCAACAATACCCTATAGATTCCATTATTCCTACAGTCAAAAAAGATATAAATGCAACACAACTCTGGCGAAAAATTATTCATAATGCATGGAAATCTGCGGAACCGGGAGTGTTATTCTGGGATACAATCATAAAAGAATCTGTTCCGGATTGTTATGCCGATCTCGGATTCAAAACCGTTTCGACAAACCCATGCGGAGAAATCCCCCTTTGTCCATACGACAGTTGTCGCTTGCTGGCTATTAATCTTTATGCTTACGTAGTGAATCCATTTACTTCTGATGCTTATTTCGATTTTGAACTGTTCAAAAAACACGTCGAATTAGCGCAGAGGATCATGGATGATATCATTGACCTCGAAGCAGAAAAAATTGAAAAGATTCTTCAAAAAATTAAATCCGATCCCGAATCTGAGGAAATAAAACATACGGAACTTCATCTTTGGGACAAGATTCAGAAAAAAACACTTCAGGGACGACGTACCGGTGTAGGTATCACAGCCGAAGGCGATATGTTAGCTGCGTTAAATCTGCGTTACGGAACGGAAGAAGCCACGGATTTCGCGGAAGAAGTACAAAAAACATTAGCTCTTTCGGCTTACAGATCCTCTGTGCTGATGGCAAAAGAACGCGGAGCATTCGAAGTATATGAAACAAAACGCGAAGCTAATAATCCTTTTATAAATCGCCTGCGCGAAGCTGATCCTGATTTATACAAAGAAATGACGACTTACGGACGTCGGAATATCGCTTGTCTAACCATTGCTCCGACTGGAACCACTAGTCTTATGACACAGACAACCTCCGGCATAGAACCCGTATTTATGCCCGTATACAAACGTCGCCGCAAAGTAAATCCGAATGACCCCAACTCCCGTGTGGATTTCGTTGATGAAACCGGCGATGCGTTTGAAGAATACACCGTATTCCACCATAAATTTGTAGTATGGATGACCGCGAATGGCTATTCTCCTATTAAAAAATATACAGAAGAAGAGATTCAGGATATGGTACAACATTCGCCCTACTACAAGGCAGCATCTAATGATGTGGACTGGTTGCAAAAAGTAACCATGCAGGGGCGTATGCAAAAATGGGTTGACCATTCGATCAGTGTTACCATTAATTTGCCGAACGATGCATCCGAAGAACTTGTTAATGAACTGTATATTCAGGCATGGAAATGCGGATGTAAAGGATGTACCGTTTATAGGGAAGGTTCACGCTCCGGAGTACTCGTTTCGGTCAACGAGAAAAAGAAAAAGAAAGACACTGAGTGTATGGAACCGCCGATCATTATGACAAAGCGTCCGCGTGAATTAGAGGCTGATGTTGTAAAATTCCAGAACAATAAAGACAAGTGGATTGCTTTTGTCGGGTTATTGAACGGCCGGCCGTATGAAATATTCACTGGGCTTGCGGACGATGATGAAGGAATCATGCTTCCCAAAAACGTATCAAAAGGCTCTATCATCAAAAGCTATGATGAAAACGGAAGAAAGCACTATGATTTCCAATTCAAAAACAAACGCGGATACAAATTAACGATCGAAGGTTTGGATGGGAAATTTAATCCGGAATTCTGGAATTATGCTAAATTAATATCCGGCGTTTTGCGCTATGGAATGCCTATCGACCAGGTAATCACACTTGTACAAGGAATGGAACTCAATGATGAAAGCATCAATACATGGAAAAACGGTGTTGAACGCGCCTTGAAAAAATACCTTCCTGACGGCTCTGAAGCTAAAGGACAAAAATGCCCGAATTGCGGATTTGAAACATTGATCTATCAGGAAGGATGCCTGATCTGTACAAATTGCGGAGCATCAAAATGTAGCTAACAACCTAAAAATAAAAATTTCACATTAACTTTAAATCCGCATTCATCTTTTTCAGACAATAGATTGAAAACGGTGGCGGTACAAAAAGATTTCACGAATATAAAACGTGAAATCTTTTTATTTATACAACTATAAGATATCCGCACAGCAATCAATGAATAATAAAGCTCAGGTATATATAAACGGTATCAGGCAGAATAAGCCCGGAAAAAATTTGTTCAACTTGCAAAATATCCATATCATTGTACCATCAAATTACGCATGGTAAATTATGAAAATTACTTTTAATCTAAAATTTCACACCACATGGGGACAACGACTTTTCATTGTCGGTTCATGTGTGGAACTTGGTGCTAATATCATGAGTGCGGCAAAAGAAATGCATTATCATAATGATAACGAGTGGCAATTAGAAATTTCTTTGCCTGATTCAACCAAAGAAATAAAATACAACTATCTGATAGAAGATACAAATGGGATCCGTACATCCGAACACAGTGGTTTTGCCCATCAGATTCAATTTGATCAGAATTGTAAATCGTATCATCTATACGATTGTTGGCTATCCGAACCTGAAGAACGGGCGTTTTACACATCGGCCTTCACAAAAAATCTCTTTGCCAGGCATAAAAACAAACCGCCCCAAAAAACAATGGATAATCCGAATCGGAAAAACAATATTTTTTTACGTCTACCGGCCCCTCTGACAAAGCCGGAACAAACCGTTGCCATCACCGGAAATCAATCTTTTCTCGGAAATTGGAACGCGAATCACGCGCTACATCTATCCGGCGACAAATTTCCAAACTGGGAAATAGAATTAAATTCCAACGAAATCTCATTTCCTTTGGAGTATAAATTTGTTGTTGTAGACACCAAAACAAAACAAACCGATTATTGGGAAGAAGGAGAAAACCGGATCATAAACCGTCCTCCGGAAATAGACAATAATCATATTATCGTCAACAACTACCCGTTAAGAACTCCGGATCTCGCCTGGAAAGCCTGTGGAACCGTCATACCCGTATTTTCTCTTCGCTCTGAGGAAAGCTTCGGCATTGGAGATATCGGTGATATCAAAAAACTGATTGATTGGACAAAAAAGACGAAGCAACATTTTATACAAGTTTTGCCGATGAACGACACAACCCGTACTCATACCTGGCAGGATTCATATCCATACAGCGCTATATCGATCTATGCACTTCATCCTCTATATATAAACATCCCCATGCTGGGAAGCCTCAACGACAAAAAGAAGGCTGCTTATTACAATAAAATACAAAAGAAACTCAACGCGAAGGACACGGTAGATTATCAATCCGTCGAAACATATAAAACAGCTTATTTTCGTAATTATTTTGAGCAGGAGAAAGATAATATCCTAAAAAACAACGATTTTAAAGAATTTATTGCAAAAAACAAAGAATGGCTGATACCTTATGCCGCATTTTCATACCTGCGTGACAAAAACAACACGGCAGAATTCTCCAAATGGGGCGAGTATGCCTGCTACAATCGCGAAAAAATTGAAAAATTCTGCGATCCCAAAAGCGAAGCATACGATGAGTTTTCATACCTGTTTTTCATTCAATATACACTCCACAAACAATTTGACAGTATTTCAAAATATGCCCGGGAAAACGGTATCGTTCTCAAGGGTGATATCCCTATCGGCATTAATCGTGAAAGTGTAGAGGCATGGACCGAACCTGATTATTTCAACATGCAAATGCAAACAGGCGCTCCTCCCGACAATTTTTCCGACACGGGTCAAAACTGGTCTTTTCCGACATACAACTGGGATGTTATGGGAAAAGACGGTTTCGAATGGTGGAAAAAACGCTTTCGCAAACTGAATAATTATTTTGACAGCTTCCGGATCGACCATATACTCGGCTTCTTCCGGATATGGGAGATTCCCAAAGAATTTGTCGACGGATTATGCGGACACTTCAGACCTGCCCTTCCTCTCTCCATCAAAGAGATTGAGAGTTACGGTACCAGATTCGATAAACGATGGACAGAACCTCGTATTCACATCAAATTCATTCCGGATCTATTCGAAGAAAAAATAGACGATGATATTTATAAATACCTTAACCATTGCGATTCGGAACACCTTGTCTTGAACGAAATATGTTCGACACAAAGAAAAATCAAACGGCTCTTCGAAAAAAACGAAGATGAAAAGTCTCAAAAAACGAGGAATGCCCTGATGAGTATAGCAAATGAAGTACTCTTTCTTAAAGATCCGTACGACCCTCAACGTTATCATCCTCGTA
Source organism: Tannerella sp. (assembly GCA_031551825.1). Lineage (GTDB taxonomy): Bacteria > Bacteroidota > Bacteroidia > Bacteroidales > Tannerellaceae > Tannerella. Next base: position 80,258 of record JAVBNB010000032.1, on the reverse strand, counting down.
TCTCTGCCTATAAAGCTTTTGCATATTATGAATTATCCGACGAAAACAGGCATGCTTTCGACAGATTATATCATGATTTCTATTTCCTGCGACATAATGAATTCTGGAAAGAGACCGCGTTAAAACGCCTTACTCCCTTAGTAAACAGCACAGAGATGCTTGTGTGCGGAGAAGATCTCGGTATGATACCGGCATCTGTTCACGAGGTAATGAACAGGCTGCAAATATTTTCTTTAGAACTTGAACACATGCCTAAAGTGATGAACTGTGAATTTGCCGATCTGACAAAACTGCCTTATCATTCAGTCTGTACAACATCGACCCATGATATGAATCCCATACGCGCCTGGTGGAAAGAAAACAGGGAAAGAACACAAAGATATTACAACCATATTCTTCAACACGAAGGTATCGCTCCTGAAGAATGCTCTTCCGTTATAGCAGAACAAATCGTCCGCAATCACCTGCGGGCTTCATCCATGTTGACGATTATCCCGCTACAAGATTGGTTTGCCATAGATGATAAAATCAAACGGCCCGATGCTGATGCCGAACGCATCAACATTCCTGCGAATCCGAACAACTACTGGTGTTACCGCATGCATATAACGATTGAAACGTTGCTGCACGCAAACAATTTCAATAAAAAATTAAGCAATATAATAACCGAAAACAGGCGATAACTACTTTTTAGGAGGATTTACAGCATTAACCGGAGAAGTCGGAGATGTCATCCCGTCTTTTCCCGCCATTGTACACGAACCATTCAGTTTCGCTCCCGGCTCTATTTCAAGCGTTTGAATGAAAATATCGCCTTTTATCTCCGCAGATGACTTAAGGACAAGACGTTCGCGGGCGTGTATAGCACCTTCCACATTTCCCAAAATTTCCGCATTCACTGTCGTTATATTTCCTTTCACACTCCCTTTCGGGCCGATAACAATCTTCCCTTTGCAATGAACCTCACCTTCAACGCGTCCATCCAAACGAAAATCGGATTCAGTTTCTATCTTTCCTGTTAATGTTGTACCGGTAGCCAGGACATTATGTAGCCCACCGTTAAAATCTTCATTGGTTTTTCCCATGATATTTTTTTTTGTTTGACGCAAAGATAATGCAAGCCGAGAGAAGTACAAATGAAAATTCATTTTTATTTGTACTTCCAAGGCGCCGCTATCTTCAACTTTTACCCTCCTCTTCCTCAGTAGAATCCCAATAGGCCCCTTCTTCATCAATCATCTCCTCACTCTCTTCCAATGAAGGATAAACCGGTGGTTCAGGCCCCTCGTGGCGAAAATAAAACGCAAGGATTATACCCGCAAGCAATCCTGACAAATGACCTTCCCACGAAATAGAGGTACCCTGGTAAAGTGTTGGAAAAAAGGCCCAGACAAAGCCACCGTACAAAAACGAAACAAGTAAGGCAAACGCACGTTGCCTCGGTACTTTCTTTATCACACCACTAATAAAATGAAATGCGGCCAGTGCGTAGACAAGCCCGCTCGCACCAATATGCGTCGAACTTCGTCCCATAAGCCAGGTCAAAAATCCACTTATAACGTATAAATAGAATAATATACGCCATGCCCTCCGCTTATAAAATAAAAATAAACCAAAAATAAGCAATAACATTGCCGGCGTATTTGAAATAAGATGCTCCCAGTCAGCATGTAAAAACGGCATTGTGAAAATTCCAATCAACCCTCTTAATTCCAACGGCTGCAAACCATATTGCTTCAAACGTAAAGAAAATACGACACTGATTATCTGCACAATCCATGGCAAGGCGGTCAGCAATACGGAATAAAAGATCGCATACCTTAATTCTTCTTTCTCATTCACTATTTTATCATACATAACGTAGCAAATATAGCGAAAGTTGAGAGTTATGCAAAAATTTATTTTGTACCTTTGTACACAGTTATGACTGTCAACATTACATTAGAGACGATGAGGTTTCACGCTTTTCACGGCGTGATGGAAGAGGAACGCATTATTGGCGGCACATATTTGGCAGACATATCATACACCATAGAAACAGACGCCGTCGAAACCGATCGTATCAAAGACACGATCAGTTATGCTGATATATACGACCTTATCAAAGAGGAGATGAAGAAGCCGTCTCAATTGATAGAACATGTAGCGGGGCGCATCCTGAAAGTTCTCAAAGACAAATTTCCGCAAATGCAGGAAATGACCGTAAAAATATCAAAACTCAATCCACCGGTTAACGGAGAAGTAGCAAAAGCAACCGTTTCAATTAAAGCGTAAAAAATATCCTGCAAATCTCTTTTTATTTTAAATAAAACATCTATATTTGTGCGAAAATTCCACACAATGGGGTATTAGCTCATCTGGCTAGAGCGTTAGACTGGCAGTCTAAAGGTGATCGGTTCGAGTCCGATATACTCCACCAATACCATTCGTAATCAACACATTATAATTAACGGGGACTGTATTGAAAACTAATTATTATTTTACTATTCCTTTAGATTTTTCAATAAAATATACAATGCTAACTATCACAAAAAAGATAGCAAATCCTGTTAAGTATATAGAATTGAAAAACAAAATATTATTGAATCAACAAACATAAACAACTATGAAAAAAATTTTATTATTCATACTTATTTTTCTTTCTATATCAAGTATTTCAAACGCAAAACCTAAAGGATATTATAATCTTTGGTTAGTGGATGTAGAAGTAAGCGATGGAACAGAGGGTGAATTTTATGATGAAAGAACTAAATATGGAATAGATTATAGTATTTATGAAGATGACATTGTAAATATTAAATTTCTATTCAACCCAACCCACATTTCATTCACACTCAACAATAAATCAAATTCCAGGATAAAAATCATCTGGGACGAAGCTGTTTATTCAGGATTCGACAATAGTTCTGTTGGAGTATTCCATACAGGTGTGAAATACAATGATAGAGAAGCATCTCAGGTTCCTACGTCAATTATGAAAGGATCTAAATTGGACGACATCATAATTCCCAAGGACAAAGTGGATTGGTCTAATCAATTTAGTAGATGGATGCATTATTATATTTTGATGGGCGATAAAAACACTACAGGTAAAACTATTTATATTTTATTACCAATTGAAATAGATGGAGAAATAGTTGATTATACATTTACCTTTGAATGCACTTGGGAAAATGCAAAAACTAAAACTCGAATAGCAAATTATATGGAATATTATAGAGAAGTGATTAGAAATTAACTTGTTTTTGTTTCAATTATCAACCTATGAACATATCACAGCAGCTATTCAGGTATCTACTGCTCAATAGCCGCATCCACGATTTCCCGTAAAGACAATGTTTTCTCTTTCTTTTTTGTAATCTACAATTTTTTCTATAAATTGCCACTGTTTTTCAGTTAGATTAGTTAGACAGTTTTCTAAAAATTAGAATGCAATGAAAATCGCAAAATCAATCTGTATATCAGGTTCCTTAGTCTCATTATTAGTTGGATGCAAAGAGCAAAAAACAGATCCGCAATTACCGGTAAATGTGATCTATATCCTTGCTGACGATCTGGGTTATGGTGATCTGGGTTGTTATGGACAAAAAATCATCCGGACTCCGCATTTAGACCGTATGGCTTCGGAAGGAATGCTTTTTACGCAACATTACGCGGGGTGTACGGTAAGTGCGCCGTCGCGTGCGTCTTTAATGACCGGCCTGCATACCGGCCATACGCAGATCCGCGGCAATAAAGGGGTTCCTCCGGAGGGGCAAATGGCAATGGATGGAAATACATATACGCTTGGGAAACTTTTTAAATCAAAAGATTACACAACAGGAGTTTTTGGAAAATGGGGATTGGGTTATCCGGGATCGGAATCAGAACCGAATGCAATGGGGTTTGATGAGTTTTATGGATACAATTGTCAAAGCCGGGCTCATAATTACTATCCTGAGCATTTATGGCACAATCAGGAGAAAATAGAATTCCCGGAAAACATAGATTCCGGCAGAAAAACATATTCAGCGGATTTAATACATCAACAGGCGCTTGATTTTATTCGCGAAAATAAGGAGAAGCCTTTCTTCGCCATGTTAACCTATACATTACCGCATGCTGAAATCAACCTTCCGCATGATTCCATCTATCAGATTTATGAAGACACATTTGAAGAGACCCTCTACGATCGCCCCGGCAGTTATTTCCGTTCGGAAAAACCACGCGCGTCTTTCGCCGCAATGGTTTCACGGTTAGATAAATATGTGGGTGAAATAATGGACGAACTGAAAAAACAGGGGTTGGATAAAAATACGATTATCTTTTTCACAAGTGATAACGGCCCGCATCGTGAAGGCGGCGCAGATCCCGATTTTTTCAATAGTTACGGTCCGCTGAAGGGTATTAAACGTGATTTATACGAAGGCGGCATACGGGTTCCTCTAATCGTATGGTCTCCCGATCGTGTAAAATCAGGGAGCATATCCGATCATATTTCCGCATTCTGGGATATGATGCCCACTTTTGCCGAATTAACAGGGACTACATTACCGGAAACAGGCGATGGAATTTCTTTTCTTCCGGCAATTTTATCACAAAATAGCCAACCAAAACATGACTATTTATATTGGGAATTCCACGAACAAAATGGCCGACAAGCGATACGTAAAGGTGATTGGAAACTGATTCGCCAAGGTATATCTGCAGAAAACGGCCCATGGCTTGAACTTTATAATCTCGGAAATGACATACACGAAGATCATAATTTGACAGAGAAAGAACCAGAAATAGTACAGGAACTCGTTACGCTGATGGATAACGCCCGTACGGAATCAACTATATTTAATTTCGGAAAATAATCCGGCGGATAAACATCCTAAGAAGGCGGTCGAGTTAAAGTCAATAAAAAAGGAACAGAATAAATGAAAAGAAGAGCTTTCATTAAAACATCAATCGGGGCAGGATTGGGGATAAATACAATAGATCTGTTATCACAAAACAATCTCTCTCAACCGGTAAATACACCTCACAAGGCCCCACTCAAAAATGAGAACAAGGTGGCTGCAGGCCAAAAACCGCATATTATTTTCATCATGACGGATCAGCACCGGGTAGACGCATTAGGTTGCATGGGGAACCGGTCCGTTAAATCTCCCAATATCGACAGTTTAGCTAAGGAAGGAACACTCTTTCTTTCCGGGTATTCCTCTTCTCCAAGCAGCACACCGGCAAGAAGCGGATTACTAACCGGATTGTCACCCTGGCATCATGGTATGCTCGGATACGGACGTGTCGCGCAACACTATAAATATGAAATGCCGCAAATGCTACGCGATCTTGGCTACTACACCTTCGGCATCGGCACAATGCACTGGTTTCCGCAAAAATCGCTCCATGGCTTTCACACAACATTGGTAGATGAAAGCGGACGCGTAGAAAGCCCGGATTTCATCAGCGACTATCGCGAGTGGTTTCAATTACAGTCTCCCGGAGCAAATCCGGACCTGACCGGAATTGGCTGGAATGAGCATCGCGCGGGCATTTACCGGTTAGGCGAGAGGTTGCACCCTACGACATGGACAGGACAGAAAGCATGCGAACTGATACATAATTATTCGGACGAAAAACCTCTATTCCTTAAAGTATCTTTCGCACGTCCACATAGCCCATACGATCCGCCGCAACGTTACTTAGATATGTACAAAGAATCGGAAATCCCGGCGCCTTTTATCGGCGACTGGTGCGGTGATTTAAGCGAACGTCTTGATCCGGAAAAAGCTGATCCAGACGCTGCCTTCGGTAATTTCGGAGCGGAATATGCTCAAAACTCCCGAAGATATTATTACGCAAACATCACTTTTATTGATGATCAGATCGGCGCCATCATACAAACATTAAAAGAGAAAGGGATGTATGACAACACCATCATCTGTTTTACTGCGGATCATGGCGATATGTTAGGTGATCATTACCGCTGGCGAAAAACATTCCCTTATGAAGGTTCCACAGCCATTCCATACATTGTAAAATGGCCGGAAAACACTCACCGGGAAAAAGATACATCCGTCATTACCCAGCCGGTAGAACTGAGAGATTTCCTACCCACATTCATCGATTTGGCGGGTGGAAACGTCCCTTCCGACATGGATGGCATGTCTTTACTGAAACTGGTCCAGGGCAAACAGGAAGAATGGCGAACCTATATTGATATGGAACACGCGACATGTTATAACGCGGATAATTACTGGTGTGCCTTAACTGATGGAAAAATAAAATATATCTGGAATTTCCATAACGGTTCCGAGCAATTGTTTGACTTAGAAAAAGATCCCAAAGAACTGACAGAATGTTCAAAAAATAAAAAATACGCAAAAACAGTAGAGAAAATGAGACAAGCAATGGTCGATCACTTATCGGAACGCGGGGATTCTTTTGTTAAAGACGGACAGCTTGTAGTCCGCACATCCACGATGCTATACAGCCCCAATTATCCGGAAAATAAATGAATAGTATCCGATAGTCATTTCTCAAATATCAACATGTTTGTTTCCGGCGTCCTGATACCTGGTTTCAGTTCGCCATTTACAATTATGATCCGATCTTTATAAACAACAACTCCGGCGCCGGCACGTGCCAACTGCTCACTTTCACATAATTCATTCCATACACCGGTTTTTGTGTCATAAACAAGCAATGAACGATTGAACCGGTACCATTCCACCGAATGAAGCATATATTCTGCGGCATCTTTTCGTAAAGAATCTAATTTCTGATGATTACCGCCCTCAGTCGCCATCTCTATTTGCCGAAGCCTGTCAATCGCAGCCAAAAAGCGATCATAATTGACTCCACCCGCAAACAGGATCAGACTATCGCAATAGGCCACACCGGCGCCTCCGGTCAATGTGCGTAAAGAACCATCCTGAAACGAAGGTAATGCGGAGATTGGTTTCCATTGCCTGCCTGAAGGTGAATATACCTGCATTTCGAGCGGAATTTCCGCAGGAATATCTTCCGCTGCCGGTTGAAATCCTCCTGTCAGAAAAAGACTGATTTCATCCGCTATTTTCTGAGCGACCAAAACCGGCTGAACTCGCTTAGCACCGGGAAATTCATCCAATTTTTCCCACCCTCTATCCATATCCGCCAAATTCAGACAATAGAAATCATTTGAAGGTACGCCGTTGGCATTTCCTCCCACCACGTACACTGTATTTCCAATTGCCGAAGCTGACATATTATCCATTGTAACAGGCAAAGAGGGAAGATCTTCAACGCGGATGTTTTCCTTTTCGGAAATAAGAAGATAGACTTCCGAAAACGACATCTCACTATTATTTCCTCCAATGCAAATAACACCTTGGGAGGTTATCGCTGTCGCTCCGTAAGCAACCGGTTCCGGCAAATATCCTATCATTTTCCAATCCGCGTTTTCTTCCCGTAAATCGAGTGAATAAACTTCGTTATAATAACGTTTAACCCCTCCTTCGGTAACGGGTTTATCCGGAAAATTACATCCGCCGGCAACAATCAGATGATCATCCCATACTGCAGTAAAAGGAGCCGAAACTCCCAACGATGCCGTTCCGGCTGTTCCCGTTAAGTCGGGCAATTTGATCCATTCCATATTTTTCATCTTATCTATTGTTTGCGTATTGTTACATCCTGCCATTCCCGCCTCCGCCCGGAAAGTTGAAGCCGGTAATCCATCTCCGTTAACAAGGTTCGCCCGCGTATACGGCTGCCAACCATAACGAACGTAACGAGGATTTTTTACGTTGTCACTGTGTATTTTCAACCCACCAGCCTGTATTTCCGCTTTCGCAGGAAAATAGAACCCATCGGTTTCCGCCACTTCAAACGTACGTAATGGTTGGCCGCCCGAACTCTTCAGGCCTTGTCCGTAATCAAATGATACAAATACGGTTCCATTTTGAAAATCCGCATTGCAAAACAGTGGGCCGGAAGGAGTTATATCCTGATGGTTATACGTTTTGTTCAAAGCCCAGCGCGCCAGACGCTCCCCGATCGGTTCCTTATTTGCCGGATGAACGTCCAAAGAGTCGCCACAATCGCTGGATGCTGCCATTCCCGTATAAGGTATATTCTCCATCAGTCTTCGCTGACTATCACGAAACCAAGGCCATGAAGGACGGTTGATGCTAGATAACTGTACATAGTAAAAAGGCAACTGGCCATTATCCCAATTCTTCCGCCAACTATCAACCAATAATGTAAAAAGTTGCTCATGCGCTTCCCGATTATGGGCATTTGATTCTCCCTGATACCAGATCACTCCTTTTATCGGATACTGCTGCAATGGCCGAATACCGGCCTCAAACAAATAACAAGGTTCATAGGGATGGCGTTGATTTTTATCGGTTGATTGTTTCATATTTAGAGTTGCCCGTTCACGCACCCAATCCTGAATAAAATCATTATGCGTCCAGTCTCTCAATATCGCCGGAAACTGATATTCCAGCGTTCTGCGGTCAATCCATGCTTCAGTAGGCGAACCACCGACCGCATTGCAAATCAGCCCTACCGGCACCTGCAAACTATCCCGCAACATTTTTCCAAAATAGTAAGCAACAGCGGAAAAATCAGCCGCGCTTTCCGGCGTACACATTTTCCAGTGTGTATCTGCGTAATACTGAAGATGATTCAGGGAATCAAGTACAGAAGTATCCCATTCCACAGCATTCGTTCGCCAGCACGCCTTCATATCATACAGGCGAAGTTGTTCATCAGCAGCCCGGGGAATATCTCTTGCTCCGGAAGAAGCTTGTTTCAGCATAAACTCCATGTTAGACTGCCCGGAACACAGTCAGACCTCCCCAGCCAAAACATTCTTATATTGCAATACCCGTTTGGAGGTAGATACTATCAGAGTATAAGGGCCACCGGCAGTTAAGGGCAATAAATTCACAAACCATTTTCCATCCGTTCCGGTTTCTTTAACCAACTGCTGGCCTGCGATACGTACCGTTACCTGTTCGCCGGCATCAGCCATCCCCTGAATCATCAAAGGGACATTGCGCTGAAGAATCATATCATCCGTATAGAGAGGAGATAATTTCAAACCTCCGTAATCTCCGGTAATAGCCGAACACAGACTAACAATCAGGAATAGTACCAAAAAGATAAACAGGGATAAATTCCATTTCATGTATTACTTCTTTTTATCCGGTGAATAAATAAGATCACTGACAGCTTCTTTTCCATCAGGTGTTACAAAAACAAAAGTAAACATCCATTTTACTAATCGTACTTCAGGAGTAGAAAACGCGCCAACCGGAAGTTTCAACAATACCTTGTTCCATCCTTTCTGCAACGTTACCGGTATCGGATCACGGGCTTCAAAATTTTCATTTCCAAGTGGAATTTCATTTGAATGAACCGTATGGGCTGCCGTCCACATCGGCGGCTCTACTTTCTTATCATTCAGCCAGATACAACTTTCTTTATAATCCCATTTCCCTTGTGGAGGCGGCAGATCTTTTTCCGAACGACCGTAATTTTGCGTACACGCCCATAACCCGACATCCTGTTTCATAGGGGACCAGACCCACGTCCACGCATAAGCCGTATGGTTCGGTTGCGGATTTTTATAGAAAGAAGGCATGATATTGTTTCCCCACACATGCCGCAGATAGATACCAGCGCCTATAGCATCCGATGAATAATAGGTTTCACCCTGATAAACAGATGTGTCTTCAAGCATCGTTTCAGGAGGAAACGAGCGGGATAAATCGCCTTCGTTCGGAAACGGATCGCTTATGCGCCAATGCACATTCGCCTGCCTGACATACACGAAGGGATATCCTTGAAAATATCTTTCTTTATGCCATAACATCCGATTTTCAAAATCTTCAAATTGGTGGTATTCTTCACTTCCCGGAACACCTATAAGGCAACCTTTTGTATAAAAATATTCATCCTGCCCACCTTTCCATGTCCTTTCCGCCAATGTCAACATCACCGGATAAAAGCCATTTTCAAGAATGATATTCCGTTCGGATTCGACATTCCGGTCATTCCATAAAGCGATAATCACGCCTGCGTAATCGTGGGAACCTTGCTTTTGTCCGGAGACATTACTATTGAATAATGCGACTAAGTCAGCAAACGCGTCAAAATGATTGATATAATGCAAACGCGAATCTATCACAGGAATTCCCGGATGTGGTTTTCCCCGGTAACTCCACATCTGCAACATATCAATTTCACCCTCCTGATAAGACCATCCCGGATTCCACGACACTATTTTTTTCCCCTTCGCCCGTAAATACGCGACCATTTCAGGTACAAATGCAGGATTAGTAAATTGTACTTCGTCCGTACCGATATGCAGATAAGGAAGTTCGTCAAAAACTTCACAAACCTCATCCATTAATAGTTTCAATATAACCATGCCCTCTTTGCTTTGCATATCATGCCTGAAGGTGCGGACAAATGCTTCACTATGCCCCGGCATCTCTATTTCCGGAATAAGCAAAACTTGGCGTTGCTTGCAAAATGCCATTAATTCTTTCGCATCTTCAATCGTATAAAACTTTCCCGGAAGACGAACCATATTCACACTGTCATTAAGCATCGGAAATAAACGGCATTCTAACCGCCAGGCCTGATTATCCGTCAAATGCCAGTGAAACACATTTATTTTATAACGTGAAAGCAACTCTATCTCCCGCTTCAGTTCCTCAACAGACAGATATCCCCGCCCCACATCGTGCATAAACCCTCTCACGCGGAAAGCCGGCCAGTCGGTGATTTCACAACCGCTCACATACAGATTCTTATCTTTTCCAAATGTCAGTTGGCGCAACGTCTGAACGGCATTGAAAATCCCATGCTCTGTCTCTGCTTCAATAATGATTTCTTTCGATGAAACGATCAATTTATACGCTTCATTGCGGTTAACCGGAATCTCCGGCATTTCAACCTTACGGATAATAAATTTCCGCTTCGCGCCGGATTTTTCCGGAATATTCAGTTCCTCCAGCCATGTGGTCACAGGCGTTCTGAAACCATCGTCCGCAATAACAGTGACATTGTTAAGAAAAAACGATTGTTTTGTCCAGTAAACTTCCTGCGGATAAGGCAACAAAGCCGGTGCCGCCATCAACCGGAATGACAGAAAGGTCAGAAAAACAAAACAAGCATATATTTTTTTCATAACATTCGCACAATCATATTCACTTTACAATATCCTTTAGCTTAATAGCCTGAAACACCATGTGAGCGGTACTTCCTTCATACAAAATTCCTACGGTTTCCTTATCAATCATCGTCAGGCAGGAATATCCCCATCCATCGCCTTCATCAAGCATTAGCTGATACTCTCCAGGGAATGTCAGTCCACCATCAAGGCTTGCTTTTATGGTGATATGATTCCTACCTTTTATCGTATTGGGATTAGAGAATAATAGAATATCTTTTCCGAGAATATTATCTTTTGCTCCTGATTTAATGAGGCTGGCCATGCAAACCGGCTCCTGTAACACGCTCCGCGAAGACGGATGTTCTTCCCAGGTTTTGCCTAAATCTCTCGTAATAGAAACAGCGCGGCTTCCACCACGATTATCACGCATGTTCAACATCAAAACTCCCGGTTCCACCTCCGCAACCTGCGCCTCAGTGGTATTCGAGCGGGCATGATTATGCAGATGCCATGTTTTACCACGATCTTTACTGTATATAAGACATGCATTCGGCACTTTTTCTTTATCAATATACTGAGCAGCAAAAACAAGCGTACCGTCCTGCATCGTTATACCCATTCCCGGTCCTTGCAACAGAAAATACCAGGAAGGATCTTTCACCTGATCGGTAATATTGATCGGCTCCGACCAGGTTTGTCCGTCATCATCACTGCGTACCAGCATCAGTTGTGCAGTCTGTTCTTTATTCATACCCTGTTGAGAATTAAACCATGCTCTGCCGTTTCCCATCCCGTGCGTCCATACGGCAATCACCCAGATTGTTCCGGTTTGACGATCTACCAATATCGCCGGATCGCCCACTCCATTCTGAGCTCTCGGCAAACCGGCATACTCGCCAAAACTCATCGCAATCCGCATCGGCTCCCAAGTCTGCCCCTTATCTGTACTACGGCTCAATCCGATATCCACATGCTCCTGCAAATCAGCACTATTGTTATAACGAACATCATACACACCCAATAGTGTTCCGTCATTAGTCGTTACCAATCCCGGAATACGATAAGATGCCGAACCGTCATCACCGGCATGACGTACGCCCGTTCCCATTCGAAAACAGTATGATTCATCCTTGTCGGAAACAATTGACACAGATTCGTTATCCAACAAAACCTGATCAACATCAAAGGTGATTTTTGATAACAAGGAAGCATCCGGTTTCATCTGAATACTGATCCAAAAGTAATTAATCCCTTTCAACAGCGGTTGATTTGTTTTCAGGATAATATTCCGGGAAGTTCGCACTGACTCATTCGGCAAAAATCCATTTTCGGTATTTTGAGAAAATGCGACTTCAGCGATCTTGATCGAATAAGAAAGATTCGCATCTCTTGTTTCTCCGGCTTTATCCCGGGCAATATACGAAACAGGCGCATAACGTATTTGGTTTTCATTCTGAACAGCCTCTGTTCCACCGTAATATAAACGAATTGCTCTTATATCCTTCAAATCCACATCATCGCCCAAAGTGAGAGATACTTCATTCAAAGCGGTACATTTATCTGCCTCTATGCGGAGAAAACAGACCATATTATCGGATCGTTCCAACAATATCGGAACACAATTTTTTTTCAGTTGGACTATATCGGTAGCCGGCATCATCGCCTGCACAAAGCCGACTGTCAACAATAATAAAAAAAAGATTTTCTTCATACTTGAATAATTTGAAAATTTAAAAGTAGCGCTATTTTTTTTAATAACGCTACTTTTAATCCATTTATTAATACCCAGGTGTTTGCTCAAGCATTGGATTGACACTCAATGTACTTGCATCTACAGGCCAAAGCAACTTATACGCTTCATTTTGATTCAGTAGAGGAGAAGTTGCAGGATAATTAGCACTATTTGAAAATGCCAATGATTTACCACTCGCATCGTGCAGACGTACAACATCAAACCAACGTTTACCTTCCCAAACGAATTCTTTATCCCGTTCGTGCAAAATAGCCAATTCGTTATCAGCGAAGGAGCCTTCTACATATTCATGTCCGGCATAATTACTTCCATACGCACGCTGACGTATTTGATTAATATACAGAGCACAAGGATTACCCAAGCCATTTTCGCATTCGGCCATCATCAACAAGGCGTCCGCATAGCGGTAAATAGGAAGATCACTGCAGTAGATTCGATTATTATTTGAATTGATAAGACCGATACCTTTTAGCATTACACAGCCAAAATCGCTTAACGCGCCCGAATTCTCGTCTTTCTTCAAATAATACTCCATGAATGTAGCATCCCGACGCGTATCTTCGGCGTCATACGTTTTCCAGAAATCTTCAAGATATTCATGACGAAAAACACCTCCGGTACCCTTTAGATTGAGCGTATCGGTCGTAATTTTCACTCCGTTTCTTCCATACACCTGATTAATAAATACGGCATCCTGATACAAGAACATCGGGCCCCAATTTGTTTCCTCGTTATCACCAAAATGCAGCGTAAAAATAATTTCCGCGCTTTTCTTGTTTGAAGTAGAGAAAATACTTCCGTAATCATCTACCAGGCTAAATTTCCCAATTACTTCGTTTAATGCAGTTTTAGCCACAGACAAGTCTGTCTGCCCGGTAGCAGTAAAACCGGTGATAGACACTTTAGCAGCCCACATATAAACTTCCGCTTTCAACATCAATGTCGCGTATTTAGACCATTTACTTTTCGTAATAGTCAGATCCGAACCAAAATAGCTTTCCGATTTCGCAATATCATCTTTTAAGAATTTCATGGTAGCTTCAGGCGTTGCGCGTTCCACATAAAACTTCTCTGCCGAAACTTTTCCGTTTAGTATTTCTACTTCAGTTACGATCGGCACTCCTCCATACGTCCGATACAGCATAAAATAGTACAAGGCCCTTAAGCCGTAAGCTTGCCCTAAATAGTATTTTTTTTCACTATCATTTAGAAAATTACCACCTTTTTCCATCTCGGCGATCGCCAAATTTATATGCATAATTGGTTCATACAATTTGTTCCAATTAGTGATTCCGGTATTATCTTTCGTCAGGAGTTGCGAACGAATAACCGCGTAATCCAAACTTGTATTCAACGAAGAAGTTCCGATACGCTGATTTCCACCACGCGCTTCACCCATAAGATAGAACATGTTATAATTACTTCGCAAAGAGGTATTCAGACCATTCATATATCCTTCCACCTGCGATTTGTTTTTCCAAAAATTTCCACTACCGTAGAAATCTTCCGGCGCTAAATCCAAGGTATCACACGATGTAAAAAGAATCGCCACAGACAGCGCAAAACTATATAATATCTTTTTCATATATACAAAATTTAAAAAGTTACATTTAAACCAAAAATAATAGTGCGTGGCAATGGATATCCTCCATGATTCTCAAAAGGTTTTTCCGGAGAAAATAAGTGTTTGCCCGCTGTCAGATAACCCAGATTCTGTCCGGTAACCAATGCTTCCACATTTACTAATTTCACTTTTTCTACCCATTGCGCAGGTAGTTTATACGACAAGCTAAGTTCACGGAAAGCCAAATAATCTCCTTTATAGGCAAACATAGATGACTCACGGCAATAATTTCTTTTTCCTAATTGGTCGGCCCATACATAAGTAGGGTATTTCCCATTCGGATTATCAACACTCCAGGTATCAAATGTTTCGGCTATTGTGTTATAAGTACCCTGCGCACAAGACATGATCCACATGGTTTTATAGTCGATCGCATAGAATCCCAGAGCATAATCGAAACGAGCGGATAAACTAAGGTCTTTCCAACGCACATTGGTGTTGAATCCTCCTGTAAACTTTGGCCTGAGATTGCCAACCTTTACCATATCATAATTATCAATTACCCCGTCTCCGTTTACATCTTTCCATTTGACATCGCCCGGTTCAATTTTCAAAGCATTCGCTTTTTGTGCGTCAGTCAGTTTATTATAGCCCGTTGTTCCTCCATACAATGGACGTCCGCTGGAGCCATTATTTCCACTGGTAACGTCAATCAAATCATCCGGAATTTCGCTTTCAGATTTATAGATGCCATCGACGACAAACATATAAATATCTCCCGGACGCTGACCTTCCTGATATCCGCCGACCCAGATCAAGTCATTCCCATTACCACTGTAAACCTGGTAAGCATTTTGACGGTTATTAAGCAAGCCATTGTCTGGTAAAGCGATCACCTTACTACTTGCAATCGCACCATTCCAATTAATGTTCCACTTCCAATCTTTTGTATCCAGCGCTTTGACGCCTAATTCAAATTCAAATCCCTGATTCTGATACTCTCCGTTATTAGAAGTAATTGAACTTACCCCCGAAGTTGACGGTACGGTAATATTGGCATACTTATCACTTGTCAGGCGTGAATAATAACCTAAATTAGCAGTGAGACGATTCTTGAAAAACCCTAAATCCAACCCGACTTCCGTCGTTCTTGATTTCTCCCACTTCAAGTAAGGATTAGGGATATTTTTCAATATCATGGCGATTGTGCCGTCGTAATTTTTGGTTGTTTCGTAAGAACCTTGCACTGTATAATTTCCAACCCAATCTTTATTCACATTTCCATTTAAACCAAAACTGGCCCGGAGTTTTGCGAAAGAAAGCAGATCATTTGTCCTCTCCATAAAACCCTCCTTACTAAATACCCAACCAGCTGATACTCCGGGAAATACCCCCCAACGATTTTCTTCATCTAATTTTGAATATCCATCCTTTCTGACAACTACGGAAAGCATGTATTTGGCTTGGTAATCGTAATTTACCCGGCCAAAAAAAGACATGATACGCTGACGCGCATGCCAAGAATCAATAGTACGTTTCCCTTCTTCCGTAGAGGTATAATTCAGATCCATAAAATCTTCGAGAGGAGAGCCTGAACCCGATGCTGAAAAACCTTTACCATAAGAGTCGTAATATTCAAAACCAGCCATCGCGTCTAAATAATGATTATCATCAATTTGATTTTTATAGTTTAATACAGCATTATAAGTCTGATCCAAAACACGTTCGAAGTAGGCAGAGCTGTTATGCGCGGTATTCCAATTGCCGGGAGAAGTCATATAATCTTTATTGAACGATTCCTGCTTATCTTCTGCAAAATACCAGATAGCTCCTAATTTCAAAGAAAGATCTTTCATCAATTTGAGAGTAAAAGATTGATTCATCGTGAACTTATCCTTATTCAAATCGCGGTGAAAAGCATCAAGGTTATATAACTGATTACCGTCACCTGCATTATTCCCTAACAACATTTCACCATCCGCATTGTAACCCCGAAAGGTTGGAGGCAGTGATAATACACGTGAAAAATAATTAGCTTCTGCTTCTTGAGTAGGTGACAATCCAAACGATTTGGAATCAGCAAAGTTAAAACTAGAAGAAGATGTCAGCCAATCTTTTATTTTATAATCTGCATTGAGCGTAAAAGTGATACGTTGGTAATAATTGCCAACGGCAGTTCCCTCACTATGATTATATCCCAATCCGGCATAATAATTTCCGTTTTCATTGCCTCCGTCCACACTCAGGTTGTAATCCTGAGAAAGAGCCGGTACTGATATATTAAAATCTGCAATATCCGTGTTTTTAAAGATCAGTTGATCTCCATATACGGGGTCTGTCATGGTTTGCCAACCCTGATTCAACAGAAAAGCCAGATCATCACTATACTTCATGGTACTCCAGATAGCAGAACTGCTTTTATTTCCATCCAATGGAATGGTTTTAGCCGCGTCCGACCAATACAAGTTTCCTGTTCCATAAGGAGTTGCCGTAGAAAGGCCGCTCAGACTTGACCATGCCTTTACAGCCGATCCATCCGGATGTTTTTTATCCCCTGTATAGGCATTCATATAACCCGTCCGCATCCAATAGATATAGTCGCGCGCGTTCATAAAATCGTAAGAATCATGAAAATAATTCAATCCTACTTTGGATTTTAGATTTACTTCCGTCCGGCCTGCTTTCCCTCGTTTAGTAGTGACTAATACCACACCATTGTTCGCTCTTGCCCCATAAATAGCCGTTGAACCGGCGTCTTTCAAAACCTCCATCGATTCGATATCATCCGGATTGACATCGCTCAACGAACCACGCACCTGCCCATCTATTAAAATCAATGGCGAACCAGAACCGTCAAAGTTTGTACCACCACGCAGAACTAGCGCAGGAGAACTGCCCGGATTTCCGGATGTCTGACTAACGGATAGGCCGGCAACAGCTCCCGACAATGCTTGAGCAGGGTCCGAAAAAAGACCTTGTTTCAGGGTTTCTTCTTTTACTTTCGCAATGGAATTAGTTACTTTGGTACGCAACTGTGACCCTCCATAACCCGTTACAACAACTTCTTCCAACGCTTTGGCATCCTCTTCCAATCGGATACTAAACTCTTTTTTTGTCCCAACAGTAATAATCTGTTCTTTAAAGCCAATAAATGACACACCGATTTTACTATTTTCCCCCCTTAGAGTCAATGAAAATGAACCATCAGCGCCAACCATCGTTCCATTGGTGGTACCAACCTCTACGACGCTTGCTCCGACTGCAGGCTCGTTTTCATTGTCAAACACAAAACCTGTGATTGCTTTTTCTTGTCCCAGCATATACATCGATATACTAAGGATAACGAATACAAATAGAAGTCTTTTCATAAATAATTTTTTTAATAAAATAAATAGTGAATATTATCTGATAATTTTTGAAGAAGTAAAAAGAATAATCAAATATTAATAAATCTCCTTCTGTGACAGTTCATAAAACAATTTTGCATACTTCTCCGCTACGGCACGCGCAAACTTTTTTCCTTTCGCAGCAGTTGCTTTTTGAGGGTTACCAATACCGGTGTCTTCACTCATATTCTGCCAGTTACGGGGAATCCATGCCACCTTCTTGTTCAATGATGAAATGGCAAAAGGCCTATATTTTCCTTCTCCGGCGTCAGCCAGATTAACTAATTCCGGATGAAAATACATCATAACAGATGTTTCTAATTCATCGGCATGATCGCCGGGTTCTTCAAAGTAATCTCCGGCAGGAAGTACCGAATACCAGTCACTCGAAGCAATTACAAAATCAGGATAATCAACCGAAAGATCACGGATCATATTTTTAAAACAATTACCACCATGACCATTAATGATCACTAACCGGCGAAATCCCTGAACATGAAGTGAGGACACAATATCCGTCAGGATCGCTTTTTGTGTTTCATAACGGGCATGAATACAAAATTTCAATTCTCTTTGTCCCGGATTCTGAGAACCTAAGTTAACAGGGGGCATAACCATGCAATTCACACCAAACAGATTTCCGGCAATCGATGACGCTTCAACAGATATATCATGAGATAAGATTGAATCCGTCAGATAAGGAAGATGTTGATTATGAGGCTCCGTAGCCCCCCACGGCAAGATCACTAAGTCATAAGTCTGTCCCTTCACTGTTCCGTAAGACGAAACAGATAAATCATTTTTTCGCATAGCAAACAATTTAAAGATTAGCTATTAAATATGTTTTCGCACCCGTATTTTTACAAGTATTTACTCCATATTATCCGTTTTAGGTCGCAAAAAGTACAATTGTAGAATCAAAGCTAACAGTACAACAATGCTAAGCATTGCAAAACCAAGTCCCAGGTTACCACCATCCGTCCAATGTCCCAGCATATCTGTAACGGCAGCGCCGGCAAATACTCCCGTCATATTCATGATACCATAGGCGGTAGCACGATATTTAGCTGAAACAAACTGACAAAGAATAGGCATATTATTCGCATCAAAGATGCCATATCCAACACCAAATAACAATCCGGCGCCAATAATACCGATAAGGCTATGTCCAAATCCTAACAGGAGCAACGCAGGAACCGTCATTCCCAACCCAATCGCTCCGGTGTACACACGTCCACGGATATTTTTCAAAACCCAACGGTCTGAAAGAATACCGCCGGCTATAACTCCTATAAAAGAAGAGAATGCAATCGTTATCGTAGAAATAGGGCCAGCCTGCGACATTGGAATATTCAGATTCCCGGCAAAAAGAGTCGGTAACCAATTTTTAGTCGCCCATCCCGGTAAACTGGGAGCAGCAAAATAAAACAGAATCACCCCAAAAGCGATATTACTGAAAAGCAATGATAATCCTTTGAATAGGCCAGGATTATTGCCCGAAGCGCTCTTTGTCTTTTTAGCTTCAAGATGCTCTTTATTTTCACGTAAAAATAAGATCAAAACGAGTGCGTACACAACACCAATAATTCCAAACCAATGAAATGTCACATTCCACGAGTACAGAGCGGCAACAGTAGCACCAAACCCGCCAATGGCCTGTCCGGTATAAAGCCCCGTCATGTGAATGCCCACCGCGAGCGAACGTGATTTATTCGGATGCCAATCTGCGATCAGAGATAATCCAGCCGGAATATACAAAGCTTCACTTATGCCCATAATCGCCCGGAGAACATAAATCTGATTGAAACTATTACAATGCCCCATCATATAGGTCACAAAAGACCAGACAAACAAGCTGCCGACAATCAACCATTTACGGTTTATACGATCAGCGATCACCCCGGCCACCGGGCTCATAAATCCGTATATCCACAGGAATATCGCCATCAAACGTCCAAAATTAGTAGCCGACCGCAACTCCGCGATATCAATCATCATCGCATCTTTCATGGTAGAAAGCATCTGGCGATCTAAATAATTCAATAACGCGACGACCCACAACAAACCGACAACGACCCAGGGATATGTTTTCTTATTTTTCATGCTAACAGATATCTTCATAACAGATTTTCGTACACAAGCTTCATGGATCGATCAAAATCTCATCACAAAGTTGCAGGCATTTGATCATCATTCTGGGAATGTGAAACGGGCCTTTAAACATATTGCCTTTCGCCTGTTGGGATAACGTTCCGTCATAATGGAAATAGCCGAACCATTCGCCATACTCCTTATCCGGAAAACGCGAGTAGGTATAATCACTGATCATCTTGTGCATTTCAAGGTATTTATTGTCACCGGACATCCGGTACGCATAAAGAGTCGCAATGATTGCTTCCGCCTGAGGCCACCAGAACCTCATATCATGCCAATAATCCTGCGGAGGGAGGTTTTTACAATCTTTGAAATAACTGATTCCTCCGTATTTCTTATCCCATCCCCATTCCCATGACCAATCTAATAAAGTAAGGCCTAATTGTTTTAATTCAGGATCATTGTTTCTGTATTTCGCTTCTTCCAGAATAAACCATGCCGTTTCAATCGAATGGCCCGGATTAATCGTCCGGCCCGCGATAGAGTCTATAAATTCGCCATTCGTACCAACTGTTTCCAATATTGCCTTAAATTCCGGCTTTATAAAATCCCGGCGTAACTCTGCAATCGACCGATTAATCCGGTCTGTTAGAACCGGTTCGTTAACCGCCTCCCGCACACGAGCCGCCGTATCAATCAGGATCATACAAGGAGAATGCCCCTTAGCACAAAAACCATCCTTGTATTTCGGTTCCAAAACTCCCGGTGTGTCGAGATAATAAAATATTTTATTAATTAACTCTATTGCTTTATCCGCATATTTTTTTTCTCCGGTTGCTATTGAATATTGCGCCATAGCAATCGCAGCAAACGTTTCGGAAAAAGCATAACGCCTTTTTCTGACCGGCGCGCCTGTCGCGGTAACCTCAAAAAACATACGATTGTCGGCATCAAAACAATATTTTTCAATAAAATCAAGTCCCGATTTAGCCGCATCTAACCATTCCTCTTTCTTCTCTACCTGGTTGTATGCCAATGAGAGAACATATGCAAAACGTCCCTGAAACCATACCGATTTCATTGTATCAATCAGTGAACCATCGCGATCAAGGCATGTATAATAACCGCCATTTTTACGATCCCAGCCGTTTTTTAGCCAAAAGGGCAATATATTATTTACTAAGTCATCTCTATATCTTTCCCGCCAGGAACGAAGATAATCAAGATTTTGAGATATATCATGAGACACATTCATAGGTACACGTATTAGTTTATAGTATGATTAAAGTCAGAACTTATTACATCTTTCAAAAAAACGGATTGCTTCTAATTCTGACTTCAGAGAAACTTCTTCCGCATCCATCATGTTTTGAAAGGGTGTTCTATTTTTACCAAGGTCAAGGCCGATCAGTTTCATAATCCGCTTCCCTGCCACGATATTCCCACGATAATGACAAATAACGTTGATCACCTCTTGTGAAAAATTTTGTTTTTCGCGCGCCGTTTCCAGATCACCGGCAGCCCACGCGTCTAATATACCAACCAGTTCTCTTCCGTTATAATTTGTCGTTCCGCCAATGCCGCCCTGAGCGCCCCCCATCGCCAAACATGGAAGTATAGTTTCATCCTGGCCATGTAACATATCATATTTACCATCTTTATATAAACGACACTGATTGTATTCATACAAACTTTCATAAGTATATTTGATGCCTGCGAAATTAGGGATACGCCCATCTACCGCATCAAGGAAATCCCTCATCGGCAGGTATGCATTCGTAAAAGCCGGAATATGATAATAATAAAAAGGCAACTCAGGCGCTGCACCCGCAATCTCTTCGCAATATTTCACAAGTTCTTCCACCCGGTTAATTTTCGGAAAAGGGGTTGCCATCGCACCAATACCATACACCCCACTCTCTTGGGCATGCACAGCAAGTTTTTCAGAAGATTTTACGCACGTGCTGCCGACATGTACAATCACTTTAAAATCTGCAGGAGAGACCTGTATCCATTTTTCGGTAAGCTTCATCCGCTCTTCTTCGGTTAACATAAAACCTTCTCCCGACGAACCGTTAATAAAAACACCGACAAGCCCATTCTTTTTAAGAAAGCCGGCATACGCTTCAATCGGTTCATAATTTACTTCTCCATTTTCATAAAATGGAGTAAAAGGAGCATTTATTAAACCTTTAATTTTCTTCATGTGCATTCTATTTTACTGTTAACGTCAATAAAACTTTTTAATTACACCACAAAGATAAATAAAATATTTTAATAATGCAACTGTTTTAGTATAAAATTTTGAATTTATGCTTAATTATTATGAAACGAGCATTCAATATCTCAAGTTCAAAGTTTGAAACCTGGAACTTGGAACCTTGAACTTAGAACCTCTTTGACTATATCATTCCAAACACTTTGCTTCGAGCAAGCAGGCATGCCCCGATTATTCCGGCGCGTTCTCTTAATTTCGACACCTTAAATTCCGTATCCTGACTTACAAGATTGAGTGAATATTTGCGAATAGCGCTTTTCACCGGCAACACCAAATATTCTTCTAACTGAAACAATGCTCCCCCTAATATGACTAATTCAGGATTGAAGATATTCATCAAACCGGCAATGCCTTTTCCCAAATTCACCCCCATCTGTTCCAATATTTCAATACTTAAGACATCTTCTTTCTGCACCGCTTCAATAAGATCCGACAACCCAACCGGTTCATTCCTATCTATCCGTGCCGACAATATCGTACTACTCCCGGCCTTGTATCGTTCGTATAATATACGATGCAGCGCCAGACCAGAAGCTTCGGTTTCTAAGCATCCTTTCTTTCCACAATGACAGAGTATTTCATTGTCAAACATACAAAAATGTCCCAATTCACCCGAAAAGCCCGATTTTCCATAGTACAAATTTCCGTCGATAATAATACCTAATCCGAGGCCCCAACTCATATTGACGAAGAGCACATTCTTTTCGCCCTTCACTACACCCTGCATATATTCTCCGTAGGCCATTGCCCTCGAATCATTTTCAATATACACTTCCAACCCCAAACGTTCCTTTAGAATCTGCGCCAAGGGTTTTTCCTGAAAATAAAAAATACTGTAACTAAAACCGGAAACCGGATTCACACGGCCGGAAATGTTAACTCCTATAGCCAGTATTTTATCACGCGAAATCGTCAGGCAATCCACAAAATTCTCTATGCAGACACAAAGTGCTTCAAGCGCTTCAAGTGTATTTTCCAGTTTATAGGGAATATTTTCCTCTATGCGAACTTTTCCTCCGTTAAAATCAAGTACTCCCAAGTTTACTCTGTCGCGCAACACATCCACCCCAACAAAATATCCCGACGCAGGATTAAGCCCATAAATACTCGGCTTTCGTCCCCCGCTCGTCTCTTGCTTGCCGAAATCCACAATATACCCGTCCTCCAGCAATTCCCCGATCAGTTTTGTCACCGTAGGAATACTCAAATTCATTTCCTTACATAATTCGGCAATGGTAGCATCTCCGTATGCTAAATAATAATGTATGATATTCTTCTTAAGAAGTGCATTTCGACTTGTTTCTTCCGAAGTGATAAGAAATTTCTGTGTCATAATCCATTTTTTTTCATTAAAACTAATGCAAAAATATAAAATATCCCATAGAATAGACCCATTAAATCATTTTTTTCTAAAAAACAAGCACCATTATTGATATTTTTAAAAATATATCAAAACCATAAGATGCCACATTAAGAAATAGGATATTTTAATTATTCTACAGTAACGCCAACCGAAAGGGTATTTCCTTCGTTATCGACCACAGTGATGCTGTGCTTACCGCGTGAAGGACGAAAAGTGTACTTGTGAAAATCGCGGGTAGAACCAAGATATTCGTTGTCAATATGCCAGAAGACGGTGGCGTTGCTGTTGCCATGGGCCAAATCAAACGTGATCTCGCCATCGCTGCCGTCTAATTGTTTCGGCAGATAGACTATAGCATTGCTCTGCGGATAAATAAAAGCCATCGGAGAATGTGTGTCTTCGCCGCAGCCGGACATGAAAGGCGGTAGCACCTTATAAGCCGGGTGATGTTGCTTGTAATACCATTCCCACACGGGAGGCAAAACAAACCAGTTCTGCCGGATGATTTGTTGTCCGGCCTCAATACAGTTTTCATACACCCGAAAACGGCCGTCAATACTCAAATTTACCGGTGTATGATACGGACAGGCTTCCGTCCGCAAACCATTCGGTACAATCAGCATTGTATCCGCCTCGTCGCAATAGCGGCTTTTAAGATGTCCGGACTGACGGCATACCAGCGCTTCTACAAACTCGCCTTCAGGACGAGCAAACCACGGCGAGGACGGCAACATATTGAAAATATCGAACATGACAGGGCCGGCCGTTCGCCCGCCGACAAGCTCCGGCTTTCCTTCACCGTTAGCATTCCCGACCCACACCCCTACGACGTAGCGGCTTGTGACACCAACCGCCCAGGCATCACGAAACCCATAACTCGTGCCGGTTTTCCATGCGATCTTCTGCATGGAAGGAATAAACCGCCAGTCTATTTCTTCGGGACGGTTTACCTCTTTTATCGCATCAAACACCTGCCATACAGCGCCGGGAGAAAAAACCTGTGGCAAATATTCCACTTTCCCGCCGGAAGTATTCCTGTCAACAGCTGATTCTCCTGAAAAATTCGCCGATAACGGAGACCCAGCAAATGAAGAAAGCCCCATAGGTACAACACTTCCTTTTATTCGTGGCATATTCTGTAATGAGCGCGCCATATCGGAATAAATAAACGACACATCCCAAAGCGTGGCCTCCGCACCTCCTAAAATGAGTGACAATCCGTAATGTGAAGGCGCCTTTGTCAATGTGGTAATACCGGCCCTTTTCAGAAAATCATGAAATTTCGGAACGCTGTATTCCCGCAAAAGGTAAACCGACGGAATATTCAGTGAACGCGCAACCACTCTCGAAGCGGGAACGGCGCCATCATATTGCATATTGAAATTTTGAGGAACAAACCCATTGATATTAAGAGGTATATCTGGCAATAATGTATTCGGCAATATTTGCCCCTCCTGCAACGTGATATAATAAAGAAATGGTTTTAATATACTCCCTGTACTGCGAGGCGCGCGAATAATATCTACCTGGTTTGACGATTTCAGACCTTCGAACTGCACATTTCCACAATAGGCCAGAACTTCATTTGTATGAACGTCAATGACAATGGCGGCCATATTCCGGATGTCACTACGAACAAAAGACGAATGCCACCGGTCAAGAATGGACTCCACCTGCACCTGCACATTTTTATCAAGGGATGAGACAATGTTACTCCCTTCGCTCTGTTTATAAAAATAAGTAACCAAATGAGGCGCTATCTGTGGTAGGGGTAATGGTTCCGAAGGAAGAGTTTCACTAATGGCTAGATCATAATCTATTTCATCCATATCTCCGTTTTCATACAGATATTTCAGTAAGCGATTACGCTTCTCTAAAAGAGCCAGACGATTTTTGGCTAAATGTATCATAGCCGGCGCATTCGGAAGAACGGCCAAGGTCGCCGCTTCCGCCCACGAAAGTTGATTGGACGAATGACCGAAATAACGCCAGGCGGCAGCGTCCAATCCAATCACATTCCCTCCGAAAGGGGCATGCGAAGCATACATCGCGAGAATTTCCGATTTCGAATAACGGCATTCAAGACGTGTTGCGAGAATCGCCTCGACAATTTTCTCTCCGATCGTACGCTTCTCCCCTCGCGACAAGCGGATCGTCTGCATCGTAAGTGTACTTCCGCCGCTCACAATACGCCTCTCCGCTATATTCTGTTTGAAAGCCCGGGCTATAGCCAATGGGTTAACACCGAAATGATAATCAAAATACCGGTCTTCAAAAGCGATGATGCAATGCCTGAATTTCTCAGGAACAGTATCGCCCGGAGGAAAACGCCACTGCCCATCGGCAGCAATACGCGCTCCAAGCAATTCTCCATGCCGGTCTTCGACAACCGTTGCATAAGGCACATCGAAAAGCTTGCGCGGCAGGCAAAACAGATAGATAATAAGCAAAAGAGCTATCGTCCACCGGATAGCCCTTTTACGATTCCATGTTTTAAGTTTCAAAAGTTCAATGTTTCAAGTTCAAAATTTCAGATTCCACATTCAAAAACAAAAAACAACTGACCGACCTCGTGCGGTGAACCGTTAGAATCACTTATGTACCGAAACCCTGCTTGCTGTCGTACGCGCACGCGCAGACGCATCATACATTGCCTCGCATTGTATAGCCGGAAATACAAATTCACCTAAGTATGTAGCCTGGAGGCGGATTTTTATTTCTTTCACCACTCCTATCGGCAGATCAAAATACGTAAGCACACAATCATCACGTATATCCTGATATGTAAACACATTGGAAGCTGTTTCTTCATTATCTTTTTCCGACGTGCTTGCCGCTACCATGCGTTCATTGAAGATCTCCCATCCCGACGGAATGATATGCGTCAGCGCCACATCCGAATAATAGTTTCTGCCGCTTACATTTGAAACTTTTACAATCGCGTAGAAATCCGTTCCTTGTTGCAAGTATGTCACATCAATCGGCGAACCGTTCATATCCGTATACGAAATATCCAACTTCAGATTTTCCGATACGGCAGGAAGATTATCTACGATCGGACGGGTCTTCGTTGTCAGGCTAAAGTAAAGCGCGCCCTCGTTTCCGTTTTCAACCTTCACCTTTCCGGACGAAGGATTTGTCGGCAACTGATTCTGGAACACCGCTTTTTTCGTATTTACTTTACTTTGTTTCTTTCCATTAACAGACCATTCAAAATCAAGTTTACCGGACATTTTAGACGCGAATTGCCCCATCGCAACCATTGAGAAAGCGGTCGTTTGAGTAGTAAAATACCGTTCTCCGGACAGATTTTCAGATACTCGTTGCGCCTGCTTGAACGCTGCTTCATTTTTACCCATCAACACCAATACTTCAAGTATCATTGCCTCATCACGATGTGAAGAACCATAAGACGGATTATTTGATGAATAAGGTACAACAACTGTCGATGCGTTAAATACAAGTTCATTCGCCGCATCCTGCTTCCCGCATAGCGCATAAGCAGCTGCCAGACGCCATCGTGACTGCTGTGACAATTCTTTAACTTCCTTCAGGCGGTTCATTGCACCCATTTCCGGCGCACCCGCCAAAGCAAGTGTGTAAAGACGATTGGCCTGCATGAAATCCGACTGGTCATACGAATAACGCTTACTGGTGTAATCGTTCGCCCGCCAGTTCTGCGCGACACTACGTTGGTAAGCGATCCACTTATTTATAACGCTACTGTTTACATTATACCCACGCTCCTTCGCAAGAACCAAGAAGCTACCGGCATACGATGAAACCCAGTCATTTATATATCCCTGACCCGCCCAGTAACAAAAGCCTCCGTTCGATAACTGCCTCCTGTACAAATGATTGATTGCTTCTGTTATATTTTGTTTCACTCGTTCCGCTTCTTTTTCATCAAGTTCTTTGAATTCTGATAAATATAAAAGAGGAAGCGCGCGCGAAGTCAACTGTTCCGTGCAAAAATGGTTGTAATCATACAGGTAATCGTAACGACGGCTCAGGTCTACAGATGGTATCCGTGACATTTCTACTTTTACCCAGTTTCCATCATATACACCGTCAAGCTCGTAGCCGAATTCTACCGACTGCCCCTTTTCCAGCAACTTACTTTCAAACGCGATTGCCGGAGGATTCGGATTCCGAACATCGATCTCTATTGTTTCCTTCGAAGTATGTCCGCCGCCGGTAGCGGTAATTGTCACCTTCTCAATCCCGGTTTCAGAACCGGTCTGCATCGGAAAATAAATAAGTTCATCGCCCGGTGCGGAGAATGTGATCGATTTGCTGTTTCCGTCAATCGCTTTCAGCTTTCCCGTTGTCTCAACCTTTACCGTCACATTTTTCACATTATTTTCCATCGCGAAAATATTCACCGGCAATGATATTTTTTCTCCGGTACTCAAAACGCGTGGCAACGAAGACAGTAACATCAACGGAGTACGAACAGCAACCGTCTTATCGACCTTTCCGTAAGCGCCATTTTGCCCTGCTACCACCATTACGCGGACAGATCCCACATATGGAGGAAGACGTAGCGTATGTTTCTTTTCCTCGCCGGCGCTCAGTGTTACAGGGCCTACATACAATACCACCGGTTTGAAACGATTTGCCTTATTTGACGAGTTATTCAATTCTCCGTCACCACCGATACTAAATAGAGAGCCATATTTTCCGGTATAAGCGCCCATTACATCATCATACATATCCCACGTACGGATCCCCAATGCTTCGCGGGCATAAAACTCGTTCCATGGATCCGGAGTTTTAAAGTTTGTGAGATCCAGCAATCCTTCGTCTACAATCGCAAGTGTATAGGTCATCGGTTTTCCGTTCTGTTCTTTCACCTTCACCTCAAATTCGGTCTCCGGTTTCAGCACATCCACCATCGTAATAACAGGCGTCAGCATGGACTCTTTGTTCGATACAAAGACAGGCATTACACCATACATTCGTATCGGCATGTCTCCCGTAGAAGCGTGAGGCTGCAATAATGAGATATGGATATACACATTAGGAGCCATTTTTTCCGTAGCTTTAAATGTATATTTCGTATCGTTACCCGCCGTAAGATTTACCCATTCACGATGAATCACTTCCGAACCATTCTCCAGCGCAACCAAAGCGCGTCCCTCGGAGGCTGTTGCAGGAATTGTCACAACCACATCTTCACCAGCATTATACGTTTTTTTATCGAGAGAAAACGTCAGCATTTTTATTCCGTTAGGATCATCCTTATTAGAACGTCCGCGCCATGCGGGCCAGTCTATAAGCACCGTTCCTCCGGTAGCATGTCCGCTTGACACATCCCTGACATACACAAGAAAGCGCCCCCAGTCCGGATAGTTGATGCGGAATTTTATCTGTCCTTTTCCGTTTACCGTACTTATCTTTCCGGAAAACTCAGGACGATAATTCGAATTGTTTATATAGGATTCGAACGATTCATTCTGGCGCTCCCACCACCAACTCCATCCTACACGATAAATACTGTATTCCAGGTCATTACGACTTACAGGTTTACCCTCCGGATTAAGGGTTGCAATATCAAATACATAATCTTCATCCACAAATAGATAAGGATCATCCGGTTTCCGGTTAAAGTTTATTCCTACGTATGATGAATACGGAGAAAAAGGCACGGATTGAGAAAAGATACTGGCATCGCCACCCGGCTCAAAAACGCGGCAAGTTATATTCGCGCTAAGCATACCCGGAGCATTTTCCGCCGGCGGCACACTCATGTTAAATGTAACGTTTCCGCTTTCGTTCAGTTTCCCGTCAAACACCTCTGTTGTACTTGAAGTAAACTTTGTCGCCGGATTATTGAAAATATATTTTTCATAACCTTTAAATTGAGTGGATACCTTATTCAACACTAACTCCATTTTTGCATCCAAGTTGCGAGCCGTGGCTCCGGTCAGCCATTGTGAATGAATCCCCACGGAAGCCGTCCCCTTCGACGCGTCTATTACAGCAGGCAGGTCAAGATTAATTTTCAAACGGTTCGGTTTAACGGTTTCCACACGCAAACCTTTGTGGAAGGTCGCCCCTCCAACCTTTACATAAGCATTCCATAACCCCGTAGGATCGTCAGGTTTTGTCGGTAAACTAAACGTATAAAAACCATTAAGGCCGTTATTGGAGACCATCTTACGATAAAATTGCCCTTGCGGATTATAGACTTCAAACGATACCGGATGATTTGCCGGAATTTTATGTTCCCGGTCTTCCAACATAAACGCTATATGCAATGTATCGCCCGGACGCCATACTCCACGCTCTCCATAGATATATCCCTTAAGGCCTTTCTTCAGTTCAACGCCTCCCACATCAAAACGGCTCAACATATTCTCTTCGCCGTCAGCCATACGGAGATACGCTTTTTGCGCACCTGACTCAGCAACAAGCACAAACGGCTTGCTTTTTAATGACAATACCGCAAAACCATTCTCGTCGGTAGTAACCGAATTTATCGGCTGCAACTGATAGTTGTAAGCCGTCACTTTTGATCCGGAAACCGGCTTCGTATCCAAGAGGTTCGACACTGTAACCCAAGTCGTGTTATTTGAATTGCTTTTAGCGATCAGCCCAAGATTGGATGCCAACACATTCGTCGTAGCTTTACGGCTTGTCTGCATATAATAAGTCGGGTCGCACGGGTTGTCAACTTCGCCCCAATCGTAATATTCCCAATCGATATACATATCATATCCATCATAATAATAGGCGTCCG
This sequence comes from Tannerella sp., assembly GCA_031551825.1. Lineage (GTDB taxonomy): Bacteria > Bacteroidota > Bacteroidia > Bacteroidales > Tannerellaceae > Tannerella. Next base: position 49,929 of record JAVBNB010000032.1, on the reverse strand, counting down.
GTCGATCCCAATACTCCTCATCGTCCTCTGTTATGGCGCTTTCTCCGGCCAGCATACTCCGCAAATCACTGGCTCTGCGAAGCGCGTTTTCCGTTTCTTCTTCACTTTCACATTCGTAAGCTGCATATTCTTTCTTAAATGACAACTCTATACGATAAATAGCGCCGGGCTGCTGCTTGATCAAATTGGTGAGGTCTAATGAGTAATTTTCCCAAATCGAAACATCTTTTGTCGGATCGGTGTCTAAGCGAAACGTATTCTTGTAGACAAGGCGCCCGGCACGACGTAACTGATTGTACGAATTTTTCGACAACGTATTACTCTGAAGAAACATCAGAACATTACTCTCAAAAATACGTACAATTTTCAAATCTACCGCGTGAAGAGCTACCGCTCTGAACGGTAGTATAATATCATTTGATGAAGGTAGGATCGTTCCGGAGGACAAGATCTCAACCTCCGGCTTCAGTTTTTCTAACGACAATTTGATTTCTCTTGTTTCTTCAAGCGCGTCACCCATTTGATTCTTCAGTCCCTGGTCAATTGTCACCTCCAACTCCGTTGATTTCGGCGCATGGGCGAAATAGACCATCACCTGATTTCCTTGCACCTGTATCGTATAATTAGATATACCTTTCAGCGTTATCATACTCTTCAAATCCTGCGACTCCGATACCAGATCAGAAAAAACAAGGCGTAACCCGTATTCCGGAGAAGTCACGATTTCATAATCATATAAACTGAATTTATCCTTTGCCGGAATGATTACCGAGACCGTTTCTTTGCGTTCTATACCACCCGGTGCACCGTTCAGCGTAATTAATAATTGCTGATTCTCGTCCTTGCGTGTGATTCCTTTGACTACGAACTGAAACGTACGGGAATTATCCTGCCCTTCGACCGTTACATCCATCTTGCTGCCCTCTAAGCGAGCTTCGAACATCTTCTGCACAATATCCGAATTCGTCATTTCACTAAATGTAACCTGGCCGCGCACGGTAACAGTATGATCTAACTGAATAGCTATCGGACTGGTTGTTATTTTAAATGTACGATCTTCCACCCGGAACGAAAATTCAAATTTTGAAAACTTTTTCTCCACATCCAGCACCTTCCCTAACGCAAACGTCGCGTTATACATGGTTCCGGGCTTCAACTCCCCGTCTTCAGGCACAAATTCAATTGTGTTATTACTTGTCCAGTGCGCCGTACCTTTGAGCGAAGGAGAAAAAGAGAATAACTTCTCATCAATATCCTTTGTCCACACATCGTCTGACTGTTCTTCCATAAATTCGATAACCACCGTCGACTCTTTAGTAATCAATCCTCCTGTATAGGCGGAAATATAAGGTGCGAAATCCGAAGAAGGAATCAATTCTTTCTTCTGCTTACATGAATAAAAAAAACAACAGGTTATCAACATGATCACTGTCGTCGAAATCGAAAAAAAACGTTTCATATCAGTTTCTTTTAAAAGATTATCTTTCCACTCGTTTTAATTATCTGACAAAAATAACATAAGCCGGTTGAAATACAAAAGTATCACGTGTTAATTATTTCATAAGCTAAAAAAAACGGTTCCATGCCTTATAGATATGGAAGTAGACAAAATTCCATAACAAAGAAATTAAAAAATATTTTTTTCTCATTTTATTTCGCTACTTTTGCATTCAAATACAAGTTATGTATTGAAAACATCAGAAACTATGAAAACATTAGAAAGACTTATTGCCGACAAGCTATTGCAAATTAAAGCGGTTAAATTACAACCGGCCAATCCATTCACATGGGCATCCGGGTGGAAATCGCCTATTTATTGTGACAACAGAAAAACGTTATCATATCCTGCCATCCGCAGAATGATCAAAATAGAATTAGCTCGCCTCATCCTTGAAAATCATCCGGACGCTACGGCTATTGCCGGTGTTGCTACCGGAGGCATCGCACAAGGCGCGTTAGTCGCGGACATTTTAGGACTTCCTTTCGTTTATATTCGCTCGGAACCTAAAGACCACGGCTTAGAAAACCTGATTGAAGGAGAATTAAAACCAGACTCCAAAGTTGTTATCATTGAAGACCTTGTCTCTACCGGAGGAAGCAGCCTCAAAGCTGTTCAGGCGGTACGCAACTTCGGATGCGAAGTGGTAGGTATGTTAGCAATCTTCACACATGGATTTCCGATTGCGGAAAAACAGTTTAAAGACGCGAAAGTTCCTCTTATCACCCTTTCCAATTATAACGCGGTTATTGAAGAGGCGGTACGAACAAACTATATTAACGAAGAAGACATTGCCATACTACAGGAATGGCGTAAAGATCCCGCGAACTGGGATCCGGACAAATAAACAGACAAATATATGACAGACTTCATAAGCGAGGTAAAGACCATACCGCATAACGACGAACAGATTTTTACAATGTTATCCGATATGTCCAACCTCGAACGCATCAAAGATCGTATTCCGCAGGATAAGATAAAAGATTTTACGTTCGACACCGACACATGCAGCTTTACCGTAGATCCGGTAGGCTCCGTTATGTTTCAGATTGTGGAACGCGAACCGAATAAAACTATAAAGTTTTCAACAACCAACTCTCCTATTCCACTATCAATGTGGATACAACTAAAACAGGTTGCCGAAAATGACACCAAGATGAAGATGACGGTTCGCGCCGATCTCAATCCATTCATCAAACCAATGGTTTCCAAGCCCTTACAGGAAGCCATTGAAAAAATATCGGAAATTATCGCACGTCTGCCCTACGAATAACATCGGAAAACAAGACGTATTCATAAACAGAAAGTCTATTAAAGCATGGCACAAAAACTTTGGGAAAAGAATGTTCAGGTTGACAAAGAGATAGAACGCTTTACCGTCGGTCGCGACCGCGAAATGGACGTCTACTTAGCAAAGTATGATGTGCTTGGCTCCATGGCTCATATCACCATGCTCGAATCTGTTGGGTTGCTCGCAAAAGAAGAGTTGAGGCCCCTATTGGAGGAGTTAAAAAAAATATACCGCCTCGCCGAAAACGGCGGATTCGTGATTAAAGAAGATGTAGAAGATGTACACTCACAGGTAGAATTAATGCTTACGCACACGCTTGGCGATTTGGGAAAAAAGATTCACAGCGGACGTTCACGTAACGATCAGGTGCTGGTTGACCTCAAGCTTTTTACGCGCGCCCAAATTCAAGAATTAGTAGTTATCATCTCCGATCTATTCGAAGTATTGATTGCCCAAAGCAACCGGTACAAAGACATTCTGCTGCCCGGATATACACATCTTCAGATAGCCATGCCATCCTCTTTCGGACTATGGTTTGGCGCTTATGCGGAAAGCTTAGCCGATGACCTTCAGTTATTACAAGCGGCATACAGGATTTGCAACCGCAACCCTCTTGGTTCAGCTGCCGGTTATGGCTCATCGTTCCCGCTCAACCGCTCCATGACAACCGAACTGCTTGGCTTTGACTCCATGAACTACAATGTTGTTTACGCACAAATGGGACGCGGAAAAATGGAACGTACGGTTGCATTCGCAATGGCCGGTATAGCAGCAACCCTGTCAAAACTGGCTTTCGACGCGTGCATGTTCAACAGTCAGAACTTCGGATTCATCAAGTTGCCGGATGCCTATACCACAGGATCCAGCATCATGCCTCACAAAAAGAATCCGGACGTATTCGAACTAACCCGCGCCAAATGCAATAAAATCCAGGGCTTACCTCAGCAAATCACATTGATAAGCAACAACCTACCATCCGGATATTTTCGTGATCTTCAAATCATTAAAGAAATATTTATTCCTTCATTCGAAGAACTGAAAGACTGCCTCCTGATGGTCACGCGAATGATGAGCGAAATCAAGGTCAACGACCATATTTTAGATAATGAAAAGTATGCGCCGATATTCAGCGTGGAAGAAGTCAACCGCCTTGTCAGCGAAGGCCTTCCTTTCCGTGACGCCTACAAGAAAGTCGGCTTAGAAATAGAAGCCGGCAACTTCACTCCCAATAAAAACATTCACCACACACACGAAGGCAGTATTGGCAATCTCTGCAATGACGCAATCGTTACTTTGGAGCAACAGATAATCAGTGGTTTTGATTTTCAGAAAGCGAACCTGGCTGAACAAAAACTCCTGAATGCCTGAAATAAAAATTAGCTGTCAGCAGTACTCCATGACCAAACCGGCCAATTTTTAATTGCGTTAAAACCCTTAAAAGAAACTAATCGTACAATATCTATAGCATATCGTCCGTTTTATTTCATATTAATTAAATATCTCCATGAAGCGTATATTCATTGTCTTTTGCATACTTACACTTGCTTTTTCATGCACGAAAGAGTATGACAACCCCATCCCTTCATATCCGGTATATATAGAAGTAGATTTCCAAACCCCCAGAGACAAAGCCCTCAAAGGAACTCCTTCTTTCTGCGTATATACTCCTCAAAACAAAAAAGCAAGAGAGTCCATTGGTTTCGGTGGTGTACTTGTAGTTAATACAATATTTAATGAATACAAAGCTTTTGATCTCTCCTGCCCAAATGAAGCAAGTAGAAGTGTCTGCGTAGAAGTGCAAGAGGACCTAAGCGCCGTCTGCCCCACATGTGGCAGTAAGTTTCAAGTCATATTAGATTCCAGCTCAGGACTTTGTTTTGAAGGGGTATCAAAACACCCTTTACGCCCCTATTATGTCGCCAAAAACGGAAGTAACGGGCTATATGTCAGAGGCTCATATTAAACTACTTATTACCAAATACTTGCGCCACTCTTGTTTTTTTACAAAATACATTTTTGAAAAAAAGCGCATATTCTTTTTTCATATTTATTTTTTTCATTATCTTTGCCGCCGTTATCCGGAAAGCGTTTCGGGTATTTTTTACGAAAGTAGCTCAGTTGGTAGAGCATAACCTTGCCCCAAGAATTAGATAAACGCTAACCTTGGCAAGGCAGAAGTTCGAAGCTGAATTGAAATATTGCGAAAGTAGCTCAGTTGGTAGAGCATAACCTTGCCAAGGTTAGGGTCGCGGGTTCGAGTCCCGTCTTTCGCTCACGACGTATAAAATCGCAGGCTCGAATGGTGGAATCGGTAGACACGAGGGACTTAAAATCCCTTGGCCATTGCGGCTGTGGGGGTTCAAGTCCCCCTTCGAGTACAACCAAAAAAAGTGATAACAGACTGATTATCAGTTATCACTTTTTTTATTTTCAACTTGCACGACATTTGTACAACAGCTCAGCCAATGCGATATAAATGTCATCAAATTCCTTCCTGTTATCTTCTGATAGGTCATTTATGGCCGCTAAGGTTTCTTCGCTGACATCCTCCAGTGCTTTTATGTGATCCATTAACGTTGACAACAGGTTGCTTTCCTTTGCCGCAGCAAAGACGTTACGCACAGCGACAAACGCCCGCATAATATTAATATTTACCTGTATGGCTATTGGAGACCAAAGCACTCCGGATAACACAGCAACGCCCTCTTGAGTAAATGCAAATGGTACAACTGATTTTGGTCGCTTGCTACGTGATGTCATCACAAATTGTGATGAGATATCCTTCCATTCTGGTGTTGTTAATTGGAATATAAAATCTTCAGGGAAGCGTTCTATATTCCGTTCTACAACTTGATTTAAAACACGTGTTTCTGCATCGTACATCTCAGCCAGGTCGAAATCCAGCATCACCTTTTGCCCTCGGATCTCGTATATCTTGTTTTGTATTAGTTGTATGTCCATAATTTTCAATCACAAACACCATTCTTCTACATTTTAATAGCCATACCCGTAGCCACTACACCAGTAAGCGTTTTAGATTGTCCATAAGAATTCTTTACAATCTCCCATTCATACGTTATTTTCAGGTTGATTATTCCGTTAGCTCTATGCTTTCTGGCTTCTTCGCATAACACATATAATGCATCATCTGCAGATGCGGTGATATACTTCCTTCTATCGTAGCCACTGCCGATAGAGGCCACTATACTTCCAACTGGTTCGTATTCAAAGCTGACGGAGTTGGCTTCCGTGATAAAGATTCCCCTGTACTTCGTGTAATCAATAACATATGCATTTTCGGTATACTGCCGACCCATTGAGCAGCTTCCTAATAATAACATCACAAAAAGGGTAAATAATAATTTTTTCATAGCAATATAATTTAAGTCCACTGCAAATTTAACAATTTTGTGGTATTTTATACATCTAACTCATTCAAATATCCTACCTTTGTAGCACAAAAAAGAATAAAAACTTACATATAATCCAAAGTAAAATATACGAAATCAGGGACCCAAGGACAATTTGACCTAGCTGAATAAACTCTGGACTTGATAGGCTTCTATCAGATATGAACAACATTATCATCCATATAATTGCCCGCATGAGATTAACTCCGGACGAAGCCATTCTTTTTGGTATATTCACTGGAATTATATTAATTGGCGCATCCGTATTCAGTGATGATCTTATATTTAAGAACAAAAAAGGAAGTATTGGAGAATGGGCATTAAAAACTTTTGGAGAGAAGAAATTGCGTATCTTCTATACTATACTAGGCTTCGCTTTAATTCTGCTCGGGATCTGGATGTTTAACAGTAAATGAGATTATTAATTTTCAACTAATTTTTATCATGAAAATCGCTGGAGTCTTAACCAAAATGATAACAGAGAGTGACACACTTGTTCAATACTACCTAAAGTTTAATGGAGAGATTATTCATGTTAACGACTTATTAGATAATAAAATAAATATCCGCTTTAATCATTACCAATGCTCAGGGTGTGGAAAAGATAAGGAAATCTTTTCCATGGGATATTGCAAAAACTGCTATTTTACGTCTCCCTATACAGGCCTATGGATTGTGAGGCCCGAACTTTCCACGGCTCATTTAGGTAAGGCGGACCGGGACCTGGAAGTTGAAGCGGAAGCTCAATTACAGCCTCATATTGTATATATAGCAAATTCCGGTGGGCTTAAAGTTGGGGTTACCAGAAAATCTCAGATCCCAACCCGTTGGATAGACCAAGGGGCCGAATACATCGTCAAATTAGCAGAAACGGAAAACAGGTATGAGGCTGGCTTAATAGAAGTGGCTCTCAAACAGCATTTATCCGACAAAACGAATTATAGAAAAATGCTGAGCCAAAGCGCACCTTTCGAAGATCTTGCCGATGTAAAAAGTAAAATCCTGAATTTCACTCCCGAGAGCTTGCAACATTACATCTTGGAAGAGAACCTGGTTTTTCACATAAAATACCCGATTCGTAGATATCCGCAGAAAATCAAATCCGTTAACCTAAAAAAAACGCCAGAATTCCAAGGCATTCTTATTGGAATAAAGGGGCAATACCTGATATTCGACAACAATATGGTTTTCAACATCAGAAACCATGAAGGATTCGTTATTGGCCTGGAAGTTTAACCGGACTCTTTGAGCTTAAAATATTAAAGAAGGTGTGCCGGATTTTGACACACCTTCATAATTTCATTTAAAAAACCTTGTTATTTCTTGCGGAAAAGCGATATGATCGCAAGCAACAAGATTGCACCTACAACAGATGTTATAAAGCTACCCCAATTACTTGAAGCGCTTAGTCCAAACAGGCCAAACACCCATCCTCCCAACAATCCGCCGATAATACCGACAATAGCATTAACAATAAAGCCAAAACCTCCGCCATGCATTAATTTACCGGCAATCCAACCGGCTACGGCACCAATCAAAATATAAACAATCCAACTCCACATAATAAATCAATTTAAATTGTTAATAAAAAATTTAAACATCACACAAATAAACTATAAATAAACTACAAACCAATGTATATAAGCAAAAAAAATACGACTTTTTTGAAAAATTGAATGCGCTGTATTTTTCCTAATCGGGAAACTAAAGTCGAAAATCTTCTCCATAATTAAATCCAATATCCTCACAATATTATTCATAATATTAAAATAATGATCACAAATATACAAAATTAAGACATTATACATACAATTTATAAACATAATATAACAGATTCACCTATTCTATTAACAAAGCACAATATCGCATAAAATAAAAGCATGAAAAAAGTATCAATATCATTTCTTTTAATATCAAAATATTATTATTACTTTTGCATATAACAATAATATGAACATCATAATATTCTTACACTAAAATACAAATGACATGAATAAATTATCAAGCAAACAAGTAATTATTTATTTTTTAATGATCTGCGCCACCATGAACTTGAAGGCTCAAGACGCATCTAAAACCGCAAATGGAGCATTGGATGCCGAAGCCCTGAAAAAAGCTAATGATCCAATGGCACACACTAAAGCATTCAATCTGCACAATTACATTATTAGCAACATTTATGGAGCTCCCGACTACGGAGCTAATCAACTAATGTTCCGATATGCACAGCCTATCGGAAAGATTCTCTTGCGTGGAACGATGCCTATAATGACTTCATCGAGTCCGGGAGCAGGTCCTGAAACCGGTTTTGGCGACTTTAACTTGTTTGCTATTTATGCTATTGAAAAGAAAGGCAACAAGATTGGTATCGGTCCATTGATTACAGCACCATCAGGAACTCACGGTTTTAGCTCCGACAAATGGCAGGCAGGAGTAGCGGCTTTAGCTTTTTTCGCGAACAATCCTATATTTCAATCCGGAACGTTATTGCAGTGGCAAACTGATTTTGCAGGAAGTTCAAACGCGGCCGACATTGATCTGCTTACCGCCCAAATATTCGGTATGTGGCAAATTGGAGGAGGAACCTATTTGCGCAGCACCGGTATTTGGTCTTTCGACTTAACCAATGGAGATTATAGCATTCCGATTGGCTTGGGGATAGGAAAAGTAATAAAAGTCGGCGGTGTGGTATTCAACATTTTTGCCGAGCCACAATTCTCCGTATTGGCTAAAGGTGAAGGCCAATCCAAGTTTCAGACATTTGTAGGATTTAATACACAATTTTAATAGCAGTTGACAAACAAACAATAAGTCATTAACACAAAAAATCAGAAAGATATGAAAAATTTATTCATTGCCATTTTCGTCATGGCATCCGGAGCATTATTCGCACAATCTCCCCAGCAGGACATTGCTTTAATCCAGTCAATATTCGGAAAAGAAAAGCAGGAACTCGTTAAAGACTATATGGACCTGAACGAGGAACAGAGTACAAAATTCTGGCCGGTTTATGAAGCTTATGAAAACGAAAGACAAACTATAGTACGCGAACGCTTACAAGGCATAGCTAATTATGCGCAAAAATATGGAGAACTAACCGACGAATTAGCAGAAAAAATAATGGCTTCCGTCTTGGATAATGACGAAAAACTAGTCAAATTGGAAAAGAAATATTTGGGTAAAATGACAAAAGCAGTAGATGGAATTGTAGCTGTGAGATATTTTCAGTTGGAAAACTATTTGCGCAATCTCGTTTTCGCCAAAATACAAGAGGACCTTCCGTGTATTCAGGAAATAGACTAATGCTACTGAAAAAATTGAAAAAAAAATGATCATTAATTTAAAATAGAGATTGAAATGAAAAAGTTAATCTATTTATTTGCTGTTTCGCTGTTAATTGCAGCATGCGACAACAAGAAGCCGATTGCTTCAGAAGAAAAACAAAGTGAATCTTCCGTAAGTCAGAACACAGAGAAGGTTGCCCCCGCAACTCAGACAGTAACCGTACCCGGCCCTGTGGCAGGAACAGTAATGCCCAAAGAATATGTTTATCAAATGGGTAGGCAGATGTACTTCTGGGGTTGGCCACTGGTAAACATGCACAACCGCGTATTAGTAATGCGTCAGGTTCCCGAACCTGGTCTGAATGGTGGAGTTGTACCTGTTGCACCAGTCGGACAATTGTGTATGTTAGCTGATTATGTTACGCCTGCCGAACGTTATGTAGCCTGTCCTAATCAGGATGTGGTATACGGTTTTGGTATCGGAATGCTGAATGAAAGCCCTATTGTATTGCAGGTTCCAGACTTTGGCGAACGTTTTTGGATCGTGCAAATGGTAAACCAGCGTACTGACGGAATCGGCGGGCTCGGCTCGATGTATGGAAGCAAGAGCGGGTTCTATATGATTGTCGGTCCCGACTGGAAAGGCGAGACACCACAAGGAATCACTCAGGTAATCCATTCCAACACAAATATGGTGGTGATCATTCCACGTGCTTTCATGAACAATACGCCGGAAGACAGAGCTGCCATTCAACCACTTATCAACCAAGTGATGATGTATCCGGTGGCACAATTCGATGGTAAGATGAAAACTACGGACTGGACCAAAGCGCCAGCATTTCCCGATACACAAAAAAGTGGTGGAGGGCAAGAAGTGGCATTTGTAATTCCTGAAAAATTCTTTGACGAATTACCGGATGTAGTGAAAGAAGTTCCCGCACTCCCGGGCGAAGAATCCATGTATGCATCGTTTAAGTTGGTATTAGAAGCCGCAAATAAAGATAAAGATTTAAAAGCCGTATTGGTAAAAGCCGCTATAGATGCTGAAAAAGAATTGATTGAACCATTTCGTCAATTCAAAAATGTAGGCGTTCCTGTAGGAAATCATTGGAATACGACAAAAAACGGCGCTGCTTTCGGAACCGACTACCTAAGTCGTACAGCTGCCGCGCGTGCTAACATTTTTGTAAATCAACCGGTAGAAACAATTTATTACAATCAGGATCTCGACGGAACCGGAAAGGAATTAAACGGTACAGCAAACTATACCATCACATTCAAAAAGGAAGAGTTGCCTGCGGTAAAAGGCTTCTGGTCACTCACCGTTTACGACCAACATCACTTCTTCTATCAAAATTCCGAAAAAATCTATTCATTGGGAACCAAGAATAAAGATTTAAGATTTAATGCCGATGGTTCGCTGACCATTTATTTGCAAAACAAAAAACCTGAAGGCGACAAGGTATCGAATTGGTTACCAATTCCTGCTGCTAAATTCGGATTCTTATTGCGCGCTTATTGGCCCGAAGAATCGATGGTAAAAGGCTATACCCCACCCGCTGTCGTTACTGCTAAATAAATTAAATATTAAAAATAAGAATGAAGAATTATTTCTTTAAGAACTCCAATTCTTAACTTTATAATTCTTCATTCTTAATTAAAAAAAACGATTATGAAAAATAAATTATACCTGCCCTTATTATTAGCGTTACTCGCGGGACTGCTTGCCACTTCATGCAAACAACCGGCGCCCGAACCAACCGCACAAGAAGTGCAAGACGCCTATATCTATATGTTTGGACGCTATTTAGTGATTCAACAGGAAAACACCGACATCAATGTGGAAAAAACAGGATATAATAAAATAAAATACAATACACTTAGTTCAACGACCTTCGTCAATCCCAATTTGGATGTGGTATATCTTGAAGCATGGATCGCTGTGGACGAAACTCACGCGGTTATGCTAAATGTACCCGAAATCAAGAATCGTTATTATACAGTAGAAGTGATTGATCAATGGGGACAGGTAACAGATAACCTCAACGAAAGGACATATCCGCAGCATCCTTACGGGAAATTCGCATTTGTATTGAAAGTCAGCAATGCCTCGATTCCTGAAGGTGCTGTTAAAGTAGAAATTACTTCGCCAAAAACCAAAATATTGGCGCGCGTGGAATTAAAGGATTCGCCCGATGAGGCAGTAAAATTAGAGCATGCTTTTACAATCGACGCACCTAAAGGAATCAAGATTGATAAACCGATCGAAATCCCTGCGTTTACCAATAAAGAACCCATTACAATTGCCGCTTTCGACAAGGTAGACGAAGTACTGAACGCTTGTCCCGATTTGATGAAAAAAGCTCCCGAATACCAGGCTATGGTAAGAAAAGTTGCCGCTTACATTAAAGATAAGCCAGAAAATCGCGTAAAAATTGAAGAAATGCTCAAAACGCAAGCACTACCAGCCTTCCTAAAAGGAGCTCACGGTTTCGGTACACAAAAAGGAGGTTGGTCAGTAGCGTATGTGATGGGAAATTATGTTGATAACAGTGACATCATGGCACGCGCAATCGTGAATTTCGGCGGATTATGGGCAAACGTATGCAAGGAGTCTACTTATTTCATCGGACTTACCGATAGTAACAAGGAGTTGTTGAGTGGAGACAATGTATATGAAATCCGTTTCGAAAAAGATGCCTTGCCACAGAATTTTGCCAACGCATTCTGGTCGGTTACTATTTATAGCGTTCCCGATTATCATCTGATTCAAAATGCCGAAAAGCGTTATAACCTCAACAACCAATCTAAAATGAAAATGAATAAAGAAGGTTCAATGAGTATCTGGATTGCTTACGAAAAACCGAAAGATGTCCCGCAAGAAAACTGGTTACCCTCGGCTAAAGGCAAAGGATTTTCATTAAACTTCCGCATGTATGCACCCAAAAAGGAAGTATTGGACGGTACTTGGTTTGTACCACCTATTGAAAAGAAAGAAGTTAACAACAAAAAGAAATAATTTTAATAACTTATTTTTATATGCAAACGATCTTGAAAAAAACAATAAAAAATAGACTTCCAATAAGTATAGCCACCTTACTGACAATTTCACTGGTAGGGTGCCACGGAAGCAAAGAGAAAACGACTCCCGTTGATGACAAAAGCATTGTTAAAACTTCCATCGGTGACTTTAAAATGAACGGCGAGATGCCTGCCAAAGAGTCATTAGAAAAAATTTATCGCCAACTCGATCTGCAACAAGCCACACAGGCGTATTTCTGGGCATTACCTTTCGTATCTTACGCGCAGTATCAGTATGCGACGGCCAATACCTATGGGGCAACGCCAAGTGACTTGGTGATGTTTTTAAGCCTCGAAGACCGCCTTGATATCCTAACGGCTAATGCCACCACGCCCTACATTTACACATTTTGGGATATGGTCAAGACCGGCCCTGTGGTGATCGACATGCCTGCCGGGCACGTAGCGGGTGGACTTACGGACCTGTGGCAACGCAATATCGTTTCGGTGGGCGAGTTGAGTCCCGACAAAGGCTTGGGTGCAAAATACATCGTCGTTCCTCCCGGAGCCGATTTCAAGGACAAACCCGGATACCGGACGATTCGTACCGAAGTGACGAACGTCTTTTTCGGTATCCGCTTGCTCGACCCAGATATGAATAAGGGCATGGAACTGCTCAAAAAGTTGAAAGTTTATCCTTATAGCCAAGCAGCCAATCCACCCGCAACACGCATCCTGCGTCCCGAAGGAAAAAGGGTGCTGACGGGCCAACCTTCCGGAATGGCTTATTGGGAACGCCTGCACGCAGCTATACAAGACGAAACTGTGGCAGAACGCGACCGCTTCTACTATGCTATGTTACATAATGTCGGTATCGAAAAAGGCAAACCTTTCGCCCCAACTGAATATCAAAAATCCATTTTAGAAGAAGCAGCAAAATTAGGCGAACTGATGGCCAAAGCCAATTCGTTCGATCGCCGTTTCGAGGGAATTAAACAATGGCCGGATAGAAAGTGGGAACATGCCATAGCCATGACCAACAGTGCTCAACGAGGCGAATATTATGATGAGTTGAACGAACGCGCCGCATGGTTCTACGAAGCCATCACGTTCTCCGATGCCATGATTTCCAAAACTCCCGGACAAGGACAAGCTTACTTAGGTAGCTATACCGATATTTCGGGTGCATGGCTTGATGGAGGAAAGAATTATACACTGCACGTAGCTGCCAATCCGCCTGCAGCAAACTTCTGGTCGCTCACGGTGTATGATTGCACGACCCGTTGCTTAGTTGAAAACGACCAAAAACGTGCCGATCTTTCCGCCCGTACGGAAGAATTAGTTAAAAATGCTGATGGTTCATACGACTTATACTTTGGCCCCAAGGCTCCGGCCGGCAAAGAAAGTAACTGGGTGCAAACCCTCCCCGGAAAGCATTGGTTTGCTTATTTCCGCCTTTATGGTCCAACAGAACCCTATTTTGACAAGAGTTGGAAAATGAGCGATTTTAAGGAAGTGAAATAATTTCTATAACCCAAAGCGCGATAGCATTTAAATGTCATCGGGTTTTTATTATTCATTTAAAAATAATCATTTAAAGGCAAATAAATGAAAATTAAAGGTTTTATTATACTGTCTATCTCTGTTTTATTCGGTATTCAGGGCCATGCCCAGGAATCCGGTACAAATCAAAAGAAAGAGCTTACTCTAGAAGAAGTAACTAAGGAAAAGCAAAACCCGATGAGCGGTTTTAAGAGCGTTTTCCTTCAAAACATCACACTTCCGGTGGGCGAAGGCAATGCCAATTCATTTACCGTCCAACCCGTATTTCCGTTTACTTTAGGAAAAGTAAAGATAAACACCTATACCATTATTCCTTATCAATGGCTGCCCGCATTACAACCCGGAGGTGGCAAGGTTTCCGGGCTGGGCAATATCCTGTTCAATGCTTTTATTCGTCCGGTATCGCCTCCTAAAAGCCCGTGGGTCTGGGGTTTGGGACCCACTCTGCAGATACCTACGCGCACTGCGCCCGAACTGGGAAGTAATCGCCTGAGTATGGGGCCTGCGGCTTTGCTTTACTATAACGGAAGCACTTTTTCGGGTGGTGTGGTTGCTCAGAATTTCTGGTCGTTGGGCGGCACAGGCTTCAATAAGGTAAACATGCTCAGCACGCAATATGTGGCTTATTACAATTTTCCGAAAGGCTGGTATTTAGAAAGTAACGCCACCATTACCGCCAACTGGTTAGCCGCCAAAGATAATAAATGGACAGTGCCTGTAGGTGGCGGACTGGGAAAAACCTTTAAAATAGGTAAATTCTACTATAGTCCTGCCATACAGGGTTTTTATAATGCCATTGTTCCAGAAGGTGTAGGACGCTGGATGGCCATCGCCCAGTTGCAGGTAATATTTACCCAATAGAAAACCGATTGATCTGAACATTGAATTATTATAAATTTTAATCAAAGTAAAAAAGAAAACAACATGAAATCAATTAAAAACTACAAAACAAGGCTGTTGCTTTTAGCAATCCCCTTGTTGGTTGCATCCTGCAACAATCAAAAAAAACAGTCGACAGTACAAAAAATGGATGCAACATCCAAGTATGAATTTGTAAACGGTTACCCGACCGAGACGACAATTCAAAAAGCCTACGATGAAGCTGATTTGAACCGCGCCATCCAGACCTATCGCTTTTTCTATCCGACAGTATCCATTCTGGCTACATGGGACGGAAATATAACCGCCGGATGCATTCCAAACCAAACTTTCGCCATTATGGACGGCGCTCCTGCTCAGATTGTTTTTACGCCTAATTCGGATACCCGTTATGCAGGACTTCCGCTTGACCTGAGCAATGGCCCTATTGTGATGGAAGTTCCCGAAGGTCCGATTATGTCGGCGGTAAATGACATGAACCAACTGTGGATCATGGATATCGGTATGCCCGGCCCCGACAAAGGAAAAGGAGGTAAACATATTATTTTGCCTCCAAACTATACAGGAAAAGTGCCAACCGGACATTATGTAGGAAAATCAACAACCAATCAGGTTTTGGTATTGTTGCGTGCCATCCCACTGGATAATAACCCCGAAACGGGCGAAAAGTTGATGAAATCAGTCAAAGTGTATCCTTTAGGAAAACCTGCTGCTGAAGTTAGCTGGATACACCTGAATGAAAAACCGGGCGATTTTACCCCTGTCCGTTGGGAAAACAATATTGGCTATTGGGAACGCTTGGCTAAATTTATTAACGAAGAACCCGCCAATCCCGAATACCGCACGTGGTATGGCGAATTAGCCCAATTAGGTATTGAAAAAGGAAAACCGTTCAATCCCGATGCCCGCATAAAAACCATTTTGGAAAAAGCGGCTAAAACCGCCAATGCCATCATGCGCGTGCAATCGTTTGCCGACCGCAGCACCAACCGTATTGTTTGGAAAGACCGTCAATGGGAATGGGCTGTATTGCGCTATGCCGGCGACGGAGAATTCAATACCGAAAACTATGTTGACCTCTATGCCCGCGAAAAATGGTTCTTTCAAGCGCAAATCGAATCGCCCGCCATGTTCAACCGTGCTCCGGGTGCGGGTTCACTCTACTGGCTGGGAATGAAAGACAATACAGGAATTTATCTTGATGGTTCAAAAACATACAAACTAACGGTTCCACAACCCGTTCCCGGCAAGCTGTTCTGGTCGGTAACGATCTACGACAACGAAACCCGCAGCGAAATTGCGACTGAACAGAATAAAGCAGCACTACGGTCAATGTTTGAGTTGAAAGACCAAAAAGGCACTACGATCGATTTATATTTCGGCCCCAAAGCTCCAGAAGGTAAAAAAACCGTTTGGATTCAAACCATACCCAACAAAGGTTGGTTCTCCTACTTCCGCATTTATGGACCCGAAGCACCTGCTTTTGACGGCAGTTGGAAACCCGGCGATTTTGAAGAAATAAAATAATTTGTTTAGTTGAAATCGGTTCGTATATAATTACCTAAATTTATCTTATGAGTACATCATTTATAGAAGAATTTAGAATACAGTGAAGAACTGGCAGAATCCTCTTATATTAGAAGACTTTAGGCAAAGATGAAACGACAGGATAAATACAAAAAACGAACATTATGAGTGATAAAAGATTTTTTTTGGCATTTCTGTTCTACTTGTTTTGTGTTTCTCTTAAATCGCAAGATTTCATTTTAATTGCAGACACGACGCCTATACATTCCGCTGACTCCATCATTATTCGCCCCAAAAGGCCATGGAAAGCAGCATTAGAGACTGTCGGGTTCAATCTTGCACTTGGAGCGTTCGATCGTTATGTTCTGAAGGGAGATTATGCCCAAATCAGTTTTTCTTCGATTAAGAATAATTTTCAGACAGGATTTGTCTGGGATAATGATAAGTTTGCAACCAATATGTTCGGACATCCTTATGAAGGAGGAATATATTTCAGTGCAGCCCGGACCAATGGTTTGAATTTCTATGAATCAATGCCCTATGCACTTGGTGGAAGTCTGATGTGGGAGTTTTGTATGGAAACAGATCCGCCGGCTATTAACGATTTAATAACGACTACGGTCGGAGGGTTCAGTCTGGGAGAAACAACCTATCGCTTGTCTGACCTAATCATCGATAGCCGGACTACGGGATGGGAACGTTTTGGGAGAGAGCTTTTGGCTACAGCCATCTGTCCGATGAACGGATTAAACCGCATACTGAATGGAGATGCCTGGAAAAAACGAAACTTCAAAGGCCGTTCTTTCGAAGATGTTCCTGTTTTATTTACATTAAGGTCAAGCTACAAAGCCCTGAGTGAGAGTTCTGATCTATTTAAGGGAATCAGCAACTCGATGTATATAGATGCTTCTCTGATATACGGAGATCCTTTCTCTTGCGACGGGCAGAGTCCATACAGTTATTTTTCATTTAAAGCCGGGGCTAATTTGATTTCCGATAAACAACCGCTTTTAAGTAATGTCAATGCCATCGGCCTAATTTGGGGAAAAGAGATAGAAATGAAAAAGGAATCAAGAAAAATGATACTGGGAATTTTTCAACATTTTGATTATTACGATTCGTATGGTGGTGAATATAAGGGTTCCGGAGGTGTAAGTAAAGAAGGAATTCATTATTACCGGATATCAGAAGCGGCAGCTTTCGGCGGAGGCATGCTGTATCAGTCAAAAGTTTCGGAGAACAATACCTTTTTCATGGCGGCGCATGTCAATGCGATATTGCTTGGAGGCAGTTTAACGGATTACTATAACGATATAGATCGTGATTATAACTTAGGTAGTGGATATAGTAACAAATTGAAAGCCGGTATGTTGTTCAAATCGCAGATGGAAGTAGCTCTCAATTTCGAAAACTATCATATTTTCACATGGAAAGGATATGATCCCGATGTTGATTTGTCTCAGCTATCCTATGAAGACCAGTTATTTTTGAATGCCCAGGGAGATAAAGGCAATGCCCGGTTAAGCCTGCTGGCTTTATCCTTCAACTACAAAATCAATAAACGTTTAGATTTATATACTGACTTGTCATATTATTACAGAAAAAGCAAATATGTTTATCATGATAATATATCCTATTCAGTTGGAGAGGCTAAAATAGGACTTGGATACTTTTTCTGACAATTTATCATAAAAGAACAAACATTCAGTCAATAACATTTTGAAAACGTAAAAAAAAATATTATATTTATAGATTGATCATGGTTTTAATTAAAAGCATATCATCAGAATATTCAAATACAGAACAACATGGGAGTATTAACTCCAAATAGTATTTATTACATCTAATTTTTTATCTTATGAACACAACATTTGTAGAAGAAATCAAAAACGCAGTAAAAAACTGGTGGATTTCCCTTGTAATGGGGATTTTATTTATCGGAGTAGCCTTGCTGCTCATGTTCTACCCTCTTGAAGGTTATGGGGCGTTAGTCGTGTTATTTAGCGCATGTATGTTCGCAAGTGGGATCCTTGAAATTATTTTTTCCGTAAGCAATAAAAATGTGCTATCCGGCTGGGGATGGTATCTCACTTGCGGAATTATTGATCTGCTGTTAGGGCTTTTCCTTATTTTCAATCCCGGTATGACCGCAGTCATTATACCCTTTATCCTCGCATTCTGGATTATGTTTCGCGGATTCGCGGCTATCGGTTTTTCGATAGACCTGAGCCGGATGGGAGTCAAGGGCTGGGGCTGGTATTTAGCATTCGGAATCCTTGCCATTATTTGTTCGATCGCGATCATCTGGCAACCCACCGCAGGAGCTTTGGCTTCAGTTTATATACTGGCCTTTGCTTTTATGTTCATGGGATTTTTCCGGTT
Organism: Tannerella sp.; assembly: GCA_031551825.1. Classification (GTDB taxonomy): domain Bacteria; phylum Bacteroidota; class Bacteroidia; order Bacteroidales; family Tannerellaceae; genus Tannerella. The sequence continues at coordinate 31,074 of JAVBNB010000032.1, read as the reverse complement.
CATGCTGGCTTTTGAATTACGTGACCTTCATAAAAACAGTCAGAAACTGAAAGAAAAACTGGACAACTTACGGGAAAAACAAATCATCTGAACCAATAAACAATATCATTTGATTTATCCATTAATTCTCCGCCCTGTTATTGTGTAACCGCACAGTAACAGGGCGGAGATAATGAATAAACAGTTTCGACTCTGCGATCAATGGGGAAAATATTCAATAAGACATTTGTTTTAAGACGTTTAGCAACATGCTTTCTGTTAATGGCCTGTTATTTTCATTTATTGGCTCAAGATCCGGTCTATTTATCAGATAGCATTCCTTCAAAACAAAGCCATCCAGACAAGGTTGCTAAGATACTGGGAATAGCAATCCCTTCGTCAATGATTGTTTATGGAACTCTTTCGTTTCAACTCGAAAATATCAGAGATTTAGATTATTCCACCAGAAATGAAATGATTGAGGACAACTCCATGTGGTACAACGGATGGGATGACTATTTACAGTTCTCTCCGGCTGTTGCAGCCTTCAGTATGAAGTTGGGTGGCATGAAAAGCACGCACAAAATGTCTGACATGCTCATCCTTTACGGATTGAGCAACGCATTGGAATCCGGCATTGTCTACACAATCAAATGTACCATTTCGCGCGAACGACCGGATGGTTCAAACAGGCATTCTTTTCCTTCCGGCCATACCGCAACAGCCTTTGTCGCTGCCGAGTTTCTTCATCAGGAATACAGGAATCAATCGGTATGGATAAGCGTCAGCGGATACGGTATGGCCACACTCATCGGAGTTTCGCGTATTTACAATAACAAGCATTGGGTAAGCGATGTAGTGGCAGGCGCGGGAATCGGGATTTTATCTACTAAAATAGTCTACTGGACATATCCTCACCTTCAGAAAATATTTTTCAAAAAGGAAAGAAATTTTACGGCTTTTATCTCACCCATTTATCAGGAAAGAAAATTAGGATTAAATATCACATGCGCTTTCTAAGCCAAAAACAAAAGTTCAAATTTAAAATTTCCCTGATTTTCTTCGATTCATATTGGCTTTCGAATCGCGTAACTTCTATAATAATTTTTCACAAAAAATGTTTTTTCTTTCTTTTTTTGCAGTCTACATTTTTTTCCATAACTTGCCACTGTTTTCTAATACATTTTATATTAATTAGTCACAAATTAAAAATAGCTCCTAAGTTAGATATACAATGTTTCAATACTCAGAAAATAGAAACAGTGTAGTATTTTCCAAAATTTACATGCACTACTTTCCAAGATTACTTCGCTTTGCCCGATTTTATGTTTTATCGGAAGAAGAATCGGAAAATATTGTACAGGATATATTCGCGGATATATGGACAAACATGAATGTGTTTGACAGTATACATAATATAGATGCATATCTTTTTACTGTTGTAAAAAACAAGTGTGTTGATTATTTGAGGAACCAGGTTTCTTTTCATGAAAAAAAACATAAGCTACAGGATATAGACGGCAAGGAATTAGCATTCAAATTATATTCTTTGCAACAGATGGATGAAAATCTTCTATCCGCAGATGATGTGGAAAGATTGCTGAATGATGCTATTGAAAAACTGCCGGAGCGTTGTCGTGAAGTATTCTTACTTAGCCGCATGGAGGGTCTGAAAAATCGCGAAATAGCTGAAAGATTACAGGTTTCGGTTAGCACTGTCGAGAATCAGATGACCATTGCGCTACGGAAACTGAAAACCGAACTTAAAGATTACCTTCCTCTTCTGTTGTTTTTCATCTGAAACAAGATAGCCTTTAAAAATTTAACACTTTCTTTTTGGGGGTGTTTTGCATTTTTTACGTCCTTGTACAAAGAATCTCACATAATGACTATGGAAAGCAAATGGACAAAATATATTCAGGGAAAGTTAACCGGATTGGAAAAACAAGAACTTTTTTCCCGGATGGAGACAGATGAAGAGTTCAAGGAGAACTTTTCCAAGTTGAATAATATCTGGGGAATTTCCCAGTTATTGACGCAAAAACAGGATGCTGAAATAGCGTATGACGGAAAAAAACGGCTATTCCGCAAGATGAGGAAAAAAAATGTACGTTCCGTTTTATATAGAGTATCCAGGTATGCGGCGATTGTCTGCATTATATTTGCGGCAGGCTGGTATCTGGCAACAAACCGTCTTTCTGAAAATGAGATCGTTTATACGGAAATACATGTACCTTCCGGACAGCGTTTACATGTAACGTTAGCCGACGGGTCATCCGTCTGGTTAAGCCCTCAGTCACGGCTGAAATTACCCAATGAATTCAAGCGTAATAACAGGATCATAGAGTTGGATGGGGAAGGCTTTTTTACGGTTACAAAGGATGAAAAGCGGCCTTTTATCGTTAAATCCAAAGGATATAATGTAGAGGTCTTAGGTACCACATTTAATATCTTCTCCTATTCTAAAAGTTCCAAATACGAAGCGAATCTTATCGAGGGAAAAATACAGGTGTATAATGAAGCAAACAGGGAAGAGGCGATCTTGTTGTCATCGAATGAGAAAGTCTCGTTAATCGATGGACGGTTGATAAAATCGACATCCCATTATGACAATGAAATATTCCTTAAAAGCGGCATCTATAGCTTCCAGGCAACTCCTTTCGTGGATATCCTGGAGTATCTGGCTTTATGGTATGATGTGCAGTTTGACATAAAGGGCCCTGTTCAACTTACCACACGGGTGAATGCGAAATTCCGGCTGAATGATGATATAGAAAATATACTTACGGCACTGCAAAATGTATTCAAATTTAATTTCAAACAATCAGATGATCACACGATCGAGATTTCCAAATAGAAATGTTTAACCTTAAAAACCAATTGCCTATGAAATAATACTTTATATAAACCGGATAGTAAAAAGGGCAGGTAGTACCAATACCCGCCCGGATAAAGCTATACTATCAAATTTATCGATTGAGACAAAAAACAGTATTAACTTTAATATGACAAAGTTATGAAAAAAAATGCATCACGATTATGCAATTTAACTAATTACCTTAAATTAACACATTTTATCCGTATTATGAAAGTGACATCTTTCCTGATTTTTGCAGTTATATTCCAACTGGCCGCATCGAATGCAGATGCCCAAAATGCAAAGATCAACATTTCAAAAAGTGTATTATCCCTTCATGAATTAATTTCAGAGATAGAAAAGCAGACTGATTATCTGTTTGTGTATGAAGAAGCGGAAATCAATATATCAAAACAAGTCAGGGTAAATGCCCGGAATAAACCTGTAGATGACATATTGAAACAGGCATTTAGCGATGGTACCATCATTTATGAGTTTGCTAATAATTACATCTCATTACGTACCTTAGCCGGAAAAGAGATATTACCAGTTCAACAACAGGAAAAAAAACGTATAACAGGTGTTGTGTCGGATGAGTATAGCGATCCTGTAATCGGAGCCAGCGTTGTGGAAAAAGGCACAACGAATGGAATCGTTACGGATATGAACGGCCATTTCGCTATCAATGTACCGGAAGATGGGGTGCTGACTATATCCTATATCGGATATGTTAATCAGGAAACGCCTGTAAAAGGCCGGATGAATTTATCGATTATACTAATGGAAGATACCAAGGCTTTGGAAGAGGTGGTCGTTGTGGGTTTCGGCTCCCAGAAAAAAGTCAATCTGACCGGAGCTGTGTCAACCGTATCTTCAGAGACCTTTAAAGAACGGCCTGTACAAAATGCAACGCTTGCATTGCAAGGGATGATACCCGGCCTGAATATTTCGAAAGGAGTGGGAACCTTAGATAAGGCTCCTGATATCGATATCCGAGGAATGACGACGATTGGCGAAGGATCAACAGGGTCCCCTCTGATTTTGATTGACGGTACGGAAGGTGATATCAATATGCTGAACCCACAGGATATTGAAAGTGTTACAGTATTAAAGGATGCGGCAGCTTCTTCGATTTACGGCTCACGCGCTCCGTTCGGAGTTATATTGGTAAAAACTAAAAACGGATCGAAAGATAAATTTAATGTTAATTACAACAACTCATTTCGCTGGTCGCAACCCGCAGTCAGGCCGAATGTAGTGGACTCTTACCGCTTTGCCACCTATTTCAATGATGCCGCGACCAACGGAAGGAGTACCGGCAAATTTACTCCAGAACGTCTGCAGCGGATAAGAGATTATATGGACGAGAAGATCACGACCGTCAATATTCCAGATCCGAATAACCCGGCGAATTGGGCGGATGGATACGATTATGCCAATGCCAATATTGATTGGTATGATGAAATGTATAATCAATGGGCTTTTTCCAGTGAAAATACGGTTACGATGAGCGGAGGAACAGAGAAAATCCAAATGTACGCGTCTGTCAATTATTTAGATATGAACGGGATGATTAAGGTATCAGACGACACGTATGGCCGGTTTTCCACGAATCTGAAAACGACAATACAGCCGACTGACTATTTAGATGTGAATATCAGTATGAGGTATTCCAGTTCGGATTACGATCGTCCGGCAAGGTTCGGCGAGTTAGATAAGTTAGGTTATCAGACATGGCCTATGCTGCCGGTATATGATGATAACGGGTATCTTTTTAACAGTCCGTCTCCGATTATCTATTTGAGAGATGGCGGCAGGGATAAGACAAAAAATGAAATTCTGACTCAGCAGTTGCAGTTTGTATTGAGGCCCCTTAAAGGATGGGATATTATTGGGGAAGTGAATTACCGGATCAACCGGAACAGGAATCATTGGGATCTTCAAAAGGTATACAATCATAATGTAGCCGGGGATATCATACCGAACAATTCGAATACGGAAGTTCGTGAACTCAGTTATTCGAACGATTACATTAATCCGAATATTTATTCGACTTATGAGCGGGCGTTCAATCATGCGCACAATGTTAAAGTCATGGCCGGTTTTCAGTCCGAAAGCTCTAAGGTAAACGAATTTACCGCATTGCGCAATGGTGTCGTAGTACCTTATATGGATGTAATCGACGCAACAAACGGAACGGATGGCAGTGGCAAAAGCGTTCCGCCTTCCGTTTCGGGAAAGCGGGAAGAATGGTTGGTCGCCGGCTTCTTCGGACGTCTGAATTATGACTATAAAGAACGGTATCTACTCGAAGTGAACTATCGTTATGACGGCTCTTCCAGATTCAGATCCGACAAGCGATGGAAATCATTTCCTTCTGTATCTGTCGGTTGGAACATCGCCCGGGAATCTTTCTGGGAAAATTATACCCCACATGTAAGTACGTTGAAATTGCGTGCATCCTATGGCGTATTAGGAAACCAGAATACAGAAGGATGGTATCCGACTTACGTGACAATGCCGATCGGAACCTCAAACAGTGGCTGGCTTATCAACAATGCGAAACAGAACACAGCGAGTGCTCCCGGCCTGATCAGCTCTGTCCTGACCTGGGAAACAATAGAGTCAGTTAATTTCGGAATAGATGCCGACCTGTTAAAAAATCGATTAAACATTAGTTTTGACGCTTATCAACGCGATACAAAAGATATGATAGGGCCGGCTCCGGAAATGCCGGCTATTTTAGGGGTTGAAGTTCCGAAAACCAACAATACGGACCTGAGAACAAAAGGATGGGAGCTGAGTGTCAAATGGAGAGACCGTATCGGAAAGGACTGGAGCTATAATGTGGCATTCAATGTTTCCGACAGTAAAACGAAAATCACACGCTATCCGAATGAAACATTCAATCTGGAAAAACATTATACCGGACAGACAATGGGCGACATCTGGGGTTATGAAACGGTCGGTATTGCCAAAACGCAGGAAGAGATGGATGCGCATTTAGCTTCACTTCCCAATGGAGGACAAACATCCATCGGGAGCGACTGGGGACCCGGCGATATTATGTATAAAGACCTGAACGGCGACGGTGTAATTAACAGGGGAGCATATACATTGTATGATCATGGCGACATGAAAGTGATAGGAAATAATACGCCCCGTTATCGTTTCGGATTGAATCTGGGGGCATCCTGGAAAAGAGTCGATTTTAGTGCATTTTTCCAAGGGGTGATGAAGCGCGATTTCTGGCAAGGTGACTGGAACTTCTGGGGATATACCGGTTATATCTGGCGTTCCACAGCTTATGAACAGCATATGGATTATTTCCGAAATGATCCTGACCATTATATGGGCCTTAACCAGAATTCCTATTATCCACGTCCGGTAGATAACTCCAGTAAAAATCAGCAGGTCCAGAGTCGTTATCTGCAGAACGGGGCATATATCCGCCTGAAAAATCTTCAGGTAGGATATTCCATGCCTAAACCGGTATTATCTAAGATCGGAATATCACACCTTCGGCTATTCCTCTCGGGAGAAAATCTTTGGGTAGGAACCAATTTATCAAAGATATTCGATCCGGAAGCGCTGGGATGGGGAAACGGTAGTATCGGATACCCGATATCCCGGACTTACTCATTTGGATTAAGTGTATCATTATAAACCGTTAAAATGTATATCAATGAAAAAGTTTAAGAATATATTTATATGGTCTCTGTTTTCTTCATCTGTTATATTCAGTTCATGCAATGACTTTCTGGATAAAGAGCCTGAGTCCAAAATTACTCCTGAGAATTATTTATGGAATGAATCCCAGTTAGGCGCATATGCACTCGACAGATATGGTCAGTTACCTGTACAAGCAGGAGAGGTAGGACCTTTCGCATCGGATAATGCGACGGATATCCAAGCGGGTAAGAGCGTTCCTGGTGAATTTGTCACCGGAGAATATAAAGTTCCTCTAAAAGATGGAAGCTGGGGATTCGGCGATATATTTCAGGTTAATTATTTTCTGAATACGGTTTTACCCCGGTATCATGCCGGTCAACTAACCGGAAACAAGGAAATGATCGATCATTATATCGGTGAAATGTATTTTTTCAGAGCTTTGCAATATTTCAATAAAGTATCTGCCCTGGGCGACTTTCCCATTGTCAGGGAAGTATTGCCCGATGATAAGGAAATACTTACGAAATCCAGCAAACGGATGCCACGGAATGAAGTGGCCCGCTTTATTATTTCCGATCTGGATTCGGCTATTATGCTGATGAAAAACGATGCGCCCGACGGAAACAGAAACCGCCTGAGCAGACCCGTGGCTTACCTATTGAAGTCGAGAGTTGCTCTTTTTGAAGCAACCTGGCTGAAGTATTTCAAAAATACGCCTTTTGTGCCTAACGGACCGGGATGGCCCGGCACCGGAAAAGACTATAACAAAAACTATCAATTTCCCAGTGGAAATATTGATAACGAGATTAACTGGTTTCTGGATCAGGCGATCGGTGCTGCCGATAATGTAGCTTCTTCTGCAGTGTTAACTGAAAATTCAGGAATACTGCCTCAGGGATCAGGCGAATCCAATCCTTTTATGGAAATGTATGGTGATATTGATATGTCGAAGTACAAAGAAATATTGCTTTGGAAAGCTCATAATAAAGGATTGGGTGTTACACATAATATTCAGGTAAATGCTTCTACCTCGAATGTGGCTATCGGCGTTACCCGGGGAATGGTAAACAGCTACCTGATGGAGAACGGATTACCTTATTATGCTCCCGGCAGTAATTATCCGGGTGATGAATCTATCGGGCAGATCAGGGAAAAACGGGATCAGCGGGCCATGCTGTTCCTGAAAGAACCCGGACAAATGAATATGTGGATCAATCTGAATATGGGATCTCATGGCGGAATTCAGGAACCCGTATTACCCAATATTACAAGCGGTTCCGACCAGTTCCGCTATAATACGGGATATACCAGCCGGAAAGGGGTAAATCCGGATAAAGCGCTTTGCGACAACTGGGGTAGTTATGGTGGAATCATCGTGTTCCGTTCGGCAGAAGCTTATCTCAATTATATAGAAGCTTACTATGAACGACACGGGTCGTTGGACGGAAAAGCGTCGGATTACTGGAAAGCTTTGCGGCGACGCGCCGGTGTAAGCGAAGACATTCTGGCAACTATTCAGGCAACCGACATGAATAAGGAGGCTCAGGCTAACTGGTCGGCATATTCTGCCGGAAGCTTAGTGGATCCGGTTTTATATAATATTCGCCGTGAAAGGGTCTGTGAACTGATGGGAGAAGGGTTCAGAAAACGCGACTTAAAAAGATGGCGCGCCATGGATCAGTTGATGACAAACCGGTTCCACATCGAAGGTTTCAAAGTATGGGGTGATTACTATAAACCATTATATGAAGAAGCCGGACAAACGGATAAGACATACCTGCTGATCTATGGCCTTGATCAGAAAGATGCAAATGTGTCTTCTCCCGAACTGAGCCTTTACCTGAGACCTTATCAGATTGCAAAAACACTGGCTTATGACGGATACACCTGGCATCTGGCTCATTACTTAGATCCGATTGCTATCCAACATTTTAAAATTACATCTACTGAGACTGAGGGATATTCGGATTCTCCGATATATCAGAATCCTTACTGGCCGGTGACAGCAGATAGTCCGGCAGAGAAGTAATCTGTTTTAAAGAGCGTATAAGCCGTTTTTTTAATGGTTAATACGCTCTTTAGTTTTGAAATTATTAATCAATTTGTCAATTGAAAATGTTAAGAATAAAAATTATATTATTATCACTTATCCTGCTGACAGGGATATATACTTTATCTTTCGGGACCGAACCTATCCGGCGGATGGGTCATGCCAATGTGCAGTTGTTTGATGAAGACTGGGCTTTTAAACGATTTGGCCTGCAGGCCGACGGAACATACGTGTCTGAACCGCAAGGGTTGGAAAAAGCAGAGACGGATGATGCCGGGTGGCGACAATTAGACCTGCCTCATGACTGGGCCATTGAGGGCCCTTTCCGGATTGAACTGGCCGGAAGTACGGGAAAACTTCCTTATCAGGGAATAGGTTGGTACCGGAAATATTTTGAACTCCCCGATTATAAAACTGGAGAACGGATTTATCTCGATTTTGACGGGGCAATGGCTAATGCCCGGGTCTGGTTGAATGGACATTATGTGGGGACCTGGCCTTACGGATATAATTCGTTCCGCATGGACCTGACTCCTCATCTGAAACCCGGAGAGAAAAACCTGCTGGCAGTCCGCTTAGATACGGAAAACTGGGAATCAAGATGGTATAGTGGCGCCGGAATATACCGTCATGTGTGGTTGGTCAAGTGTCAGCCGGTGCATGTGGCACACTGGGGAACTTATATCACGACTCCGGAAGTAACCGACCAATCGGCCACTGTCAAAACAGAAATAAAAATTGAAAATTATTCCCAGAAAAGGGTGGAGGCGGGATTGTCGACCCGGTATTATGAACTGGATGCCGATGATCGTCTCGGGAGAATGGTTGCTTCGCAGGATACACTGCTGGATATGCATGCTAATGCGTCTGGTACCATCGCCATAACAGCCCATATTGATCGTCCGAAACGCTGGGATGTCCTTTCACCGAATCGTTACTTAGCGCGGACAGAGGTGATTGTCGACGGCCAGGTCATGGACACTTATCATACACCTTTCGGGATCCGGACGATTGAATTTACGGCCCGTAGAGGATTTCTGCTCAACGGACGGAAAGTGGAAATCAAAGGCGTGTGTAATCACCATGATTTGGGTTCGCTGGGCGCTGCGTTCAACAAAAGCGCATTAAAACGTCAATTGGATATACTTCAGGAGATGGGATGTAACTCCGTGCGTACATCACATAACCCCCCGGCTCCCGAGTTACTGGAATTGGCAGACAAAATGGGGATCCTCATTTGGGACGAGGCCTTTGATGCCTGGAAAAGAGGAAAACGGAAAAATGACTATAACCGGTTATATGATGAATGGCATGAGCGGGATTTACTTGCTATGGTTCATCGTGACCGGAATCACCCTTCAGTCGTTATCTGGTCGATAGGAAACGAGGTTATGGAACAGCAGAATATTGAAATAACCAAACATCTCACCGATATTATCCGCAAAGCCGATCCGACCCGCCCGGTTTCCAACGGTTATAATGACCCTGACGGAGGACGGAATTCCGGAGCTGCAACCGCATTAGACATCATGGGAGTCAATTATTTTTTCGATCAGCAGGCAAAATGGGATACGGACCCGCGTTATGCGGACATGCCTACAGTCGGCAGTGAAACATCTTCCTGTGTATCTTCCCGGGGAGAATACTTTTTCGGAACAAATCGGCAGGATTGGCAGATTACTTCTTATGATCAGGATTCCCCAGGCTGGGGGTGTTCGCCGGATGTTCAGTTCAGGACACAGGCAAAATATGCGCACTTGCTGGGAGAATATGTGTGGACCGGGTTCGATTACCTGGGAGAGCCGACACCTTATAATTCCGATGAGACCAATTTACTGAATTTCCGGACAGATCCGACAAAAAAAGCGGAACTGGAGACTGCGTTGGAAGAAATAAGAAAGAAAAATCCGCCATCCCGCAGCAGTTATTTCGGAATCATTGATTTAGCAGGCTTTCCGAAAGATCGTTATTATTTATATCAATCGCATTGGCGGCCGGATCTGCCTGTGACACATATTCTTCCGCACTGGAACTGGCCGGAAAGGGTCGGAGAAATTACGCCGGTGCATGTATATACTTCCGGAACTGAAGCCGAGCTATTTATCAACGGAAAAAGTATGGGCAGGAAAGTAAAAACCCCCGGTGAAGAATTTCGTTTAGTATGGGATAGTGTACGCTATCAGCCCGGTGTAGTCAAAGTTGTTGCCTATAAGAATGGAAAAGAATGGTCGAAAGCTGAAATGAAAACAACCGGAAAGGCTACTAATCTGGCGCTCACTACAGATCGAAAGGAAATATTGTCCGATGGTTCGGAACTGGCGTTTATTACGGTAGCCGTACAGGACAACGGTAAACAGACCGTTCCCCGTTCTCATCCGTCAATAAAATTCACGGTAGAAGGCGCCGGTGAAATAGTGTCTACCGACAACGGTAACGCAATTGATTTCACCCCGTTTCAAAGCCATGAACGCAATGCGTTCAACGGTCTCGCATTAGTGATTGTAAAGGCAAAAAAGAATCAAGCCGGCAAAATCACCATTAAGGCCGAAAGTAAAGGATTGAAAACAGGAAGCATTCAAATTCACAGCAAATAAATTTTCGCGATAGGGTCAATAGGGTTAAACAGTTCAGAGTATTTGCACGAAATATTTTTTAATTAATATCTTTGTCACAGAACAAAACATATTAATTGATCATAAAAAATATGAAAAAACGACTGTTAACCCTATATACCCTATTTTTAATCTTATGCCTGCCTGCGATTGCCAAAGAAAAAGACAATTCCGGACAGATTAAAGATTTATTAATGAAAGCGGAGGAGATGCTGAAAGCCGATCCGTCAAAAGCGATATACTATTCGAACTCAGCGATTGCAGAAGCCCAAAAAACAGACAACAAAAGTTATATCACCATGGCTCAGGCCATACTGGGCGAAGCTTACATGAATCAGGGCGATTTCAATATGGGGTTTGAAGTACTGACAAACGCAATGGAAACATGTCCTGCTGACTGCCTGCAAATACAAGCGTATATTTATTTACATCTTTCCGGTGCATATCTAAAACTGAGAGATTTGAATCAGGCAGCTGCATACGTAGATAAAGCAACGGATATCTACAGAGGTTTAAACGACTCTCTGAATCTGGCACGCTGTTATAACTCACAGGGGTTGGTACACATACAGGTTCCGGACAATATACATGCGGAACAATATTTCAAAGAGGCGTTGACCATCAATCGAAAAATGAATAACATAAAATCTGTAGCCGCCAATCTGAATAATCTCTGCCTATATGAAGGCGATACTCCCGAAAAGATAAACATGCTCTACGAAGCAATCAATCTCAACAGATCGTTTGGCAATATCTGGTCTTTAGGCGAAAACTATAACAATTTAGGAACACAGTACTATTATGCGCATGACTATAATAAAGCTTTGGCTGCATTAGATACGGCAATGGATTATTCCAAACAGATAAATGCAAAAGAATTGATTTCGGATAATTACCGGTATAAATCATGGGTTTATGAAGCAAAAAAAGATTATCAACAAGCCTACCGGTACCTATTTCAATTATACGAAACAGAAAAAGAACTACTAACGATCAACGAAATGAGGCAAATTGAACTGAATATCTTCCAAAAACGCCTGCGCGACAAGGAACAGCAAATGATTTTACAGGAACAGGCCTTTCAGATCCGCAATCTCCGTCTTTGGGTCTATATCGCGATATTGATTGTTATCGCGCTTTTCTTAGCCTTGTCTTACTCTGTCTACCACTATCGTCACCAAAAAAAGATACAGTTGCTGGAGGCATCACAACGGCTAAAAAACCAGGAAAAAGAATTAATGGCACTGAAACTGAGACAAACGGAACATGAAGCGGAAAATACCCAGTTAGAACTTGAACACAACCGGAAAGAGCTGACAAATCTGGCCTTTTTTATCAGCAGCCGAAACAATCTACTAGCAGGAATACAGACCAAGCTAAAAGAAGGATATAAACTATCCGGACCGGAAGCGGAGCGTCATATACGAAGTGTTAACGCATACATCTCACAGTTTGACACACAAAATTCTGAAACCGAATTGCTGATTGACGAAATAAACGGACAATTTATCCAAAAGCTGTCCCTATTGCATCCTAATCTATCCAAAAACGAACAAAGATTGGCCTCCCTGCTACGCATTGGATTGTCTACAAAAGAAATCGCGTCCATTATCAATTCTACTCCAAAAACCGTAAACATGGCGCGCTACAGGTTACGCAAACACCTCAATCTGGAAACCGACGACAGCCTGACCGAATACATGAACAATATCTAAAAATGTAGTACATAAATAACACGTTAAAAAATTATCAATCAAATAATTAACCATTAAAATGTAGGTATAATTTATTCTATTTTCATCGTTTTGTAGACATTAAATAGACTCTGAAAAGGTTGACAAAAGTCATTTGTTTCACTAATCTTGCAGAAACTTTTTAACTAATTCAGAAATGTTATGAAAATTACACAAATCAAAAACCGATTACGTACCGGATCTATTACCAAGGCGACCATCCTAAGTATGTGCCTTTTCATTTTCTCCGTATTTACCGGAATCGCACAGAACACATTAGTCAAAGGTATTGTATACGACGACTTAAATGAACCTGCCACAGGTGTAAACGTCATCAAAAAGGGTACATCCGAAGGAACAGCGACAAATTCCAATGGAGAATTCGAGATCTCACTCAAGCAAGGCGATATTCTTCTTTTCTCTTACATCGGATTCAGATCGCAGGAAATAACTTACAAAGGGGAATCGTTTCTGACAATCAGACTAAGTGAAGATCTGGAATCATTAGACGAAATCGTGGTCATAGGCTACGGAACAATGAAAAAGAGTGACCTTACCGGTGCCATTTCGTCCGTAAACGTCGACGAGTTGGCCAGCCGCGCCACTACTAATCCAGCCGAAGCACTGCAAGGTAAGGTTTCCGGAGTGAACATCCTCAAGTCGGGAGGAAATGCCGGGGCCGGAGTTTCTGTTAAAATTCGCGGTGTAAAATCATTTGGAGACAACGAACCACTATATATCATCGACGGATTTCCCGGAAATGTCAACAGTGTGAACCCGCAAGACATTGCTTCCATGGAAGTCTTGAAAGACGGTGCCGCAGCCGCCATTTATGGTTCAACCGCAGCAAACGGTGTTATTTTAATCACTACCAAAAACGGCAAAAAAGATGAGCTGAAAGTAGATTTCAACGCTTATATAAATTCCACTCACGTTGCTAAAAAGCTTGAAATGCTTGATGCCAAAGGTTACGTACAGGTACACAAACAAATGTACGAGAACTATAACGAACAATTTCCAAAAAATGCGGTAGCGCTACCCGGATACATAACAAATCCCGGCAATATCGACACAAACTGGCAAGAGGAAGTTTTCCGCTCCGGATTATCTCAGAATTATATGGTTAGCCTGCGCGGAGGCAGTGAAAAAGCACGATATTCGATTTCTTATAATCATGCCGACGAAAAAGGCGTTTTGCTCGGAAATCAATTCAAACAGGACAATGCCCGTATGAAACTGTCCATCAGTAAAAACATCTTCGATGTAGACGCGAACCTTGGTTTCCGCGCGACCAAAAGTAATCAGCCGCAATATTCCCTCAAAGAAGCCTATATGATCTCGCCTTTAGTGGCTCCTTATGACGACACGCAAGAATACGGATTCGGCCTTTCTTCCGGTAATGGCCTGCCGAGCAACAGAAATGTATTAGCCGACAACCACTATCGGAAAGCCGTAACCAACAGCTATTATATCACGGCAAACGCGTCGGTGACAGCAAACTTCACAAAATGGCTGAATTTTCGTACATCCTATTCGTATCAAGGGGATCATCAACGATATAATTACCACACACCCCCTTATGTCGCGGACGTAAAATCCCCGACGGAATATCCTTATCATAGCGAATCGTCGTCGTACTGGCAAGAACAGGTAATTGACAATATTCTGACATTTAATAACACATTCGGAGATCACTCTATCAATGTTATGGCTGGTAGTTCCATAACATTACAGGACTATAACTGGAACAGTGTCGCTGTCGAAGGGAAAACGATTGTTTATGAAGTAAAGGACGGACAATTAGTAACAAGCGAAAAAGCCGCCGGCTTTCTTGATCCGAATTTCAGCACCATCAACGCCGGAAAAGGAGGCACATATACAGGCGAAGGTTCTCTTTACGATTATCGCCGGGCTTCATTCTTCGGCCGTCTAAATTATTCATACGCCGGTAAATATATGCTGCAAGCTACATTCCGTGAAGACGGCTCCTCCAAGTTCGGAAAAGACAGCCGCTGGGGATTCTTTCCATCTGTCGCCTTAGGATGGAGGATATCCGAAGAAGATTTTTTTGAGAAAAACGGTTTCATCAGTAATCTGAAACTCCGTGCCAGCTGGGGACGCTTAGGTAACGAACAAGCCCTGGGTTATTACGACTTTCAAGCGCTAATATCTACATATAACAACCTGTACGGGGGATATGTACAAGGATCCGGCTCTACTCCGTGGCCGGGAAGCATAGCGATGGGACTTGCCAACCGCAACTTGCAATGGGAAACGACAGATACAAAAAATATCGGCTTCGATTATGGACTACTGAATGGCAAACTTTCCGGCGCTATTAATTATTACTACAACCAAACGGAAGATATGTTGATCACAAAAAAATTAGCCCCTTCCGTAGGCCTTTTGGATCCGATCATGAATGTCGGAAAAATCCGGAATACCGGCATTGAGTTTGAATTAAACTGGAACGACAAAGCGGGAGACTTCGACTACAACGTAGGAATAAACTTCACAACAACAAGCAATAAGGTAACAGAACTATCCGATCCTAATCAGGCGTTGTACGGAGAAGGGTTGAAATGGGGCACGGAACATTTTCCAACCCAAACACAGGTAGGCAAATCAATCGCCGGGTTTTACCTGTACCGCGCAAATGGTATCTTTCAAAATGAAGCGGAAATCGCCGCTCACAAAAACAGCGCGGGCGAACTTTTACAACCAAATGCGAAGCCGGGAGATATCCGTTTTCTCGATGTGAACAAAGACGGCTCAATTGACGAAGATGATAAAGAATATTGCGGAGCCGCTATCCCGAAAGTAGAAGCAAACCTGTCTTTCGGAGCCAATTATAAAGGAGCTGACATATCTTTCCTTATCGGAGGTGGATGGGGTGGTAAATTATATAATGCGAACCGCTATTTCTATGAAGGAATGAGTTCCGGTTCCAATTTTCTGAAAACAACACTGAATGCCTGGACGCCACAAAATACAAATACGAATGTTCCTCGCGCAGTATTGCAAGATATGAACGGAAACGCGCGCGAATCCGACCGTTTTCTAGAAAAGGGCGATTATATTCGTATGCGTCAACTCCAAATAGGCTATACCCTTCCGGCGCCCATCTTGAAAAAGATACAGATAGAACGTTTACGTATCTACGCAAGTGCGGAAAATCTGTTTACAATCACTTCCTATAAAGGGATCGACCCCGAATTTTCACGCACATCCGTATTAAATGCAGGTGTTGATACTCATATCTACCCATTTACACATTCTTTTATTTTCGGTTTACAACTTACATTCTAATCATTTCACAATCTAATATAAACAATCATGAAGTATTTAAAATATACCGCCATTGCCCTGTTATTAGCAGGAACCGTTACAGGTTGCGAAGACTTTCTGACAGTACAATCGCCCGACGAACTGACTTCGGATTCATTCTGGAGAGATAAATCCGATGCCGAGGCCGGATTAGCGGCAGCTTATTCAAAATTAGAAGCATCAACAGACACATGGGAGTTTCCTGAGGTTTATTTTCCGGTAGAGGCTTACCGCGAAGATATCATCAAGCCGGGAGCAGACGCCTACAATTATCCGAACTGGATCGAGTTGGCAAACTTCAATTATACAAACGGAAACTCCCAATTTACAGCCTACTGGCGTGACAACTACTACGGTATCAACTATAGCAACCAGGTCATTGAAAATCTTCCGAATATACCGGCCGGGATGATTTCCGAAGAAGATCGCATCATGATACAAAACGAAGGCTATTTCCTGAGAGGATATTATCACATGAAACTGTTACTTAACTGGGAACAAATCATTATACGTGATAAATACATCACCTCCACCAATGAATTGGATAAAGCGCTGGCAAATCGTGCTGAAGCATGGGATTTTATCATCGAGAACTTTACTAAAGCAACCGGCCTCCCTGCCGTACGGACTACCGAAACGTCAGGCCGTGCGACAAAAGGGGCTGCGTATGCGTTTTTGGGTTGGGCGCACCTGACAAGGGCTTACGAAGAAACCGACAATAAAGACACCCATCTAAACGCCGCAATTAACGCGTTCAATAATGTAACCGGATACGAATTAGTGAAAGATTTCAGTTCGCTTTTTGACGGAAGCAACAAAAATTCAAAAGAAGGAATATTCGAACTGCAATTGACACTAAACACATCCAACGGCGCACGCTATCGCACACAATTACACCGTTTTATCGGCTGTTCGGAATTATGGGGCTGGGATGAGATCCTTCCGACGGAACAACTGATGAATGCCTATAAAAAGGAAGGAAAAATCGCGACTACGGGACGTTATGACAGCCGCCTCTATGAAACGATCTTTTTTAAAGATGAATATTTCAACGATGAGGAGGCCGCACGTGTATACGACAATACATACGATTACTGGTTCGAAGGCGCGGACAAACCGGCATTCAAAAAATATATGCCAGCCGACCTCAGCGGCTTGACAACCAGTTATTTTGCGCCAAACATCATGCTAATGAGATATGCCAACGTATTGTTGATGAAGGCGGAAGCATTGAATGAATCTGGTCGTGCAACAGAAGCGATAGCATTGATTAATCAGGTTCGCGAACGTGCAGACATGCCGCCTATGAGCGGAACATCACAACAGGAAGTACGTAATCAGATTGAGCATGAACGCATGCTGGAGTTTCCATTGGAAAATATACGTTTTTATGATTTGCGCCGCTGGGGAAAAGCGAAAGAAGTATTGCATGCCGCCGGACGTACCAATTTCGATCCTGCAAAAAACAATTTCTACCCCATTCCTATACAGGAAGTCAATACAAACAACGCGATTGATTAAAGAATACGCAAGTCCGTATTCTTCAGCCAATAGAGAGTCTTTTCATTTTAATCATGACACCGGGATAAAGGGAGGATCCATTCCTCCCTCCCACCCGTCTTTTATCTTCAAATTCGTATAAATATGAAAAAGTATATAATTGGTTTTTCTCTGTCTCTTTCCTCCATTGTCTCTTATGCTCAATCTAAAGAATGGGAAAACCCTGCTATAAATCAACTAAACAGGGAAACGATGCACGCCCACTTTGTTCCGTATTCATCGGAAAAAGCAGCGCTAAATAAAGATATCTCAGGAAAAAGAACCCATTCGTTGAACGGAACGTGGAAGTTTCATTTTTCCCAAAATCCGGCGGCACGACCCGAATCTTTTTATAAAAGCGAATATAACATTTCGGGATGGGCTGATATCACTGTTCCGGGAAGCTGGGAACTACAAGGTTTTGACGCACCTATTTATACAGACACACGATACCCCTTTCCGGCGAATCCACCTTATGTTCCGCATGATTATAATCCTGTCGGATCTTACAAAACGACATTTACCGTACCGGAAAACTTTAATGGACACGACATTATCCTTCATTTCGGAGGAGTGGAATCAGCTTTTTACTGTTGGATCAACGGCGAACTTGTCGGTTACAGCGAAGACAGCCGGTTGCCAGCCGAATTCCTGATCAGTAAATACCTGAAATCCGGAGAAAATCAGCTTGCGGTCGAAGTGTATCGTTACTGTGACGGATCTTATCTCGAAGCACAGGATTATTGGCGATATAGCGGAATCGAACGGGACGTAATGTTAATCGCGCGTCCTAAGGTACGGATCAAAGATTTCGAAATAAAAGCCGAT
Organism: Tannerella sp.; assembly: GCA_031551825.1. GTDB lineage: Bacteria > Bacteroidota > Bacteroidia > Bacteroidales > Tannerellaceae > Tannerella. The sequence continues at coordinate 12,477 of JAVBNB010000032.1, read as the reverse complement.
CTGGTAAATGATTATCAGGATGGAATCCTGGAAATAAATATTGCATTAGACAACAGAACGGCTGTTAAGGGAACAGGGGTACAACTCAAATTATCAGATGGGAATAAAACAATTGTTGCTTCATCCTTTCTGAAAGCCAAAAGCAACACCGACACATTGCTGTCCTTTAACAAAATACTTCCGCAGGTAAAACAATGGACTGCCGAGACGCCGGATCTATACACTTTAGTTGTCTCAACAACAGACAAGAATGGAAATATTACGGAATCTTTCACGCATCACTTTGGTTTCCGTAAAGTAGAAATCAGAAACGGAAGACTCCTGATCAATGGTGTCCCCATTCTGGTAAAAGGAGTCAACCGTCATGAACACAATATGCATACAGGGCGCACAATCACGAGAGAAAGCATGATAGAAGATATCCGCCTGATGAAGCTCTTCAATATTAACGCGGTCAGATGCTCACATTACCCTAATTATTCGGAATGGTACGAACTATGTGACGAATATGGTATTTACCTGGTTGACGAAGCAAACATAGAATCTCACGGTATGACCGATCATCCAACCACAAACAAACTGGCCGATTGGGAAAATTGGGATATTCCGTTTAACGAACGGATGCAGCGCATGGTTGAACGGGATAAGAATTTCACATCGATCATTACATGGAGCTTAGGAAACGAATCCGGATACGGTAAACATTTCGAAACAATTTACCAATGGGCCAAACAACGTGATCCAAGCCGCCCCGTTCAGTATGAAGGAGGAGGTGTACGCGGATTATCAGACATCTACTGTCCGATGTATGCGCGTGTCTGGGCCTTACGACAGTGGGTTAACGAACGACAGGAACGCCCGATGATCCTATGTGAATACGCGCATGCCATGGGCAACAGTGTCGGTAACTTAAACGATTACTGGGATTTAATCTATAAATATGAAAACCTGCAGGGAGGTTTCATCTGGGATTGGGTTGACCAAACTTTTGCCCGTAAGGATGAAAATGAACGCAACATCTGGGCTTATGGAGGAGACATGGGCTTTGTGGGGGTAGCAAATGATTCAAACTTCTGCGCCAATGGTTTAGTTGCTGCAGATCGTAGTCTGCATCCCCACATCTGGGAAGTAAAGCGTGTGTACCAGTACATTCATTTTGAAAATATTCCTTTCTCTGAAAATGCAGTCAGAATAACAAACCGGCATGATTTTGTCAGTTCTGATATATATGATTATACATGGGAGATAAAAGCGGATGGCCGCATATTATATGATGGAATTTTAAATGTGCCTCCGGTAAAACCGCATGAAGCAACAGACGTAAAAATATCCCTCTCTCCATTCAAGGGAGAGCCGGAAACGGAATATTTTCTTCATCTGACAGCTATCACAAAACATCCTGCACCGCTCGTTCCGAAAGGGCACGTAGTCGCGACAGCACAATGGAAATTGCCGATTGAAACAACGCACGCAGACATACATAAAACGACCGGGACATGGACCCTTTCCGAAAATAAGGAAAGCATTACATTTAATTCTTCGGTTGCAATCATTTCATTTTCCAAAGCAAACGGAGAATTGAGCGGCTATCAAATAAATAATAAAGAATACCTGCTCGAAGGTTTTCGTCCTAATTTCTGGCGTCCGATGACGGACAACGACGTGGCCAACAGAACCGGAGAGCGCTGTAAAATATGGCAGGATGCCGGTGAAAACCTTACAGTACAGAAATTTATATACAAATTATCAGACAATAAGCAGAACGGCTTTGTTTCGGTCACTTACTCCATGCCGGAACAGGAATCCATCTGCCATATAGAATATACGATCTATACAGACGGAGTAATAAAAACCGAATTCACTTTTGAACCAGGCAATAAATCGTTGCCCGAGATGCCACGTTTCGGCATGCGAACAATACTGAAGGAAGAATATGAAAATATGACCTGGTTAGGACGCGGGCCTCATGAAAACTATTGGGACCGGAAAAGCAGCGCAAACATCGATTTATACCAATCTACTGTATGGGAACAATATCATCCCTATGTACGCGCACAGGAAACCGGAAATAAAACCGATGTCCGCTGGGTTGCTTTACAAAATAAAGACGGAGAGGGATTACTCATAAAGGCAATCAATAAACCGCTGAGTGTGAGCGCGTGGAATTTCCCGATGAAAGATATCATGTACATCCCTTCAATGGTGAAAAATATTCACGGAGGCAGTATTGAAAAGAAACCGATGGTATGGCTGAATATTGATCATCAGCAAATGGGAGTCGGCGGTGACACCACATGGGGCGCCAAAACACATCCGGAATATACCATAACGCCTGTAAAACAAAACTATGGTTTCTATATCATACCGGTCGATAGAAATGACAAATTACCGGAAAAAACAAAATTGTTCAGATAATATAAGATCATACAAGATTATGAAATACATTCTTTCTTTTTTAATCATTCTCACAGGATGTTTTTCCTGTACAGAACAAAAGCAAGCGCGACACAGCATCGCGAATGAGTTCGGAAATATTCTTGATATAAACTATACTCCCGGAAATAAAGCCCGTTGTTATGGATGGTTTACCGACGGCGGTTCCTGGTACGGATTTACGCCTCCGGAGAAGGAAAGGTGGATCAATGGATTTTGCGGACCATTTCATTTAGATATGAACCAGCGGAAATGGATTTCGGAAAGCCTCGTAAATGTTTGCTTTGAAGAAGAAAACAAAACAACTGTTTACAAGCCGGATACGACGATCTATTATCCCGGAAAACTGTACATAAAAGCAACATCCGAAAACGGGACGATTGAGCAGGAGCTTATATTTATCAATGCTACTACCGTTTTACTATCCGTCAAAAGCGCTCACAAATCCCTCTTCCGCTTATGGGGAAAAGCATTGGCTGACGATCATTTCTGCGGAACTGAAAAAAACACATTCCTCATTACCTCGCCTGAAGGCGAAGGAGTCGCTATCACGTTTTCTCCGGAAGCAGGACTTTTAGCAAACGAAAACGGATACGAAACATTATCGACAACACCCGGTAATGCTGACATCGTCATATCCTTCTTTACGGATCCTGCTTCACGACGGTCAGTTGTTCAAAAAGCCACATCCATATTAGCCGAAGCCGAATCATACCAACAACGAACCTCCGAACGATGGGAGAAATATTTATCGAATGTGATCCGCGATGATATGCCGGAAGAGTTTAATCGCATTGCCGTAAAAGCAGCCGTTACACTTATTTCCAACTGGAAAACAGCACGTGGTAATCTTTTTCACGAAGGAGTAGTTCCCAGTCACGGAGTTGGTTATTTCATGGGATTCTGGGGATGGGATTCATGGAAACATGCGGTCGCATTAGCTCATTTCGCGCCTGATCTGGCAAAAAACCAAGTGCGTACCATGTTTGACTATCAAATGCCTGATGGAATGATTATCGACTGCATATACAGCGATGCATCCGAAAACAACGCCAGAGACAGCAAACCACCATTGGCATCCTGGGCTGTAAACGAAATTTTCGAAACAACAAACGATACTCTTTTCGTTAAAGAGATATACCCCCAATTACTCTCTTACTATCAGTGGTGGTACAGAGATAGAGACCATAACAAAAATGGAATCTGCGAATTCGGCTCATGTGACGGAACGCTTGAAGCGGCGGCGTGGGAAAGTGGTATGGACAATGCTATCCGTTTCGATAACAGCAAAATGGTCAAAAATGGTGACAATGCATGGAGTTTTGACCAAGAGTCTGTCGATCTGAATTACTTTCTGGCATTTGAACATAAGTTACTGAAAAAATTAGCTGCCGTTACAGGTCAAATCTTTAATGAGCCGGATCACTCCGAGCGTATAAAGGATTATTTCTTCATGCCGGAGCCGGGATTTTTCTTTGATAAACGTTTAGACGGTACTTTTGTAACAGAGGAAGGAACAGAAGCATGTATCCCTTTATGGACACAAATCGCGACAACAGAACAGGCCGCATGCTGTGTTAAATTATTTACCGACACCAATAAATTCGCCACTTACATACCCTTCCCGACAATAGCGGCCGACAACCCTAAATTCATGCCCGCAGGTTACTGGAGAGGGCCGATATGGTTAGACCAGGTTTATTTCGGCATTTCCGGAATACGCAAATACGGATACCGCTCCGAAGCTGACAAATTCACAGAACAGGTATTCTCACGGTTAGAAGGATTGACAGCAGGTAAACCTATTCATGAAAACTACGATACCCACAATGGAAAAACATTGAAAGCGCCTCATTTCAGTTGGAGTGCGGCACATTTATTAATGCTATACCGGGAATATGGAAAATAAAAAATGATACCCTGTTTGAGATAAAATTAAAAAGAACAAATAACTTTGGGGCAATAAACAAAATATCAAATACAAACAAAAACCAATAATATGTTTATAGTCATAGGAATCATGTTTTGCGGTATCGCTTTAGGATATTTTTTCCGAAAAAAAACGGCACTTCAGAAATTAGGAAAACCAATCAGTTATACCATCTATCTTTTATTGTTCTTTCTCGGTATTTCAGTGGGAGGCAACAGCGATATCATCAACAACCTGCCATCACTCGGAAGTCAGGCTTTGCTACTCGCGTCTGCCGGGACGTTTGGCAGTGTGTTGGCTGCATGGATCGTTTATAAATTATTTTTCAAAAAGGAGTTAAATAGATGAAAGGAAGTTTGATTGTTGTCGCTTTTTTTATTACCGGATGCTTGTTTGGCTGGTATCTAAATACCCAACATATCGCGATAGACAGCGACATCAGCCGCTATGTACTCTATTTGCTCATGTTCCAGGTCGGACTTAGTATCGGAAGTGACAAAAGTATATTACAAATACTGAAAGGCCTGCGTCCCAAATACCTGCTTGTTCCGCTTGCTACAATCATCGGCACATTATCATTTTCCGCTCTGGCGGCATTTTTTATATCCGAATGGAGTCTGTTCGATTGTTTAGCCATCGGTAGCGGATTTGCATATTATTCGCTATCCTCCATCCTGATTACAGAACTGAAAACCGCTTCGTTAGGAGTACAACTTGCCACGGAATTAGGCACAATCGCATTGATTACAAACATCATTCGTGAAATAATGGCGTTATTGGGCGCACCCCTGTTTGTAAGATTTTTCGGCCGCCTCGCTCCTATCTGTGCCGGAGGGGCTACCACGATGGACACTACGCTCCCAATCATTACGAAATACTCCGGAAAAGACCTGGTTTTCATTGCAATCCTGCATGGAATGTTAGTCGATTTAAGTGTTCCTTTTTTGGTTTCTTTTTTCTGTTCACTGTAAATCGTTGTTTCTTAGATTTGACAACTTTATTCAATTATTATTTTTTGTCCTATACTGTTGTTAAGGGTAACAATGTAGATTCCTCTCAGTAATTTTATTTTTATTTCTCCTGTCTGCAGGATGGTCTGCTCTTTCTGCAGTATTCCTTCTGTAAAATAAATCCTTACAACACTTCCCGGTTTCGATGTCCGGATATACAGTTCGTCTTTTGCCGCCCAGACCTTGTCTTCTTCCAGATTACGCTGTTGGGATTTATCTTCCCTTCCGCTCCGTAGGAAATTGGCGTAGAATTCGAGTTCTCCGGTAGAACCGGTCGGAATTATTACCGTTTGCTGTAGCGCTTCCCCATTGGAACCGGTCCATCCGATAAACACATCCTCCGCTTTTTCGGGTGCTTCCAGTGTGATGGAGCCGGACTTGATCGTATATGTCGGAGGATTATTTCCTGTGTTGATACTACCGTTCAGATGGTATTCAATCGGGTATTTTTCCAATTCGAAGTTAGCCTTCAGTTCTATATCACCATAAACCGTAAGCGTATCATAATACATGATTCCTTCTTCCGCCGGAATCGTTTTGCCTCGCAATGACACATACTCCTCATGACTCCATCCCGCGAAACGGTATCCTTCGTCAGAAACAATTACAATGCCCGCTCTGGGTGTTGTCTTATAATCCAGCGCCTGTTCCGCTGCGTTGTATATATTTCCTCCGAATCCGGCAGAGAAAGTGGCCATCCCGACGCTTGCCCCCTGGTGGTAAGTCGCATTCGTTGGTACGTTGATCGTATCACTCACTGTCACCCACGCCCGGTTGATAAACATAGGCTGTGAAAAGCTAGAACCCTCCTGTGGAGTCGCTTTGACTGTAACAGTCGTTGTCGCCATGGAAGCTACACCCGCAATCGCCCATTCCAACGCACTCCGTTGTGGAGCGCTTCCCGCCACGGTGGGCACGACAACCGGATTGGATGAGACGAAATCTAAGTAGGGAGGTAGCGTATCCCTTATGATAACCTTTCCGATGCCGGTATTCGCATTGACTGCAGTGATAGTATATTCGATGGTTTCATTAAAGAGGGCTGCCACCGGATTTTGATACGTTCCATTGTGAGGTATACCTTCGAGTGTAGCATCCTTTTTCATCATCAGGTTGATGGCCGGATTGAGAATGGTTATGACATTATTTGTTTCATCGCATTCGGGCTGATAAGGAAATACACCGTTTCTGTCATTCACGCGAACAATCATATTTACCATCGGCAAATAGGGTGTTATATCCGCTATTTTTACAGTTACATACCCCATACCACCCGGATTGATTTGTATGTTGGCGCTATCGGTCATAATGTAGTTTGCCGCTGAAAGAGTTTCTTTATAAATAGAAACATACACCGGTGAACCGGTTGCTGCATCTCCCTGATTCACAATGCCAACAATAATGCTGATTGAATCTCCTGTTACGGAGGGACTTATCAATGATGGATCTGCATAAGCAAATTCCGGTTTGGAATTCAATTTAATTACGATCGAATCTTCCCATACACATCCGTTTGAAGTATATATTACTGCATATTTCCCTTCATCGATGGATGAAAAATTGTAAATGGTATCTTCTTTTGTGTAAACCTCAGATCCGTCCGGTTTTTCCCATTTGATGCTTGTCGGTTCTTCTCCTGTTACCTTCAATTTTACGATGACGTTGTTTCCCGGACATACGTAAGCAACCTCTCCGATTGTATCTGCTCCTGTCACTTCAATTGTAGCAGCGACTGCAGCTGCCACCATCGTCACATCTTGTGTGTAGGTATATCCGCAACTATCCATGACTTGTGCAGTGTAGTTTCCGGCAGTAGTATTTGAAAAATCAGGGCTCGGCTGATAATTAGTATAACCGGAATCCGGAGTTCCTTTGGGTTTGATCCGGTAACTGATTCCCTTGCCACTTCCTCCGATTGTATCGATATGAAGAATTCCCTTTCCGTCACTGCAGACCACTCCCCCCGACTTGGAAATGTCAATTCCTATTGGAATATAGGGGGGGATTGTGATGTATTTGTCAGCCTGAGTGTAATAGCAAATATTTTGTGAATGTGAAGAGCTTTGAAATGAAATCCGATAGGTTCCGGGAGATAATGCGACAGAGGTAAATAGCCCGTTACTCGTTCCGGTGCTATAAGAAAGGAAAGTTCCGTCGCTTTTAAAAACATTTGCAGCATAAGTTCCTGTGTTGGAAGGTGTATTATCCGGTGCAAGATACCAGGCCTTGCCTGTAATATGATATTGACCACATGCAGGTCCGGGAATATACGAAAGTTCGTCAGATCCAAAACCATTATAAGGCATTTTGAGATTCAGTGTTCTCGTTGTGGAACCACAATCTCCATATTGTATTTTCAGCACATAAGTTCCTTCGGGCAGATCTGTCCATAAATTCATATTGCTGGCGCCTGATATTGGAGTGCGTGTAACCGGTCCTGAAGCGATGGAATACGTTTTAGTTGTTGTGTCGTTAACTGCAATTCCATAAACCCTGAAACCACCTGTCGTAAAGTCACAACCTAAAGTTGAAACGTAGTTATAGATGAAAGCGGTATTGATAGCTGGCAATGATCCGACATCCACATCATTACTCAGAAAAGTGAAACCACCGGATGTGGTTATACTAACGGAATACTTACCGGCCGGTAAACCGGATACATCAGGAAGGTAAGATGAGTTGTTGTCGTTCCAGGTGTAGGAACGAGTGTTACTTGGAGATGTTTTGTTTGTTAATACGATGGTCACACTGCCACAGTTAAAGTCCGGAATATTACGGTCGATGATAGGAGAACAGGCTCCGTTTCTTGATACAAATGGGTCTGCAAAAGTATATTCCTGCGAAAAAACGGTATCGCTGGCATTACAGGGATGCTTCACCAATATTCTAAATTTGTTGCTTTTAGGATCAGAACTGGTTGGAGAATAGGTCGGTATGACATCTGCAACCGAAGGAGCAATCGTATGCCAGTCGGATAAATACTGACCGGATCCTGCGGGATATTCTATTTTCATCAATAAAGGATAGCCCGAAGGAATGAATTTACTTGGAGTGGGGGTTCTCCAAAACAATACAGTGCCATCATCTGCAACAAGTCTTGCGTTGTTCGATGGAAATGTAATTTTAAGATCACACCCGGTAGTCGTTGCCAATATGGCAGCTTGCAGATCAAAAGAGCCGAGTTTATAGCTGCTGATGTTATATAAGGAGGTAACTGAAATATCAGGCACGGTGTAAGTGTTTCCGCAGGCATCTGTTATATCGATACTGTATATCCCAGTGGATAACTGGGTAAATTTTGCTGTCGGAGATTGAGCTGCGATTACCAAATCGGGTTTAGTTGTAGGGCCGTCTTTCAGTTTGTATGTAAAGGGGCCTCTTCCTCCCGCAATACCGATTTCAATACTTCCATCATCGTTACAGCCTGTTACGACAGTGTTTCCACTTACATTCTTTGATATAGAAATACTGGTGTAGGCCGCGTTTGTTAATGATGTCGTGTTTGACTGCGTTGTTCCGGTGTCATCATATACGGCAATGATATAATTTCCTGTTTCCAGATTGGAAAAACTGTTACTTGCCTGTTGAGGCGAAAACGAAGCGTCTGATGTTTTTCTGATTGCATAGAAAACAGTTCCCGAAGTTCCTGTCGCATTGACAACAATAGATCCGCTGGCCGGGCAAGAACCGGGTGTTACGGTTAACGAAATCGTTGGTGCAGCCATTGTGTAGCTGGCCATTACAGTGAATAAGAATAGAAAAAAACTCCTTTTGACAAAAGAATAAATATCTACCATCATTGCATATAGTTTAAAAAAAGCAAACAAAGGTAATATTTATTTTAATGAATACTATATCGTTTAGCTATAACTTTTTTTTCACTCATGTAATACCGCATAAATATGCTGCACAACTAAATAAACAAATGAATTTAATTCGGGCTAAATTCACATTTTTTTTGAAATGGAAGATCTGCCTCAATATAACAACCCGAAAAAGGCTGCTTCCTTAAAAAAATATCAGGAGCAGGATGTCTGTTGCTACTATAAAGAAACAGTCAATCCTACTCCTGACATTTTTAACTTTTATTTGCCGTTATTCTACCGGCTCAAAGCTGTCTTTACCAACTCCGCAAAGAGGACATACCCAATCTTCCGGAATATCTTCAAATGCTGTCCCCGGTTTTATACCTCCATCAGGATCTCCTTCCGCCGGATCATAAATATATCCGCATGCTATACATTCGTACTTTTTCATATTTCTTTATTTATAAAATTAAACGCTCAAATATAATAACTTATTTTTATTTCAGCAATTTTTTATCTAATCAAAGGCGCAAATTACTTATTTTCCCGTACTCATAACACCCGAATCGTCATCCGCATTATTCAGACGTTTCTGTCCTGATTTAAAAGAACGGCCGAATGAAAAATTATATGTCAGACGCAGAGTAAACATACGGGAACTTTCTTTGAGGTAGTTACTCTTTTTATAGGAAGCATACTGCGACCAGTTTTCGGAATCTACCTTATAATTGTTGACAAATGGGTTAAACATTCCGGCCATCAAAGACAAATTCTTATATTTATAACCGGCCATCAGATAATGAAGGTTTTCGCCTCCGCTCATTGTTTCGCCATAAAACCAGTTCCAACTTGTATTCAACCCGAAGCCCGCATTAAAATTTTTATATACCGCGTTCAACTGAATATCCGTAAACCAGTTGGTATACTCATGCCTATATGTATTTCCGTTACTGATATAATGGTTGACACCTCCTGTAGCAGACAATGTTACAATATCTTTTACCGGACCGACACGCAACGTCATGCGGGTTGCCATTCGTTGCCAGTTTTTCTGGTTATCCCATGTCTGTACGATTTTATCACCGTCTAAATATTTCTCATCCATGATCGCTTTGGGGTAATACTCGTAAGTAGTTAATAGATTCGCGTAAAATATACTTTTCTGCCATTCGTAAGTCAGCTCCGTACGATAACGCAGATAGGGTTTTAAATCCGGATTACCACGCTGTACCTGAAGCGAATCAACGATCTGTTCAATAGCGCTGAGATTCGATAACGAAGGAGAGGCATTACTGATCTCGCCACGCAAACGGATAAACGAATTTCCAGGGAGCGCATAATGCAAAACCATACGAGGATTAAACGTATAGTATTCATACCCCTCATCTCCTTCTTGACCAAAGTACGAACGCGTCACACCGACCCCCAATGTATAATCCAGCTTCTTCACTTTCCCTTTAAATTCTCCATACAGGAATGTCTCCGACTGATTCATTTCCGTTGTATAATGATGACCGTTCCGGTACTCATTATCCGAAAATGATTGGGTATGTTTCAATCCCCCGCTAATACGGTTCGTCCCGATTTTTTTCTCATAAATACCCTCGCCTATCAGTGAATATTTTTTCCCGGCCACCATATTATTCACATTCGTAAGAATATCACCATTCCGGCTTTCCTGATAAAAACGAGCATCATCCGTAGAGTTATAAGTACCGACAAGATTGAAAACCAAAGTCTGATCATTTTTTATATTCTGCTGATAATAAAGATCTAATGCCGGACGATTTGTTTTATACGACGATTTATCCAACATGTAAACGGCATCCGACACATTAGCCACATTATACAATGTCCCTTTATAATCCATGTGAGGAGTGTAATTTTTATAATACCTGGCCGTCGCGCTAAATATTCTCTTTTCGTCCTGATAACTGTAAGTTCCATTCAGATGCTGCCAACGCATTTCCATGTGTCCGGGCTCCCCAATTTCTTTTCGGTGCAAAGTGGAGCCATCAGAGAAAGTAAATTCTTCTTCATTATCACGCCACACTTCATAAAAATTACGATGGCTTATCCCGTAATTTACAGAGAATTCGGATTTCTTATGATTAATCTTTCCATTGACAAAATTGTTGCCCCACTCTGACGCTACAGCATCATTCAGGTTCAGACCAAAGCTTCCGCCTGTTTCGGGACGGTACACAATATAGTCAAGAACAACTTCCGCATTTCCGTAACGAAGGCCCGGATTATCGTGATACTCAATACGTATGACATCCGAAGGTTTCAATGCCGTAATTTCCTGTATTTCCACTTTAACTCCGTTTATACGATACTGAATCTCTCCCCCACCGGGAAGTTTCACTTCACCAAACAATGGATTTACCTGTATTTTCGGCAACATCAATTGCTGCAACAAGTCAACTCCATTAGTAGATGCTTTCAGTTGATTTTCCGAAGGAAATACTATTTTTTTGTCAGAATGACTGGTCATTGCAGAAGCTGTTACCGTAACGCCGTCAAGCATCACCATATCATCCTCTACCAAAATTTCTCCTAACTGAAGATTCTTCGTATATCCATTAACATCTACATACTGAGTTTTATATCCTATACTTGAGATAACCAAGCGGTAATTTCCGGTTTCCACTTTATTCAGTACAAACTCTCCGGTCTGATCGGTAACCGTACCTGAAACAAAGGTCGAATCAAGGGTTTGCAAAACAACATTCGCTAATTCTATCGCTTCCCGATTTTCTGTGTGCAACACGCGTCCTTTAATATCTATTACTTCAGAAAAAACGCCTTGTATAGCAACACAACATAATAGTATAATTCCTGCAATTTTCAGTTTCATCTCGTAAATCTTTAAAATTCAAACATCTTCGCCCTTATCCAGCATACGAATCTTTTCGTATCACTACAATAAAAACAATATTCTTCTCACAGGAAATTGGTTTTTGCGCGCTTTATCAATTTCTACAAGTAAGACGAGTCTGCAAAAAAAAGGTTACAAGATCTTATCGTTTTTTTACATTTCGTATCTCATCAGACAAGTTTTCACTATTTAGAAATATAGTCTATACATTAACAAATAAAATTATATATTTGCATTAGCTTCAAACCTGAACATAGCTTCAAAGAATAACCTATTATGACAACAGAAAATAAAATAAAGTATTTTGAAAATCGAGAAGATTGGCGAAAGTGGTTGACTGACAACTTTGAGACTGCCAATGAAATTTGGTTTGTTTTTCCTAATAAATCTTCGGGTAAAAAAAGTATTACATACAAC
>JAVBNB010000064.1:0-38367 GCA_031551825.1 Tannerella sp. | reverse complement strand
TGCCAGCGAATGGATGGTCTAATATAAAAAAAACAGACAAGATCTGCTTAATCTACTGCCATGAGCGCACATAAACGCCAAGTTCGTCTTAGACGGCAAGAACTATGATGTGGAACATTTCAAAATAGGACTCGCTCAACCTACGGATCACAAAGGACAACCGCAACACGAAATAAGAGGTGGACAAATTAATATAACCTTGTCACATATTGCCGACGATAACCTGTACCAATGGGCGAAGACTTCTACTTTAACAAAAGGAGGAACAGTTTTATTTCAGACAGACTTAGGGATGACTGTTCTACGTGTTATTTTTGAAAACACCTATTGAATTAATCTTTCAAGAGACATTGACGCGGTCAAAGGAAGTTCAACCACACTAACGATATCCGCAGAGAAAATCAGCCTCAACGGATTAGAACACGATAATTTCTGGCCGGATAAAAAATAAACATTATGGGAATGCCTATCATATTAGCTTCATTAGAAGAATTCAAGAGATATTGCGGCATGAAATGCCAATACAATGGTTATGTTTATGACCCTAAAGGTGCATTGCTTCATGTAGAAACAATATACCAAAATATAACAACCAGTTGTCCTGCCTATCCTAATCAAGATAGTTTGAGATACACAAATGGGACAACTTTTCATAATTCCGTATTTTTTACTAAAATAACCGTTCAAGATCTGAAAGGATATGACTTTGTTTTCGATATATCCGGAAACATTGTTTGCACAAAAGAAGAAAAGGATCCTAAAAGAAAGGGACAGATTTATATACGCAGAAATCACAATCCTAAATATTCGGGTGTTCACAAAGATCCCATACCCATTTATGACGATGTAAAAATACAAGATCTGGAAAATATGCTTACTCCTGAAGCCTATTCTCGTATATTCACAACTATTATATCAATGTTGATGAATAATGACCGTAAAATAATCAGGAATGGAGAGGTTTCTATCGTTATGCATTCAACTGGCATAAAGCCCCAATTAGGTAGAGATACTTATAATATATTAAACGGAAGCGAATTTAGCAAACACTCTACGGTCGCCTATTTTAATACAAACAAAGTCGCAGCAATCCTTCTCAGAAATGATAAAGAACGAATGGAAAGATTTTCCACAATATGGAATGTGTTGAATGTATTAGGTGCGCGTGAATTAATCGGGCATGGCGTCTTAAAAAATCTGAATGATGACTATGCCACTCATTATTTAGTTTATGCATATCAGATGGGGCATGAAACATGGGATTATACAACAGGAGAGCATAAGAAGTCTGTTATAGATAATTTTTATAGGTACTATAATAATAGCCAGGAAGATGAAAAAAAATACTCTGATCGTGAAATTCATGGTATTTTAAAAAAGGACACTCTTTATCCACGCTATCCTCAACAAGGGAGAGCTGATAGTCTTTTTCTTAGAAATACCTTGATTCCAATTGTACGTGACACGACAAAAATGAAGCAAAAAGGTGAAAAACTTGATAGTTTAAAAATATTCCCTAAGAATCGAAGATGAAATCAATAGTTGTTATATGTATTTGTTTTGTTTTGTTTTGTTCCTGTCAACAAAATCGGACAAAAGAGAATCAAAAGTTGCTCATAGGCGACTGGTACCCAGTGATAGAAAATGTTGGAGATATTGAAAATATTATTGGGTACAAATTTTCCGCGGATGGACTGTGTGAAAATAAGGCCGGGTTTTATAATTATTTTTATCGTAAGGGATTGACTTTCAACTGGCAAAATATTTTCGACCCTATAGATAGTGCCTGGTTTTGTGATTCACGGGAATATAGCAACGATTTTTCACTCTATATTGATTATCTATTTAATATTAACCGGTCTTATGGAAACAAAACAACATATCATATAGATAATGAAACATTGAACATCTTTGATTTGTCAAGAGGGAAATGGATGCAGTACCATCTTGATTTTGAAGGCAAAGACACCTTGAAGCTATCATATTGGAATGAAGACTGGGGGCTTGATATAGAAGAACGATATGTTCGTAAAGTATATGAGGAAGTTGATGAAACACCCCTTTTTGAGCAAATTGTCTATTACAAGCCCGGTTCGTGCTATACCGATAATAAACTGTTCCTAATCCGGCATGACGGATTATTTTTCAGCTACGGCTATTATGAAACAGGACAGTTCTTTATAGCAAAAATTTCAAAAGAAGACTTTAAACGAATCGAAACCTTATTCAAAGTAGCTGATATTGAGACCATATTAACCGGTTCACAATCCGTTATGCCTGAAAGGCATCGACAACCTTCGTGGGGAACACCAAGCATATCATTTGTAACGAAAGATAAAAAAATAAAAACCATCAATGACCCATTTATGATAAGGCCAGCATTTCCCATGGAATTTTACTGGGCTTATCTGTCATTCGTATTTTTTCATGAACAAATAGAACTAAAAGCTTATCATAAGGATGATTATCCGGCTTTTATCTTAGATTTTGATGATTTCATGAATTTAGAATTAAATGATGGGAATAAAACATTCCTGTTATCGTGGACAGAACGATTTTATATAGGAGCATTGCTTTGTGATGCGGAAAAAATTCATACGATAGATTTTGATCCGAAAAGGACGATTTTTGATTATCGGGATGGTAGAATGCAGATAGGGGCTGATGGACGGAGGACTTTTGATTTTCGGGATAAAAGAAGACTGATAGAAACCGATGGACGGTACTTCAAATATACAGATAAAGAAGGTGAAGTTATAACCTTAGATATTGGCTTTAATTTCCTGAAAACAAATGATTGGGAATAATATTGAACATAATCCATAAAACAAAATAACATGCGTCTTAAAATCACAAAAACAAATTATTCAAACATCGGCGATTGGCAATTTATGTTATCTGATGAAAACGGAGAACTGTATTACATTATGAGTAATGCATTTTACGAAAGACGTAATATGAAATGTCCGGCTTTTCCAAAAGGAAAAGATTCTTACTACAACGGATTATGGATTACGGCTTATGTTAAGCAACTCGGAAATAAAAATGTGGTGATCAATTTTTGAATGTAAGGATATCTTCATTACTATTGCCATTTCATGGAAAAATAGAATTGATAGCATTAAAAGATAAAGCCGTTTTTTATTCAGAAGGGAACGGAGTATCAGATATGTTTTCTATCCGACTTAGCTTGAGGTAGTTTTTATATATTCTGTAGCATTATTTGAATTTCGGATCGATAAACTCCCATTCCCTTATTTCGGCCTGCCAGTGTTCTTTTTTAATAATATCTTCGAATTCGGTAATTAATTCCGGATGCTTGGCCGACAAATCCATTGTTTCATTACGATCGACGGAAAGGTCGAATATTTCCCATGTTCCCGGACCTTCTTTCATATTGCTTTTTACTCCTTTCATTTGCCCTTTGATAACGGCTACCTGTCCTGATTTTTCCGGGAATTCAAAGTATAAATAATCGTGTTTTTGTTGCTTTTCGGGTTCTCCTAAAAGGGTCGGCAGAAAAGAAATACCATCGGTTTTCCATGCCGGCTTTTGTCCGGTTAACTCAGTCAGTGTAGCAAACAAATCGTATTGAACAGAAATCAATCCGGATTCTTTTCCCGCTGGGATTTTTCCAGGCCAACGGGCGATAAACGGAATACTGATTCCTCCTTCGTATAAATCTTGTTTGCGCCCGCGCAGACCGGCGGTGGAGTTGAAATATTCGCCATTAATTCCGCCGGTGTCGAATGTAACACCATTGTCGCTACTCACCATGAAAATAGTATTTTCGTCTAAGCCGAGTTCTTTCAAAAGAGCCATAATTCGTCCTACCTGTTTGTCTGTGTAGGTGATCATGGCAGCGTATGTGGAGTAGGGGTACATACACGGAGCATAGCCTTGATCTCCTAAGTACGGTTTTTCATCGAATTGTCCAATATATTCCTTGACCGCCTCTTCTATACATTGCAAAGATACGTGAGGAGTGGTATAAGGCAAATACAGGAAAAATGGCTTGTCCTTGTTTTCCCGGATAAATTCCAGTGTTTTTTCTGCCATCCGGTCAATGGAGTAATCTTTTCCGACAAAAGCGTCGAAAGCTTCTTTGGGAGCGTCCGCCGGAAGTTTATTCCCGTGAACGAAAAAGAACTCGTTGTTCAATGGAACCCGCTGTCCGTTTTCCCAAAGGTGGGTAGGGTAGAAGTTATGCGATTGCTTCTGATCCATGTATCCGTAGAAATAATCGAAACCATGCCAGTTCGGATTTCCCGATGTGTTGGGCATACCCATTCCCCATTTGCCGATACCTCCGGTAGTGTATCCGGCTTGTTTCATCAGGTCGGCAATCGTCATGCACCCTTCGGGAAGAGCCATTTGCCCACCTTCCTCATTGTCAGCAAATCCCCCCATTTCATAATTCCCGCGAATAAAACTGTGTCCGGAATGTTTCCCGGTCATCAGTCCGCAACGTGCCGGAGCGCTCACCGGAAATGTGGTATAATGCTGTGTAAATCGTATCCCTTCGTCTGCCAGCTTATCGATATTAGGTGTTTTTATTTTTGTTTGTCCGTAACAGCCTAATTCTCCATAACCCAAGTCGTCGAAATACAAATAAATAACATTGGGTTTGGTATTTTTGTCTTTTGCTTTTTTTGCCTCAGCCGTATGCAATCCGGAAAATAGAAGCCCTGTACTGCAAAGTGTTAAAGTCAAAGTCTTTCCTGATACTAAGTTTTTCATACGTGCAAAAATATATATTTAAAATTAAAGTAAGATGGAATTGCTTCCGCTTCGCGATAGTACTGTAGGGGATTTTCCCAACAGAAATCTTATTTCCAACAAAGATAGTTTGTTTCTCAATTCTTGTTGCCATTGTATTTGTTAAACATTTTGACTGCAGTTTCTACCGGATCTTTTCCCGAGGGCATTATTTCCTTCGAAATATCCTGATACAGCCATGTTTCAGTGATAGCAAACAGCTTAGGCCGTGGAATATCCGGATTATCCCAAGCCTGATTCAGGTAGTTGAAATACAATTCCCAACGTTTGTAGTAATAAGTTCCGAGCAAACCGCCCCATTCGCGATGAGCATAATCATCGAGGGAACTTTCCTTTAAATTCCAGGAAGTAATAATCAACCGGTTGTAATATTCATACTGATCTTGTATCCCCGATTTGTCCGAGGCATTGCAAGCGTCATCAAGCCACTGCTGCAGGCAAAATGAAGGATGACTGAGTAGTAATTCATCCTGATCGGCAATCAATTGCAAATAACGTCTGCATTCGGTGTCGAAGGTCGCACGGTCTCGCTTATTCCACGCATCTACGAGATCTTTATAGGTTTCCCGCCCAAGGTCTGAAATATATTGCCGTACCATATCTACGGCATCATAACGATAATTCGTATTGTCTTTCAGCTGGTTTGCATCTTGCAGGAATATTTTGCAGGCAGCAGCAAATTCATCCGGGTTATAAAATATTTTGCTTTGTGACCAGGACGATACGGTTTTGACTTTTAATGACGGTTTTGCGCAGAAAACAGGTTCGGAAGGTCTCCGGTGTGTGTCGTAAGTCCCATAGGCTGTTTTGTAGAAACCTTCCCAAGCAGTTTGTAGGGAAGTTAATGTACTTCCATACCGGTATTGAGGGTAGTTTTTAATCCATGCGTTCATGTCGGGAAATTGTTCGTTCCAAACCATATCGCTCCATAAATCCATTACAACCGGATTGGTTTCTATCCCTTCGGGAGTAAAGCCGATTCCTTTTAGGGATTTGCCGGCTTGGGGATCGTGTTGCGCTGCAATGGGTTGTGTTGCTATAGCATCTAATCGTCCGTGTAGACCGATATTTCCTCCCCAGTTGGAGATGTTAGACCATACCCAGGGTAAGTTTTGGTATCCTCCGTTGTCTTTCCAGCGGTGCCAGAATTCGGCGCAAAGCTCGATGATTACCGAATGCTCGGGTGATAAGCCATTCATGAGTTCGGGAGTCGGATTTTGTCCCCAGCTTTGTACAACCCAGACGGCTTTAGGATTATAGTTAGTCAGATATTTTTCCACAGCACGGGCGCATTCGCTTACATTTAAACCTCCGGTCAATCCGCCTTCATGAAATAAATCTCCGGCATAATGGGTTGTTTTACCAAAAAGTTTTTCATATTCTTCATACCAAATTGCTGCTAATTTTGGAAATTCCGGATCCAAAGGCGATAATATTTCAGGACGAATAAAATCGTTCCATTCTCCTTGTGGGACAATTTGGGTTTCAGGAAATTTGGTTTTGAATGATGTGGGAACCATTCCGAAAAAAGCTTGAAAAATAGGAGTCATTCCATATTCCCTCATCCGTTCTACGATTTTCTTTTGCAGTTTTATCTGACGTTCGAACCATTCATCAGACATTGGTCCTCCTAAATTTTCCATGTTTCCCATTAATAGCCAGGGCATGTAAGCTGGGCCGGGAAGAAACTCCTTAATTTCTTTATCCGTATAGCCTATCCGCAACAGGAATTGACGCCAAACAGCTTCTACTCCTACCATAGCCAACGGATGCGTTACACCGTTTAACGCCATCAGGTCGATTTCTTTTTCCCAACGTTCCCAATCCCAATAAGTAGTCGTATAGCCAAATGTACAGTAATTCAAATAAGTTACAACTTCATAAGGGCTGTTTTTCCGGATGGCTTTCTCAGGTAAAGGCAATTTTTGGGGTAATTGTGGTTTGAAATTGGTCCAACTGACAGATGTTTTAGCTGTATTTTTAAGATAATAATTGATTCCGGAAGCGAGACTGACCGGAGAATTACCTTCAATGTGTATTTTATCTCCTGATGTGGATAGCTTGAAATAAGTTTGTTTTGTTCTTTTATTGAGAACCAGTCTTATCTGGCTCTGATATACAGGCATTAAGCGAGAGACCAGACTGTCAATTACAGTTGGATATTTTTCCGCAGATATGGAGTTGCTAAAGGTCATGATTAAAGCGAATAGCAGGATTTTTTTCATTTGTTTTTTGTATGTGTATATTTCTACTTTGACAAATTAAGTGAAACAAGATAATTATTTAGTGTGAGTCCGACGCAATTCTTTGCATATCGGACTCACACTAAATATAATGTATTATTGTCCAATTTTATTAGTTTCCGGTCTTATAGCCCGGGTTTTGTTTTAAATTCGGATTCAAGGATAAGTCATCCAGCGGGATCGGATACAGATAGTATTTATTTAGCCAGCCGGGATTGGGCGTTGCAAAGACGGTAATACGTCCTCCATCTTTGGACGGATCCAGTATGCTCATGGCAAAATTTTTCGTGCCATCTAACTCGGGGGTACGACTCATATAGGTAATATGGCGAGAATCCTCATAGTCACTTTTGAGCACATAAGCTCCCAACAGCTGTTTACTTATATAATGTCCTTTGCCCCACCGGCGAAGATCATCAAAGCGGAAGCCTTCGCAATACAGTTCTACGCGGCGTTCACGACGGATTTCCCATAAAACGGGATCTACTTCGTAATCCGTAGGACCGGCTACAGGATCTGAACCGGTTGAATGTCCTCCTTTATCTCGTTTCGGATCGAAATCAGAGGTGATGTTTGCAACAACCATATCGGAAATGCCGGCGCGTTTACGTAATACGTTTATTGATTTATCCGCTTCGGCCTGATTGAATTTTCCAAGTTCCCATGCGGCTTCGGCATGATTAACCATCACTTCTCCCATACGATAGATCGGAGCATCGTTTGTGCCCTGGGATGTTTGATTGTCAGGAGTATATATTTTATAAGGATAATAACCTCCAACAGACACATTGTACCCTTGTCCCATATTATAGCGGGCATTTCGGAAGTGAGGTATTTCACGTACCACTTCACTGTTCCATTGCATGATGGGTAATGTTTTAACAGCTTTGGCCGTACTTAACGTTCTCATCAAATTAACGTATTCCTGGTCTTCCGGAACCAGAACCGAAGTGGCAAAACGAGGATCTGCCGGAGAGTTGTAATACCAGATGGAGTCCATGTTTTTGTTTTGAGGAAAAGTCGTATTTACCCGGTAGGGTGGAGCAATAGAATAATACAACCGATTGTCACGATTCCGGAATTCGACCGCCATTGTGGTATCACCTGTAGTTTTATTTCCCTGATAAACAGAGCTTGTCCATATAGGTTTGCCGTCTGTACACAAATATGATTGTACCAAATCCGAACTTGCTTCGTACCAAGACTCGGAAGAACCCATTGTTCTCATAATCCCGTGACCTTTGGTGGGTATGTAAACTTTGAATAAGAAAACGGTAGGTATAGTCGACAAGTCTTCGGAATTAAATACCTCGTTATAATTATTATGTACGTTCGGAAAATCTTGTATTAATGCGGAAGAAGCATCGTAACTGGCTTGCAGGTATACATTCGGATTTCCTCCGGCTGTCTTCTGGTATTTCTCCCAGGTGCCTTCAAATAGTCCAAAGCGTGACATAAGGGCATTTACGGCATTTATATTCACCGTATTGGCGCCATCTCCTGCAGCTTTGATATTTTTCTGGGCATATTGCAGCATCTCCAGAATCTTTTGGGCGATTTCTATCCTCGGAGTTGCGGGACCATACAGAATTTCTCGGTCTTGTGCATTATCAGTCAACACATGTTCTTCCCAGATTACATCGCCAAATAAAGACATTAATCTGAAATATTCCTGCGCTTTGAAAAAATAACAGACACTTCTCCAGTGGGCTTTGTCTGTATCGCTCATCGGTACATTGTCTATATTATCGAGCATCACATTGACCGTGCGTATGTTCGTATAATTCCACGCTTTGCTGAGAGAATTTTGACTTCCCTTACTTGTACCGGTAGGTTCCACTACTTTGTCCCATGCATACTGATTGGTTGATCCTCCATTGAATCCATTGTCCGAATAAGTATCCATGAAGTCGTTATTCAATGTATAACCTGCATACCATCCGTAAAATTGCCATGCGTAGGTTTTACAATTGTCGTACGAATTGAAATAGGTTGCTTCCGTTTCTTTATCTTTGGGATATTTTTGCAGGAAATCGTCATTACATGAGAAAACTAAGAATCCCGCTAATAAAATCATGATATATTGTTTCATAACTTATGTTCTCCTTTCTTTAAATTAAAATACCAGATTTAAACCGAATGAAAATTTCCGCATTAACGGATAGGACCAGTTACCGGAGCCGGAATCTCCCTGAATAGCTCCATTCATGCTTAAGTCTCCGGGTTTTGCAACATACATGTCCGGATAATATCCGGTTGGCAAGTGGTCCCATGTGTACAAATTCTCACCACTGATGAAAAATTTCAGTGTTTGAATATATAATTTATTACAGATATGTTTTGGTAATGTGTATCCTAATGTCACATTTTTCAAGCGGATAAAAGAACCGTCCTGTAAATATTTAGTTTGGGTTCTATTGTTTGCGGCATTATTATCGTCTACATTGGTCATTTTAGAACCATAAATCCGGGGCCAGTAAGAATTGTCCCCGTCTTGTTTCCAATAGTCAGCCTGATAATCGAACACAGATGAAACGAATGTTCCGTTGGGAGCCCAATAATTCGGCATGACCAGGTCACGTTTGCCAACGCCGTTGAAAAAGAACGAAAGGTCAAAATTGTTCCAGGAAACGCCCCCTGTAAGGCCGAACTGATAACGTGCCGTGTTGTTTCCTATCACACGCATATCTCCCGGATTATCATAACGATTGGTGCCATTATCAATAATTCCGTCGGGTGCTCCGTCTGTTCCCCCTCCAAGATCTTTGAACAAAATATCTCCCGGATTGGGATTTGCATATCCTCTGACGTAGGGAACTCCCGGCAGAAGTTTTCCATTGGAATCGAAATCGGCTACTGTATAGTAACGATCGGTGACATATCCCCAAATTTCACCGTATTTCATACCTTCACGAAGGTATAATTGAGAATTAGAAGTGTTAATTAATAATCCGGTCGGATTATCATACCTCGTGATTGTCGCTTTGGAATCATACAGGTTAAAACCAAGGTTGTATCGAATTTTTTCTCCTATTTTACTGTTCCATTGTACGGATAATTCCCAGCCTTTGGATCTGAGGTCTGCAGCATTGGTGTTAGGATAATTTACCCCTAACGCAGAGGGAGAGATGGCCGCCGGAGCCAGCATGTCCTTCGTATCACGCTGATACCAATCGAATGTAGCATTTAATTGATTATTAAACAAGCCTAAATCAACTCCAAAGTCCAATGTTTCAACAGTTTCCCAGGTGTATTTTGCCGAAATCATGCTCGGCGCTCCCATGGAGGTCACATAATCGGTTTGTCCCGGAAGGATCCAGTTTGACTTCGTATCGCTAGTTTGCGTCATGGGCGTCATCGTTGATAAATAACCATAGAGATTGTCCACGTTTTGATTTCCGATCGTACCCCATGTTGCTCTTACTTTCAGATTTGACAGAAGATCCCTGGTAGATTCCATAAAAGATTCTTCCGTGATCCGCCATCCGGCAGCAAGTGAAGGAAAGAAACCAAAACGGCCATCTTTATTAAAACGGGAAGAACCGTCGTAACGTCCGCTGGCTTCAAATAGATAACGTCCTTTATAATCATAATTGGCGCGATAGAAAATACCTCGAACTGCATATTCTTTGAAGCTGTCTGTGGTAATTGGGGTTCCGTTCGCCAGGGTTAATGAAGGTAAACTTTGATCGAGCAAGTCTTCTTTTTTACCATACAACGATTCATAATAATAACTTTCCTGATTATATCCGGCCATTAGCGATATATTGTGTGTGTCTTTGAATGATTTTTTATAAGTTCCGTAAATGTTGATCGCATTTGTAGTCGAAAACCATTGATTCATATAATAGTTGTTCACCGTCCTACTGGTGAGTGTAGCGTTTGATACGGAGTTGATCGATTTGTAAATCAGTTGTGGCATGCTTTCAGACGCCCAGTCTCTATTAAAGCTGTATTCTCCGATAACTTCCATTCCTTCAAACGGTTTGACAATTGCCCGTCCGAGTATACGCGTTACATTCCCCCTGTTAATTTTGGGGTCATCTAACATAATGAGATTCCGTGGGCTATTATAGGGCAATTCGTCTCCGGTAACCGAAACTCCGTTACCCAAAAGGGCCATCGGCTGATAATTACCGGCATAATACCAAAAGTTATTTCCTTCAGCAGAACCTTGCGGAGTGGAAGTATTGGAATCGGAATAACGAACGTCAATTTGTCCTGTAAGCCACTTTGTTGCGTCCATACTCAAAAATACAGACATGTTATAGCGCTTATATGAATCACGATCGCTATACAGGATTCCGTCTTCATCTACCATTCCGAAAGAAGCCCGGTAGGAAGATTTTTCACCACCTCCTGTAAGTGAAATATTGTGTTGTTGTTGAAAACCGGAATTAGAAAGCATATCGTTATAGGCATCTGTTTTAGCCAGATTATATCGGATTCCCGACAGCGTGGCATAGCCTTCCGGATATAGGCCTTTATTATAATAGTCATCCATAAAGCCTAACCAGGCTTCTGTATTTTGTCCTCCGTAATAGCTGGCCAGATTGAGGTCATTGTATACCTGTACTGTGGAATAGGGGTTAATTTTTTTCGGCAACGTTGCTGCTTTTGAGAAAGCAAAATTATTCGAATAATTGATCCTGATCGGTGTATTTTTCTCGGCTTGCCTTGTTTTAATCAAAATAATACCGAAGGCGGCCCGTGCCCCGTATACGGCAGAAGATGATGCATCTTTCAAAACAGATATACTTTCGATATCATTCGGATCTACCATTGACATGTCCATTGGTACATTGTCTACCAATACTAATGGTCCCTGATCGGAATTATTGATGCTGGTTACGCCGCGAATATTCATATTTGAAGCTACTCCGGGTTTGCCGCTATTCTGGCTGATCTGTAATCCGGGAATTGTGCCTTCCAGAGCTTGCGTCGTTGAAGCGACCGGACGATTTCCCAGTACGTCATCCATTTTTACAGTGGAAACAGCTCCCGTAAGATTGACTTTTTTCTGTGTGCCATACCCCACAACCACCACTTCATCTAAAGATTGTGTATCTTCTTTCATATTGACAGTAATCGTACTATTAGTCCCAATGGTTATTTCCTGGGGTTTATATCCAATGTAAGAAAAAGCAAGAGTTTCTCCGGCATTGGCTTGTATAGAGTACTTTCCATCGATGTCGGTTATCGTGCCCCGGGTACTGTTTTTAACTTTGACAGAGGCTCCGATAACGACATCTCCCGTTTGGTCGGTTATGACTCCGGTTATGTATTTTCCTGTCTGCTGAACAGAATCCGGAGAACTACCTTTCTGGAATAAATATATCTTCCCATTTTTGATTTCAAAAGCTAAAGACGTTCCGGTTACGATTTTTTCCAATACATTATTTACTTCCGTATCGGAAAAATCCAAACTTATTTTTCTGTTGACATCAACTACTTGTTTGCTGTATGCAACATCAAGTCCGGTCTGCTTCGTAATTTCTTTCAGCACCTGTTCGACTGGCTCATTGTTGACAGATATGGAAATCTTTTGAGCGGCTACAGTAGCTGTAAAACTTAAAATAAGTACGGCAAAGAGGAGTTTTTGCCAATAATTATGTTTATGTATTTTCATTTTTTTTTATTTTTAATTGATTGGTATCAGAAATTTTAGTTTCATTGACGAGTCCCACGTATGGCAGCGATTAGCCGGGTGTTTTTTAAGTTGTATTATTCATGACATGATATTATTAAGGTGAATACATAATTTATTTCTCTCATGTTTAATAGACACGTGAGAAATAAAAAAGGATGAGTTTGGGTTAAACTTTGGTTATTTTTTAATATTTACCTTAATTATTTTGTCTTGTTTTTCGAATCTGACCGGTGTGATTTTTTCCAATTCTCTCAAAATAAGTGATAAATCGGTGTGATTGGTACGCAATACATAGGTGTATTCCATTGCAGCCTCGTCCTCAATGATAAATGTGACATCGAACCGCCGGCTTAGCGTGGATATTACTTCTGATAAGGGAGCATTGGAAAATATCAGGACATTACTTTTCCATGCGGATGAGGTTGTGATCGATTCCGGATGCATGATTTCATATTTTCCCGTTGAACGGTCATAAATTACTTTTTCTCCGGGTTGGATGGTGAACGGTATGAATGAATGTCCGTCGAGCTGTACAGAACCTTCTTCTAAGGCGACAGCGATGTGGGTCTCGGAAGGATAGGCTTTGACATCAAAATTTGTTCCCAATACACGAACATTTATATCTTTCAGATCGACTATAAACGGACGGTTTTTGTTTTTAGATATAGTAAACCAACCTTCTCCTTCAAGTTCTACTATTCTTTTGCTTAATCCGAATTTACGGGGATAACGGATTCGGCTTTCTGAATTGAGGAAAACTTTGCTACCATCCTGGAACATAATTTGCAATTGTTCTCCTTTCGGAACAAAAACTTCATCGTATTCTGCCGTGGCAAACAAATCTACCTGTGAATCTAATTTTATGAGTAATGTTGCGATTAATAACATAGGGATTAGAATTGCCGCAGCCCTGAATACTAAACGGCGCATTTTTTGCCGCCGTATTTTTTTCATAATGTAATTATACATTTCGACAGAAGGGACAGGATGGTCGATGTATAGATCCTCCTCCCCTTCTTTTATGGATTGTAAATCAGCATCCATCCTTGCGGACAGCCAGGCTTCTCCTTCCGGTGTTCCTAACCAGGTAGTGACTTCATGGGCTTGTTCGGAAGTTCCTTCATTATTCAGCACCTTTTCTATAGTAATCAGTTCGGGAGTTTTCATCATGTTGCTTTTTATAATTGACACAAGAAATGGGAAAAGTATGAGTTTTGTTTTAGAATTTAAGAAATAATAACAATATAAATAACATTATCTTTTCCAAATATGAACGAAGTATTTTGATTGCTTGCGAATAATGCGTTTTTACAGTTGGAACGGAAATCTTCATCTGGTCGGCTATTTCCTGATTGGATAGGTTTCCCTGAAGTTTCAAGAGGCAGACCTGCTTTTTCTGTTCCGGCAGTTGGTGGATTGCTTTATAAAAATGTTCCATCAACTCTTTTTCTTCGATATAAGCCAATAATTCATTTTCATATTCGGGAGAAGATTGAGCTATTTCATAATTCTTTTGCATGGCAGTATTGTTGTTTCGTATTTCATTCAATACATAGTTTTTTAATGCCGTATATAGGTAATTTTTTAAATTGATCCGGATTGAAAATGCTGAACGGGATTCCCATAGTTTTAAAAAAATATGTTGTATGGCATCTTCTGACGCGTATGTGCTTTTTAAATAAGAATATGCAACTGCATAAAGAAGTTTGTGATATCTTTTATAGATAGCAGTAAAAGCGACTTCATTTCCTTTATATAATAAGGCTAAAAGCTGCTCGTCCGTTTGTTCCGATGGAAAACCGGGCGTTTTGTCCATAAATTTTTCTTTTTGTGCAGATAAAACAGGTGTTACTTTCGTTTAGGACAATAAATTGAAATAATACAATTTACAATCGTTAACGAGGCAAAATTAATGAAATAGATGATATTTACCAACCTGTGACTAATAAATTCCTTGCGGCTGTTATGGTTGTTTTCTGCATATTATCATGGTGAATTTTAACGGAGGATGATTACTCGTAAATTTAATAGGTTCGTTTATTTCGAAAAAATCGACTAATCCGTATTTTCCGAATTCCTGTTTAATGGAATCCGGCTTGTAGAAGAATAACTTTGCCCCTTTTATTCTTTCAAACCTGTCTTTACCTATTTTCCTGCCTTTTCCATACATCGGATCATTTGGGGAAATAGTTATAAAGATCATAAGTCCGTTTATACTTAATTGTTTATAGCAATCTTTTATAAATTTATTTCTTTCATAACGATTTAATAAATGGATGAGCGCATAGCAATAGATGCCGTCATAATGTTCTTCGTCAAAAGGCATATCCGTTACAGAACCATGAT
The DNA here is from genome assembly GCA_031551825.1 of Tannerella sp. Classification (GTDB taxonomy): domain Bacteria; phylum Bacteroidota; class Bacteroidia; order Bacteroidales; family Tannerellaceae; genus Tannerella. The sequence goes on along the minus strand of JAVBNB010000064.1, from coordinate 23,349 downwards.
GGATCTTAATGTTCAGGTTGTTTTGACTTTTAGCTAAATTGATTGCTGTTTGCGATATTTCAATACCTGTTACATGGATGCCGTTATCTAAGAACACTTTGGCATTTCTACCGTATCCGATACCCGGAATAAGTATATTTTTTATCTTATTTTTAAGGAATAAGTCCTTTGCCATAATTGCCGAATCGGCAGGCTCAAAACCCCACATGGTCTGCTTTTCCGTAAAATTCAGTTCCCAGAAATTGTCCGTTTTATCTGTATCTTCCATTTCTAGATCGTTTTATTTAATTTCCGATCGGATGCGGCTCAGGCTTACTTGCGTTATGCCAAGGAAAGAGGCGATATGTCCCAGTTGTACTCTTAATATTAAATCGGGATTGTCTTTTATCAGTTCTTTATAACGTTCCGATGCTGTTTTAAATTGTCGTGAGATGAATAAACTCTCTGTTTTGATGAGTTCCCGCTCTGCAAATTTTCGTCCCCAGTTGGCGATATGTATATCTTCGGTAAAAAGTTTTTTTAAGCTTCCGGTGTTCAATTTATATAGTTCACAATTCTCAAGCAATTCAATATTTTCATATCCTTTTTCGTCTTCAATGTAACTTTTCATTGAAATGGCGGTATCTCCTTCTTTTCCAAACCAGAATGTAATTTCTTTATCAGAAAAGTCGGCATAAGCGCGAACTATTCCCTTTTTGATAAAATAAATATCTTTTTCAACCTTGTCGGCCTTCAGTAAGATATGTCCTTTCGGATAATGGACTTCGGTGATATTCTCTTTGAGTTTTGATTTGGAAACTTCAGGCAATAAGCAAATCTTATCAAGGATCTGATCTATGTCCATTGGTTCTATTTAATTTCTTCGTAGTCAATATATTCGCCCTCTTCTTCGGAAATGACTTTTTTCTTCTGGGGAGGCTGTTGTGTACGTGAAGAGGAGGATGTATTACTTTTTTGTTGCGACGAATTATTTTGCGGCGAAGCGTTTCCGAAAAAAAACTTCAGAACCAAGCGCAGTAAAAACGGCACAACAAATATGATAAAAAATACAATAGACAAAAATCTCAGCATATATTTATTTTCTAATCAAGTGCAAAGATAATACAAGCGGGGTGTAAAGCAAAACAAACCCATTTGTTTTTATTTTATTAAGATTTGCGGATTTTAAGGGATTATTGAGTTCCTACTATTGGCAAGATGAATAAAAAATATAGAGAAAGAGTTTCTCCTGATAGACACTATAGCCAGTGAATTTTTTCATAAAAAAATGAGAGAGGTATCATTAATACCCTCTCTCATTCAAAAAAAATATTATTACACACCCATGCCTAATTTGATTTTTTTGTTGTTTTTAAGATCTTGTTATTGATCTGTGAGTCGAGTTTGAAAGAGCGTACATTCAAATTTCTATTTTCTGTAGATACCGCTTCTATTTTTCCTCCTGAAATTTTAAAAGCTCCTATAATCACTAGATTTTCACTGATATCACCCAAGTTTCCATAATAATTATTAGTGAACTGTCCACTTTGCTTAGATGCAATAGTGATAGGTTGGCCATCATAGTTTACAGTAACGGCATATCTGGCTCCTGGTTTAGAAGTATTGCATTTAGAATATAGATTTACAGCAACTGTATAAATGCCGTCTTTTACATTTGATGAATAAGTTATATTTTCATTGTTAACGCCATCAATTGAACAGGCGGCATTTGAGTCGAGATCGAGAAATCCGTATATTCTGTCTTTTCTTTCATCAGCATATTTCTTTATTTCATTTTTTATATCTACAGATTTGGGAATATCTTTTATATATTCATCCAGTGTTTCTACGTCATCATTATTTTTGATGTCGAATCCTGTGCTAGAATGATTAGTGTATTTGTCAACCAAATAACAATAGAAGTAGAATATTTCACCATCTTGATCAGAAGAAAAACGATTGAAATAGCAAATCACATTATTATCCGGTTCAAGTAGGTATAAGTCAACATCATCCATCTGATCCCACGATAAACTAATTTGCAGTTTTCCAGTCGCAACTGTGACAACATCAATTTCATCCGAATGGAGAATTTTGTTTCTTTTTCCGCTTTTCGAAACAGCTGATAAAGAAATGAAGAACTTTTCTTCCGATAACTCCTGATAGAGTAATAATATGACTTCATATTCATAATAATCACCTTGTACAGAGGTTGTTTTTACGGAATTTAACGGACATTCATAGTACCCGCTAAGGCCTTTTACGCCCACATATAAGTCGTTCAGTTGTTCGGAGGAAGTGAATGTAATAAGAGACGTTCCTCCGTTAATAACATTATTGTTCATCTGCATGTTGGATATAAAAGAATCATCTCCGGATGGTAAATTTCCGTTTTTATAAGAGCCATTTTTAACTGTGAAAAATTCTTTTTCTAGGTTGTTCTCGTCATCCTTATCACATGATACAATAAAGGGAAACACAAGTAGGAAACATAATAATAATTTTTTCATTTTACTAAATAATTAAATTGTTAATAAAGTTAATTGCAATCTGCTTGGCGTCAACTATCAGCTTATCTTATATCTTGTTATTTGAACGTTTTCTTAATATGCTTATATATCTTCATTTGATTTGAAGCGTGGATTGCTGGATTTATCTGTAATATGTAAGACCTTTCCGTTTTTATAATAATCATTGTTTAATTTGAAGTGTAAGAGGTTATAACATTATGTCCCTTAGCTGTCATGCTGTTAATATTTCCTATTGGAGGTGCATTTTCATCAAAGCGAAATATAGGAACTTCTTCATCTGAAAAAGAGTAGTAAATTAGGAGTCTTTCCTCTGTGTTGTTATTTCTAATAATTACGGCAAAATCGGAGAATTTACTATTGGGGTTATATAATGTAGGAAAAAATACACTGTTATTTTTCTCATTTACATTTTTGGTATATACTTGCCAACTAGATGTCTCTTTTTTATTGATTTGTCCAGACTTGAAATCAGATCCTCCGTAGAGCCCGTTTTTTTTGTAATAATCTAATAGTGCTAATCTGTGACGAGGATAAGAAACACACTGGTAAGACTCGCTATTTCCGAAAATACTATTGAGCAAATCAAAGTCTTTTTGTGGTAAAATATGAGATGAAATGATATATCCCTTTTTGTTATTATACTCAACAGAACTCCATTTTGAATTATTTGTGTTTACAATTAATTTGCTTCCGTATGGTATCTGTGCTATGATGAAGGTATTCGTTTCTTCTGCTTTTGAGTATAAATTTGTTGTGTTTACAATCGTGTAATATGAGGAATGATTGGATTTGTAAAAGAAAAAAAAATATCCGAATGTAATAAGTATAAATAATAATATAATGATTACGCTAAGTTGACGTTTTTTCGATGTACGAGGGCTTGATAGAGGATTATCGATCTCTTGTGGTAACTTTATTTCTGGTGCCGAAATTTTTTCCGGTATTGATGTTGTTACAGGTTTTGTATTTTGAGTTGATAATGGTTTTTGAATTAATGACTCTGTGTATTCTTCAACATGATCAATCCATTCTAAAGCATATATAAAACTGTCAATGACATAGTTAGACATTTCATGTTGGAAAGAGTTGTCTTCTTGAAATGATTGTCTGATATTACTTAGCCGCATTGCTTTATCTGCTTCATCTAATTTTTGCAATGCTAACAAATGAACTCCTACCTTATCTTTGATAGCATGTTCTATCATTTTTATGATTTTGTCATTACCTATCAGTACATCACTAAGTATGCTCTTTAATCTGCTTTCAGTCAATATACATTCTCCGAATTCATCGACTATCTGGCGTAAAGCTTCATGAGGAATCTTTGAGTATTGCTTATTTCTCATACGATATTATATGTTGAAAATTATAATCAAATGTATTGCTTTGTTAGTTTGTAATTTTTGTATTCAATTCCAATTCTATCGACTCAATTTTTTTTTGTATTTCCTGTAATTCTTTTGATTTCCGTTCGTAATCGGCATTCTCCATTTTATACTCAGACTCAAACTTTTGAAGTTCACGTTCTTTTCCATCACACTCTTTCTTTTTTTCTGTCAAAAGATCTGTTTTCTTTATCAAGAAACTACAAATTCTTTTTACAGCTTCTTGTTTTTCGCTCAATGCTTTTTTAAAGTTCTCTATTTTTTGTTCGTGTTCATGTTTTTCCTGATGAACTTTGGTGATATCCTCTTCTTCTTGTTTAATACTATTATTACATTCTGTTTTTTGAGTTTTGAGAAGATTTATCTTATCATTTAGTTCAACTCTTTTTTTGTTTGTTTGTTCAAGTAGATCTTCAATCGCGGTTTTATTTTTTTTCAAAAAGTCAACTTGCGATGATAATAATTTATTCAAAATTGCTGGCATCAAATCTAAATTGAGAACACCTGCAATAGACATATCATCCTGACTTCCGCTTTTACTAAGTTTTGGGAGATAATTTTTAATTTCGTTTAAAGCATCTTCGAATTTATTTTGGACAAATAGTTTTATGATGGTCACATAAAAACTAACAAGATTTTCCGCATTACCAAATGAGTCATCAATACCATCTGATCCGATAAATAAAGCAACCGGTTTTTCTGTATTTCCATAACAAAGCCTGAAATTATCTATGGCTTTCCGATCACACATGGACGTGGTTTTATTCAAGAAGCATTGCTCATCCCATGGGATCGGTTCATTCCATGCCCCATTTTCTTTAAAAGAAATACATTTTCCATCTCCAATTTGGAAACCAAACCAATAGTCCTGAGTTTGTGCATATGCAATTAAAGTACAACCATATGCCTTTTCGATTTTATCACTATTCTGAAATGCTCTTGCCTGTTGTTCCGGCACTTTCATTTTTATTAATTCTTCGGATGATACCGGCCTGTCTGTCCAATCCTTATAGATGGCGTCATTCCATTTTCCGATAATAAAAGAAAACAATTGGTGGAATAATAACTCCTGCTTGGAGAAATCATGAATTTCATTGTTTGCAATGAAAGAAGAGTGGGCTTTTACATTTACATGTGGAACATTCAACAATTCTACCGGAGTTTCCGCTATAAAACTTTTGATCGCCTCAATCGTGACTTCCACTGCCAGTCGTGAACCGATTCCACTCCTAAAATAGGATGCCCCGCCATGTCCATCGCTAACTACACAAATATAAGTTGGATTAACCGGATCTTCATATGTTAGAGAATAATCCTGACATTCTTTTCCGGTTGCTATATGGCTTTCTCCCGGAACGGTTGCATGAAATGTTTTGATATTACACATAATAAAATAAGTAAGTGTTCATAATTATTTCACATATAATAAAACTGTCGTATATTCGTAGTACACAAAATGCATATACGAATGAAAATAAAAACATTGACATTGACAGAATCAGAACGGAACGCACTAATCTTTGGTTTCCGCAATGGCGAAAGCCATTGTTTGCGAATGCGTTGTCGTTGCATCTTGCTCAAATCGGAAGGTTTGAGTTCTGTACAAGTCGGAGAACAGACCGAAATGACAGCCCAAAGTGTCAACGGTTGGGTAAAAAGGTTCGAAGCCTCGGGCATCAAAGGTTTGCACACTCGTCCGGGACAAGGCCACAAGCCCATAATGGACTGTTCGGACGAGGAAGCTGTTCGCAAAGCTATCGAATCAGACCGACAAAGCGTTCGCTTAGCCAAGGAAGCATGGCAGAATTGCTCCGGCAAAGAGGCGAGCGATTTAACGTTCAGACGTTTTTTATCCGCATTGGCGCAAGATATAGACGTATAAGAAAATGTCCAAGGGGAGTCCCTTCGCCGCAGCTCTATGCTTACAAAACCGAGAAGCTGCAAGAACTTGAAGCACTTTACAGCAAAGGAGAAATTAACCTCTTTTACGGCGATGAATCGCATATTTTTGATGAAGGCTACGTTCCATACGGTTGGCAATTCTTCGGAGAGGATGTATATATACCATCGGAAAGAGCCAAAAGGTTGAATATCTTTGGAATGATTGACCGTGACAATCACTTCGAGGGATTCTGTACAAATGAGTCCATTGATGCACAAAAAGTTGTCGACTTTCTCGAACAGTACTCCTTTAAAATCAATAAAAAAACGGTTGTTGTACTTGATTATGCCAGCGTACATAGGAACGTAAAGATTCGAGAGAGGCGCACTGTTTGGGAAAAGCGGGGACTCTTTCTCTTCTATATTCCACCTTACTCGCCTCACCTGAACATTGCCGAGACCCTTTGGCGAGTAATAAAAGGAAAGTGGCTCAGGCCACAGGATTACACCTGCGCTGAAACACTTTTCTATGCCACTAACAGAGCGTTGGCACAAATCGGGAGAGGATTGAGAATAAACTATACGCATAATGTTGCTTAATTATGAACACTTACTTATTAAGATTAATCCCAATCATCATCTACGGCAACCGGGTTTGGGTCTGCTGCCCATTGAGCGCCTTCAATTTCTTTAATTTCTTCTTTGACAGCTTCTATTACTTGTGCTTGCTTATCTTTTTCACCAACCTGACTACTCTGACTTCCTATTTGGGAAGATGTAACAGTAACTGCTCTGATTACAGTTTTGAATGATTTAATGTCACTTACTTCAAACACAGCCTCAATGTTGCCCGTAAATTCTTTCAATATATCTTTGTCGGTTTCCTGGCCAATAGCAATAGCAATTTTTATGCCGGATTTAAACCATCTATTTTCTTTTAATTTGGATATTCCACCATGAAAATTATCGGTTGGGCCGCCATCCGAAAGAAGAATAATGACAGGAGCAAAAGAGCCGCTTGTTGATTGCATATAAGCATTTCTTGACAACTTAGAATTTAATTCTAAACAAGCTTCTCCTAAATCAGTTAAACCAGCTGCTTCAAAATCGATGAAACTATTTGCAACATCTTGGGCTGGCTTGGGTTCATTATATAACCATTCAGTGCCACTTGAAAAGCGAAGTAAAGCAATCTTAATCTCGGCATCAGCATTGTTAGAGGAAATGTCGTCTAATATAGGGAATAATTCCCGAATAGCAGAATTTACAGCTCCGATTTTGTTTCCAACCATGGAACCACTTGTATCGACTAAAAAAAATAATACCATAATGCGTCTGGCGATAGGGGCTTGATCTAATAATGACATAATTTTATGTATTAAAGTTAATATGTTGAATCTTAGCAAATTTCTCCTTTTTCTTGTTGATTAAAAGTGATTTTTAATCCTATTTTCGCTGGCATCACTTCTCCTTTTGCAACTTCCTTAATTTTTCCACTGGGGGTTTCTATCATCCATGATTTTTCTGAAATATTTTGTATTTCCCATATAGAAGGTTCTGTGTTTTTTACGCAAACAATAGCGATCGGTTCTGGTAATTCGCCTAAATAGATCTTTTTCTGAGGCGATATTGCTATTTTGCCGTATTTGGTATTTATACAGCATGGAATATAAAGTGGTTTTCCACACTCAACGCATGTGTTCGGAGATTGAATGTTTACAAAGGTTTCTTGTTTGCAGTGAGAACATACGATCAATTCATTTCTAAGGGTGGAAATAATACTTTTCCATTTAGAATCCAGATATCGTTTTGTCGGATTTTCAATTGCGTTACGACTGAAAGAATCTATAAATGCCTGGCGAAGACTTTCCGGAAATAACGGCCATCGTGCAATTACGTTAGGATGAACGCCGCGTACCGGCAAATTCTCTTGATTATCTGCATCATAAATAAAAATAGAATCTTTCCCGTATACTTTTTTTTCTAATTCTTCTGTCATGCAGGGACAACTGATAATTTTTTTTCCTTCTAAGGGATGATTGCCAAAAAATAGAAGAAATAAAACGATAGAAAGAGAAAAACGATCTGAATATGTATTGGGTTTTGCCCCATCTACCACTTCCGGTGCCATATAGCGCATTTTACCACCAATACCCAGATTCTCTCCGGTGGCACAAACGTTGTCGTTATCACAAATTAGAACATCTCCATCTGTTGGACGAACGAAAAAATTCCCATCGTTCAGATCTTGATAACTATATCCGTGAAGATGCAAGACTTCAAATCCTTCAATAATTTTAATGGCTGCATTTATCATTGCCAATATAGAAGCAAAACGAACTTTTGCGAGTAAAAAGTCACTTCCTAATTCAAAATATCCTTCCGGTCGTAACTTCATAATATAACCAAAGCTACCATGTTCTTTTCGGGTGATTTTTATGGGCCATAAAAAGGATTTTGTCGGCGCGCCATTTTTTACGTTATGTTGAAGATTATTATAAAACTCTTCATTCGGTTCTTTGATGTACCATTTTAAAGCGTATTGGTCATTCTGATAATCTACTAAATATACAATGCCCTGGCCCCCACGTCCGAGCTCTTTAATTACAACTACTGTTTCTCCATCTGTGAGAGTAACACGTGTTCCATTTGCTAAGTCTGCCATATTTATATTATAAATTAATTAAAATTCTTCTCCGGTTATCCGGTCAAATGAGTCGGCCACACTTAAAGTTATTAAGTGATTACACCAAAGACATTTTACCTTTGTGTTTTTGTGGTCATAGCATGATATTTTATGACAAATTCCACATTGAAAAAAACTTGTGCCGTTACAATGCGGACAACCCGGATATTCCTGATCCAAGTTAATAGCCCCTGCTATATTTGTCTTTTCATAACCTTCTTTCTTTATACTTTTTTCATTTATTTTAAAAGCCCATGTGAACTGCCAGATATCCAATCTTTTCTCGGTTCTTATAGCAAAGTTTTTACCGGACTTTTCGCATTTTGCAATTATAACTGCTGCTTCCATAATAAATTTAATTATTTTTTAACTGTGAGAATTACATACTTTTGAACTGGGGTTATATATAGTCTCTCCACGTTTGTAACAATATGAGCCACTGAGGTGCGAACAGTTCGAACAGCGCTTATTGTTTTCTGCTTCTTGTACTTTTCCTATAATAGATAAAATGAACAGTGCGACTAGGACTATCACTAATAATATCAGAAAATGCACTAATGCCAGAAAAGTTGCAATTGAGCCGATTGAATAAACCGATGAGCATAATATAGCGTGCCCAATCCCTCCCTTAGGTACTACATTTTTAAAAACAATAACCAATTGTATGATTTGTGCAATTAAAAAAAGAATACCTACAATCATTAATCCGGGTTGGAAAAAAAAACCGCAAATGAGACCTGCTAAAACTGCTGCCGGCCAGGAGTAAATACCCCACCTCCAATCAAAAACCGCATATGAATTATACTGTACATCTGTCAATGTATTAAACAAACACATTAGTTGATTGTATACGATAAACCCAAACAATAAAAAATTGATTATCGTAGCTACCCATCCAACTTTGTCGGGTATGCAAAACCATATCACATCATCCTGAACACAAAGTATATATATAATTTCTGCAATGCAAGCCAGTGTGAATATAATCCAATTAAAAAGATGTAACTTTCCTTCCAGATGTTTCTCCTTTCTGATTAGTCGAATGATAAAAAGGATACCGGATAACAGAATGATAACATAAATCCATTCTCTGCTTACCGGAAAGGAGTTAAACAAACCTTTGTTTATATCTAATGAAAAAGTCTTTGTTTTTTTAGATGTCTTATTCGATGAATGAGCACTTACAAGATGTATATACTCTCTGTTTATATATCCATACCCATTTTTATAAGAGATTTTTGCCCAATTACCATTGAAATCATATACGCAAACAGTTTCTCCGTTTTTTAATGTCCCGATTACTTCTGCGTTTTCATTTGCATTGTTCCGGACGTTTAAATAAGTATTCACATTTACGATATAGTTTTGCTGACCATACATCGTAAGTGTACCAAGAATCAATAAGAAAAGGATACAAATAATGCTCTTATTAATATACGGTTTCATTGTTTATTTATGATCAAGTACTATTTTTTAAACATCAACTGTGGAGTGATATGATAAATAAGATTTGTTCTTTGTGTTGAAACAAGTGTTATTTTGCTCCCTTCTATAATGGCAGCCATTTTGGTGTTGGCATTATTCATTACATATCCTATTTCCATACAGTCAATATATTTGCCGGAATTATCGTAGCTGACAAGATATTCATATACCATATAATCTCCTATATACAAAACACTTTCTAATCTTCCATTCTCGTTTTGGTATACGGTTATTCCTTTTGCAAAGTCATAGCTTTGAAAAACGATGCTATTACAACTTATCTGCCCTACTTTTAAATCTTCTTGTTCTTGCTGTGACAAACGCGGTTTGTTTTGATGAGTATAATAGCTGTCGTTCAAAGATATGGCACTTTTTATCGCTGCCATATTTTCGACTGCTTTTACTATTTGACTTTGAGCAACTGATTGATTAATCTTGGGCAACTCGATTTTTAGATTCTTTTTCAGATCCTTTTCTACAATGCGCATGATTTCCCGGATAGCTGTATTACTTGCAGATGTTGTTGATGTGGATACTGGTGCTAATGTCCTGTAATTTATGTTAGTATAATCAAATAGCAATTGGGATGTTTTGGCATTTTCAATTTGAATTTCAACCGTTGTATAGTATTCATTAAAATTATACATATCTCCCTTTACCATTTCTCCTTTATTTACATTACATTTTAATTTTACCCAAACATTAGCTTGTTCAATGTCTGAAACAATTATGAAGTAATGATTAGACAATAGATTTCCGACAGACTTTGTTAACATCTCATTAGGTTTATCTTCGTGATATATGTAGGCTTTCACTTGGCTTTTTTGAATGCTGTTATCAGGCCCTTGTTCTTGTTGAGCATGAGCAGAAATATAAATGTTCAAAAGCAGAAATATAGCACAAGAATGCAATGATAATATCCGTTTCATGCTAATCACTAATTGTTATGTAAACAGTATTTCCATCGACACGCTTATCGCATGTAACTCCTAATTCATTTCTGATGTATGTGTAGATGTCAAGTGCAAAATCATTTGCGTCGATAAAATGTCCGGCTGCGGATTTGCTGGCGATTTGAATTTCATCAAATATTGCTAATTCCTTGGTTACTCCCTGCACATGAAAACGTCCACCTACAGCATTTTTACGTAACCACATACGTAATGCATCCGATAAGGGTATGTTGTTAAGGGATGAAATTGGAGTATCTAACAATTTAGCGCTGCTATTGTCAGCTGTAACGCGTAATACGAAAGTGTTTCCAAGCATTGATTTTTTGTCATAGTTTGCCGTCATGTCAACCAAAAAATCATCAACAATCAGGCTTATAGCTATACGATATAAATCAGCTAATGTTCCTTTGCGGTATCGCGGTGTTGTCGTATGTTTAGAACCTAACACTTTTCCAGAAGCTCTTTCGTAAGCTACCAAAGCGATGCTACCCATGCTTCCTTCATCATTTGTATTGTACCCGGCATCTACGGTTACATATACATCTGCTCCTGAACTATTGATTAGTTGCGCATCAAAAGCATCTGCTGATGTGTTCGTCTCAAATAACATACTTTTTTCTGTTGCCTCCAGTACGGCCATCACGTCTTTTATTTCATAGCCCTTTTTGATGAACGCATCCTGTACATTGGCGATTGCCGTTCTATAATCAACATATTTAGTTTCCCGCAAAATAGTGCGGTAGTCCAGATTTTGGTGTTTGTAAGGGACAACCATAATGGTCGGCTGATAAACGTCTTCCTGTATATCGGCAACTGTTTTTTCTCGCAATATATTAAGTTCAACATTATTTCTTAATAAGTCTTTGCTTAATGCATCAACATATATTTCCAATACAACATTTGCTTTGAATAGTTTATTTGGCATTTTTTCCGGATCATTATCCTCTTCATAAGTTGCAATAAAAGACAAATATTTTCTTGTTTTATCATCAAAAAAACGATCTAAGTAAGTTGCAGAGTTGGATTGTGCATCTTCTTTTAATAAAGGCATATTGTTATTCAAGCCATCTATTCCATAAAAAAAATAGGTGTTAAATGCTGATTTTATCGCCATTTGGGTCGCTTCTTTCTTTTTTTCATGTATTCCAGATGCCTTTATAATTGCAGTAGACTTTTTTAAGCTTATGAGCGTGGCATCATTTGTATATTGGGCGATTGTTGTTTGTGATATAAGTAAGAACACAAACAAAATTAATGCTGAACAAAATGAAAGTTTCATATGATTTGGAAAGTTAAGAAAAACTTATCAGATAGTACTCTATCTGATAAGTTTTCAATTAGTAATAAGTTTATATGCCGAAAAGTGTTGTCTTGTGGATTGATTTGATAATAATGGGTTGTCCTTCTCCAAGGGCAGCTTTAATCTCATCTCCGCCTTTGCTGACTTTGCAGGATGAAATATCATCACCTTCTACAGTTTCCACTTTGATTTCTCCGATTTTCTTCTGTGATTTACGGCCTGCGATTTCTCTTTCAACAAAAACTTCAAAAACTTGTCCTTTTGACATACCATGTAATTCACCTAAGTTGATAAACACATCGGAAATTTTTCCCTTTTTTTCTCCACCGGCTTCAAGAATTGTACCTTCGATTGGGAAAAATTCGTTGATAAATTTTTTCATGTCGGTGTCTATATGAATATTTAGCAGATCGGCAAAAGCCTTATCCGGAGTTTCTCCGGAACCGGAAGAAAGTAGTCCGCCGCTTCCCGATCCTGAATAAGTATAGTTTTTAGAACCTTTTAAAGTTCCGTTTTCTACGTCAATGATTTTTAAATCGAATGTAGCATTGGCATTATAATAGACCTTTCCTTTATCATCTGTTTTTTTTACGGTTTCTAAGGTAGTAACATGCCCTTGGATTAAATATTTTGCATGTAGATTTTTTATTTTTACCATTGTTGCCGCATCGACAGCGGAAGCATCGGCTGTTTGTTTATTAGCTTCTTTTTCGATAGCGTCTCCGGAAGCAACATCTTTAACTTCTATGCGTCCGGTTTTCATCATGCCTTCTATAATTTTATTCCTTAAAGCCATTATATATGAGCTTCCGATATTGTTTGAATAACTAAAGCTTTCTACACCTACAATATCTTTTTGTGATAAAACAGGATTACCAAAAGAAGAAATGAATAAAGCAAACAGAATGAGATAATTTTTTTTCATGATTCTTTCATTTTAAATGTTAAATAAAATATTTGTTGATAAATTTGAGTTGTATTTTAAATGCAAAATTGACTCTTTCTATTGACATAATTTTAAGGGTTTTCCCTAAATTTTGAATAAATTTTGCATTTTTTTTCGAAAATTTGTTTTGAATATTATATATTTGTGAATAATTTATTTGTAATGATTATAATATGATTGTTTGTTCGCCTTTGGACATCTTGATACTTGATGACCACGAATTAATAGCTTATGGAATTAAGTCTAAGCTTGAAAAGTTATTGCCTGATGTGAAAGTTGATATTTTTACGGAAGGGAAAAGTGTTTATCAAAAATTGAAAGAAAAAAAATATGATCTATATATTATTGATATAGAACTCCGGGATATTACGGGTTTTGATGTCATAAAGAAAGTCCGAAAAGTATATCCTCAGTCTAATATTTTAGTTTGTACTTTACATGAGGAAATCTGGTATGTCAAAGAATTGAAAGAATTACAGGTGAATGGCATATTGTTTAAATCGTCTTGTCTGGATTTGTTGGATAAAGCGGTAACTGAAATCTTGAACGGAAATGCGTTTTATTGTGAGCAATATAAAGAACTATTTAATAATCATATAGAAAAAGACTTTCGCTATTTATTGTATGAAACGTTTACAAAAAATGAAAGTGAAGTTTTGGTGATGGTAGGAAAAGGGTATACAATCAAAGATATTGCGGAAGAAAAATCATGGTCGGTGAAAACCGTCGAATATTACCGCAAACGCCTTTTTGATAAGTTTGGCGTGTCGAATGTATCCCGCTTAATCGCAATTGCAATGAAAGAAGGTTTTATTAAAAAGGAGGACATTTGAATATTTAATAAATAATCCTATCAGATAATAAATAAAAATACTTCGAATGAAAAAATTACATCTCATCTTAATCTTTTTTATTTCTGTCATATTTGTTGTTAACGCACAAGATGATCAGAATGATGAACGGCAGAAGTTTATGTTTGATTCTGTTATGAACCTGATGCGTGATAAATCAATTCCGTTTATTGAGCGTAATAACATGACGAAGGGTATCGAGCATTTGTTGCGGGATAATCAGGTCGAAGTGCTGAAGGAGTTGTTGCCGGAAGCGAGAGATTATGAGGATAAAACCGTAATTACGCGCTTATATTCTTTGATTGGCCTGTTTAGTGCCCAGATAACTCAATATGCGGAGGCAAAATTGTTTTTAGACAGCGCGTTAATTTACGCGGATAAAATTGATGATCATGTGATGAAGGGGCTTGCTTATTATTGTATGGGAATTTTTTACTCATACCAAAATAAAATGTCTGATGCCCATGTGTATTATTATAAAGCTGCTGAGTATTATAAAAAAGAAAACTCTCAGCATCCCATACTTCATGATATATATTATGATCTGTCAATAATATATAATCAGCGGAAAGATTGGGAAAGCCTTAAGGAACTAATTGAGTGGATGGAAGAAATCTCTGTTGCTCCGGTTCAACGGATTCTTCAGTATAGTACGCAGGCTTGCTATTTCAGAGGAATGTATGACAGAACCGGCGAATTGCGTTATTTAGATTCCGTACTTGATTATAATAGAAAGTCTTTTGATTTGTATTTAGCTGATGAACATCCATACGATGTAGCTTATCAGATCGCGAATAATTACTTTATGCAGGCGGAGGCCTATTATTATCTGAATCAATATGATTCTTCTAAAGTATATTTAGACAAGGCAATAGAGTTAGACGACCCGAATAATTATTATGGAGAAGTTCAATATTGTTTATTAAACTGCCGATTGTTGTTTTATGAGGGGCGTTTTGATGAGGCGGAAACCGGTTTAAATGAAGGTTTACAGAAACTGAAAGACTTGCAGGCTCAAGATGATATAAATTTATATGAAATTTTGTCGGATTACTATACACTATTCTCCCAGGTACAGGAGAAAAAGGGTAAGATGAAAGACGCTTTAGATTCGGAAAGAGAAAGTCAGAGATATGCAATATTGCATTATGATGCTGAAAATAAGGAATATGTTCAGGATTTAAGGGCGAAGTATGATTTGGATAATAAACAGCGGTCGATCAATCAATTGACCGAAATTAATAAAATGTATGAGCGAAACAGAGTTTTGTATATTGGTATCGGAATTTTGTTGGTTATAATTATTGTTTTGATCATATTTTTGTCAAGAAGGAAATATAAGATAACACAAGTGCGACTGAAAGAGGCAGAACTGATTTCGCAGTTAGAGCGGGAAAAGAATAAGACATTGACGGCCAAAATCAATGAAAATGAACAGCATTACAAATTGATTTTGAGTGAAAATAAACTGGAGCAGGTGAATTCTTATTTAGAAGGCTTGGAGTTTGAGCGTTTGCGGTTATCTAAAGAATTGCACGATAATATTGCCAATAATATATTGTTGGTTAATCTTCGTTTTCAGGATCAGGAACAGATTGATGTTTCGGAAATATCACAACAACTTAAAGCAATACATGAACAGGTTCGCAATATTTCACATGAATTAATTCCTCCTGTGTTTGAATATGCTTCGTTTGTTGAGATACTGAGAGATTATGTTTGTCAGCAGAATAGTCATGATAAAATAGCGATATCGTTGTCGATAGATCCGGAAGAGGAGATCAATAAAATTTCAGAAAAGATTTGCTTGGAGTTTTATCGTATTGTACAGGAATGCATAAGCAATGCGTTTAAACATTCTATGGCTTCCAACATAGAGGTGCTTTTATATAAGGAGGAAGAGTGCCTGAATCTCACTATAATAGATGACGGAAAAGGGTTTGATACGAAAAGTACGAAAAGCGGGATAGGCTTGATAATTGTAAATGAGCGGGTGAAAAGTCTCAATGGTTCTATAAATATCAATTCTACTATAGGAAAAGGAACGGAATTTAATATAACGGCGCCTTTGTAGAATATAAACTTTATGACCGGGAGAATGGGATTTTATGAAGAGTGATTTTTATCCTGATTGGATATAACCGATAGCAGAATGTAGATCAGGATGGTTGCTGATATTCCGATGATACCGAATAGGGCAATTAGTAGGATTGCTGATAGGATCAGGATGTATTGTAATTTGTTTTCTTTCCAGGCGAATGAAGCTATTTTCAGTGAGAACATCGGAATTTCGGAGACAAGGAGTAAAGAGGTCGCTACTGCCGCGATGGAAAGACCTATAAGAAGGATTTCCGGTGTGATAGTCGTTATCAGTTGCGATAGCTGGAATATGCCATAGTGATTATCACTGAGGATTACAGCGGGAGAAAGCGCAACTATAAGAGATGACCATAGAATAGCATGGGCAGGGACGGGGAGGCCTATAAATGATGTTTTTTGACGTTCGTCGATGTTGAACTTGGCGAGTCTTAAGCCGGAGAAGACGGGAATTGCGAATGCGGCAAGAAGAAATAGTTTGCACATCCATGATTCATTCCACGAGAGGTTATATAATAACTTATCTAAGAAACTAAACAGCATCATGCCGGGGGCAACGCCAAAGCTTATTATGTCAGCCAAGGAATCCAGTTCTTTTCCCATTGCGGAGTAGGCCTTCAGGAGACGAGCGGCTAATCCGTCGGAAAAATCGAAAACGGCAGCTATAAAAATAGCGATCATTGCTCCGAAATAATTTCCGGATATGCCTAATATTGCGGCGTAAAATCCGAATGCCAAGCTTATGCAGGTAAGGGTATTGGGTATATGTCTGATGATACCTTTCATTGCTCCTGAGGGGTATACGTTATTTTTCCAAGACGAGCGATGGGAGTCTGATTTCCTGTTACTTCCTGATCCATATCAACAAGAATTTCCGTTCCTATAGGGAGATAGGTGTCTACACGCGAGCCGAATTTGATGAATCCCATCTGTTCGTCTACGTGACAGAGTTCACGCTCCTTCGCGTATGTTACGATACGTCGTGCCATGGCTCCTGCAATTTGACGTGTCAGCACGTCTACACCATAGCCAGTCCGGATGACGATCATGGAACGCTCGTTTTCAGTGCTGCTTTTCGGCAGGTAAGCTGCCCGGAAGCGTCCGTTCTGATGTGATACGTGCTTCACTGTTCCGTTTACCGGAAACCAGTTCGCATGCACATTAAATACAGACATAAAAATGGATACCTGTAGACGTTTATCGTGAAAGTATTCGTTTTCCATCACTTCTTCAATCGCGACGATTGTGCCGTCAGCGGGCGCGATGACAAGCCCTTCCGAATCAAATGGAAAACGCCTGTACGGGCTGCGGAAAAAATTAAGTACAATTAAGAACAGGATTGCTGATACGGTAAGGACGCTGTAAAACACGAGTTTGTTGTTGACCATATAGTAAAGAGACATATTTACGATAAATAATATCGTAAACATGGACAGCAACAAGCCTGTCCCCTCCTGGTGTACTTTCATTTTTCTTATGCGACGCATGTTCTTTCAAGTGCGGCAAAAGTATACTTTTTTTCCCTAATAAAAAAAAAGAAGCTTAAAAAAAGCGATTTAACGGAAACATTCCTCATTACTTAACGAAAACATTCGATGTCATTGAGGGTAATATACCAGATATAACCTTCGACATTTTGATAATCCATCTCGTGAATTAATGATATGTATTTTTTTATCTGTCGCTGATGGTATTGTTCTTTTTGCTCTCCGAATTTATAATCAACAATGATGACGCGGTTATTCTTATCAATCATGATGCGGTCCGGGCGGCGTGATTGTCCTTTTCCAAATAGGATCTCAGTTTCGTTCATCACCTGCATAGAACCATCAAACCAACTTTTAACAGCGTTTTCAGTGGTGAGTGACAGAAGTTTATTTTTGAGAATGTCGGCTTCTTCGTTGTTTATTTCTCCTGATGTATATTTTTCTGATATGGCATGGGGGATATCATCATGCTTTTCAATTCCGCTTAGTATGTCATGCATTAACAAACCATATTTACGCTTTTCATCATCGAAAAAGCCCCCTTTGCGGTGAAGGCGTAGCTGCATCCGTTCGTCCGGCGATACGGAATAAAAACGTTCCATCGGTAATTCTTCCGTATCTGTCAGTCCTTTGTCGGCGGCAGCTTTCCACCAGATTCCCCGCTTATATATTCCGTTTTCGGTATCCAATTGATATTCCGAATCGGTTAATAAGCCGTTCCATAGCAGGCCTGCGGTGGAGGATATCTCTGTTTTGGGGCGCGGCGCCATAACGATAAGTTCTTCTTTGGCCCGGGTAAAAGCGACATACAGTGTATTCAGGTTATCCATATAAGCATGTAGCTTTTCTTTGAAATAGTCGGTTGCGAAAAACGTGTTTTTCAGAACCTTGCTATATTTCACAGGCACCAAGCTCATGGTGTCGAAAGGTTTTTGTGTTGGATGACACCATAGAATTGTATCTTTCTGGTCTATTTTCCAGTCGGCGAAAGGTATTATAACAACTTTGAAACCTAACCCTTTTGACTTATGTATGGTCATGATTCGTATCGCATTCTGAGAGTCGGGCGTGATGATTTTCTTCCCGGATCCGGTTTCATCCCACCAGATTAGAAAGCGTCCGGTGTCGGCGGTTTCATTGGTAGAATATTCGGCGATCATATCAAGAAAAGCCTGAATAAAAACAAGCTCATTTTCAGGGAATTCATTTTCAAAAAGCCGGAAAAGCCCTTCTGTTAGTTCGTAAAGCGAACGATTTGACAATTGTTTGAGTTTTGTGATTATTTCCGGAGGGAAAGGTTGGAACAGCTTATTGATCGTAGGTATTTCATCATTCTCATTCGGGGATATTTGTTTTTTCCTTTTGAGAATAGCATAAGTTAGCTGGGCCATGTAATAGTAGCTTTTGATATCGGGCTGGTTGAGATACCGGAGCATTTCGACCATCCAGCGTACTGATAAAGAGGAGCTGATTGTCAGTGAATCTTCTGAAATGATATCGTATTTATATCCGGATTTCGGATGGGCTTCTTTATAGGCTAATAAGGTCTCGGCAGCGGATAAACCTTCGGCGCTTGTTCGTGTAAGGATTGCGATATCACGTAATTCATACCCGTTATCTTGTAGTTTTTCTACAATATGAGGCAATTGCTTCCTGCTTTGCTCTTTCCAGTTTTCTTCTTCATTATCGGCAAGAAATTGTATACTGACATGCCCGTCTTTATGCGCAAATGGTTTCGCAACTTGCTGATCGGAGTTTTTGTATGCGGATACGATCCGTGACTCATAGCATTCTTTTTCTTCTGCGGATAAAGATGATTGATTGACTTCCTCGTTGTATGAATGCTGTAAGATGGCCGGTGCAGAATGGAAGAGCATGTTGTTGAATTCGACGATATGGCGGCAACTACGCCAGTTAACTTCAAGATTCTTTTCGTTTGTCTGATTTTCAAAATCGCTTTTTACCTGATGATCAAGAAGTGTCCAGTCGGAATTCCGAAAGCGATAGATACTTTGTTTCACATCGCCTACGATCAGGTTGTAACGTCCGTTGTCTAAGCTGTCTTTCAGAAGCGGACGAAAATTGGACCATTGCATACCGCTTGTGTCCTGAAACTCATCAATCATATAATGTTCGATCTGTGTGCCTGTTTTTTCATAGATGAAAGGGATTTCGCTGCCATCGATCACTTTATGAAGGAGTTCCGTTGTGTCGGCTATTAACATCTTGTTGTTGTCCTCACGCCATTTTGCAATATGTTGAGACAGGTCTGTCAATATACCTAAGGCATAGAAATTGCGGGCGATCTCGTTTGCCGTGTAATAATCAGTCAGGTTATCAAAGAAAGAAACAGCGCTTCGGATCAGATCATTCATTCCGTTTGTGTAGATACGTTCGGCTGCTTGTTTTTGTTCGACGCTTGCTGTTTTAGCAAGATAACCATCCGCATTATCAACCAATCCGCGAAATGTAGATTTGGGTTCGTCCATTTCTCCTGCTACTAATTTCGCAAAAAAGAAAAAAGGAGATGAACTGCCTCTTATGAAGTCCGAAGGTTGCATGCCGTGTTGTTTCATTAGCAATACTCCCTTTTCTCCTAATTCTTTCGCGATTTTTTTTGTTGATTGTATGATTTTATACAGTTCATTGCGGTAATTGAAAAGAAATTGTTTTTGTTCTATGTCTTTTTGTATTTGGCCGCTATAAGATTTATAGGTCTCTTTGAAGAGCTGTCCGCCGAGTTTGATAATATCCCTGCGTATATCCCATCCTCCCCCTTCTTCAATTTTATCTTCCGTAAACCGCAACAACCAGTCCATCAAATCCTCATTTTCACTTTTTTCAAGTTCTGAGAGCATGCTTTCTACGGCTTCTTCCATCATCTGCTCCTCGTTCATTTCAATCTGATAATTGCCCTGCAATCCTATTTCGCGTGTAAAAGCGCGTATCGTATGTTGGAAAAAATGATCGATTGTGCTGATATTGAATGCCGAATAATCATGTAATATGGTTATCAGTATTTTTTTTGCCTGATTGCGGATTTCGGCCTCACTTCTTTTCCCGTTTTCCGAAAGTAATTCCAAATAGTCCGACGGACGGTTGTCGGCAAGCTGAAATAATTCTTCGACAATACGGCTTTTCATTTCAGCCGTGGCCTTATTTGTGAATGTTACCGCTAATACATGTCTATGCCGTTCTCTTCCTTTAAAGAGCAACGTCATATATTCTCCTGTCAGCGTATGAGTTTTGCCGGTTCCGGCAGAGGCACTGTAGATTGTGAGCATGTTAGGGTTTGAATCGTTGAATCATTGGGATATGTGTGGTACGGGTGTTGCTGCTCAAATGATCTTTATTTTATTATAGCCTTCTTTGGTCAATATGTCCGCGACTTTCTGACGGACATCACCTTGGATAATGATTTCGCCGTCTTTTGCCGAACCACCGACACCACATTTCACTTTTAGCAGTTTGCCAAGAGCGGTGAGGTCTTCGTTTGTTCCGTGAAATCCGGTAATCAATGTCACCGTTTTGCCACCACGATTTCGTTTATCCAGTACGACGCGAAGGGATTGTTTTTCTTTAGGCAGTGTTTCTTCTTCCGCTTCTCCGCCTTTGTTGTAATTGAAATCAGGATTTGTCGAATAGACCATTCCCAGACGGTCTTTCCAATCATTATTTTTCATATTATGCAAGAATTGATCAGATGCAAATTTACGCAATTTGTTTTATCAATGCAACAACATACGCGGCAATACCCTCACGGCGTCCTGTAAAACCAAGTTTTTCGGTAGTTGTTGCTTTGATTGACAGATCATTGACCGGAATTCCCATTACTTCGGCGAGAATTTTTTGCATATCCGGAATGTGTGGATTTAATTTAGGTTGTTCCGCCGCGATTGTGGCATCAATATTTCCGACTTCGTAACCTGCTTCACGCAGGATCCGCATCGTTTCACGCAGCAGTATTTTACTGTCTATATTTTTATATTCACCGGATGTGTCCGGAAAGTGGTAACCGATATCACGCATGTTGGCCGCACCGAGCAATGCATCACAAATCGCGTGTATCAGAACGTCCGCATCGCTGTGTCCCATTAACCCGTATGAATGCTCTATACGGATTCCTCCGAGCCACAGTTCGCGACCTTCTGTCAGGGCATGTACGTCATATCCGAAACCTATACGCATTTTATTTGAACAAATCTTTGATTCCGTCCATATCGAACGATAGCGTGAAACGAAGAGTCTGGTCAAGCGGATTGCTCTGAACCGTACTGATGAGGTATGCCGCGTCAAGTTGAAATACATTCATTCTGAAACCGGCTCCGACAGAGAAATACTGACGATTACCTTTCATCTGATTTTCATAGAAATAACCTCCGCGTACAAAGAATTGGCTGTTATAATTATATTCGGCGGCAATCGAAATGTTTATTTCCTTCAACTCTTCGCTGAATCCTCCCGGCGCATCGTTAAATGATTTAAACATACCTTTTACAAAAGACATGTCATTGTATTCTTCTTCTCTTTTTACAAAATCCTCGTCACTTTCACCTTCTTCCTGAATCGGTTTTGACGGGACAAGGTATTTGTTAAGATCCAGATAAATCCCGAGTTGATTATATTCATCCAACGGCATCAATAGACCTGTACCTATTCTGAGGTTTGTCGGAAGAAATTGACTCGTAACATCGCCGTCATAAGAGATTTTATTCCCCATATTGGATACGTTGAATCCCCCGCTCCATAAACATTCACTGTTACCCATAACAATATATTTCTCTCCGTATCCGCTCAGATCGGCGGCAAAGGAATTTCCGGGACGAAGCTCATATTCCGCGTCAGCACCCATGTCGGAACGTATATAACGCATAGCAACACCTAAAGAAAATCCTTCTGTAAGTTTGATACTGTAACTCAGGTCGACTGCCATTTCGTACGGATTCAGGTTCTGATACGTGTTCCCTCCGATTGTGGTTAGAGGAACTTCTCCGAGTGAAAAATACCGGAGTGAAGCTCCGATTGCATGCCGGTCATATTGGCCTAATTTATAGTATCCGGAAAGGTAAGCTAGCGCGACGTCGTTTACGATCTTGCGCATCCAAGGCGTGTAAGATAGGCCCACACCGGCTTTACTTTCCATAAACGCGTATTTCGAAGGATTCCAATATTGGGATGAGATGTCAGGTAGTGTTGAAGCCCCATTATCACCCATACCTCCTCCACGTGCGTCCGGCGCAATGGAAAGAGATGGTACGGCTGTATTTAGAGGACTGAATTTGTTTTTGTCATCATCTTCAGCTTTCACAAATGCCGTTGAGGCAATACACATCCAGATCAATAGATTTAATTTGAGTAATCTCATGCCTTAAAATATTAGTTATATACCTGTTTAGAAAATACATGTAATGTAATAAACTCGGTTTTTATGCCTTTATTGTGTGAGGATAATTAATTTCTTCGATTTAGAAACTTCTTGTGAATTATTACTACTCACTACTGCACGGTATACATAGACCCCGGCAGGCAGACGTGCACCCGCACCGTTTCTGAGATCCCATTTGATATTGTAGGAATCGAACATTTCGGAAGAGCCGGACTCCGTATACTTCCATTGTAATTTACCCTTCAGATCGTAAACCTGGATTTCTACATTTACGGTTGATTCCGGCAGGTCATGCGAAATCATGAAGTTTACAGATTCGCTTGCAGGAGACGGGCCAGCTGTAAGTTCCACAATGGATACTTTGTAATTGTCCGTCACGACA
>JAVBNB010000018.1:0-84073 GCA_031551825.1 Tannerella sp. | reverse complement strand
TTCTTGGGCTTCCTGCATATTATCTGCACCAAAACCTGCCTCAAAATACTTTCCTGAAACCTTTTCTACTACCCTGAAAGCTGTAATCAGTGAAAAATCGAAAGAGGCTTCCTCGTTACCATTCTCTACTAATTCCTTTTGAACCCGATACACACCACGGCTGAAACGATTGACGTAACCCAATATCTTCATGGCTTCGGCAATAAACGGATTGCGATAGTCGCTTACATTAGGGAAGTTGGCGGGGCTGACCTTCCCATATAATCCACCGGGGTTTTGAACTTCAATTCGGTCGTCGTATTCGTAGAACTGTACCGGTGCATTGGTTTCGTAGTCGCGGTGCATGATAGCATTCATCAGTAGCTCGCGTGTAGCCCAATACGGATATTTGGAAACAGTCTCTTCCCTTAGCACACTTACCGGAATCGGACGTTTCTGTGAAATACTTGTTTCGATAAACGTGTCTATCTTAGCCAGCTCCTTACACAGGTTTCCACTGAATTTGTGTTCATTGATGATATCGCCTGCTCTGTCTTTGCCTTTGAACCGGACGTATTGAACGTAGGAGCCATGCAGATATCTTTCAGGATTCTTACCAAACAGAATAATGGCTCCATTGGTCGGGCAATTATAGCGTAAATCGTAGAACCCAAGCGAAGCTAATTGTTCTTCGATGGGGCGTTTATCTTCGGCCAGCACTTCTTCGGCTACTGCTTTTGGTAAGAATTCCCGTTTGATAAGCGATACATCCAAATCTGTCATTGTTATTCCCAAACAAGGCATAGCATCGAAGGTATGAACATTGGAAAGTCGCCGTTCGGTCAATATCTTTTCTTCGGCTTCCGAAGCTATGCTTTTACGAGGGCCTACACGTACCCAAACCCGTCCACGATAGCGTACAGGCGGAAATTCCGACGGTTGAACTTCTGCGACTAATACATCACCATCTTTAAAGCTGAACTTTTCGACAGTCATTACAGGCTGGGGTAATATGTTTCCGTCTGTACGGATATTGCTGATTTGAAGCAACAGTTTATCGTTGACATTCAAACCCGATAGTATTCCATTATCATGTGCGCCAATAATCAGGTAACCATTCTTGCCACTTCCCGGAAGGTCATTGGAAAACGCACAGATAGCCTGACAGAACTTATCGGCATTGTCGATCGAAATAGTTCGCTCAATGTGATAACTTTCTGTATCAGTGAGGATATGTTTGAATTCGTTTCTAGTAATCATGTTATTTCTCATTAATTGCAAACTTGAATCAACAAGTCTTTTTAATATTTTCTATCTGTCCTTTATATTTGTTATCTATGAAACTTAAAATAGTTTGGCATCCATTTTTTATGTCGTCTGGCGAAATTGCAGGTTGAGACCTAACTACTCCATGCGACAAATCCTGAATCATGTTATATAAAGAACTGCATTTTTTTAAGCTGTCATTTTTATCAACGAATACTACCAAATCTTGATTTGGATCTTCGAATTTTGCAATAGTCTCTAAAACATGTCTCATAGAATTTGGTGTTGTATGAGTAGGTTCTTGCGTATTGTTAGCAACTTTATATATATCAGACAAATGTTCGTGATATGGCATTACTAATTCCTTTTTTAGTTCTCTGAATTTTCCAGGTGTTAATACATATTTCTTTTGGATAACATTGTTTCGTAATAAAATACTCATAAATTCTATGTTATGAGTGAGTAATATGAATTTTAGATTTTTTTTATTTGAATATCCAAAATATTCATGAAGGCGTTCTAATATCCGGCACAGCGAGTAGGTGTAATGAAAGTCCATGCTAGAAATGGGATCATCAATTATAAAAAATAATTTATCATACTCAGACTCGTTATTAATTAAAGTGTGCGCTTCTGCTACGTAGTAACAAAAAGCAATAATATTTTTCTCACCATCACTTAAAACATCATGTGCGGATATTTTTAGTGAATGATTTTTGAATTTTAGATAATTGCTTTCTTTGTCAAAAGTATATTTATCTGAAAAAATGAACTGAATTAACGTATTAAATGTATCTACAACAATGTCTTTTTTTAGTTTTTTTGCCCTATTTTCGTTTTTTCTTATTTCTTCAGCCTTAATTTGACCTTCTTTTTTGATTTTATCTTCCATCTCAAGTTGACTTTTCAAGGAAGATTTTACCTCTATATATTTCGCATTACACATTCTTTTTTTGAGAGAGAGTATTTCATTTCCTGTATTTACTTTGATGTCATTTATCCTTTTTATTTTTACATTATTTTGAATAATATTTTCATTTAATTGTTTGCAAAATTTTTCTACGCCTTTATGAAATTGACCAATTTTAATAATTTCTTTCTCTTCGATTGGCTGAGATATGTTTTTTATCTTAAGATTAATAACCTCAGCTATTTCATCCCAAACAAAGTTTTGAATCGGATCTTCTCCTATCGATAACTTCTCAGATGCAAGTGAGGGGAAATAGCCCTTATTGCTGGTGAATTGAGCATCTATTTTTAGAAATTCTTTATATTTATCTTCTAGTAGTTTTTTAAAAGAGTTGAGATTCTTGATTTTTTCTTGAAGCTTATTCCTATACAAAGTTTCTGAATCATGAATGTAAGCATTATATGAGTCTATTAAATCTATTTGTAGCTTCTTTAAATCCTGCTCACAAAAAGGGCATATCCCTTTCGTTTCATCTAAAAGACCAAGGCCTAATTGAATAAATTTTTCTTTTGATTGAATTTTATATTTGAATTCAGTAGACAATTTAGACAATGTGATTTGTTCTTTCAGATCAGAGATTAATTCGAGAATAAAACTCAAATCAATATCAAAACTTCTGTGACTTGAAACATCTTGAAGGTCGTCTGGTATGCCTTCAAGTTTTTTGAGAGCTCCTTTTAGAGATTTGAAGGATTCTTCTTCTGAGGGAAGAATATTTCCAATAAGATTTTCAAATGTAAAATTCTTAAACTCATTTGTGCTAGCTCTAACTCCTTGTTCCTGTAAATCTCTCTGAGCGCCAAAAATTGCAGATTTTATTTCTTCTTTAATTTGTCGATATTTTTCTCCAATTCCTTCTAGTTCTTTATTTTCTTTTGTGAGATCTACAACATCTTTTCCAATAATATAACCTTCTATTTCTTTATCTTGTCCATAGTTATCGGGCTCAATGGATTCTCTAACATAATCACTGTTGAAAACGTGGAATATTAACTGAGAAGTATTTGATATTTGAGGGGTTTTATCCAATAAGTGATTGATCTCAAATTCATATTTATCAGCAACATTTCCTTGGTTAAAGAGTTTAAATTTGAACTTCCCTCCATTTTGTCCCAAAGTGATATATTTGTTTGATAATGGCAACTTTGTTTGATCAGTACTCAAAAGTCTGAATTGTTTACTTAACGATGATTTTCCTCCTCCATTTGCAGAGAATACTCCTATTCTTATAGGGCCATTATCACCTGCATCAATAGGTTGGCTTAAATTTTCATGAGGACCAACATTGTTAACAGTCCAATGGATGAGATACTTTTCTTTTGAATCGGCCATAATATCGTGTTATAAGTTTCTTATTGCCAATGGTGCAAATTGCATCATTCGCGTTTTGCAAATATAGTTAAAAATAAAAGATGTAGTGACATAAACCCTAATAACTATTTACTTTTCAAGGTTTTCACTTCTGTCTCTATTCTTTCGGCTTCATTTTCATCATACCCAGATGAGGGCTGGATATCGAATAATCCACCCAGGCTGGATACAACGGATTCCACCACCGACAATAAATCGGAGGAATTATCTTGCTGGATGGTCGGTGACTGTTGTTGTATCTCCGTTTGCGGATGCCTGTCATTCTATTGCAACTGGATACTGATTTTAGAATAGCTGCAAGAGCGGTCAATCTTGGATCTATTGAATCCGTAGCCTTTTTTCTCGAACCGAACCCCGGGGATTTGTTCAGTGCTTCCGTTTTTGCGAAGGTCAATCGTTATACCGGAGTTTTGCAATTCTGTTTGCAATTGCTGCCAATTACGGCATTTCGGGATGGCCGATTGCAGAGCATAATAAATCTCATACTTGGTTTTATCCGGCTCTTTCAGGCGATGCTCTTTTACGTTCTCTTTACCCAAAGCGATGTAAAGTCCGTATTTCTTTGTCAGTTCCATACACACCTTTGTGCTTCGCAACTTTTCGTTCTGGTCGGTAATCCGTTTGCCATCGTTGTCGATGCGGTTTATCACCAGATGAACATGCGGATGGTCGGTATCGTGGTGCCGAGCAATAATGTACTGGGTGTTTTCATAACCCATCTTTTTCAGGTATTCCTGCGCTACACCTACCATAAAATAATCCGTCAGCTTTGCTTTATCCTGTGCGGAGAAATCCAGTGAGACGTGGGCGACCGGTCTTGCTATCTTCGGATTCATTTTGCTTTGGATAATGGAATCCTTATCTTTTGCCCGCGCACCTTCGGCATATAGCAACTGAGCATTATTCTTATCCAAAACATAATTTACCACACCACGGAATCCACGTCCTTGTACAATCTTAGCAATCATCTTCAATCTGTTTAATGATGTTATCCAACCGTTCGTTCATGGCAAGGCAATCGCCATGTGCTTTCATGTATCCGGCGGCATTGGCTTTGTGGGCAATCTGATTTACATTGTTTGCCATTCCGCAAAGCTGGCGAATGTAGCCCATCAGTTCCGACGACAGTCGTTGTTTTACTACGCTTGATTGGATACATCGGCGGATGTATTCGCTGCGGGTAATGCCTGCCGACTTCGCTTTTGATTGGATGCGAAACTCAGTCGGACGATTGAAGAGTTCATCAATACCCTCCTTCCTCAGTAAGAACTTGCCGCCTAATCGTGATGCCTTTAACTCGCCTTTCTTTAGACAGCTGTAAAGGGTCAGACGAGTTACTCCAAGATAGAGGGATGCTTCTGTGATAGTGATAAAAGGTTTATCCTTTATCTTTTCGATAGGTTTCTCAAGAACAATCCTTTCTGCGAATTGATTATTTGCCGATGCAGAATTTAGAAAATATATTGCCGAGTATTTCGTCTGTGGCGATTTCGCCGCCGGTTATTTCACCTAAAAAATGCAGGCACTCGCGAAGATCTTGGGCTAGCAGATCTCCGGATAAGTTATTATCAAGCCCCTCCATCACACGTTCAATCGATTCGCCGGCACGACACAATGCTTCATAATGGCGGACATTGGTTACTATTACCTCATTATCCGTCACTTTATGGACATTGGCGATCTGTACGATGTAGTTCTTTACCCTTTCAATGTCTGCGGGGGCCTTACAAGAAATATAAATAGCCTGCACATTTCCGGAAGTATGAATCGGACTACGGCGTACAATATCATTTTTTGTACCTATCATGAGAATGGGCTTGTTAAATTTCTGTAGCCATTGACTGGTCGGAACAAGCTCTTCCGGTCCCTCCTGAGTCAGATCAAAAAGATATAAAATAACAGAAGCTTTTTCAGCCTTCTCAAAGCTGCGCTGAATCCCCAAGGCTTCGATATGATCGGACGTGGTATCACGCAAACCTGCCGTATCTATAAAACGAAATAATTGACCTGCAATATACAAGGTCTCTTCTATTGTATCACGCGTAGTTCCCGGTATATCCGAAACAATCGCGCGTTCCTCGTTCAGCAAGGCATTCAGAAGCGTTGACTTCCCGACATTCGGCTTTCCGATAATAGCCACAGGAATTCCGTTTTTTATCGCATTACCCGCAGCAAACGAATCGGACAGATCTTTTATCTTATCCCGAATTTTCCCTGCCAGCATACGCAATTCCCCACGATCGGCAAACTCAAGCTCTTCATGATCACTGAAATCAAGTTCCAGCTCCACAAGAGATACAAAATCGAGTAACTGCACGCGTAATTGTTTCAATTCATCGGAAAATCCTCCCCGCATCTGGTTCATAGCCAACCGATGCATCCCCGAAGAGGTTGAAGAGATAAGATCCGCGACAGCTTCGGCCTGCGACAGATCCATCTTACCATTCATAAAAGCACGCTGGGTAAATTCTCCCGGTCGTGCCTGACAGGCTCCGCTCTCAATCAGCCATTGCATCAATTGCTGCTGTATATAAAGCGAACCATGACACGAGATTTCCACCGTATCTTCACCCGTAAATGAATGCGGCGCATGAAAGACCGAAACCAACACATCATCCAAGACCTCTCCGTCACGACGGATTGAGCCGTAAATAACAGTATTGGCCGGACGATCAGCCAATTTCATTGCCGGAACCGGCTTCGCCGTTATAAATAACTTATCACAAATACAAAATGCATCCGGACCCGAAATACGTATAACAGCAATTCCCCCTACTCCGGGAGGAGTTGAAATAGCACAAATGGTATTATCATTAATCATATAATTATCAGATTCAGATTACTATTAATTCGTATTCTTGAATTCCCACACCAATCTCCTCTGCATACTCAAGGCCGGACTTCCAGTTTGTATTAGGATGAACTAAGTGAAACTTATCATCGTACTCACTAATTTTCTCACTACACGACTCAGCCAACCGACTTCCGGGCAAAGCCGGAGCTTCTATTACAAGCTTAGCACAGGCATGATCAAGCGCAACCGGATCAAACGAGGCGGCAATACCGATATCAGGTACAATCGCGGCATCATTATGTCCCCAGCAATCACATTCGGGAGATACATCCATGATAAAACTAATATGAAAATGGGGCTTTCCATCAAGGATCGCCTTTGTATATTCGGCGATTTTACAATTGAGTACTTCCGACGTATCATAATCTGCAAGTACAGCCGAATCATACTGACATACTGCCACACATTGCCCACAACCCACACATTTATCATAATCGATCTCGGCTTTTTTATTCGCATTCAAATGTACGGCATCATGCGCACAATGAATCACACAAATATTACAACTCCTGCAATTATCGATCTCTATGATCGGCTTTGATGAAGAGTGAAGTTCCAGCTTCCCCCCCACACTCGCGCTACCCATACCGATATTTTTCAATGCTCCGCCAAAACCCGTCTGCTCATGCCCTTTAAAATGATTCATACTGATGATCATATCGGAATCGGCTATAGCCGCCCCGACCTTCGGCGCTTTACAATATTTTCCGTTAAGGGTTATTTCGCGAAAGTCCGTTCCTTTCAAGCCATCGGCTATTATCACCGGACATTGTGCGGAGATTGGATTATACCCATTCTCCATAGCGCTCTGAATATGATCCACTGCATTGGAGCGCCCTCCCGAATACAGTGTATTACTATCAGTAAGAAACGGCTTAGCCCCCTCCTTTCGTAATATATTTGCCATACGGGCAGCATAATTCGGACGAAGATAAGCCAGATTTCCCGGCTCTCCAAAGTGTATTTTTATTGCAACAAATTTTTTATCCAAATTCAAAGTCAGAAGCCCTGCCTTCTTAACCAAACGCTCCATCTTATCCAACAGATTGCTTCCGGAAGATGTGCGTAAATTCGTAAAATAGACTTTTGATGATTTCATTTCTGTACTCATGGTGAATTACCTATTTAAAAATGGTAAAGATAAAAAAAATTCACGAAATAGAAAAGCATTCGATAATTCAGAGGGAAGATTTGTTAATTTTATATAAAAACAAACAAGTGAGGTAAACATTTTGTTAAAAGTAATACACACTATAATTTTTATTTCTACCTTTACGGGTTGCAATTTTGTAAATTGCCAAAAGAATACTTTACAATAAACAGCTGTTAAAAAAATAGGCTATTAAAATGCGAAAAAAGTACTGATAAAAGAAGGTGGAGGATATGTGTATATTTTTCAGAAATACAACTTAAAGATATCTAAAACAGAAAGTACAGGTTTATTTCAATCATTTTAGTAGTAAAAAATATATTTAAAGATGAAAAAAATAAAAACAATATATAATGACAAAAAGATGGTGCTTAAAAACCCAGACAGAGGAAGAAATACGCACACAGGAGATACTAACGGAAGAATTGAAATTCAACCCGATTATATCCAAACTCCTGGTACAACGCGGAATAAATTCTGTCGATGGGGCAAAGAAATTTTTCAAGCCAAGCCTGAGCGATTTGCACGATCCGTTTTTGATGCCGGATATGCACAAAGCGGTCAAACGTTTAAACAAGGCATTAGGTAACAATGAGAAAATATTAGTATATGGAGATTATGATGTAGACGGAACGTCGGCCGTATCACTCGTCTATCGCTTCCTAAGGCCATATTCTACATTATTGGATTACTATATACCCGATCGTTACGATGAAGGGTACGGTATTTCCTATAGAAGTATTGATTACGCTGAAGAACAGGGCATAAAATTGGTTATTGCACTCGATTGCGGTATTAAAGCGATTGATAAGGTCAAATATGCAAATGAAAAAGGCATTGATTTTATAATTTGCGATCATCACATGCCCGATGACGTGCTACCTGACGCATTAGCTGTGCTTGATGCGAAACGCACTGATTCAACCTATCCTTACGAACATTTATCCGGCTGCGGCGTTGGCTTCAAGTTCATGCAGGCATTCGCTATGAGTAACGATATTCCATTTTCCACATTAGAATGCCTACTGGAACTTACGGCAATCAGCATTGCTTCGGACATTGTTCCGATAACCGGAGAAAATCGCATACTTGCCTATTTCGGATTAAGACAACTCAACTACAATCCAAGTGTAGGCCTGAAAGGTATTATCAAGACCTCAGGACTTATAGGCAAAGACATAACGATAAGCGACATTGTTTTTAAGATCGGACCGCGCATCAATGCGTCCGGGCGCATGATGAACGGCCGCGAAGCCGTAGACCTCCTGTTAGCCAAAGATGAAAAAGTGGCAAGTGAAAAAAGCGCCAACATCGACCAATATAACGACGAGCGTCGCGAAATGGATCGCAAAATAACGGATGAGGCCAACGCTATCATTGATGACCTGACAGATATTGAAGACAGAAAAGGCATCGTTGTCTACAACCCGGACTGGCACAAAGGTGTAATCGGAATAGTCGCTTCACGGCTGACGGAAAAATATTACCGCCCCGCCGTCGTACTTACCAAATCATCCGATCTTATCACCGGATCCGCACGATCAATTATCGGATTTGATATGTATAAAGCCATAGAAAGCTGCCGTGACCTGTTAGAAAATTTCGGCGGACACACCTATGCGGCAGGCTTGTCTTTGCGCGAGGAGAATCTGGAAGCATTTATCGAACGCTTCATGAAAATCGCATCCGAAGAAGTAACTCCCGAACAAATGACACCGCAGATAGACATTGATATAATCATTAAACTAAAAGAAATCAACACATTTCTGATGAACGATTTAAAGAAAATGAATCCGTTCGGGCCGGATAATGAAAAACCTATCTTTTGTTCATATAACGTGAAAGATTTCGGCACAAGCAGGATCGTGGGCAAAGACGGAACCCACCTGAAACTTGAACTGATTGACGACAGTTCCAAAACACCTACGCACGCCATTGCATTCGGCATGAGCGAACATGAAAAGTATATCAAGAATAATAATCCCGTTGATATATGTTATACAATCGAAGAAAACGTCTATAACGGAACAACATCCATACAATTAATGATCAAAGACATAAGACCGTCAAATACGACCGAATGTGACTGACTTTCTTCATGAAACATTAGAAAAATACTGGGGATACACATCTTTTCGTCCGTTGCAGGAAGACATCATACATGCTGTCCTCGATGGAAAGGATACGCTCGGACTGATGCCTACCGGTGGCGGAAAATCCATCACATTCCAGGTGCCCGCGATGATGTTGGAAGGAATTTGCATTGTAGTAACCCCACTCATTGCATTGATGAAAGATCAGGTAGACAACCTCCGCGCACGAGGAATAAAGGCGACTACAGTATATTCCGGCATGACATCCGATGAAATAGGCAAGCATTTCGACAATTGCATCTATGGTGATTACAAATTCCTATACATATCACCGGAACGGCTTCATACGGAACTATTCAAAAAAAAGCTGCCCATGATGAACGTTTGCATGTTAGTTGTCGACGAAAGCCACTGTATATCCCAATGGGGTTACGACTTCCGTCCGTCATACCTTCATATCGCAGACATCAGGAAAGTGCTGCCGGAAAACATTCCGGTACTTGCACTTACGGCAACAGCAACCCCGGACGTTGTTGAAGATATTCAGGAGAAATTACTGTTCCGGAAAAAAAACGTACTAAAAAAAAGCTTTACCCGCGAAAATCTGGCATATATCGTCCGTAACACGGAAAACAAAATGGATGAACTGATGCACATATTGAAACGGATTGAAGGAACTTCCATTGTATATGTAAGAAACAGAAAGCACACACAGGACATCGCAAAAGCCTTACAACAAGCTGGTTTCTCCGCCCATTTTTTTCATGCAGGCCTCAACCGCGATGAGAAAACCGAACGTCAGGACGCATGGAAAAAAGGCACATGCCGCATTATCGTCGCGACAAATGCTTTCGGCATGGGTATCGACAAGCCGGATGTAAGATCTGTCATACACATGGATATGCCTGGTTCTTTGGAAGAATACTTCCAGGAGGCAGGACGCGCGGGACGTGATGAAAAAAAAGCGTATGCAATCGCATTATGCGCCTCTACGGAAACATCAAAGTTAAAAAAACGAATATCCGACGAATATCCGGACAAAAAATTCATCCTGCGTACATACGAAGCGTTAGGAAACTATTTCCAGATCGCAATCGGTTTTGGCGCTTTTCTGACACACGACTTCTCACTCCCCAATTTTTGTAAGATATTTAAATTTCCGGCAACACAAACCCACAATGCGCTCAAAATCCTCGAATCCGCCGGATATATTGAATACATAGAAGAACCGGAGAGCAATTCGCGCCTGTTATTCCTCGTAAACCGCGACGAATTGTATAAAATGAACTTCGATAAACTATCCGATGAAATCATCCAGGTCATCCTACGCTCATACACAGGGCTATTTGCTGATTACGCATTCATTGACGAATCACTCATTGCTACGCGCACCCATTCCACACGCGAAGCGGTATACAATGCGCTTATCATGTTATCCAAAATACACATCATAAACTATGTTCCACGTAAAAAACTACCCCAGATCATATTTTCCAAAAGTCGCGAAGAAACAAGGCATGTAATCATTCCGCGCAATACGTTTGAAGAACGCCAGGAACGATCACTGAAAAGAATCTCCAAGATGATCGAATACATTACCGAAAAAAATTTCTGTCGCACCCGCATGTTATTACATTATTTCGGAGAAAAATCCGATAAAGATTGCCGCACATGTGATATATGCCTGCAAAAAAAACAACCGGGACTCAAAAACTGGGAATTTAATACAGTGCGCGATGCCATTTTTCGGTACTTTGAAAACAAACACACTCAAAACATACAGACATTAGCCGAAGAACTCCCTCTGGATAAAGAGAAAAACCTGCAGGTTATACGCTTTCTACTCGACCACGACCAACGAATAAAATTCAAAGACGGTATTATTTCCGTCAATCCGGATCAGCAATAAACCTTCTCACATTGAATCAGAACCTTTTTGTTATCCGACAAAGTGGTCGCAAACAGATAGACATTCCCGCCATCAGCTATATGTGTACGTTTACGTAACTCTTCCACTGAAAGAGGAAAATTACGGACAGAAATATTAGCCTGGGTAATTTTGGAAGACAACACTTTACAGATCCGGCTGCTGAAAGGAATCACCTCTGTAATCTCGAATATGCGGCCCGGGAATGATGACACTATATGATCTGACGCGTAAAGATGGCTACTCACATGCAGTTTTTCTACTCCATACCGCAATGAAACTGATTTATATGCTCCGGCTTTCAAGACGGAGGTATTCGGCTCATACAAATACCGGTGCGTATCCCCGGCAAAATGAACAATCGCAGAACGTTCATCCGACAAACGAAAACGAAACGATTGCTCCGCCCCATCAGCCGTATAGTTAACACAAATAATTTCCGGATCAGGTTTTTCGTATAAGGCATCTGTCGGTTTAGACTCCCGGGACAAGTTCCCGGCAATGATCAACAACTCTTTGCAATCATTTTTTATCGAAACAATATGCACTTCGCAAACCTCCGGAACCTGATTCAATATTTGGGAGATATCTAACATTGGTGAAAGTTTGACAATAACCTTATATCGCCTTTTCAACAAAGACCAGATTTTTGTCAGATCCGGCTCACAATCACTTATTGCAAACATTCGCTTATTCCCTGCACCGCGACGCGCGGGATCTATATAGAATATGTCTACATCGGCGACATGTTCGTCATCTTCCATAACAAATTTCACCGCATCACTGTTCACGATACGAACATTGGAGACTCCAAGCAAATTAAAATTATAGCGAGCTGCATCACAGTATGCCTTATTTTGCTCTACATAAGTAACACACCTTACTTTCTGTGAAAAAAAATAGGTATCAAGCCCCAAGCCTCCTGTCAGATCACAAAGCCGGTCCTCATTCTGCACAAATCGTTGCTTATACAAAGCTGTAATTTCAGACGAGCATTGTTCAGTTGCCAATACCGACGGATAAAAGAAGCGATCATCCCTATACCATAACGGCAACTTATCTTTTATCTGATTTCTCGCCTTTATTTGTTCAACAGCCATTTTAACATCCACGCCTTTATAACGGGAAGCGCTCAATAACAGCTCCGAAAGGTCATCCTCCGCATGATCATGTATGAATTTCCGTAATATTTCCGTCATTTCCATCGGCACAAAAATACACAAATATAATTTGTATCGCTTTCAACCCACATTACTTTTCATAAGTAAGTATCATGTTTGGCACTCCCTTCCGTTATAAGAAACAATTTACAACTCATCAGACAACAATATTTAAGATTAATTAAATATTTGCAGGTTTCTCAAAAATTTCCTTACTTGCGGTCTCTAACGTAAAAACAATTGACACAAAACCGACAAACTTCAATCTTTATTTGCAAAATTATAACAAAATATGGCAAAAACACTTTCTAAGGTTAAACCAAATACTTCTCACGAAAAACCTGATCTCTCTCAAAAATCATTTCCCTTTTTGGAAATTGGCATCATTTTCATTGGGTTAAGCTTATTTTTCTCTTTCTTTCCGCCGATTACGCGAGGATGGGGACTGAATTATACAAGTTTCTTCGACTTATGGGTAACAATTCCGTTCTACTTACTGCTATTCTTGTTTTGGCTGCCTCAGTCTAACCGGTACATAGTAGAAAAACTAAGCGGCATCAACAAAACTTCTTTCATTGCATTTTGCAAAAAATACAAGTATATACTATTTCTTTTACTAAGTATCTTAGCCGCTTTCGGCTTTTATTTGCTAAAAATAAAATATATACTTTTAGGCGACACGGATATCCGAGCCAAGCAGATTGAAGACGGTATTCTCATGAGAGATGATTACATGACCATGTTATCCATCAAATATATATATAACTTCCTGCATGATAAATTCGGCTACACCTGTATTCAGACCATCCAATTGCTCGATTATATATCAGGGGGCCTGTTTGTGTTTATTTCATTATGCATAGCCGATACAATCGGAAATACATTCCTGAAAAAAGCAGCCGTATTTTTTATAGCGACCCTGTCTTTGCCGGCATTACTGATATTCTGCGGGTATACAGATGTTTATATGCTTGCACTTGTATTCCTGATTATCTATCTATATACAGCCCTATTATACATCCGGGAGAAAATTCCGGTCTGGATTCCGGCTATTGCCTTGTTGATCGGAATTACATTTCATTTAATGTTAGTTTGCCTGCTTCCTTCACTCATCTATCTGATTTATGGCAAGGTGCTCTGGAGGTATCCGTTTTTCAGAAATAAGCGGACGATGATCGTCCTCGCGATTATCGCCACCCCATTCATATACATCGCATTCAGAACATTTGCTGTACCGATGATGCTCCCTTTATCCAATGATAAAGGGTTAATGAATATGTTTACCTTTGCACATTATGTAGAGTTTTTCAATTCGCAAATGTTAGGTGGCGGCATAGGTTTTCTGATCTGGATAGCTACCCTGATTTATAGTATCATTCACAAAATCAAATACAATGTGACATTATGGTTTTCCCTGATAGCGTCTTTGTCTATTACCGGTCTGATCTTTGTATTCCGGATGGACAGAGGTTCCGGAGACTGGGATATCAGTTCATTTGCCGCAGTCGTATACAATCTGTCAAATGCTTGTTTTCTGATTACATGCTACGAACAGAAACTTTACCGGAATATAAAATACGGAATACTGATGATTGCGGGCTTTTCAGTACTTCATACCTCCGCATGGATTTATACGAATAAAACAGACGCATCTCTTCAATGGGTAGAATCGGCATTCGCTACCGATCCGGCCGGTTATTATAAATCGTCATTCAGCAACGAATCTATGCTTGCCGCGGTATTTTCGGCAAATAATTTGCAGGAACGTGCGCTAGAATGGGGTAAAAACGCCTACTTAAAACATCCGGATGACCCACGAATAGGATTCAATTACGCCGGAGATTTGCTGAAACAGAATCGTGACGCAGAAGCATGCGCTATATTGGAACAATCCGTAAAAAAGTTCCCCTTCTATCCATTAGCATATGTCAGCTTAATAGGATATTATGCAAATACAAATGATAATAATTCGCTCTATCATATTCTCCAGAGATTGGAACAAGCATATCAGGAATCACCCCAATCATTTACAAGCAGGATTCCGCAAGAACAACTAAACCAGTATTTCAGCATACTGGCGGAATTAAGGAAATCCGCAGGTCAATAATAAGAGAGGATACTATTTCATATCGCACTTCAAAAGATTATATGATGAAAAAATATGACTTTATAATTGTTGGTTCAGGCCTGTTTGGAGCAGTTTTCGCACATCAGGCAGGACTCAATCAGAAAAAATGCCTGTTGGTTGAAAAGCGTTCGCATATTGGTGGAAATATTTATACGAAAAAACAATCCGACATACATATACACCAATACGGCCCACATATTTTCCACACAAACGAAAAGGAAATATGGGAATATGTAAACAGCTTGGTCGAATTTAACCACTTTGTCTATTCCCCCATGGCGAATTATAAAGGCGAATTGTACAATTTACCTTTCAACATGAACACGTTTTACCAGTTGTGGGGTACCAAAACACCGGAAGAAGCCCGAAGAATACTCGCAAACCAAACTGGTGATTATGCAATGATAGAGCCTTCCAACTTAGAAGAACAAGCATTAAAATTAGCCGGTAAAGATATCTACAAAAAACTGATTAAGGGATATACGGAAAAACAATGGGGCCGGAAAGCATCCGAACTGCCTCCATTTATCATAAAACGGATACCCTTACGCTTTATGTTTAATAATAATTACTTTAATGACCGGTATCAGGGCATTCCTGTGGGAGGTTATACGCATTTAATAGAAAAAATGACAGAACGTACTGAGATTAAAACGAATACCAATTTCTTTGACGCTAAGGAAGAATATGAATCTCTTGCAGAAAAGGTGGTGTATACGGGAATGATTGACGAATATTTTAACTATTGCTACGGCGCGTTGGAATATAGGAGCCTTCGGTTTGAAACCGAGTTATTGAACACAGATAATTTTCAAGGAGATGCTGTCATAAACTACACGGATTTTGAAACACCCTACACGCGCATTATAGAGCACAAGCACTTTGAACCGGGAACGCAACCACAGACAATTATCACAAAAGAATACCCTGAAAAATGGACTAAAAATAAAGATGCGTATTATCCGGTGAATGATGAACGAAACAACAAACTTTTCGAGCAATACAGACAAAAAGCAATGTCATTGGAAAATGTAATTTTCGGCGGACGATTGGCTGATTACGCCTACTATGACATGGATGATACCATCAAAAAGTCATTGAACGCATTCAAAACAAATATAAAATGAGACAAGATACGCTTTACATTGTGATACCGGCCTACAATGAACAGGATAATATCAGGTCGGTGGTGGCTGAGTGGCATTCCATTATTGAAAAAGTAGGAAAAGATTCTTTTCTATTAATTGTAAACGATGGGAGCAAAGACAAGACGGCCGAAATCTTGTCCGAATTACAAGCGAACTACCCTCAATTGCTCGTCATCAACAAAGCAAATTCCGGACATGGAGCAACCTGCCTGTTTGCCTACCAGAAGGCCATTGAGGCAAATGTTGACTATGTCTTCCAAACAGACAGTGATGATCAGACAAGCTCGGAAGAATTCTGGCCGTTCTGGGAAAACCGGCACTTGTATGATTTTCAAATTGGTAACCGGGAATTTCGTAAAGACGGACAAAGCAGATTATTTATTACAAAAGTGCTGCAGTTTGTCGTATGGGTAACCTTAGGAGAAAAGGTTATTGATGCCAACACACCCTTCCGCCTGATGAAAATCGAACGGTTAAAACCTATTTTAGACGTGATACCTGAAGATTCTTTCCTGTCAAATGTATTGATATCCACGATTGTTGTTAAATGGAAAGAACGGTATGCCTGGCATCCTATCACATTTAAACCACGCCAGGCCGGAGAAAGCTTCATCAATCTCAAAAAAATAGTAAAAATCGGATGGCAGGCAGTAGGAGATTTCAGAAAAGTAAACATGACGTTGAAAAGCGAAAGCCCCCGTGCCGGACAAAAAAATAAATAAATGTTCCTTGCCATTGCGTCCGATTTGTATTATCTTTGTAGTTCAATTAATTACTTATTAAACAATGAAAACTTTTAAATACGCATTATTGCTCGCCGCAATGTTACTTTCAGTCAATTATGCATCCGCTGAATCCGATAACGAAGGTACAGATGATATATCCGGAGAAGTCGTCACATTAAATAAAGAAGACTTTCTCAAAAAAGTATATAACTACGAAAAAAACAAAGATAGCCTGATATACGAAGGCAGTCTTCCCTGCATCATTGATTTCTATGCAGACTG
The DNA here is from genome assembly GCA_031551825.1 of Tannerella sp. GTDB lineage: Bacteria > Bacteroidota > Bacteroidia > Bacteroidales > Tannerellaceae > Tannerella. The sequence goes on along the minus strand of JAVBNB010000018.1, from coordinate 67,020 downwards.
GTGTGGACCTTGCAAGAAAGTAGAACCTATACTCAAAGAACTTGCCAAAGAATACAGCGGCAAAATCGTTATTTACAAAATAAATACGGACAAAGAAAGAGAGTTGGTAATGGCTTTTGGCATCAAAGCTATGCCTACCTATCTATTCATTCCGGCAAAGGGAAATCCCCAATCAGCAATGGGGGCGATGCCACGCGAGTCGTTCGTAAAAGTGATTGATGAATTTTTATTGAAATAAAAGCAGATATTTCACTTTTACGCGTGAAATGATAGTTTGAGCCAGTCCTGTTCACGATTTTCCTGACGGGCTTTACTAAACGCGTTTTCGCGAACCTGTGCACCCGGATGGCCTTTTGCTAAGTCTGCGGAATGCGCTGCGATTTTATAACTCAATAAGTTAGTCTGCATATCCTTCTGATCCGTCAGGCCTACCTGACTTTTCAGCCCGCCGATAAGGGAAGCTCCATGCCATGCCATCTGCGCTCCCCCGATAGCGGCAGCTATATGTTCATGTCCTACGGCGAGATCCGACGTCACCATCCCCGGTGAGAAAAACGGAACTCCTTTGCATATATAACGATATTCCTTCATATACGGCTCAATCTTATTCATTGGTATATGTCCCGGCCCTTCTGCCATCACCTGAACATACTGTTTCCAAGCAACCTCCACAAGTTCACGCATTTCCGACAATTCGGCTAAGTGCGCATGATCATTTGCATCATATACCGAGCCTGGACGCAGTCCGCTTCCTATAGACATCACAGCATCATAGTTGGCAGCGATCTCACATATTTCCGAAAAATGCGTATTCAAAAAGTTTTCCTCCTTATGCGCTTTCATCCATTCGGACATGATTCTTCCTGCGTACGAAACAATGCCTGTCAGACGATTTGACGCCATCTTAATATGCTTACGCTTCATCGCAGCATGCACGGATATAAAATCAACCCCTTGTTCCAATTGCTCAATAAGCGTATCACGAAAAACAGCCCAGGATAAATCCTCAACACGACCTCCTACTTTCGCCAACGCCTGATATAAAGGCGGTGTGCCTACCGGAACCGGAGAGTTTCGTATCAGTCGATTACGTGACTCCTGAGGTATATCTCCGGAAGATATATCCATCAGTGCATCAACACCAAGCGTACAATTGAAACGTATCTTCTCGTAATCGTTTTCTGAAAAATCCTTACCAATATTTATGTTGCTGTTTATCTTTACCAAAAAACGTCCCCCTATGATCATCGGCTCAACCTCAACGTGATTGACGTTCGCCGGAATAACCGCGCGGCCCGAAGCGATTTCTTTCCTAACGAAATCAGGAGTGATATACGACTTCAATCCTAACGCTTCCACTTGCTGGTTTTCACGGATAGCCACATATTCCATTTCCGGAGAAATCATTCGCTTTTTCGCGTAATGCATCTGTGTTATGCATTTACCTTCCTTAGCACGAAAAGTAACCTTTTTAATCGAAAAATCAGCATTATCCGCCTGACGAACAATATCTTTACGACGAGTATACCACATTTCACGAACACATGGCAAGCCTGTAACATAGTCAGTTTTAAAAGAAGGATCACCATACGGACCGGAAGTATCATATAGAATAACAGGACTGTTTTTCTTCACTAAAAACGTCTCATCTTCCTTCTTTACTACCGTATCCGAAAGATTTACCTGACGCATTCCCACCCTTATGTTATTTATTTCACCTTCAATATAGATTTTTTCCATCACCCTGTTTTTTCATTTTTAGCAGTGCAAATATAGTAAAAGTCAATATAATTACCTATTTTTGCAACGTAAAAATTATTGACGAAAATATAGAACATGGAGTATAACACTAACGCAAAACGCCTTGCCCTGCCGGAATACGGACGTAATATTCAAAATATGGTTGATTACTGCCTTACGATAGAAAACAAGGATGAACGAAACCGTTGCGCGAATACGATTATCAGCATTATGGGAAATATGTTTCCTCATTTACGGGATGTTAATGATTTCAAACATATATTATGGGATCACTTGGCGATCATGTCGGATTTCAAATTAGAGGTCGATTATCCTTACGAGATTTTGAAAAAGGAAAACCTGTACAATCGCCCGCCTCATGTTCAATATAGCGACAATGAAATCATATACCGTCACTATGGGGAAACCCTCGAACGCCTTATTAATAAAGCGTCGGAATTAGAGGAAGGCGAAAAAAAGGAAGCCTTGATTCGCCTGATAGCCAATCAGATGAAAAAATCGTTTTTGATATGGAATAAAGATTCCGTGGACGATCGCAAAATATTGAAAGACCTTACCGAATTATCGGAAGGGAAAATCGTACGCAACGAAGAGACATTTAAACTTGCCGAGGCAGCCGACCTGATGGAGGCTCCTCAGCGGAATAATAATAACAAGAAAAAGAATAATAATAAAAATCATTCACGTAAAGGATAATGAGTTCTTTTATCATAGAAGGCGGCCACAAGCTAAGTGGCGATATTTACCCTCAAGGCGCAAAAAATGAGGCTCTGCAGATTATTTGCGCCACATTACTTACCTCCGAACGAATTGAAGTACAAAATATTCCCGACATTCTCGATATTCGCAATCTCATGCACCTATTGCAAAAAATGGGAGTCAAAATAGAACGTCTGTCCGATGAATCTTATTCTTTTCAGGCCGACAAAGTGAACATTGACTATATGTACTCGGAAGAATACGCCCGCAAAGCGTCGTCGTTACGCGGATCCGTCCTGATGGTAGGCCCGATGCTCGGACGTTTCGGAAGAGCTGTACTTCCACAGATAGGAGGAGACAAAATCGGACGGCGCAGGCTTGATACCCACCTGATTGGATTTCAGGTGTTGGGAGCGGAATTCAATCACGATGTTAAACATCACATCTGTGAAATAACCGCCTCCAAGCTGAAGGGCAGGTATATGCTGCTTGATGAAGCATCGGTAACCGGTACGGCTAATATAATCATGGCCGCCGTATTGGCGGAAGGGAAAACTACGATCTATAATGCGGCGTGCGAACCATATATCCAACAACTGTCGGAGATGCTTAACAAGATGGGCGCCAAAATATCCGGCATAGGTTCCAACCTAATCACGATCGAAGGAGTAAAGGAATTACACGGAACAAATCATACCGTGCTTCCCGATATGATTGAGGTCGGTAGCTTCATCGGTATGGCCGCCATGACCGGCTCCGAAATAACAATAAAGAATACGGCGTATGACAAATTGGGTATAATCCCCGCCGCATTCCGCCGTTTAGGTATAAAACTTGAAAACCGGGAAGATGACATTTATGTTCCCGCGCAGGACAAATATCAGATAGAAACATTCATGGATGGCTCTATCATGACGATCGCCGATGCTCCCTGGCCGGGATTGACTCCCGACCTGTTGAGTGTAATGCTTGTTGTCGCGACACAGGCAGAAGGCAGCGCACTCATTCATCAGAAGATGTTCGAAAGCCGCCTGTTTTTCGTAGACAAACTCATAGACATGGGAGCGCAGATCATACTTTGCGATCCGCACCGCGCAACCGTAATAGGACACGGAAAACGTCAGAAGCTACGATGCGCGAAGATGGTCTCGCCGGATATACGCGCCGGCATAGCCTTGCTGATTGCCGCTATGAGCGCCACCGGAACCAGTCGCATCGATAATATCGAACAGATAGACAGGGGATACCAGCGGATCGACGAACGTCTGAATAGACTCGGTGCACGCATAACAAGGGAAAATCCGTGCATAACAAGCCAAAATACTTAATGATAAACAAGGAAGACGTATTTAAAATAGGGCAATTTACCAAGCCGCACGGTATAAAAGGTGAAATTTCTCTTTTAACGGATTATGATCTATCCGATATTTCCGGCAACCCCTATATTGTGTGTGACATGGATGGTATATGGGTTCCCTTTTTTATCCATTCATACAGACAGAAAAGCAATACGGTAACACTGCTTAAATTTGAAGAGATTGATTCCGAAGATAATGTAAAATTACTGACAGGAAAAGCGGCATACATTCCGTTGGAAATGCTACCATCGCATGACAATGAGATCATTGAATGGAAACACATCGCGGGATATATGGTTATCGACGATCAATCCGGAGAAATCGGGTTAGTAAAAGACGTTGACGACAGCACCTTGAACGTGCTGCTTAAAGTCGATTATAAAGAAAACGAAATTCTGATTCCCGCAGCGCTTGTTACGGCAATGCATCAGGAAGATAAAACACTGGAAGTGGCATTACCGGAGGGATTTTTAGAAATATAAAAATGAGAAAGAAGCGGCAAAATAAATCATTCTGGAAGCGTATTCGGTTTAAATACAAGTTCTCATTCTTCAACGAATCTACGCTGGAAGAAGTGTGGTCATTCCGCTTGTCGCAACTTTCCGTATTTATTTATATTTGCCTGTTCGCTTTTATTCTGATCACCCTCACTTCCGTAATTATCATACTCACACCGATACGCAACTATCTGCCCGGATATTTAGATGTGGAAGTACGTAAAGAAATTCTTCAAAACGCATTGAGAGCTGATTCTTTAGAAGAAAAGATAGCCATCCAGTCCCGTTACTTAGAAAATCTGTCGGCCATTTTATCCGGAAATATAACTATTGATTCCATACAAGGCGGCGATTCCGCTGCGCACATCAATACGGATTACAACATTCCGCGTAGCGACAGGGAATCCGCATACATACAGCAATTTGAAGAAAAAGAAAAATACAACCTTACGGCATTAAACCCCAATCCTCCTCAGACTGAATATTTCTTCTACAAACCTCTCAACGGAATAATATCTGCCGCGTTCAATCCCGACAAGCTACATTTTGGGATAGACCTGATTTCCGCCCTGAAAGAAAATGTGATTGCGACACTTGACGGGACTGTTATATATACAGGATTTGATCCTAATTACGGAAATGTTATATCTTTGCAGCATAAAAACGATTTTATTTCAATATACAAACACAACGATATACTCTTAAAAGAGATTGGCGACCGGGTTGTCGCGGGCGAAGCGATCGCCATCGTCGGAAATACGGGAAAACTGTCAACCGGGCCGCATCTTCACTTTGAGCTATGGTACAGAGGCGCTCCGGTCAATCCCGAAGATTATATTGCTTTTTAAATTAACATAACCGAGAATCAGACTCTATGGCAAGACAATTGGCGATATTAGGTTCTACAGGCTCTATAGGCACACAGGCGTTAGAAGTAATCAGCGAACACAGCGATTTGTTCGAGGTATACGCCCTGACAGCCAATAATAATGCCGAGCTGCTGATTGAACAGGCACATAAATATATACCTGATACCGTTGTTATAGCAAATGAAAAGAAATATCCGGAAGTAAAAGAAGCGTTGGAAGACTTACCGATAAAAGTATGGGCAGGCGCGGATGCCATCGCTCAGGTTGTCACAGCCGACCCGATCGACATGGTACTTACGGCTATGGTGGGTTATTCGGGACTTCGACCAACCATAGAAGCCATTAAGGCAAGAAAGGCCATCGCCCTTGCAAACAAGGAGACATTAGTCGTAGCAGGCGAATTAATAACAAACCTGGCCAATGAGAATCAAACACCCATTATACCGGTCGATTCGGAACATTCCGCTATCTTCCAATGCCTCAACGGCGAATGGCGTAACCCCATAGAAAAAATACTACTTACGGCATCGGGTGGCCCTTTTTTCTTCAAAACGAAAGAAGAGCTTAAAACTGTCACCAAAGAACAGGCGCTGAAGCATCCGAACTGGAATATGGGAGCCAAAGTCACCATCGATTCGGCCTCTTTAATTAACAAAGGATTTGAGATGATTGAAGCCAAATGGCTGTTCGGCGTAAAACCCGAACAAATAGAAATTGTTGTACATCCGCAATCAATCATTCACTCGATGGTACAGTTCAATGATGGGGCTGTCATGGCTCAATTGGGCATACCGGACATGAAGTTGCCCATATCATACGCCTTTTCATTTCCCGAACGCCTTAAAAGCCCAGCTAAAAGGCTTGACTTTTTTTCTTGCCAGTCGTTCACCTTTGAAAAACCGGACACGGATAAGTTCCGCAACTTAGCATTTGCATTCGATGCGATAAACAAAGGAGGTAATATGCCATGCATCCTGAATGCGGCAAATGAAATCGCAGTTGATGCCTTTCTGAGAGAAAAAACAGGTTTTTTACAAATGAGCGATATCATTGAACAAACAATGGCGAAAGTATCGTTTGTCGCGAAGCCTTCTTATGAAGATTATGTATATACGGATACCGAAGCCCGGCGCGTTGCCGGACAACTGATAACCGGCCGCTGACGGCTTTTATATAAAATAAAATGAATAATGCGCCGTTTTTGATAAAAGAAATAGAATAAAACAAACAGATTTGAATATATGGAAACATTTTTGATTAAAGCGTTACAACTGATCCTAAGCCTCTCGATATTAGTACTTGTGCATGAATTCGGGCATTTTATATTTGCGCGGTTGTTCAAGGTACGTGTAGAAAAATTTTATCTTTTCTTTGATCCCTGGTTTTCACTATTCAAATTTAAGCCAAAAAACAGTGATACCGAATACGGCATAGGATGGCTTCCCCTTGGCGGTTACTGTAAAATATCAGGAATGATAGACGAATCCATGGACAAAGAACAAATGGCCGAACCTCCCAAACCTTACGAATTTCGTTCAAAGCCGGCCGGACAGCGCCTGCTGATCATGACAGCGGGAGTTATCTTCAATTTCGTCTTAGCCTTATTCATCTATTCCATGGTCTTATTGCACTGGGGAGATACCTATCTGCCGTTAAAGAACGTCACTTATGGAATGGAGTACAGCAGTACGTTTAAAAACATTGGCTTCGTTGACGGAGACATCCTATTAAAAGCGGACACGACCACCCTTGAACGTTTCAATGAAGACTGCCTTCGCAAAGTAGTAGAATCCGAAACCGTAACCGTCCTCCGCGATGGAAAAGAAGTGAAAATAAACATTCCTGACAATATGATGCAACGGCTACTAAACGATGACGAAGGCTTCGCCTATTACCGCTATCCGATGATCATCAGCGAGGTAGACAGCACATCCGCTATTCAGGCGGGATTAAAAGAAAACGATCGCATAACTTGTGTGAACGGAATAAATACAGCCATAGCCTCTGATGTTGTCAATGAATTATACGCCAACAGAGGTACCACGATACAAATAGAAGTGATGCGTAACGGGCAACAAATGGCAATAACTATCCCTGTAGATACGGCAGGACGCCTCGGGATAAAAGCGATAGCCAATCCCTTAAACATCTATGAAACCGTCACGGTCAATTACAATTTTTTCAGTTCATTCCCCGCCGGCGTCAAATTAGGCATTAATACGCTGAAAGGATATGTGAACGACATGAAATATGTATTCACAAAAGAAGGGGCAAAAAAGGTTGGAGGATTCGGAGCCATAGGCAACCTTTTCCCGGCAACATGGAACTGGCGCTCATTCTGGGAGCGCACCGCCTTTCTGTCAATCATACTGGCCTTCATGAATATACTTCCCATTCCCGCGCTCGACGGCGGGCATGTGATGTTCTTACTCTACGAAGTCATTACGCGGCGTAAGCCCGGGGACAAATTCCTCGAGTACGCGCAAATCGCAGGCATGATCATTCTATTTTCATTACTTATATTTGCCAACGGGAATGACATCTTCCGATTCTTCTCCCGGTAAATAACCTATTTTAACTATTTAATAAGATTTTCAAAATGAGAAAAGCGCTGCATCAATTAGGAGAATATGTACTTCTCATGAAGAAGGCCATTGCAATACCTACGCGATGGAGCATGTTCTTCAAACAATTAATCAGGGAAATCTACAAATTGGGGGTCGACTCCATTTGGATCGTTGTCGTGATTTCGGTCTTCATCGGCACTGTAATTGCCATTCAGATCTCATTAAACATAGGTTCGCCATTGATTCCTAAATTTACGATCGGTTATACGACACGTGAGATCATCCTTTTAGAGTTTTCGTCTTCCATCATGTGTCTGATCCTTGCCGGCAAGGTAGGAAGCAATATCGCGTCCGAAATAGGAACGATGCGTGTGACCGAACAGATTGACGCGATGGAGATGATGGGAGTTAATTCCGCGAATTTCCTGATAATGCCCAAGATCATGGGATTGATGTTATTCATCCCGGTATTAGTTATATTCAGTATGGTCACCGGCATCGCGGGAGGTATTTTTGCAAGCTACACCGGTGGCGGCATGACACCTTCCTCATTTGAATTCGGGCTGCAATACTATTTCAACCCGTTCTACGTCTGGTATTCGATCATAAAATCCGTAGTTTATGCGTTTATTATTTCATCCATATCGTCCTACTTCGGATACGTAGTAAAAGGAGGATCCCTGAAAGTGGGAAAAGCCAGTACAGACTCTGTTGTTATGAGTAGTATCATGATATTGCTTGCCGACGTTATATTAACCCATGTAATGCTGACCTGAGATGATCGAAGTAAAAAATCTGACAAAGTCGTTTGACGGAAGAAACGTTCTCCATGACATTAGCACCGTTTTTGAAACCGGCGAGACTAATCTTATCATAGGAAGAAGCGGATCCGGCAAAACGGTTTTGTTGAAAAACGTGATCGGACTCATGACTCCCGATTCCGGAGAGGTTCTTTTTGACGGCAGGAATTTATTAAGCATGAGTAAAAAGGAAATCCTTGCCCTACGGCGTGAGATGGGGCTATTATTTCAGGGTTCCGCCTTGTTCGACAGCATGACTGTATTAGAAAATGTCATGTTCCCGTTAGATATGTTTTCACAGGACTCTGTCCGCGAACGCAAAAACCGCGCCATGATGTGCTTAGAGAGAGTTGCGTTGTCCAAAGACACTTATGATCTGTTTCCATCGGAAATAAGCGGAGGAATGATGAAAAGAGCAGCTATAGCCCGCGCGATCGTACTACAACCGAAATATCTGTTCTGTGACGAACCGAATTCCGGATTAGACCCAAAAACATCCCTGATCATAGACGAACTGATACATAGTATCACCAAAGAATACAAGATGACAACGGTGATTAACACGCATGATATGAATTCCGTGATGAATATCGGTGAAACAATCATCTTCATCAAAGAAGGTATTAAAGAGTGGGGAGGCACAAAAGAGCAGGTAATAAATTCAAATAACAAAGCATTGGAAGAATTTATATTTGCCTCCGATTTGCTCCGGAAGGCAAAAGAGATAGAAGAGGAAAAACAAAAAGAAGGATAACGTTAATATTTAAACAAACGATTGATTTACAATAATAAACAAAACTATTGTATAGACACGTATAGATTCAAACAACAGGATTGCAGGTGCAAGATTTACTCAACTGTATAGGCTTGTAGAGTTTTTTTTCATTATCAAAAGTTAACTTTGCCCTCTAATTCTGAATTATGTAGTGTAGCGATATATAACTTTGTAATAATTATGAATTATTTAAAGAGTGTACAGAAATTGAATAATATTTTAACGAGAATAAGAATGAAACGTATAGCATTGATTTTCCTGAGTGTAATTTCACTCACGGCGTGTAAGGATGAAGAAGTAAAACCACCAATTATTCCGCCTACGGATGCAAAAGAAATATCCCTGAAAATCCATATCCCTAAAAACAGCCTGTCAACTTACGCGGGAGAAGACGCGACTGCGTTAGAGAATCGCATAGATTCCCTGTTCATTAATTTATCCCAGGGAGGAATAGAAATACATCAGGGCAAATTCGGAGGGGCAGACCTTAAGGTCCTCGCCGGTAGCAATGACTCCATTCTCAATGTGGCATACGAAGTTGATAATATAACAACCGGAACGCTCACAGTAAAGGTTTTCGCCAACAAAAGGAAGCCGACGAAAATAAGTGGCGAAGTCCCTATCCCAACCGGACCTTACAACACGCTATTTTATATGAGTGGAGAAACAACACTGCAATTGCAACCCACTGGATCCTATGCCGGAACGGTTAATGTGGTCCGCAATGTGGCGAAACTACGTGTAAACATATCAAAAAACAGTGTTGTCCTGCCATCGGATTTAGGAATAAATTACAGCGGCGTAAAAATTGAAGTTGTACAAACACCAGACAGCACTTTAGGGTTTGGAAATATGCTGCCCCTACTAAGTCCAAGTTTTACCGCCAACGCCTCACGAACAGGGGCTAGCTTACGCCCGTTCACTGGTAATATCGGAACGTTTAACGGTGGTCAGATCGACTCGTTGTATCTATATGAAAACCTGCTAAGTGACTCTTATTCCGGAACCGGAACCAACGGAACCAAAATCAAAATAACTATACCGACTCTATCGCAAACCGAAGGAAATAAAACTGCCGAGGAGACATATACGATGTATACAAATCTATCTAAATTCGCCATTTTAAGGAACTACATCTATACTTTAGATATAAAAGTTCGCGGACAGAGTTTAGAACCTTTAATCACATTAGACATACAACCATGGGAAGATGTAAAAGTCGACGGTTCAGTCTACGGTACATACCTGACAATGGATGCTTCAGAAATTGTATTCGACAGTAACGGAAAAGCAACCATCAACTTCTGTACGGATGCACAGGCTGTTTATTTTGACTATTCCGGATTTAACAAGGATCCAGAAAATATGGCAAATAATATAGAAATCAATTACAATGGTATATTTCCTGTTGGAATAGAAGATGCGGATTCATATTTAGCTCCTGCAGACTTTAAAGATGGCCAGATATTGTTAGACAAGCAACATTGTGGAAGTTTTGGCTTCGAATTAGACCTTGACGAATTTCCGGGATTTCCTGCCGTCAACTTCAGTGGTAAAATATGCATCAAAGCCGGAAATATCGTAAAATGCCTGTCATTCCCTGCAAGAAAGACATACGATGCCCATTTCATTGTAGGTGAACCCATATTAAGCGGAGAAACATTCATAGATGCAACCGTGATTGAAGAAAAAGGAACACCAGGTTGGCTAAAAGTGTCAAAGAACAGGCTTTTTAGTGTTACTGATACCATGTCAAGATATTCAGGTGCTGCTATCAGTCTATACTTACAGTTAGACGAAAACCTGTCAGGAACGACACGAACAGGAAATATAGTTTTAGTAACCGCCAGTGGTGCAGAAAAGAAAGTCTATATCACCCAGCTTCCGGCAATTCCAGTTGGAAGATTTGGATATATCGGCACAGCCACTACTGATGAAAGTATATATAGCGCGGAGCTATATACCGAACAACTATATGAATTCAATACAATGCCAAGATACAAAACATCAGCTGAGAGCGTAGCAACTCCAGGTAATGCATTGTATAACGGACGCACGACTGCTACGAATACGTCCGTGTTTGACTGGCCTAATTATCAGACATTCAACTATTCAAATTTATTATATCAAGCTATAAACTATTGTGCGCAAAAGAATAGAATTACAGGAACCTCCAATCTTGCTACTGAACTGAAATGGTATTTGCCAGCGCAAGCTCAATTAATGGGTATGTGGATATCGAATGAATCCTATAAGGAGGTAGGCACATCAAACTTCTATAAAATCAATAGTAGCAATGTAAAAGTCTATGCAGACACACATTGGAGTTCAACAGATAATACAGGCTATGCAACACAAGCTCAATATGTGGACTTCAGATATGGCAATGTGGGTCACCACGAAAAAGCCAACCAATACTGGGCACGATGTGTACGCAACGGCAGTAATATTAAATCTATGATAGACCCTTATAACGTTGGTTATCCGTTGATCAACTTCGAAGTAGGTATGCCGACCACCAGCTATACGATCAACTCCAAAGGGGATGGTACCGGAGATGAAAACAGCTCAAACAACAAAACACTATATAAGCAATTACGTGTTGCCTCTATTGATCATTCAAGCGGAACGGCATGGAGTGCAACCGCATGTAGTGGTTACTCAGAGGGGGGAATGACCGGATGGCGCTTACCGACACAACGTGAGCTTCAGGCCATTTGGGTGTTGCAAAATGAAATTAAATACGGATTTAACGGATTTAAACTACTTGGTGACAATTACTACTGGAGCGCGACAAGCTCAGAGAGAACTCCCGCTAACAGATGGGTGGTTTATGGCAATGGTAGCCCAACTAACATAGGAGGCGCCGGTAATGCTCCAAATCACATCAGTACGGACAGCAACATTGCCGTTAGATGTGTTAAGGAAATACCTTAATTGGTTTCATTATTCATTATTACAATATTATTTATCGGGTAACCGGTAAACAAAAAAGCAGCTATCGTGAGATACCTGCTTTTTTTGTTTTAGTCAATATTGTCGAATTTTATTTCTTCAATACCTTTGCATTCCAACCCTTACTGCCGATCACAACATAGATTCCATTTGGAAGGTATGATACCGGATAAATCACCTCGCCTGCGGTCTTTTCGGCAGTATAAACCAATGCTCCGTTCACACTATAAACCTTCACGATTTCATTGTCAGGAGTAGTAACAGTCAGTAACCCATTCACCATGGAGACGATCCTACTATCCGCATTAATCAGACTATTACCCGTTTCATCCGCCATAAGCCCGACTTTCGGAGCCAATTCATACGCTGGAATATTCGCGCTGTAAGCCGGACTTAAGCTCGTATTACACAGAATTATTTCATGGGTATTTGCTATATTGCCGGTAATCCGATAGGTAATATTAGTGACCCGGCTGAATTTTGCAGCAGAACAAAGTGATAGTGACGACAATGTTGCCGGAGCGCTGACTTCAAACAACCACACGTTATATCCTAACGGTGTCACCGTAAGCACCAATCCTTCCGACAAAGATTCTGTCAGGATCACACTTCCCGGATCAATATCAAAGCCTTCGGGGAATCCCATTACAAATGAGTTCACCTCATCACTTCCGGCTGAACGTTCTATATCAAATACGATGAATTCGCCCGTATCACCAATCGGTATTTCTATCGTCACATAGTTTATCCGCTGATTAACCGTCACAAGGCATGTAGCCGTTTTTCCATTGTTTGTTGTAACTGTAATTGTAGCCGTACCTTCTGATACCCCTGTCACATTTCCTGTCGCATCCACAGTTGCAACCGCATTATTACTAGATGACCAGGTTACTGTTTTATTGGATGCAAACGAGGGGTTAATAGTGGCCGTAAGTTGCAGAGAATCGCCAACAAAGACCGAACCGGTAGACATATTCAATGCAACAGAGGTTACTGCAATTTCAATTACGGTAGTGCTGAAAGTCGCCGTCTTTCCGCCGTCAACAGTAGTCACTGTGATTACTGCCGAACCTGCTCCGATTGCAGTTACCTTACCCGCAGCATCAACAGTCGCAACCGCATTATTGCTGGACGACCAAATCACATTTTTATTCGTAGCATTTGAAGGAGCAACCGTTGCCACTAACTGCAATGTACCGCCAGCCATCAAAGTGGCAGATTTCGGAGAAATCGAAACGGACGTTACCGGAACTTCAGCTTCTCTTTCAATGATTGTACCAAAATCTTGCCAAACAGATGCTGCTTCATAAAGAGCTTTTGTTCCTGCAGGAACAATTATAGTGACTATAGATATATTAGTTCCACCAAATACATTTTTATTTATTGACAATGGAACATCCCAATAAAGATCTATAGTTTTTAAATCATTTAAAGCACCGAAAGCATCTACCCCAATGCTCATCACACTATTTGGGATTTTTATATTAGTTATACGTCTACAATAATAAAATGCATCAGAGCCAATACTTACCACATGATCTGACATTTCAATGCTTCTTATAGTATAACAATTAAAGAAAGCCCCATTTCCTATAGTTACAACACTATCTGGAATCTCGAAAGTTTTAAGACTGGCACATCCAGAAAATAGACCATTAGGAATAATCGTCATATGGCTAGGAAGTTTTATATCTATTAAATTTTCACAACTGACAAAAGCATTTGCCCCAATATTCACTACACTATTTGGAATTTTTATACTTTTCAAACGTGTGCACACATAAAAAGCAAAATCGCCAATACTATTTACATTATCAGGTATTTCAACCTCTCTCAAATATGAACATTGACTAAAGGCACTAGAGCCAATTCGAACAACACTATTCGGAATTACCACATTCACAAGTATACCAAATTGACCAAAAGCACCTTTCCCTATTGTAGTTATACCTTCCTCTATCACAATTTTTTTTATATTTGAACGATAAAGAGACCATGGCGCATCATCATAAGATTTATAATCTACCATCATCCCCATTCCAGAAACTGTAAGAAGAGTATCATCTGTAATGCTCCACGAGATATTTCCATCCTGCCCACTTTGCCCATAGCTATGCATGGCAAACATTAACACCAAACTTAAGAGTAAAATTTTTTCTTTCATAAAATTAAATTTAAAAATTTAAAAATATTTATAATTAATAACACGTCGTCAAAGATAAAATAAACATATTAATAAATATATAATAAAAATTTTATTTAACAAAAATATTCATTAAATACAAATATATTAAATTTAAAAAAACATTTTTAATACAACAAAACAATTAACCCCATAATAATACGTCATGAATTTGGGCACAAAAAAAGCAACCGCCTTACGACGATTGCCTGCTTTTATTATAATCGGATGGTCTGGTTACAATCCGAACGCTTCTTTTACTTTACCGGTATAGTCTAACTTTTCCCAAGTGAATAATTCGACTTCCGCTACGACAGGATCTGTATAACGCGAGGTAAATGTTTTCTTGACAAATTTTGGGGTATGTCCCATGTGACCGTATGACGCAGTTTCCAAATAGATCGGGCTACGTAGTTTCAAACGCTCCTCGATCGCTTTCGGGCGCATATCAAATATCGCTGCAATCTTTTCAGCAATCTCGCCGTCTGACATCTTTACTTTAGCACGCCCGAAAGTGTTGACGAAAATATTCATTGGTTTCGCAATACCGATAGCATACGACACTTGAACAAGGATTTCATCAGCCACGCCTGCCGCTACTAAATTTTTTGCTATATGACGTGAGGCGTAGGCAGCTGAGCGGTCAACTTTCGATGGGTCTTTTCCTGAAAAAGCGCCACCGCCATGCGCTCCTTTTCCACCGTAGGTGTCAACGATGATCTTGCGCCCCGTAAGTCCGGTATCACCATGAGGTCCACCGATCACAAACTTGCCCGTCGGATTCACATAGTATGTAATACGATCATCAAACAGGGCCCTGACCTGAGGAGGATATTGCGCCTTCACACGCGGAATAAGGATATTCTTCATGTCTTCGGCAATCTTATGCTGCATCATCTCGTCAGCTTCCGCCTGTGACCGGCCGCTTTCCGAAATGATAAACTCATCATGCTGAGTAGAAATCACAATTGTATCGATACGCAACGGAGTTCCGTTATCATCATATTCGATCGTCACCTGACTCTTTGCATCGGGGCGAAGATATGGCATCTTTTCAATCTCTTTCTTGCGTATAACAGCGAGTTCTTTTAATAAGCTATGCGCCAGATCAAGAGCTAACGGCATATAATTTTCCGTTTCATTTGTCGCATAACCAAACATCATTCCCTGATCACCGGCGCCCTGATCATAAGGGTTTTGCCTTTCGACACCCCGGTTGATATCCGGACTCTGTTCATGTATAGCGGAGAGAACACCACACGATTTCGCCTCAAACTGATATTCACTTTTCGTATAACCAATCTGTTCGATTACCCGGCGTACCGTATCCTGCACATCCACATAAGCGTCCGATTTAACCTCGCCGGCAACAACAACCTGTCCGGTAGTGACTAATGTCTCACATGCGACTTTAGAGTTTTTGTCCTGAGCCAAAAAGGCGTCTAATAAAGCATCCGACATCTGATCGGCGACTTTATCTGGGTGTCCTTCCGACACCGATTCTGAAGTAAATAGATAACTCATTACCTTATTATTTATAAGTTAAACATATATATAAGTAATGAACCAACGTTGAAAAAAAATTGCCGAACGGCAAGGAAAAGAAATTTCAATTCAATTTAGCATTTTTTCCTGTGGTTGCAAGCAGTTCAAATCTGTCCACGTCAATTCAGGCGCAAAGTTATGAAAAATAACGATACGACATACAGAAGCTATGTTAATTGTTGTTTATTCTATGACTCCAAGAGAGCGCATCCACGTCTCAGCCCGGTCAGGCCATTCATTCGCCGTTGCCTGGGTATCACGCATTCCGTAACCATGTCCGCCGTCACTGTAAAGGTGCATCACAGCCGGTACTCCTGCCTCCTTCAAGGCATAATAATAAAAAAGACTGCTATTGATATACGATTTATCATCTTCCGATTGCACTAACATGGTCGGAGGCGTTTGGGCAGACAATTTAATCTCAGGCGCTAATTTACCAAATTGTTCACCATCGAGATAAGCCGGATAGACCAATAGACAAAAATCCGGGCGCATGCCGGCTTTATCAAATTCATCGACTACCGGATAGGTTCGTTCGTTATAACTGTTACTGAGCATCACCGACAGGTGAGCTCCGGCCGAAAAGCCCATAACTCCGATACGATCAGGGCGTATATTCAATTCTTCGTGATTTGCCCGGACATAACTAATCGCGCGCTGAGCATCCTGCAACGGAGCCACGTGTTTCTCGCGGCCTTCGCGGCGCGGCACACGATATTTAAGCAGAATCGCCGTAATCCCAAGATCATTCAGCCAATCACAAATCTCCGTACCTTCCATATCATAAGCAAGGCGGCTATAACCTCCACCCGGACAAACAATCATAGCCGTTCCGCATGCCAACTCCTGAATGGGATGATAGATTGTAATGATGGGATCACTGACATTGCTCATACGCAACACGGTTTCTCCCGCCACCTTATTGCCGGTAAGATCAGACGATTCTTCCGGCAAAGCAACCGTTTCTCCCGGAGCAACGCCCGGAAACAATCGGATCTCATCCTGTGAAAAAGCATTGATACTGATCATGCTTATTAGTAAGAATAATGGGTTAAAGATTTTTTTCATAGTAGGCAGGGAGGATTTTACGTTCGATTATTTAATTTCTAACTTATCGCTCACTTCGAATTCATTATTATCCGCATCGTAGAATTTATACTCTAAAAACCCAAGGCTTTGATCCGGAATAATTCTCATTTGGCGGCTGTACTTCCACTGCCAGCGTTTCAGCATCGAGATAAAACCTTTTGAGATGTACGCGTATACATACGGATGAACATGAAGTTTAAATTTCTTCATATTCAGCTTATTCGTCAAATTTTCAAGCTTCTCTTCGAGTGTATCCGTAAACAGGATAGAAGGCTTTGAATGACCGGTTCCCATACATGTCGGGCATTTTTCCGACGTATCAACATCAAGTACGGGACGAACACGCTGACGCGTAATCTGCATCAGTCCGAATTTACTCAACGGCAAAATATTATGACGTGCCCGGTCACGAGACATGGCTGTAGTCATATACTCAAACAATTTATGACGATGAGCGGCATCTGCCATATCTATAAAATCCACAACAATGATCCCTCCCATATCACGTAAACGCAACTGGCGGGCCAATTCATTTGCCGCGGCAATATTCACATTAAAAGAGGCTTCTTCCGGCTCATTACCGTTCTTATTGGAACGGTTGCCGCTGTTAATATCCACCACATGCATGGCCTCCGTATGCTCGATGATCAGGTAAGCCCCATTCCTGAATGTCACTGTACGTGCGAGCGATGATTTGATCTGTTTGGTAACCGAGAAATGATCAAATATGGGAAGTTCGCCGGTATAATGCTTGACAATATCCTTCTGAGCCGGCGATATGAGCGTCACATAGTCAAGTATGTTTTTATAAGCATCGCTGTCATTAATATAGATATGTTCAAACGTAGGATTAAGGACATCGCGTAGCAAAGCAACCATACGCGAAGTCTCTTCATAAAACAGGGAAGGTGTTTTCGCTTTAGACAGCTTTACGATGTTATCATCAAAACGTTTTTGCAGCGTTTTCAGTTCGTTATCAAGTTCGGCTACGCGCTTTCCTTCCCCGGAAGTTCGTACGATTACGCCGAAGTTCTTAGTCTTAACACTTTGAATAAGCTGACGTAAACGCACACGTTCTTCATTGGATCTGATTTTTGTAGAAACGGAAACTTTGTCGTAGAACGGTATTAAAACAAGATTGCGTCCGGCAAACGATAGTTCCGCGGTCAAACGCGGTCCTTTAGTAGAGATCGGCTCTTTTGCTACCTGAACTAAAATTTCCTCACCGGCAGTAAGCACATCCGCAATCTTTCCATCCTTAGGAAGCTCCGGCAGAAAAGAGAGCTTCGAATAAGTAGTGTTTTTTTTATCGCCGGACAACAACCTTTTCAGGAACTTCTGTTGCGTATTAAAATTAGGACCAAGATCCTGATAATGTAAAAATCCTTCTTTCTTATAACCTACGTCAATAAACGCAGCATTAAGTCCGGGAAGTAATTTCTTCACTTTCCCGAAATAGATATCCCCTACATCATAAGACTCGTTGCGAATTTCTTTTTGAAACTCGACAAGAACGTTATCTTCCATCACGGCGATGGAAACTTCTTTAGGGGTTACATCTACTATTATATCACTTACCACTTTATCTACACTTTACATAAGATCAGATAAGCAAAAGAACAAACTTAAATAACTTATCTTTATTAAGCTTGTTCTTTCACATTTTTTTTTATCCCAGACTTATTTCTTTTTATGCCTGTTCTTTTTCAGCCTTTTTTTACGCTTATGCGTAGCCATTTTATGTCTTTTTCTTTTCTTACCGCTTGGCATAATACATTTATTTTATAGGGTTCTTATTTTTTCTTTTTAGATTTTTTCTTTCCGCTGGCAATAGATTCCATAAAAACTTTTGCCGGTTTGAATGCCGGAATATTATGTTCCGGAATAGTTATCGTAGTATTTTTTGAAATATTACGGGCTTTTTTCTCAGCTCTTTTCTTCACGATGAAGCTACCGAAACCTCTCAAATAAACGTTCTCACCTTCTTCCAAAGACTTTTTAATTGCCTCCATGTAAGAAGTAACGATGTTTAAAACCTCTGTCTTCTCAACGCCTGTATTTTTTGAAATCAGGCTAATAAGTTCTGCTTTAGTCATGTTAAATAATTTATTAAATGAATATTACGTTTCAATTTTTGGACTGCAAATATAGTACTTTTCCCTGATAGATAAAAAAAAAACGACTTTTTTTTGCATTAATTCAAATTTTACCCTCTGCCTTTGCTCAAATAATGACCTGATTATGTTTAAACAAAGCGAGTAAAGACAAGAATATCAATCAAGTATCATCAAAAAAAAGAATATATATTTTGAATAATAAAAAATAGTTCATACATTTGTAGATAAATTACTTATTAAACATTAATAGTATGTCATTGAATAAAGTCATTTTAATTGGCAACGTAGGAAAAGACCCTGACGTACGTTATTTTGATAACGGAAATGCCTTAGCCAACTTTCCGCTGGCAACATCCGAACGCGGATACAAGCTTGCAAACGGAACAGAAATTCCTGAACGAACCGAATGGCACAACATTGTGGCTTCACGTGACCGTGCGCAGTTTGTTGAAAAATACATAAAGAAAGGTTCGTCCGTTTATGTGGAAGGCAAAATACGGACACGCAATTATGAAGATAAAGACGGCAACAAACGCTATGTTACCGAAATATTTGCCGACCGTATCGAATTCTATTCAACCGGTAGCGGACAACGTAGTGGTGGTGACAACAACACAACCGCAGCGTCTGAGTCTGTTAATCCTCCTGCATCCACGGATATTCCGGCAGCATCGGATCAGGCTGACGACTTGCCATTTTAATAGTATCAACTAAGTTAAATTAAACTTTGGAATCAGACGATTATTTTCCGGGGTTGCTGCTGCAATTAGCTGACAACGGAATTATTACGGATTTTGCAGCAGCATTCGGCATTATTTTTATTTTACTTTGCTTCGCTACTATTTTATCTGCCGCCGAAAACGCCATATCTTACCTGCCGCAGGAAGACATGAGCAAAGTAGAAGAGAGCCGTTCGGCAAGAGATAAAAGCATTATTTATCTGTCCGACCACCTACGGATGATGAAGGCTTCATGCAGCATAATATATGCCGTTATCATTATAGCGGTTACTGCTTTATGCATATACGGAATAAGTATCCTGAACATAGTAGCATTCCCCTTCACTTTCCTTATCGCATCACTCTCCACGTTACTGTTATGGTCCGTTTTTTATGGCGTCGCGCCAAAGCTTATATCAAATTATAAGTTGAGTACAGCCCGTATCATGGCGCCATTACTCAGAGTAATCATTAAAATAGGAACTCCGTTTTTACGCATCACATCCATACCAGTGGAAAATTTTGAGGAGGAAACACCCAGAAAAAAACAGGTCCCGCTTGCGAACGAAGCCCCGAATGACATGTACGAAGAAAAAGAAATGCTGGAAGAAATCATCCACTTCTACAATAAAAAAGCCAATGAGATCATGACCCCCCGTACGGATATTGAGGCGATAGATATAAAAAGTCATCTCAAAGAGGCTATCAATATCATCGCGACATCCGGTTATTCGCGAATTCCCGTATATGAAGGCAATGAAGACAATATCAAAGGCGTGCTTTTCGCCAAGGATATCATCCATTCGATTAACAATCCGGAGGATTTCAAATGGCAATCCCTTATACGCAAACCATTCTTTGTTCCGGAATCAAAGAAAATATACGACCTGTTGGATGAGTTGCGATCAAGCAAAACACACATAGCCATTGTTGTTGATGAGTTTGGATGCACTTCCGGATTAGTAACTATGGAAGATATCATTGAAGAGATTATCGGAGATATTTCCGACGAATACGATGAAGACGAAGATTCATTCGTTTCATTACCCGATGGCAGCTATATTTTTGAAGGAAAGACTCAACTAAATGACTTCTTCCGCGAAACAGGTATTTCTCCATCGGATTTCAGCGAACATACCGAAGAAGCCGAAACCCTAACCGGACTTCTGCTTGCTCTCAAAGGAACATTACCACACAGGCGGGAAGTCATTGATTATAAAAATTACCGGTTCCGCATACTCGAGGCGGACGGACGGCGTGTGCTGAAAGTAAAAGTCAGCATCATTCCGCAAAAAGAAGAAAAAAAACAAAAATGATAATGCGAAACACCATTTCACTTCTTATCTTCGCATCCATACTGTTTTCATGCACAAAAAACTATACGCCCAAACCAAAAGGTTTTCTTCGTATAGAACCGCCGGTCGCACAATATGCCATTCTCAATGAAACCGGACTTCCCTATACATTTTCCGTCTCCCAATTGACAACAGTCGAACTACCGCCTACAGACAGCGCCATCGGCTGGCTAAACATCGACTATCCCGATTTACACGCTAAAATATATTGCAGTTACAAACAGATAACGCACGCGACGCTTCATGAATACACGGATGAATGCATTGAACTCGCCGAACGGGCTACCAAAAATGCGGATGCTATTACAGAAAAGTTCTATGAGAACAATGATAACAAGGTTTATGGCACCTTGTTCCTGATCGAAGGAGAATCGGCATCACCCGTTCAATTCATGCTGACCGACAGTATCACACATTTCTTTCGCGGAGCATTATATTATAAAGACAAATCAAACACGGACTCTATCGCGCCTGTTATCGAATATATAAAGAACGATATCATCGAACTTATTCAAACATTTCACTGGAAAAAATAATGCCGATATTATTTACTCATAAATCACCGATCATGGGTATATGGAAATCCACAGAGCCATGGCAAGATATGTTGGATTCTTTCCACAATAAGGAGATTTATTCCCATGATGTCCACAAAATACAATCAGACAAACGAAAACAGGAATGGCTTGCCGTACGATTACTTTTAAAATACCTGTCCGGTTCAGAAACGCCTATCAATTATCATGAGAACGGGGCGCCCTTCTTATGCGACAATCCTTATCACATCAGCATTTCACATACAACGGGCTATGCCGCTATGATCCTGAGTAAAAATTCAAATCCGGGCATTGACATCGAATACCGTTCGGATCGGGCATGGAGACTGCGTGATAAATACATGAGCGAGAAAGAGCAGGAAATGTTCACCTCTTTACATGATGACAGACAAATCGAAGACAATAGGCTTAAAGACATAGAACTCGCCACAGTGTGCTGGTGCGCCAAAGAAACCGCATACAAAGTCCTCCAGGAATCTGGAGTGGATTTCATAGAACATCTTCATATAATCCCTTTTACATTATTAAAGGAAAGTGTTTTTTCGCTGAAAGAAACCAAAACTCCCAGACAGGAGATATTTAATATTCATTATCAGATAACTGAAGATTTTACAATAACATGGAAAGAGTAGCGGATAGAGAACATGTCAGATTAGGAAAAACGGAAATATCGGTGAATAAAAACGGCTTCGGCGCCTTACCTATTCAACGCGTTTCTAAAAAGGAGGCCATAGACCTGCTACATAAGGCTTATGACGGAGGCATCCACTTCTTTGATACAGCCCGGTTTTATACCGATAGTGAAGAAAAAATAGGCAAAGCATTCAAAGGAATGCGCGACAAAGTGATCATCGCATCCAAAACAATGGCGAAAAATGTGACCGATTTCCATAAAGACCTTGAAACAACCCTCACAAACCTCGGAACAGATTATTTGGATTTATATCAGTTTCACAATCCCGCATCCTGCCCCAGGCCGGGCGACGAAAGCAAGCTTTACGAAGCAATGACTGAGGCTGTACAAAAAGGATATGTACGCCATATCGGCCTCACCAATCATCAGTTAAAAATCGCCCATGAAGCCATAGACAGCAACTTGTACGAAACTCTGCAATTTCCATTCTGCTATCTCTCCGGAGAAAAAGAATTGGAATTGGTAGAAAAATGCAAAAGCCAGGATATGGGATTTATTGCTATGAAAGCGCTTTCCGGCGGACTTATCACAAACTCATACGCCGCATACGCCTTCTTGTCACAACACAAAAATGTACTTCCGATATGGGGAATCCAACGCGAAAAAGAGTTGAATGAATTTCTCACCTATATCCAGGAGCCCCCATCAATGAACTAAGAAATCAAAACATTCATCGAACGGGAAAGAAGTGAGCTGCAGGGAGATTTCTGCCGTGGATGCGGGTATTGCATGCCTTGCCCGGTTGATATCGAAATAAATAACTGCGCCCGCATGTCATTGTTATTGCGACGTTCGCCGGCAGCACTGCAACTGACGAAAGAAGTACAGGACAAAATGCGCAAAATAGAGAATTGTATACATTGCGATCAATGCAAAGAAAAATGTCCGTACGGACTTGATACTCCGGCCCTACTCCGGAAAAATTACGAAGATTACATAAGTGTATTAACTGGAAAAACCATCGTATAATCAATAATATTAAAATTGATAAGAATGAATACCCGGACAAAATTATCTCTCATTATCCTATCTTTCATAATTCTCGCGGTTTCCTGCTCCAAAGACAAAACTTACTTGTCACTCAATAAGTTTCAAAAATTCAGTATATTGGAGGATCTCACCACTGATGATCCCCGGGAATTAACAAAAAAAACCGAAACTTTGTATTTCACAGACGGAGAGCTACAAACCTGCACAGTAACACAGGTAATACCCCACTACGACAATTACACAATAGAATGCGAAAGCAACCTTTCATACGCAAATAC
This sequence comes from Tannerella sp., assembly GCA_031551825.1. GTDB lineage: Bacteria > Bacteroidota > Bacteroidia > Bacteroidales > Tannerellaceae > Tannerella. Next base: position 43,213 of record JAVBNB010000018.1, on the reverse strand, counting down.
AGTCACTATGACCGGATGCGTGGGAGAAAAGGCTACTTACACCCTCAACAAAGACGGATTTGCCGTTTCATGCAATGTTGAAGAATCCGGATTATTACGGCATTACGAATTTACTTACCAGAACAAATACCTCAGCACCGTTACCGAAACCATCAACAATACGGAAACAATCCGGATAGAATTATTTTACAATAAAGGAGACCTGATCAAAATGACAGAAACAAAATCTGATGACAAATACACCCTCCACTTCATCCCTACTCCGGAAAAAAACGTAGGCAAGCTTCCTCTGCTTTATCTCACGGAAATATATCCTTTATACTTTCACAAAATGGCCATATATGCCGGAATCTTAGGAAAAACGCCTCAGCATCTTATTCAACAAATAACAATAGAGAACAACACCACAGATGCCGCAAATTACTCATATAAATACAGTAATGGATATATCATTAGCTGTGAGATAGAAATAATTACCGGCATATACAAGTCATACCGTTCATTAAAATTTAATTATGAATAATCGCATAAAAACGCTAACTTTGCGGCGAAATTCATAGAAAGTCCGATGAACAGTACTGAATTTGAAGGATATACAGGCATATACCTCCACGACATTACGTTTTCAAACGACATAATGTTGGTCATAGTGCTGATCCTGCTGTCGGCATTCGCCCTGATATTCAGGCTTAACGTACCGTTATTCGGCAAAATGATAAGCAACATCAGCGCCGGAGAGCAAAGACAAAGCATTTTTGAGACAACTGAAAAAGACAGCTTTCTATTTAATGCCTTCATGACATTTCAAACACTCCTGTTATGCAGTATATTCATCTTTTCCATTGCCGTTAAATACAACTATCTTATTAAACCGGATATAGCAACAACACTCATTTCAATAAGTGTACTGCTTGTTTTTCTTTTTATCTTCTATCTGCTAAAAAAGTCTCTGTATGCCATATTTGGCCACATATTCGCCGAAAAATCCGCCTATAAAATGATGTTTACGAATTATCAGGCATTATTTTGCGCCTGGGGTATCTTTTTATATATTCCGGTTTTATGGGTATTACTGACAGGGAAATATATATTAACTGCAACCGTCATTATGGCTATCAGCTATTTAGCATTCAGAATAATACTTTCTTTTAGATTTATTCATATCTTTTTAAATAAAAATACGGGGTTATTGTTTTTAAGTTCGTACCTTTGCGCCCAAGAAATTATACCATTGGTATTTTTATACGAGGGTTTGATTTATATGTATAATATTATCGAGATAAATAATATATGGCAGTGACTATCAAGAAAATGTTGGTATCCCAACCTCAACCGACCTCGAGTAAATCACCTTATTTTGACATTGCGAAAAAATATGGCGTAGAAATCGATTTCAGACCGTTTATTAAAGTGGAGCCAGTATCCGCAAAAGAGTTCAGACAGCAGAGAGTGTCTATTCTGGATTACACCGCTATCATTTTCACAGCACGTACGGCAGTTGATCATTTTTTTAATTTATGCGAAGAATTACGCATTTCCATTCCGGAAACAATGAAGTATTTCTGTATGACTGAAACAATTGCTGTTTATCTGCAAAAATACACCATCTATCGCAAACGGAAGGTTTTCTTCAGTCCAAGCGGATACCAGGAAGATTTAGTGAAGTTAGTGGCAAAGCATCCGAAAGAAAAGTACCTGATTCCTGTTTCGGACGTCCATAAAGGTGATCTGATGGTATGTTTGGATACGAAAAAGATCAACTACAAAACAGCGATCATGTATCGAACAGTCAGCAATAATTTCACAAAAGAAGAAAAATTCGATTATGATATGCTGCTTTTTTTCAGTCCGTCAGGAATTTCATCCCTATTAAAAAACTTTCCAAAATTTAAACAAAAAGATATCCGCATAGGATGCTTCGGACCAACAACCGCCAAGGCTGCGGTAGACGCAGGTCTTCGCCTTGACATCGAAGCGCCGACTCCGGAAGCTCCCTCTATGACTGCTGCCCTTGAGCTGTATTTAAAAAAGGAAATGGGTAACGGCAAGAAAAAGTGATGGAGCCCGCTGAAAGGAAAAGTTTTCCTAAGAGCGAACGTCTATTTTTAGAAAAGGAGATTGACGAATTGTTCGATAGCGGACAATCATTTATATCATATCCTTTGCGAATAGTATATTTGTCGGATACCGGAGAGAATTCTTCGGAGTCCGGCATTTCTATTTTAGTCAGCGTCCCAAAAAAACGCATCAGGCATGCGGTAAAGCGCAACCGTATCAAACGACTTATTCGCGAAACATTCAGGCTGAATAAGAATGCAATAATTCCTCATCACATATTAAACGGCAAACACCTGCACATAGCATTCATGTATGTTTGTAACGAAGTATTATCCTATACGGAGATAGAAAAAGCAATGCTCAAGGCATTGAAAAACATTTGCGCAAAAGAAAATAAAAGCGAATGAAACAACTGCTGACAACTCTGCTTTTATTACCTATCTATTTCTATAAATACTGCATATCTCCCCTGACCCCCGCGAGTTGCAGATATACACCGACATGCTCCGAATATGCCGTACAAGCATTAAAAAAACACGGTCCGCTAAAAGGCAGTTGGTTAGCCATAAGGCGCATTTTGCGATGTCATCCGTGGGGTGGTAGCGGATATGATCCGGTCCCTTGATAATCAGATAACCGATCTCCGAAAACGTCTTCTAATGCGGAATAAATTTATATACTCATGATCTACTGCGATATACATACTCACCAGCCAGGACGACATCCGGAAGATATCGCGGTAATATCCGTAGATATACGTAACCCTCTTGCGCTATACGCGCCACAGGATAATGCGGAAAAATACTATACCGTAGGAGTCCATCCCTGGTATATAGACAGTACTCATGCTGACTTAGCGAATGATCTTTTCACAAAGGTGCGCGAATATGCACATCTACCGAAAATCGTAGCAATAGGAGAAACCGGATTGGATAAAATGACCGCAAAGACAGAAAATGATTTTATATTTCAACAGGAACAATTTCTTTCTCATGCTCATTTATCCGAAGAGGTCAAAAAACCTCTTATCATACATTGCGTAAAAGCATGGGATGAGCTATTACATATCCACAAATCCATAAAACCAACCATGCCCTGGATTATTCATGGATTCAGAGGAAAAGAAACGCTTGCAGCTCAATTGCTGGACGCGGGTTTTTATTTATCGTTCGGAGCCCATTACAACACAGGAGCCTTGCAAACAGCGTGGACAAAGCATCGTCTTCTTGCAGAAACAGATGATAAAAACATTGATATTCGTGATGTGTATAAGCAAATAGCAAGTGATCTGAATATCTCTGAAAGTAAATTATCCGAAGAAATCGAGTTTTTTTTTATATCTTTGCGTCACCATTATAAAAAATAATAAATAATACGATGAATTTTGTTGAAGAACTGAAATGGAGGGGCATGATACATGACATGATGCCCGGTACAGGCGAACAGTTACAGAAAGAAATGACATCCGCTTATGTAGGAATAGACCCAACAGCCGATTCTTTGCATATCGGACACTTAGTTAGCGTTATGATGCTGAAGCATTTTCAGCGCGCGGGACATCGTCCTATCGCCCTTGTCGGAGGAGCTACCGGTATGATTGGCGATCCATCCATGAAATCTGCGGAACGTAACCTGCTTGACGAAGCAACATTACGCCACAATCAGGACAGTATCAAAAAACAGCTTTCGAAGTTTCTTGATTTCGACTCTGACGCGCCTAATGCGGCGAAGTTGGTGAATAATTACGACTGGATGAAAGAATATACTTTTCTGAATTTCATCCGTGACATCGGAAAACATCTTACGGTAAACTACATGATGTCTAAAGACTCGGTAAAAAAACGCCTAAGTTCGGATTCAAATGTAGGCATGTCGTTTACCGAATTCTCCTATCAGTTATTGCAGGGTTACGATTATTTATATCTGTATCAGAACGAAGGATGTCGCCTTCAGATGGGAGGATCCGACCAATGGGGAAATATTACGACAGGAACAGAATTGATACGTCGCATAATGGGCCCTGAATCCGAAGCTTTTGCTCTTGTCTGCCCCCTTATCACAAAAGCGGATGGTGGCAAATTCGGCAAAACCGAATCAGGCAACGTATGGCTTGATCGCCGTTACACATCACCTTATAAGTTCTACCAATTCTGGTTAAATGTGAGTGATGATGACGCTGCGAAATACATCAAGATATTTACCGCCCTGAATCAAGACGAAATTTCGGCCCTTGAAAAAGAACAGGCTGAAGCTCCGCACCTGCGTCCGCTACAGAAACGCCTGGCACAGGAAGTGACAGTTATGGTACACTCCGAAGAAGATTATAATGCCGCAGTTGAAGCATCCAATATTTTGTTTGGTGATGCGACATCGGATACGTTGAAGAAAATCGACGAAGAGACTTTACTTTCCGTATTTGAAGGAGTGCCTCAGTTTGAAATATCACGGGATGAACTGTCTGCCGGAATAAAAGCACTTGACTTATTCACCGATAAAGCCGCCATCTTCCCATCAAAAGGAGAAATGCGTAAGTTAGTTCAAAGTGGAGGAGTTAGTTTAAATAAAGAGAAACTGACAGACCATGATGCCTTTATCAACACGGATTCACTGCTAAACGGCAAATATCTGCTTGTTCAACGCGGAAAGAAAAATTACTTTTTACTTATCGCAAAGTAGATATTTTCAAAAAAGGTTGCAAATATGAGATTAAACTCATACCTTTGCACCGCTTTTCGAAAATAAAGCACCGGATTGTCTCATGGTGTAATGGTAGCACAACAGGTTTTGGTTCTGTTTGTTCAGGTTCGAATCCTGATGAGACAACACTTAAACAAATCCAAACACTTTAATTGAAGGTGTTTGGATTTGTTTTTTTAGAATATCGATGAACTCATCGATTAAATTGATTTGACAAGCAAATGTCTTTTCATTATCTTTACACAATATTACATTAAAAGAAAAGATTATGGAAGGTTTAAAAAAGATAATCAAAGAAAGAAGATCGTATTACAATTTATCCGACAAGAGTCCAATTTCCGACAAAGAAATAAAAGAACTCATTGATTTTGCGGTGTTAAACGTACCGTCAGCATTCAATTCTCAAACAACCAGAACAGTTCTTCTACTGAATGAACATCATACAAAATTATGGGACATTGTAAAAGATGTATTGTTGAAGATAACAGGCCCGGACAAGTTCGGACCTACAAAAGAAAAAATTGAAACATCATTTCAATCCGGTTATGGAACAGTTCTTTTTTACGAAGATCAGTCTATTGTAAAAAGTTTACAGGAACAATTTCCAACCTATAGCGAGAAATTTCCGGGATGGTCGGAACACACTTCCGCAATGCACCAGTATGCCATCTGGATGTTATTAGAAGAAGCAGGATTCGGAGCAACTGTTCAGCATTATAACCCGGTCATTGATACCGAAGTAGCTAAGGCTTGGAATATTAATCCGGATTGGTCGCTGAAATGCCAGATGCCATTCGGCATACCCACAGCAAAACCCGGAGAGAAACAGTTTGGCCCATTGGAAAAACGCGTACTGCTCTTTGAATAAACAGTTGCCACATCCGTCTACATAAAAAACGCATCTCTTAATATTAAGAAATGCGTTTTTTAAATTTCATCCTATTTTGTTATCCATTATTACTTTCCGCACTTTATTTTTATATATTCGGTATATTCGCTCGGAATCGGTTGCCCCCCCAAAGCGGCGCATTCCATGTAATATCGCCAAGCATTATCACAATCATTCTTTAACAAATAGCAAACGGACAATTTATAAGTGGTATTCGGATCTTTAGCATCAATAGCATATGATTTCGTCATATAAATAATTGCCGAATCCAGATTCGCCACTGCTTGTTTTTCATCTGTCGGATAGAGTATCTGACACTGCACAGAATAATAGGCTCCTAAATCCGTTAGCAAATGTTTGTTATTCGGATTAATAGCCAAGCCTTCCAAATACTGTTCTTTGGCTTGTTCGTATTTCTGCAAAGACATGTAAACTCCACCAAACCCCCAATAAATGTCCGTATTAAGGCTATCCAGCAGGTATGCCTGATTGAACCGATACATCGCGGTTTTAAAATCTTCATTGTACAGATAATTGAACCCTGCCTCTATCATAGAATTAGATGCGGCTAACCGATCCCCTTCAAACTGTTTCTGTTCGAGAGTTTCGCGAAGAAAAGTGTTATCCGCAGCAATCTGCTCTTTCGTCTTCTCTACATTTCCATACTTAGGACGTAAACGTATATTCTTTTCCGCCTCTTTTTCCCATAGATCAGAAGTAATCGGCGAGCCACTTGCCTCAACCTGAGACTCGCTTGCTTCTGGCTGTGATTTATTTGTCCCCGATTGCTCCGAATTCCGGGATTGAGTACAACATGTCAACATACATATTCCCAGCAACAACACTAATAATTGTTTCATAATCAATCATTTATTTAATTCATTTTGTTTTCTTTTTTTCACCAAAGGAATTTCCGCCATGTTATTAATCTATCTTAAAACTAACCAATACCCCACAACAGAAATCACTTTCACACCTTGATAATTTTTACGTCAAGTCCCAGCACCTCTAATGATTCCGGCAATCCTGTTAAAAAAGAATTGCCGGAGAAAAGCATCAAAATCAGGGTTCTCGTTCTTCTATTTCTATCTTCCGCAAATCGTTATTCGAGTTGATCACCGGGAAATACATCATTTCCGCTTTTGCAGGATTAAGCGTATATCGCCCTGTGTAACGCGGTAACAATTCTATATCAAATGTGTATGTTCCCTGCGGCAGACTTTCGCAGAAAATGACTGTTTTTTCCTTAAACGATTCGCGGTAGGTTTCGCGTCCGTATCCCCAATAATAATTCTGCCGTTTAGAGCTGTAGCTGCACCCTGCCGGAATAGGCACTTCAATCATTACATGTTCTGCGTTTTTCTGTTTAACCTCTACCGTCACTTTTAACGTCACAGGCACCCCTGCCGTAACCGTATCTCCAGCACTAAGTTCCGTACTTATATCAAAAGCGTCACCTGTATTTTTTTCCGTCACATAAATCATTTTATAGGCTGAGTAAATAAGCGGCATTCCGCTCTGCTTTTCAATTGTAAGCCGCTCACCCGGCGTCAGGGTTACTTCATAAGGAAATTTCGTCAACAGTTTATTATCCTTACCCGATAATAAAACTGATGCTGATATGTCCGGAGTCGCAGATTTTGCAATTAGATCAGGCAAAATCGTCATCACAGCCGACGATGCCTGATAGGTGTTCCAGTAATTCCGCTTCGTACCCAAAACATACATCTGCATGGGTTCTTTCAGGTGATGCAAGGTAGAATCTTTATCAACAATACGATAAGCAATTAATGTTGTCATCATATGATCGCTATACCAGTAATAAGATTGCTTTCCGTCATCGCAATATACTGCACCTAAAACATCTTTTTTCAAATATTTTGTCAAACTATCCGGTGAATAAGCAAGTTGGTGTTGTTGACGTAACTCGAGCAGCTGCAATCTTTCTTTCAGGAACGAACGGGTATTCACATATTTATTTTCACGAGCGACAGAGTCAGCTACATATTCCTGCCGTTCTATTTCTTTCTGGAAAAAGTTTATAATTTCCTCATAATTCTGCTCTGTTCCGGCTTCCGACAATGCGCTTACAACATCCAGATCATATAGCGAATTATTCCGGAGACGCTTCATATCCATGTAGTTTTGTTCAATTCTTTTGAAATTCAGAAGAACAGGATAACCGGCTTTATGGGCCATCTCCAACGCTCTGATAATATGTGCCGACATCCAGAAAGAAGTTGCGGATGAATTTCCCCACCAGGACCAAAGCCTGCTTTCGTTCTGGTTTTCTGTCAGACGTTTGATTATCTGATTGATATTCTTGTCATATTTAAACTTTTCTCCTGTATATTGCGTATACAATTTGTAATTCAGCAACCCGATAAGTTTGGAGGCTAACTGCTCGTTACAAGCATATTTATATCCGTGCAGATAAGATACCGCATCCATATATACATCTAATTGTTTGGTGGTGATAGTCATCCGGATTTCTTCTCCGTCCTTAGCCATCACTTCTTTTTTATCACCGTTTCGCAAAAAGTCAAGTGTACCTTCTGCGACTTCCGTTCCCTGGCGCATCACCGGAATGGTACGCTGCTCCCCATCGTTATATCCGTCGTCACGGCGGAATAGATAAGTTGTTGTCAGACTATCCGTTACAACCGGACTGACAAGCATTTTATCCTGATGAGAGGAAACAAACTGAATATCATCACGCATAACAGTATCCTGTCCGACAGCAAATGAAACCAATCCCTTTATATCCTGTTTTCCGTATGTATAATTGCGTATATTTCCGGCAAAATAACTGGAATCGCCGACTACTAAAAATTGTGGGTTTTTCAGTTCTGCCATCAACGGTTTATATGATTTGATATATTTGCGTGTTGTACCGGTTTTCAGTTTCCGGTTCATAGCATATACAACTGCATTCCATTGGGTAATATTATCCGGAAAAGTTACGGTAAATTGCGCTTTTCCTTTTTTGTCCGTCACTAACTGCGGCTCCCAGAACCCTACATCCGAAAAGTTGCTCCGAAGTCCGTTTAATTGTAACAATTCGCTATACAAACGTTCTTCCGCTTCACGATCCTCATCATCACCGTCCTCTTCATTATCATCCGGGATTTCCTGCGGCGCTTCGCCGGAACGAGATAAGTCACTAACGCTAATAGAAGCAATAGAACCCGTAAGCATGGACTTTTTCTGTACCCCATACCCAATCACCACAACTTCTTCGAGCAGGCTCAACTCTTCTTTCATCACAATATCAACTAAGCTACCCTTCTGAATCTTTACTTCTTGTACATTATAACCGATATAACTAAATATCAGTGTAGCTTCAGCCTCGTCTATTTCTATCTCAAAATGACCATCAATATCTGTTATCGTACCGAAATGAGTACCTTTTATGATGATAGATACGCCAATAAGAGGTTCTCCCGTATCATCTTTTACAACTCCTTTAACAGAATTGCCCGAAGATACACGGCGAACAATCAACGAACGCTCAGAATAACCGCTCCGCGAATCAGTCGTATATACAGGCTGAATAATCTTTATCCTCAGCGCCAGCCATTTCCGGGATACGGAATCGCATTCTTGTAGCGGCAGCTTTGTCATATCCGCTTCTATATAAGTCTGCTGTTTAAACTCAATACTGTCAAAACAGATATAACGACCGCTATTATAAAGTAGAATGACATCGTATGTGGAAACGGGTATATTGCCGTATTTGCGCGTACCGTATTCTATCTGACTCGGGAATATCAGGGAATCCGTATATATATCACGGAAAAGCATATTCGACACACCCGTTGTATCCTGGTGCGGTGCTATTTTAAAGTTCAGATTCAAGCCATTCTGAACAATAAGGATATTGGATGGACGCCAATTATCCGTCTCTATTTTACATTGCTCAATCAATTGGGTAAAAACGCTTGGTGTCAACGCAAAATCATTCAGATTTCTGAAGTAGGTATCGGAAGAGAATGACAGATTTGGCAGGCAGGTCTGTTCCGGATATTTATACACTACATTATCATCATATTCATACCTGAATCCGCCTTCATGCCTATAGATTATACTGTCACAGTATTGCATCATTCGCTTTCCGCCCGGAACAGGCCCGGCCAGCACACTACTTTTCGGAGATTGCAAACAACGATGATACAATGGATAAACAACATTCAGCAAAGTATCTCTCAGGTAAGTAAAATCATAATTCTTCAAAACCGGAACACGTGAAATATAATAATTATACACTTGTTGCTCCTGGCTTGTAAAGTTGCGGGAGGCAAATGTCAAATACCTTACTTTTTCAGAAGGCAGCGCATCTATATCCACACTCAAAATCGTTTTTTTATTTGGCGTAAGATAGATCGAGTCGAGAATCACCAGCCGATCATGCAAACGTACGACAATCTTCTGCATCGCCGTATCTTTCGGTACAACAAACGAATATCTCTGGGGTTGTTCGGCCCATGAGAAATAGACCGGTTCATCATTCAACTCTACAACATAGACATGCACAGACTCCCCGTTTTTCATCACAAACGGAGCAAATTGTGTAATAGAATCAGGTGTTGCGATTTCATGACGGAACAATTTCCCCAACGGATAAGTAAACTGATAATATTTCATTGTATCAAGCCCTGCCTTCGTTTTCCAATAATCATAATTCAGCGGCACATTGAAATCCGACGGATCCACTTCGCTGATCGAATAACTTGTCCGTTGCTCACGATATTGTGGTGAAGGGCCATAATAAGGGAGATCAGGTACCCCATAACCAAGCTGGCTGTTATACGCAAAAGCCGTCAGGTCAACCCCTTTTACTGGTTTGCCCAGATTGTCTTTCACCGAAACAGTGGCCTCTAATTTTTGTCCGGGATAAACACGTTCCGGCAAATTAATATCGACGTCTAAAAATTCGGTTTTCGGGATAAATGTACGGCGGTAAACTTCTTCATTGTTCCCGAGAAAATAAAAAAGTTCCACATAATGCGCTACATCCAGATTTGTATTCGGATATTTAAAATCAAATTCTTTCCCGGAACCTTTTTCAATCAAAAGACTACCCTGATAGATATACCATGAAATGTCCAAATTCAGCGGATTAACTAACCGGACATTAAATGAATCGGCCTGAATACCACCTTCAATATTCAACTTAGAACCTATCTGAGACGTTTCTATCGATGACGAGTAAGCCGGTTCTTCAATCTGTATATGATAATCATTTACGGATTGTCTGAATGGCTCTTCATAAGGAAGTTTCACCTCCTTATATTCCCGTTTATTATCATACCAGATCTTTGCTTGTACAGGCTTTTTCCGGCCCAGTTCTTCAAAATCGAAACAAATCGTATCATTTCGCGTAGAATGAAGAATTTGATACCTGGACTTATAAAACATAGCGGAATTACTTGACATCAACACTTGATTATCATACGTATAAGCTTTCACATAAACAGTATATGAACAATTGGATTCTCCAAACAGGGATGGTGGAATATCTACAATTGTCGGTCCGTTATTATCCAGATCAATCTCCTTATACATCAGAATATCAGGCAAAACAAGCAAATCGGTAAACGAAGCCCATACCGTATTCCTTCTTATGGAGATTTCGGCCTTCATATCCTGCAAAAACAATCCGTTCGCATCCAGCGTCTTGATTTCCAAATGATTGGTATCCGAATCATAATGATTAAAGAAGCTTAGTGTTGTTTCAATACGGCTATCATACAGTTCATAGTCTTCATACTCAAAATTCGCATTGGCCACAACACGTCCTTTCCGGTCGGATAGCTGGATATTATAACGCCTGTCCAGCTGTAACTTTAGCGAGTCATGCAAAAAGACTTCACCGGCATAGCCTCCCGGATGATAGGATGATACCTCTTTAATTTTCCTTCCATTAACAAATACATCAAGTTCTTCTTTAAGAGGCCTTCTCCTCCCGGACAACGCATACGATTTAAAACGTACTGTCTCACCGGGTTTATACTTATTTTTATCAGTTATCATATAACTGTAAAAACGGGGTCCTTCCCTTCTATAATTATCTCCCCCATACCATGGATCCACAAAATGTTTGGACAGGTTGAACATAACAGTAAATCCATTCAGTTCCACCGTAAGCAGGCGGTCTTTTTTATCCGACTGATCATCGATTGTATAGGTTTTACTTTCCTTATCAAAATAGACACCCGTGTCAAAGATACGCCACAGACCTTTAATTCTTACTTTGGCATCACTACGGATTTCACCATCCGAATCAACCACTTGCAAAGTAAGGATTCCATATTCCCTGAACAAAAAAACCTGAAACGGAATAACAGGAGCATATCTGTAGTAAACCTTATTTTTATAAATTCGGGCAAATATAAAATGTCCTTTTTCCGGCTCATGCTCCCATATTCCCCGAAAAGAAGTAACAGGGGTATGCAGCATTTTGAGCATGAGGCTATCCTGTGGATCACTACGCAACAACTTCTCCGCTTCTTTATTACTGATTTCATAGACAAACGTTTCTTCCGGAGTATCATTCCAGATTATCTGTTGCGCATTTATCCCAATGCCGATTAACAAAAGAAACAGGGCAAGGACGTACTTATTCAGGCTTGTAGTCATTTTCATGCAGTTATAAAAATTTAGTTTTAATGCTCATACTTAACAAAGATACGTTTTTTTGCAAATTTCCATAAATTTTATTCAGAGACCGTTTTAAGCACATAAACAAATGCGAAATTACGAATAAATAAATTTATCCGAAAATTTTATGTTTCTATGGATTATTTCCAATTTTTACATCTTTAAACTGCCGTTAGGGAACTAAAAATCAATCGCGCGGCATGTGTCGAAGCACCCGGTTCACCCAATATAGAAATCACCCGGTCGTATCCTTCAAGCATTTTATGCTTGTATTGGTTGTCTTCAACAATTCGCAACAGTTCCGCATGAATTTTTTGATGAGAAAAATTTGCTCCGAAAAGTTCTTGTACGACTTCATCTCCGGCAATCAGGTTCACAAGGGATATATACGGAATATGAAAGAAATTTTTAAAAATAAAATTTGTTAATTTTCCGCCGGCAATGTAATAACAAACGACCTGCGGCACACGAAACAAAGCCGTTTCGAGCGTGGCCGTTCCGGAAGTTACCAACGCGACGCCAGCGTGACGAAGCAAATCGTAAGTCTGTCCGTATACGATCTGAGCATCAAGTATTCCCCCCATCGCCTGTTTATAATCATCGGGGGTAAGTCCCGGCGCACCGGCTATTACCGGCTGAAAATCAGGAAAGCGAGCCGCTACCGACAACATGGTAGGCAGATTTTGTTTTATTTCCGCTCTACGGCTTCCGGCAAGTATCGCCAAGACCGGATTTTCAGTTAACCCGTTTTCTTTCAGGAATATATCCGGCTTATCCTTCACGGCTTCACGAAAGGCCGATACTGAATCTACCGAAGGATTACCCACATAATCAACGGGATAATTCAAAGATTTGAAAAAATCAACCTCAAACGGAAGAATACAGAACATGCGGTCTACGTATCTTCGAAACGACTTGATACGATACTTTTTCCAAGCCCATATTTTAGGGGATATATAGTAATAAACGGGAATATTCAATTGCGTTTTTACAAACTTCGCGATTTTAAGATTAAAGCCGGGATAATCAACTAATATAACTACGTCAGGATTATAGGCATGTATATCTTCACGGCAGGTTTGCATATTTCGCAATATCGTACGCGAATTCAGCAAAACAGGAATAACACCCATATACGCCATTTCACGATAATGCTTCACAAGCGTTCCACCAACCGATAGCATCAGATCCCCGCCGAAAAAACGAAATTCAGCCTCCGCATCCTCTGCTTTCAATGCGGACATCAAGTTTGATGCATGAAGATCGCCCGAGGCTTCGCCCGCTATAAGATAGTATTTCATCTGTGCCGTTAATTACAGTTCAATCACTTAAACAGAAGGACTTTTCTATAGATTCCCAGTCCCACTCTTTCAACTTGTTTATAAATGTATAGTCGGTCACATCGATTTTGCATGGAACCAAGGACGCGTATCCTTCATCCAACAATGTAATATCATTATCCGGATAAACCGGGCCTGACACCTCAAATTCACCGGTAAGCCAGTATTCCGTTATGCCGTCTTTCTCTTCACGGTGATACTCCCGTTCCCACTTACCATCTGTCTGACGGCCAACAGCAATGCCCTTTACATTAGAAATATCCGGCACATTCAGATTCAGGTATACTCCATGCGGCAAGCCATTCATTAAAACCTGTCTCGCAAGAATTCGTATCAACCGGCATGACTCTGAAAAATCAGAACCGGATTTATAATTGTCAAGCGATACCCCGATTGAAGGCACATTAAACACACAACCTTCGAAAGCCGCCCCCATCGTTCCTGAATAATGTACCGCCAAAGCATGATTCCCTCCATGATTGATTCCCGAAACAAGCAAATCCGGTTTAGCCGGTAAAACTTCACTCAAAGCCAACTTCACACAATCGGTCGGTGTTCCCGTACAACTGTAAACCGTAAGACCTTCTTCCTGACTCAACTTTTTATATGTTATAGGCCTCGACGAAGTAATGGCGCATGACATTCCGGAACGCGGTCCATCCGGAGCAAATACGACAATATTACCCAGATTACGTAATGCATCAGTCAACCTAATCAGTCCTTCGGCATCTACTCCATCATCATTCGATACCAGTATCAATGGTTTCTTCTCGTTCATCAACAATTATCCTTTCCTCATTAAACATTCATTACCGATATCTATACCGGCTAACTATTCCAATTTATAATCGAAAAAAGAGTGTTTTTATTTCTTTAATAAATCTCGAATTTCTCTCAATAATACAACATCTTCAGACGGCGCTGCAGGAGTGGCAGGTTTCTCTTCTTCTTTTTTCTTAAACTGGTTTATCGCTTTTATTACCAGGAAAATTGCAAAAGCAATAATAATAAAATCAAATATTACCTGAATAAATGTGCCATAATTAATAGCGACCTCCGGAGTTACAACATTACCTCCATCCATAACCGCATGTTTCAGTATAAACCTCCATTGAGTAAAATTGATTCCACCTGTAAGTATACTTACAAGCGGCATAATCACATCTGCTACTAACGATGATACAATCTTACCAAAAGCGCCTCCTATCACAACACCCACTGCCATGTCCATCACATTTCCACGCATGGCAAATTCTTTAAATTCTTTTATAAAACCCATAGCCTTTAATTATTAAATGAATGAATTACCTACTTCAAACAGACCGATCCTCCTCATTACAAAGCAATCCGGTTGTTTGTTTTTCTAATTAAAACTAAAAATATTCAAAAACAAAGATAATGGAAGTTGAGAGCAATACAAAAATAAACTTAGTTATTTTTATTGCAACCTACTCTTTAAGATATGCGGTTTCGACTTTAAGGATACGGTTTTTCAGGCGTTCGGACAAATTCTGGCGGATGCGAAAAGTCATCTCACATGTCATTTCAAACGTTTGCGATACGATTTCAGGCTGTTCTTCCTTCACAATACGCATAATACTATTAAGATACTGATATTCAAAAACAACTGTCATATCCACATCAATAGTGCGCTCTTCTATCTCTGCGGCAGCAATAGCCTCCGCGGCAGCAGTCCGATAAGCGACAATCAGGCCGCTCGTGCCTAATTCTATACCACCGAAATAGCGGACTACAATTATCAGAATATCCGTCAATTCATTGGAATTTATTTGTCCGAGAATAGGTTTACCCGCAGTAGACGAAGGTTCGCCGTCGTCATTTGAACGAAATGTATTACGATCCGCACCAAGCATATACGCCCAGCAGACATGACGTGAATCAAAATATTTTTTCCGGTATTCCTGCACATATTCCTTCACTTCCTCGACTGTCCGTACAGGTATGGCAAATGACAGAAAACGACTTCGCTTTTCCGTATAATATCCTTCTGATAGAGTTTTTATTGTTTTATAAGAGTCTTCCGCCATCACCCATCAATCCGGAATATGTGTTTCCTGTTCTTCACGAAATGCATGGAAATCTTTCAGTATCTCCTCTATCTCTTCTATAAAATAAGGATCTTTTACTTTCCCTTTCACGGTTTCGTAATATTTTTCTATCGCAGGAAGCGCGCATATATCCTTACCACGAAGTACAAAGTATGGTTCTTCGTTTTCCACACATTGCTTAATCATCTGTATCGGATTTTTCATCTCTCTATCAATTTAAGAAGCCCACCCAAACCTCCTCGAAGGAAGGTTTAAAAAGAAATCTTCAGTTTTTACTTTCAATTTTTCAACTCTTTTTTCAAGAACGGCGCCGTATAGCTTTTCGTTTTCGAAGCGATAAACTCTTCCGGTGTTCCGGCAAACAGTAAATTTCCGCCCCCGCGTCCACCCTCAGGCCCCATATCAATTATATAATCGGCAGATTTTATAATATCCAGGTTATGTTCAATAATTATAATCGTATTTCCTTTATCTATCAATTTGTTTAATACACCAAGCAATACGCGTATATCTTCAAAATGCAACCCTGTTGTCGGCTCATCCAACACGTACAAAGTCTTCCCCGTGTCACGCTTTGATAATTCCGTGGCCAATTTAACACGCTGGCTTTCTCCTCCCGACAAGGTGGTAGAAGGCTGGCCAAGTTTAATATACCCAAGCCCTACATCTTGCAGTACCTTGATTTTATTTAATATGGCAGGTACATTTTCAAAAAATTCAACCGCCATATTTATGGTCATATCAAGCACATCGGCGATTGATTTACCCCGAAAACGAACCTCCAGTGTTTCCCGGTTATAACGCTTGCCGTGACATTCTTCACAAGGCACGAATACATCCGGAAGAAAATTCATTTCGATTGTCTTATATCCATTACCCTTGCAGATCTCACACCTGCCACCCACAACATTAAACGAAAAACGTCCAGGTTTATATCCGCGTATTTTCGACTCAGGAAGCTCAACAAACAGGTTTCTTATATCTGAAAACACTCCTGTATAAGTAGCCGGATTACTACGCGGCGAGCGGCCTATCGGCGATTGATCCACATTTACAATTTTATCTACGTTTTCGATGCCTTCAATGGATTGGTAAGGTAACGGATCTTCTAACGAATGATAAAAATATTGGCTCAATATAGGTTGCAGCGTATTGCTGATTAATGTTGACTTTCCACTCCCGGAAACACCGGTAATGCAAATCATCGTTCCTAAAGGAAAAGTCACATCTACCCCTTTCAGGTTATTCCCGCTTGCTCCTTTCAGCTTCAGTGAAAGTCCGCTTCCTTTGCGCCGGGATTCCGGGATTTCTATCGACTTATGCCCATTCAGATAAGCTGAAGTAAGCGTATCCACTTTCATCATTTCCTGCGGAGTTCCGGCAAACACAACCTCTCCGCCGAGACGCCCTGCCTTTGGTCCCATATCAACCACATAATCAGCATTCATCATCGTATCTTTATCATGCTCCACGACAATAACGGAATTACCCGTGTCTCGCAATTCTTTCAATGAATTTATCAGGCGGACATTATCACGCTGATGAAGTCCGATACTTGGTTCATCAAGAATATACAAGACATTCACCAATTGACTACCGATTTGCGTAGCAAGACGTATACGCTGACTCTCTCCTCCGGATAATGTCGCAGAGGCACGATTTAGCGATAAATAATCAAGTCCCACATCTAATAAGAATTTCAGGCGGGAACGTATCTCCTTCAAAATCTCTGCCGCTATTTTATTTTGCTGTGATGACATTTTTTGATCGACAGTCATCATCCACTCATGCAATTCGGAAATATCCATATTCGAAAGTTCTGCGATATTTTTCTCACCGACACGATAATGCAACGCTTCCTTATTAAGACGCTGCCCATGGCATTCCGGACATACGGAGGTACTGATAAACTGCCCAGCCCACTTCTGTGCCGAAGCGGAGGCTTCATCCTCCTGTTGCATCATGATATACTTTGCAACCCCTTCGTAGGATATCATATAGTTCGAATTACCAAGCGACTCATTACTGATTTGTATACGTTCGTCCGTACCGTTCATAATCTCATCAACAGCATCTTCCGGTAAATCTTTTATTGGTGTCTTTATCGTTGTCTCATGTTTCTTACAAAGCGCTTCTATCTGCCAGAATATCATCGAATTCTTATACTTGCCAAGGGCTACGATTCCACCACCGTATATACTTAGGGATGGATCCGGAACAATCTTTTCCATATCGAGAATATTGACTGTTCCGATACCTTTACAACGCGGACATGCACCCTGCGGAGAATTAAATGAAAAGGAATGAGGAGCCGGTTCACTGTAAGAAAGGCCCGTTACAGGACACATCAGGCGACGACTATAGTAGCGTACCTCATCAGTATCGGTATCAAGAAGCATGATTAACCCCTCTCCTTGTTTCATTGCAACACGCAGACTATCCTTCAGGCGTTGTTCATCAGAGGCCGAAACAATCAACTTGTCTATCACAATTTCCACACTGTGCATTTTATAACGATCAAGCTTCATCCCATGGCGTATTTCCTGTAGTTCTCCGTCTACACGCACATTAAGATACCCTTTTTTGCGTATCTGTTCGAACAATTCACGATAATGTCCTTTACGGTTGCGCACAACAGGCGCAAGAATATAGGTTCTACAATCTTTATAATCTTTAAGAATCAACTGAACGATCTGCTCTTCCGTATATTTGACCATTTTTTCTCCGCTGAGATAGGAATAAGCATCACCGGCACGCGCATACAGAAGACGCATAAAATCATATACCTCCGTCGTCGTACCGACCGTCGAACGCGGATTACGGTTGGTTGTCTTCTGTTCGATAGAAATAACAGGGCTGAGTCCGGTTATCATATCAACATCAGGACGTTCAATATTACCTAAGAAATTACGTGCGTAAGCCGAAAACGTTTCGATATAACGCCGTTGTCCTTCGGCAAAAATCGTATCAAAAGCAAGTGAGGACTTACCACTGCCACTCATACCCGTAATAACGGACAATTTATTTCGCGGTAGTTCTATATCTATATTTTTTAAATTATGGACACGCGCTCCCAGCACGTCAATGCTTCCACCTTCCATTACTTCTTTTTTACCGGAAATACTGCCAGCACTTCCGTTTTTATCTTTTTTCATCAACAAATGCCTTCTATAAAACAATCTTTCTATATTCAACGAACACAATAATCATCAAAAAACAGTCTTCGAATCCTATTGAACAACCCAACGTTTGTCATGCACATAGGAATTAGAAGAGCTATAATACAATTTATTTTTATTCGGAATAAGAATTTGATATCTCACCCCTCCTGTAAGTAATTTTGTGTCTTTGAGCCAGGGATTAAAAAATTTCAAATCATTATAAGTAATCCCTTTCTCACGTGCAAAAACCGCCAAATCCGGAATATCACCATCAACAACCACCTCACTGCAATCTATCGGACTATACAGGTTCTCCGCATGGAGTACAAATCCGTATTTATACGGGTTTTCAAAAATTTGTTTCGCAGCAAAGATACGATAAGGATAGCGGGTGGTTTCTTCCACTAAATACAAGTTAAGTACCGATGATTCTCCCTGTTTTTCCATTTGCCCCGATATACGCCCCATTCCTGCATTATATGAAGCTGCAACAGCAATCCAGTCGCCGTACCGATTATAAGCTTCCTTCAGATACTGACAAGCCGCTTCAGTTGATTTAGCAATATGCCGTCTTTCATCTACGGTAGTAGTAACCTTCAGCCCGTAACTCTTTCCGGTGCTTTCTAAAAACTGCCATACACCTACCGCAGAGGCGGAAGATGTCGCCTTCGGGTCTAGATTGCTCTCTATTACCGCAAGGTATTTGAAATCATCGGGAATACCGTTCGCTTTCAATATAGGCTCCATGATCGGAAAACAACGATTGGCCCGCTTTATTAGTAACATGGTCGAGGAATGGAAATATGTAAAGCTACTCAACTCACGATCCAAACCTTCTCTTACATTGTAGCGCGAAATATCTACATCCTTTCCGCAAAAGCGGATGGTTGCCGGTACTTCCGGCGAAGTGGTAAACGAAGCAACTACAGGCGCTTCATTTCTGACGGAAGCGGAATCACGGTAACCTGCGAAAAGATAAACCGCAAAACACAATACACATGCCGTCATAAAATAGATTATACTTCTCAAAATTTTCATGATGTACAAAAATTAACTTTTAGCATTATTCGTTCGTAGGAATTTCCGTATCTATATCTTTAGAACGGAACACATTGATATCACCTTTTTTTACACGCTTTCTACCATCTGTACCGGTATATTCAATTAAATAATAATAGGCTCCCGGAGACACATATTTACCTCTGTATTTACCATCCCAACCTTGTGAAGGATCCGTCCAGTGAAACAATTCTGTCCCCCAACCGTTGAAAACCCAACCCTGAAACTTCATCACAGATTTATACCTGACTTTAAAAAAATCATTGATACCCGGCGTACAACCTGGAGAAAATGCATTCGGTATGATCATTTCCGTTTCCGTTATGTTTATCTGAAACACATGTTCATCCTCACTATTATCGCAAATACCCGAACGATCATTCACCTCTAACTTCACGATAAAAGTTCCCATACGGTCAAACGTGTAATCCAACTCTTCTGCGTTATATTGAATCAACATATTATCAGGATTTTCTGCATTATAAACTTTCCAGACAAACCGTGATGCCACAGGTCGATTGGCATAAGCGGTAAATTTTATAACCGCTGGCGCACACAATTCAGTTTCTGAACTTCCCATATTTCCCGAACCGGCCGACACGATTAAGGTGTCTGCATAAACCTGAATCGCTTTTGCCTCATAGGGTATTGATATTGATTTCTCGACACCAAAATGACGCGCAAACAGGTCACCTTCAAGCGTTATCTCCGTGTCTGCCAACAACATCGGATCATTTGAATGAGAAGGAAATGTGGTTGAAAAAGGATCCGTATTAAACGTCTTAGTAAACCTCTCTTCTGAAAATAGATTTAATACTTTATTCCATTTAAGTGTCGTATAACTCAGTTCAAATTCACGCTTAAGCACCTCCCGTGAACCGGAAGGCGTATAATATACCAACTCTTCAATATCTGCGTCACCATTAAAACCGACAGCCACACATTCATTCACATTCGGAGAAATGCTCATACTGCGTATAAAGAATTCATATTTGCTATAATCAATAATCCATACAAAATAGTTCATCCCGATGTTATCATTCTCTTTTACATAGTACCCATAGCCTTCTTCCGCATTCACGACGTAGGACGTCGTTCCGGTCTGTGTCGAAGGTACCATTTCGGAACTCTCAAGGGCTTTCGTCTTATAGCGATACCACTGATGCGATGTCGACGAAGATGTATAACTAATCTGCACGTTCTCCATACCGTAGACAAGATAAACCTGAATCCTGCCGGGCACATTATTCTCAGCCAGAAGCGGAGTATGTCCTCCTCCGGTCACGCTGTATTGTTGAGCAAACGCAGAACAAACAAACAGCATGAAGGCCAAAAGCCCACTAAATCTTCTTTTTTTACTAATATCCATATTCAAAATCAGCCTCCAAAGTTACGAAATAATCAATTAATAGCAAAGCTTCAATCTCCGCTTAATACAAATTATAAAAAAAAATTTCTATTTCTCAATCATATATTGTATTTTTGCAAAATATAATTTTTAAGCAATATCTTATAATTATGAAGAAAATTACGCTATTCGCATTACTATGGGTGTTTTGTCTGACTGCGATAGGCACTTACGCGCAAAACAATCAAACCACAATTAATAACGCACAGGAAAGCGATATATTTTATCACACTGTGGAACGCGGACAAACGGTTTATTCCATCGCGAAAATGTACGACGTAAAAGTTAGCGACATATATAGGCTCAATATAGGTAGTGACGAGGCGATTAAGGCAGGAGACAAATTGAAAATACCACAGAAAAACACTACGGTAAAAAGCACACCGAAAACAGATAAGGATAATGATTATATTTATCATACCATACAAACAAAAGAAACATTATACGGAGTATCAAAAAAATACGGTGTAAGCGGAGAAAATATAATTGAGGCAAATCCCGGTTTATCACACGAAACATTCTCTATCGGAAAGACCATCCGCATCCCAACCGATGTAAAACAGAAACAGACTACGGAAGTTGTAGAGAATAAAAAAGGAACAAAAGAAGTGTATTATACTGTTCCGGCAGGAGAAACAGCGTACAATATATGCAAAAAGTTCAAGACCTCCGAAAAAGAATTATTAAAACTTAATCCCGAATTGGCGGGAGGCCTGCGTACAGGCATGACCCTTCGCATCCCACTGAGAATAAATGAAAAAGATTTACCAAAAGAAACAGAACCGGATGCCGGAGAAGTAAATGCCATGCTGAACATCAAAAAAGAAATAAAGCGGGTTAATGCGGCAAAAATAGCGCTATTACTTCCTTATGATGCGGAAAATTCTAAATCGACAGATGCGAGAAAACGCATAACGGAATATTACGAGGGAATGCTTTTGGCGGCTGACACACTGCGCAAACAAGGTTATAGCACCGAATTATTTGTATATGATATTGGTGATGAAAACTCGTCAAAAACAAAGAAGTTATTGCAGGAAAAAAGCGAAGAACTAAAAAATGTCAACCTAATCATAGGAGGTGTCTCTGCCGAACAAATCAAGTTGATTGCCGACTTCGCGAAAAAGAACCAAATAAAATACGTGATCCCATTTGATCCGAAAAATGACGATGTACTTAATAACGCCTACATATTTCAGGTAAACATCCCTCCCGCATACTTGTATGCAAACGCGGCGTGCGCCGGCGCAAATCTCTTCGCAAGGCATAACATTATCTTTCTCGACACAAAAGACAAAGAAGATCAAACTGAATTCATAAAGGAGTTCAAGCAAGAATTACAGAACCGTAACATATCATATAAAGATGCAGTCTACAACGCAAGTAACTTTGACGCCAATATTAAATCTTTACTTTCTACAAGCAAACCCAACATGATCATGCCGGTTTCACAATCATTAGATGCTTTAACCAAAATAAAAACCGTATTACGTAGTATAGCCGTAACAAAACCGGAATACAACCTGACCCTGTTCGGATATCCTGTATGGCATACCTATTCAAAAGAATGTCTTGATGATTTTCACGCGCTTGATACATATATATACAGTCCCTTTTACGCCGACAACATAAATCCAAGCGTAAAAATATTCTACGACAATTACAAAAACTGGTATAGCAAAAGTCCGATGCCAAAATTTCCCAAATACGCGATGGTAGGCTTTGACACTGGTATGTTTTTCTTCAGCGCTATACAAAATTATGGTTCGAATTTCGAAAACAAACTTTCCGAGATGCGCTACAACAGCATCCAAACAGGATTCCACTTCGAACGCGTCAACAATTGGGGTGGCTTCATCAATACGAACATTTATATTATCCACTATAACAAAGATTTCACCATAACGCGTTCTGATTTTAAATGAGACTAAAGCTATGTGTCATACTATTATTTCTCGGAATGGCTTTTATTATTAAAGCCCAAATAATAGTAACTACTCCTTACGAATTTTCTTTAGGCGTATCCGGCGGAGCGACTCTTTCTTCTATCGATTTCAGGCCTAAAGTAGTACAAAGTACACTTCCGGGAGCCACCTTTGGCCTCACGGGGCGCATGACTATGGGAAAATACGTAGGGCTGCAGATTGAACTAAACTACGCCCAGCAGGGATGGAAAGAAAAATTTGAATCCGACGAGGAAACCACTGAGGATTTGTCGAAATACAAATACAACCGCCGTCTAAACTATCTGCAACTGCCATTTTATACGCGTGTTCAGTTCGGAAAAAAAAGGGTAAAAGGATTCATTAACGCGGGACCGCAAATCGGCTATATGATCAGCGAATCAACAGACGAAAATCTTGATGGAAAACCGCTAAATAAAAAAAACGAACAGCACAGCATGCCGATAGAAAAAAGATTCGAGTGGGGTATCAGCGGGGGAGTCGGAATTGAAATTCGCACCGGCATCGGATATTTTTTATTAGAAGGACGCTACCTGTACGCACTTGGAGATATATACAGCACCACAAGTGGAGACGCTTTCACAAAAGCGTCAGCTCAGGTCATGTCCGCGAAAGTATCCTATCTTATACCCATCAAATAAAGAAATCATTTTTTCTTTTTCACCGACCACCCGAAGTGGCCGATAATATCATCCAATCCGTAATACTTACCATGCACATAGACGAGCAAGTCAGCCCTTTGCATATCAAAAGCGCCTGTCTCGGGATCCAGATACTTATCGTCAGCACGTACATTTACCACATCAGATATAAACATATCATGCGAGCCTAAGGCCAACACCTCTTTTACACGGCATTCAATACACAGGGGCGATTCCTCTATAAGAGGAGCGCGGACAATGGATGATTTTCCCGGAGTAAGCTTCATTTCTTCAAACTTGTTAGAATCCGTTCCCGACGTCACACCACACCAATCGGTCGCAAAAGCCATCGCGCGTGTCGTAAGATTTATAACATACTCCATATTTTTCTTAAGTATCGGATAAGAATGACGTTCCGGGCGTACCGAAATATAACACATCGGGGGATTGGTACAAATCGTGCCTAACCAACTAATTGTTAATATATTATATTCTGAAGGTTCGCTACCGCAACTCACCATCACTGCCGGTAATGGGTAAATCATGGTTCCCGGCTTCCAGTCTTGTTTCATATGTACAAAAATTTAATTTTAACATTAAGGTGATATAGAACTTACATAAATTCAAGTTTCAAGTTCTAAACTTGGAATCTGGAACTTTGAACCAGGAACTAAAAATGCTCACTTCATTTAATAATAATATCTTCTTTATTAATTTTGCGTTCACAGTAACGGCATTTTATAGTACCCATCGCATTATCCATTACATAAAAATAAGTAAGCATCGGTTCGTTATTCGTAATACATTTGGGATTGTTACACTTTACAATTCCGATAAGTTCATCGGGAAGACTTACGAATTTTTTCTCGACAACTTCATAATCACGTATAATATTCAGTATGACATTTGGAGCCACAAGTGCAATTCGGTTAATTTCATCTTCTTCAAAAAATTTGTCCGCAATCTTTATCATACCTTTACGGCCCATTTTTTTACTTTCTAAATTATTCCCGAAAGTAATGCGGTTTTCCATCGTGTTAAGCCCAATCAATTGAGCTACTTTGAACAAATGTTCCGGCGGAATATGATCTATAGCCGTACCGTTCTCAAGAGCGGCAACCTGCAATTCTCTTTTCTTATTGTCAGACATGGTTTGTAGTGATTAGTAATAAAATTTTTAATAAAAAAGTATTATGAATATCATTCGTCGACTTCGATTCCGAGTACATCACAAAGAATCGCTTCACGAGTGAACAGCCCGTTGCGCGCCTGTTGTATATAATAAGCTTTCGGGTTATCATCCACATCGTATGCGATTTCGTTAACACGGGGAAGAGGATGAAGAACACGAAGATTAGGACGCGAATTTTCAAGCATCTTATTGTGCAAAATATAAATATTTTTAACTCGCTCGTATTCCACAAGATCCGTAAAGCGCTCACGCTGCACCCTTGTCATATACAATATATCCGTCTGATTAATAATATCTTCAGAAAATACTGTATGTTCGTGGTATTCAATATTGTGCGTACTACAAAAATGTTTCTGTTCTTCCGGCATCTTCAACTCTTCCGGAGCTATGAAATGAAACGTAGGATTAAAGTGCGACATACCTACAATAAGCGAATGAACCGTTCTGCCATATTTCAGATCACCTACCATTGTTATGGTCAGATTATTCAATGTTTTCTGCGTCTTTTGAATAGAATACAAGTCGAGCAAAGTCTGAGAAGGATGCTGGTTTGCACCGTCACCGGCATTCACAATAGGTACATCCGTTACTTCAGATGCATATCTGGCCGCGCCTTCGAGATGATGTCGCATAATAATGACGTCCGCGTAATTTGCTACCATAAGTATGGTATCCTTCAAAGTTTCTCCCTTTGATGAACTTGTTGTAGATGCATCCTGAAAACCCACCACACGACCGCCAAGTCTGTTTACTGCAGTCTCAAAACTCAGGCGTGTACGAGTTGACGGTTCAAAGAATAAAGTAGCAACTACTTTTCCGTCTAAAAGCTTCCGGTTCGGATTTCTCTCGAATTTTTCCGCATTCTCTATTATATGCAAAATATCATTCTTTGCACACTGATCTATGGAAACTAAACTGTTCTTCAACATAAGTTATTTGTTCTTTAGCCACAAATATAGAAAAAAATTAAGAGCAATACAAAAAACCTGTTTTTTTGTCGTTCAATCCAAAGGAATAATACTTTCTTTAAAAACAGTTAACTTCTCTATGCCTGTTTCCGTCACAAGAAAACTATTTTCTACACCGACAGCGCCAACTTGTGGTATAACAAATTTAGGCTCTAAGGCAAATGTCACATTAGGCTCCAACACCTCTTTTGAGCGTGGAGTTAAAACAGGCGGCTCATTTATCTCAAGCCCTATGCCATGCCCAACAAATTTAGCCTGCTGTTTCGTTCCCATAAAATACGCTGTAAGGTTGGCTTTTTCAACGATGGAATACGCCAGATTATACAAATCCGCGCATGAGACACCCGGCTTCGCAACAACTTCTACCGCGTCCTGTATTTCTAAAGAAACCTGGTGGGCACGGTATGCCAATTCCGGCAAAACACCGATGGAATAAACACGTGTCATATCCGTAAGGTAATCCGTATAATTACCAACCATATCCACCATAACCGCCATACCACCTTCCAAAATAGTACCATTAGCACCAATAGGACAAGATCCTGTCTGACCACCCCCTCCTAACGCAAAATCAAATGGAGAAGGAATTTCCGCATTTTCTCCGGCAAGCAAACTACCCATGAATATATTCATATTAGGTCCGAATGCACGAAATACACCTATAGAGCCATGCAAGCGCATCTGATGTTCTATTTCCGCCTGAAGCCGAAGATCTGTCATTCCCGGACGATAACAATCCGGTATCCGGGAGTAGGTAGTAGCATGACGATCTGCCGATATTCGAAATTGCCCTATTTCCCACGGAGTTTTAACCATTCTTATATTGCGCATAAATGTCGTTGCATTGTCAATCTTCTGAAACTGAAAAACATTTTGCAAACGCATACATTCGTTATATGAGATTTCGTCCGTTTCCATAAGGATGCTTTTGGGAAGGGACCAACCCTTCGATGCAAATATATCTATGATTTGCTCCGGCTTTCGAATAGAGAATAAGCGCTCGCCGGAAAGTCCGCCCGGACGCTTTACAAAAAAAACAGGCTCGTCGTCTGCCGGTAAATAGTAGTAACCACTAAACACAAGACCTGTCATATAATAAATATTCACATCCGTAGTGAGTAGGATTCCATCAACGCCCGCCTTCCGGATCGCCTTTTGTATACGCTGCTGCCTGAAAAACAAATCTTTCACCAATTTTTGATCTATCATAATCCCTAAATATAATAATTTGTCGAATGCGCAAAGATAGCGCAAGTTGAGAGCAATACAAAATAAGCTTGTTTATTTTGTGTTGCCAAGACGCAGCCTATCTTCATGTTTTAAATAAAGATAGCGCAAGTTGAGAAAAATGCAAAACAAAGATTTCTTCAATACTCTTTATGGAATTTGCATTTTATGCGCATCTATTAAAAAAATAACAAAATGGCATATTTACTACACAAAAAAAGAGAACCATTCTTTTCCGATATACAAAAATAATCATATCTTTGCGGAAATTATAGGTAAAGAAGAACGTTTTAATTTATATTATACATTTATTAACTTAAAAAAATTCACTATGGCAGAAAACATTACAGTCGACCCAAAGGACGCTCAGGACAACAAAGTTATGGGAATCCTTGCTTACTTAGGAATCTTAGTATTAGTTCCTATCTTCGCAGCAAAAGAATCTCCTTTCGCACGCTATCATGCGAATCAGGGACTTATTTTACTAATCGCATCTTTCGCACTCTCTATTGTTATATGGATTGTGACATTTGTTCTCGCAATGATCTCTCCCAATTTAGCTCTTATCGGAACACTGTTAAGTATTGTATACTTAGTCATACCGATTTTAGCAATCATCGGCATCATTAACGCCGCCAAGGGTGAAGCGAAAGAACTCCCGATAATCGGAAAATTCCAAATCATAAAATAAAATAAGATGATGGAATCAAAAAAAAACGAACACTTTTTTTAAAAGTGTTCGTTTTTTTTATGTATGAATTAACAAACAGACCACTTACTTTTGTATGACTTTTTATTAATTGAATCGAATGGAACAATTAAAGCATGAATGTGGCGTAGTCATGATACGACTACTTAAGCCGCTGGAATATTATCATAAAAAATATGGCACATGGATGTATGCACTCAACAAACTATATCTGTTGATGGAGAAACAACATAACCGTGGCCAGGAAGGAGCAGGTCTTGCCTGCGTTAAGATGGAAGCCAAGCCGGGAGAAGAGTATATGTTCCGTGAGAGAGCAGTAGGAACAGGCGCTATTACGGAAATATTCGACAATGTGTATGATCACTACAAACATCTTTCAGCAGAACAACTGAACGACCCCACCTATGCAAAAACCGAGCTTCCTTTCGCCGGAGAACTGTACATGGGTCATTTACGCTACAGTACAACAGGTAAATCCGGGTTGTCGTACATTCACCCATTCCTGCGCCGCAACAACTGGCGGGCGCGCAACCTTGCCATTTGCGGAAACTTTAACATGACAAACGTAAATGAAATATTCCGGGATATCACATCAACAGGACAACATCCGCGCCATTATGCCGATACCTACTTTATCCTTGAACAACTTGGACACCGGCTTGATCGTGAAGTCGAACGCCTTTTCAATAAATACGAAGCCGAAGGTCTGAGAAATCCGAATATCACCCGCGCCATTGAAGATAACATAGATCTAACAAATGTAATAAAAAAAACAGCCTCCACCTGGGACGGGGGATTCGTCATCTGCGGTGTAACCGGAAGCGGAGAATCATTTTCTATACGAGATCCATGGGGAATACGAACAGCGTTCTATTATACAGATGATGAAATTGTCGTGTTAGCATCGGAACGACCGGTAATACAGACCGTAATGAATGTACAAATGAATGATATAAAAGAACTTCAACGAGGAGAGGCCCTTTTGATAAATTGCAACGGCAAAGTGAAAACATCGCAAATACTCGAACCCAACCAACCAAGCGCATGCTCTTTCGAACGCATCTATTTTTCCCGCGGAAGTGATTTTGATATTTATAAGGAGCGTAAAAAACTTGGAGAAAATTTAGTTGAACCCATTCTCAAAAAAATTGATCATGACATTGAACACTCCGTCTTCTCATTTATTCCGAACACAGCTGAAGTCGCCTATTTCGGTATGCTTGAAGGATTACAGAAATACCTCGATCTACGCAAAGCTACGCAAATCGCAGAAAAAGGCCATTCCATTACCGAAGAAGAATTAAGAAAGATATTATCACAACGTATACGGAATGAAAAAGTAGCCATAAAAGACATAAAACTACGTACATTCATAGCCGAAGGAAACAGTCGTAACGATCTTGCGGCGCATGTATACGATATAACATACGGAAGCATTATACCTTCGGAAGATAATCTGGTCGTAATAGACGACAGTATTGTACGCGGAACAACACTCCGGCAAAGTATCATCAGCATCCTTGACCGCCTGAATCCGAAAAAAATCGTGTTCGTTTCTTCATCACCACAAGTACGCTATCCTGACTATTACGGTATCGATATGTCGAGCATGGACGAATTTATCGCATTCAAAGCCACAATCGAATTACTCAAAGAAAGAAAACAGGAAAATATTATCATTGACGCATATCATAATGCTAAAAAGCAACAATCTGATGGCAGTAAATTAAATATCAATTATGTAAAAGAAATTTATGCACCATTCACAGATGAAGAAATCTCAAAAAAAATTGCGCGGATGTTAAGCAGTCCGAATATACGGGCGGAAATTGAAATCATATACCAAACGATAGAAGGGCTTCATGCCGCATGCCCAGACCATCCGGGAGACTGGTATTTTTCCGGTAATTACCCTACCCCGGGCGGAACCAGGATGGTCAATCAGGCTTTTATTAATTACATGGAAGAAACATATTTTAAATAAAATAATCGATGAACTTAACAAAGGCAACATTAATTTTAGACGATGGAAGTAAATACGAAGGTTTCTCCTTCGGAGCAGAAAAGCCAACAACAGGAGAAGTAGTTTTCAACACCGCCATGAGCGGCTATCCGGAAAGCCTTACCGATCCTTCGTATGCCGGACAACTGATGGTTCTAACCTATCCTCTTATCGGAAATTACGGTGTCCCGGAGCGAACATTGCAACCGGACGGTATTTCTACTTTTATGGAAAGCGACCGGATACACGCAAACGCACTTATAGTCAGTGATTATAGCAACAAATGCAGCCACTGGAATTCAGCAGGTACGCTCGCCGAATGGCTGAAAGAAGAAAACATCCCAGCCATTTATGGTATTGATACACGCGCACTGACAAAACGCCTTCGCGAACACGGAGTAATGATGGGACAAATCATTATCGGCAACGACACAAAAGAAATTCTTAATTCCTCTTTTTCCGATTTCAAATATGATGAGATTAATTTTGTCGATAAAGTCTCATGTAAAGAAGTGATACCATACAATGAAGGCAGCGGAAAAAAACGTGTGATTCTCATCGATTGCGGAGTTAAACATAACATTATCCGTAGCTTGAAAAAAAGAGACCTGACAGTTATACGTGTACCGTGGGATTATGATTTCAATCAGATGGAATACGATGGTTTGTTTATCAGCAACGGCCCTGGTGATCCTGATACGTGTGATAGAGCAGTGCAAAATATTCACAAAGCGCTTGACAGCGACAAACCCATTTGCGGTATCTGCATGGGAAACCAGTTGCTGGCAAAAGCGGGAGGTGCATCCATATACAAGTTGAAATACGGACATCGCAGCCATAACCAGCCCGTTCGGATGGTAAGAACAAACAAATGCTATATTACATCACAAAATCATGGTTACGCTGTCGACAACAATACACTTGGAAAAGATTGGGAACCCCTTTTCATCAATATGAATGATGATACAAACGAAGGTATACGCCACAAAAGCAAACCGTTCTTCTCTTCACAATTCCACCCTGAAGCCTGCAGCGGGCCTACGGATACGGATTTCATCTTTGATCTATTTACGGAAATGTTGTATAAAAAATAATCAAGCAACCAATTATATAAAATATGGAAAAGAAAGAGATAAAAAAAGTGTTGCTCCTCGGCTCAGGGGCATTGAAAATTGGTGAAGCAGGTGAATTCGATTATTCCGGTTCGCAGGCATTGAAAGCGCTTAAAGAAGAAAACATACAAACGATACTTATTAATCCAAACATCGCAACCGTACAAACTTCCGACGGTATAGCCGACAAAGTGTATTTCCTGCCGGTCACACCGCTTTTCGTCGAAAGGGTCATAGAAAAAGAACGCCCCGACGGAATCATGTTGGCATTCGGAGGTCAAACAGCCCTGAACTGCGGAGTTGAACTTTATAAGAAAGGAATACTTGAAAAATACAATCTGCAAGTACTCGGAACACCTGTCCAGGCGATTATGGATACGGAAGACCGGGAATTATTTGTTGAAAAGCTCAATGAGATAAATGTAAAAACGATCAAAAGCCAGGCGGTCGAAAATGCGGAAGACGCCCAGCAGGCAGCAAAAAAATTAGGTTATCCCGTTATCATACGTGCTGCATACGCTCTCGGCGGACTTGGTAGCGGGTTCTGCAACAATGAAGAAGAACTGAACACGCTGGTGAAAAAAGCCTTCTCTTTTTCACCACAGGTGCTTGTCGAAAAAAGCCTGAAGGGATGGAAAGAAGTCGAATATGAAGTCGTACGTGACCGTTTCGACAATTGCATCACTGTCTGCAACATGGAAAACTTTGATCCGCTCGGCATACATACAGGGGAAAGTATCGTCATCGCACCGTCACAAACACTGACCAATGCCGAATATCATAAACTGAGAGAACTGGCTATCAAAATCATACGACACATCGGTATTGTCGGAGAATGCAACGTTCAATATGCGCTCGATCCGGAAAGCGAAGACTATCGCGTAATAGAAGTAAATGCCCGCCTGTCGCGCTCATCGGCATTGGCTTCTAAAGCAACGGGCTATCCGCTTGCTTTCGTTGCTGCCAAATTAGGATTAGGTTATGGCCTCTTCGATCTGAAAAATTCCGTGACCAAAACAACATCCGCATTTTTCGAACCTGCGCTCGACTATGTTGTCTGCAAAATACCGCGCTGGGATCTGGGTAAATTCCATGGAGTGGCTCGCGAACTCGGCAGTAGTATGAAATCTGTCGGCGAAGTGATGTCGATAGGCAGGACGTTTGAAGAAGCCCTACAGAAAGGATTACGTATGATCGGACAAGGCATGCACGGTTTTGTAGAAAACAAGGAAATTGTTATACCGGATGTAGATAAAGCGCTTCATGAGCCAACGGATCTCCGCATATTTATTATAAGTAAAGCTTTCCGTGCGGGATACACAGTTGACCAAATACACGATCTCACGAAAATCGACAAATGGTTTTTATATAAACTGCAAAACATCATTCATACGGCCGAAGAATTAGAAGCGTTATCTTCCATCAACAATGACAATGATAAATCCGATCATTACGAGCTTATGAAAAGAGCTAAGATACAAGGATTTTCCGACTTTCAGATCGCACGAGCAATCTGGAAAGACAACATGAATGAGAAACATCACGACGAAGTTCGTAAATACCGCAAAAACCTGGGGATTACGCCCGTTGTAAAACAGATCGATACATTAGCAGCGGAATACCCTGCCCGAACAAACTATCTATACCTGACATATAATGGTACGGAAAATGATATGAATTATCTTGGAGACCACCGGTCGATTGTTGTACTCGGTTCGGGGGCATATCGCATCGGATCGTCGGTCGAGTTCGACTGGTGCGGCGTTCAAGCGCTAAATACGATTCGCAAAGAAGGCTACCGTTCTGTTATGATCAATTACAATCCGGAGACAGTTTCGACAGATTACGATATGTGCGACCGCCTATATTTTGACGAGCTGACATTTGAACGGGTAATGGACATCCTCGAACTCGAGAACCCGCATGGAGTAATCGTTTCCACAGGAGGACAGATACCAAACAACCTTGCCGTACGCCTTGATGAAAATAAAATACCAATCCTCGGAACTACAGCAAAAAGTATAGATAATGCCGAAGACCGTCATAAATTCTCCGCGATGCTCGACCGCATCGGCGTGGATCAACCGCGTTGGAAAGAACTCACCACCCTCGAAGAGGTAAACGACTTTGTAAAAGAAGTCGGATTCCCCGTATTAGTACGTCCGAGCTATGTATTAAGCGGCGCTGCGATGAATGTCTGCTCAAACGAAGAAGAGCTTGTACGCTTCCTGAATGTTGCAGCCAATGTAAGTAAAAAACATCCTGTTGTTATCAGTCAGTTCATTGAGTATGCCAAAGAAGTGGAAATGGATGCGGTTGCCGAAAACGGAGAAATTGTCGCTTACGCCATATCCGAACATATTGAGTTCGCTGGCGTACACAGCGGTGACGCAACCATTCAGTTCCCGGCACAGAAATTATATATTGAAACCCTCCGCCGCATCAAACGCATTAGCCGCAAGATTGCTAAAGAGCTAAATATTTCGGGGCCTTTCAATATCCAATACCTCGCAAAAGGAAACGACATCAAAGTAATTGAGTGCAACCTCAGAGCGTCCAGAAGTTTTCCTTTCGTAAGTAAAGTATTGAAAATAAACTTTATTGACATAGCTACGCGTGTCATGCTCGGACTGCCGGTTGAAAAACTCAGCGGAAGTGAATTCGATCTTGACTATGTTGGTATCAAAGCATCGCAATTTTCATTCAACCGCCTGCAGAATGCAGACCCTGTTCTCGGAGTCGATATGGCGTCAACAGGTGAAGTCGGCTGTCTGGGCGACGATACCTCCGAAGCCATTCTGAAAAGTATGCTTTCCGTAGGATATCGCATTCCGGAAAAAGCAGTATTGCTTTCTACCGGAACATCAAAGCAAAAAGTCGCTATGCTCGATGCTTCACGCATGCTTCTGGAAAAAGGATACAAGCTTTACGCAACCGGAGGAACACATCGCTTTTTGGAAGAAAACGGCATTGAAAGTACACATGTGTACTGGCCCAGTGACGACCGTAAACCGCAGGCGTTAGACTTTCTTCATGATCGTAAAATAGACATGGTGGTCAATATACCGCGTAACCTCACGGCAGGAGAATTGGACAATGGCTATAAGATACGACGCGCCGCAATTGATCTCAATATTCCACTACTTACAAATGCAAGGTTGGCGGATGCTTTTATCACTGCATTCTGCACACTTAATCCGGAAGATCTTCACATTAAAAGCTGGGACGAATATCAATAAAAACAAACAGAATACAACTTCACCCTAGTAAGATAAAAAATAAGTTTTTGTTTTGCTCTCAATTTTTTGCTATATTTGTCGTGGAGACTTCTATAGATTAGCCGCGATGTTAGCAAATATAGGTATTTCGATTTTTCTTAGCATAACCTTTATAGTATTGTACTGCATTACTATCACAGGGTTAGTTTTCTTGATCCTGTTGGAAAACCGCAATCCTCTGAAAACAATCCCATGGGTTATCGTTCTTATTTTTGTTCCGGGTATTGGATTGATTATCTATTACTTTTTCGGGCGCGAAGATCGCCGTCTACGTATCATAACGCGACGAATGTCCAAGCGCTTCCACAAACACGCAAAAATAAACGGACTACAAAAGATTAACGAAATACCGGAACAATATCACCCATTGGCACAATTGCTCAATAATAGCAACTATTCTGCAATTTTCAACGGAAGTCATATTTCCGTTTATACCTGGGGAAAGGAAAAGTTTGACGCACTGCTGGAAGATATCGAAAACGCCCGCCATCACATACATTTGCAATATTACATATTCAATGATGATAAAATCGGAGATGTGATAAAAAATGCTCTGATTAAAAAGGCCAAAGAGGGAGTTGCTGTTCGTGTATTATATGATGATGTAGGCTGCTGGCATACAAAAAAAAGCTTTTTTGAAGAGATGAAAAATGTAGGCATTGAAATCTCTTCATTTCTAAAAGTAGCCTTTCCGATACTCACAAGCAAAGTAAACTATCGCAACCACCGCAAAGTAGTTGTCATAGATGGTAAAGTCGGTTTCATAGGTGGAATGAATATCGCGGATCGTTACGTTGACGGCAATAAGTTAGGCCCATGGCGTGACACTCATTTCAGAATTACAGGACCCGGCGTTTATGGCCTGCAGGCTTCGTTTTTGTTAGATTGGTATGCTGTAAGCGGTGAGTTAATAAAAGGGAAAGAATACTATCCTGACTTACAAACATATTCCGATATGAAGATGCAGGTGGTTGTAAGTGGGCCTACCACCCAGTGGAGAACGCTTATGCAGGCCTTTATCTTTTGTATATCCAATGCGAAAAAATACATTTATATTCAAACCCCCTATTTTCTCCCGACAGAAGCGCTCAATCAGGCGCTTCAAATGGCAGCTCTCGGAGGCATTGATGTACGCCTGATGATACCGAAACGCTCAGATACCTGGTCTGCGCAAATGGCAACATTTTCATACGTAGACAAAATGTTGAAAGCAGGTGTCAAAGTCTACCTGTATGACAAAGGATTTCTTCATTCCAAACTATTGCTGGTTGATGATATACTAACCAGTTTCGGCTCCGCGAATTTTGATTTCCGTAGCTTCGAGCATAACTTCGAAATAAACGGGTTCGTTTATCAAAAAGATTTTGCTTTGGAAATGAAAAGTGTATTTATGCATGATATCTGCAACTGCACTGAAATCACCTATCCGGTATGGCGAAAACGCCCGATAACCAAACGCCTCACAGAATCATTCATGCGTCTGTTCGCACCCTTGCTATGATCTGATGAAGATACTAAAATTCACGGCGCTATAGACTCGATGTTGATAAAAAAAGGGAAGTCCTGAAAAGTCATTTTCCTTGGAATGCTCCATAACAAACACCCCACCTTCACGCAGGAGATTCTTTTCCAAAACTAAACGAGGGATATCCGGTAATAATGTTAACGAATAGGGAGGATCGGCAAATATAAAATCAAACGATTGTTCAGAGGCCGTATTCAGAAAACGAAACACATCACCTCTGATTAGATTTAAGGCGTCCGTCTTAAGTTCCTTAGCTACCTTCGTTATAAATGCGGCATGATTCCGGTCCTGTTCTACCGCGGTCACAGTACGGCATCCCCGCGATAACAACTCAAACGAAATACTACCTGTTCCGGCAAATAAATCAAGCGCTTCCGCTCCTTCCAGATCAATCAGGTGAACTAACGCATTGAAAAGATTCTCTTTCGCAAAATCAGTCGTAGGCCGCGCTTTAAATGATGAGGGTACCTGAAAACGACGACGACCGTATATGCCACTTATAATCCGCATTCCGTCAAAGCAACAATATCCATATAAAGATCCTGATCTACAGCAACCTGATAATCTTTCATCTTTGGCTGTAAGTAGTCCAACTGTCTCACATATTTACCGATCACAGATATAGCAGACTGAGATCTGGCCTTATCGCCGCAAAAAGAAAGACAATCTTCCAATTGATTAAAACCAAGTTGCCTGCATATATACATTACATAATAGATGATATCATTGTCGGTTTCATAATCAAATGAATTCAAAAACAGCAACTCCCCACGTTCTAAACACAACACATCCATTGCATTATCATGTATAACAGCATACATTTGTTTTGGATAACACGCAAGACTTTTTTTCTGCCACAAAATCAACACAGAGGACAAAGAATGAATAAACCGGAGATTCGCAAGCGAGCGTGAAAGAAATTCATAAGACTCGCTATCAATGTCAAAAAGCAATGATGAGTTCAGCACTTTCAATGGCTGCACGAGAATTTTCAGAGACTCATCCTTTTGATGACAAAAAGAAAACAACAAATCTTTCTCTTTCTCGGAAAAAACGCCATCAGGCACTAATGTATATTTCCCTGAAACACAAATTACATAGAAAGATTTATAGATATAGGAGAGGCACGGATTATTAAAAAAGATATTTTTCAGCGATTGTACCATAGACAAATCATTGTCAAAAAGGATCGTTTCCGTAAAAAAACTATCCCTTTCCAATGGTATATACCCAGAAAAAGAAAGTCCATCCGGCAACAGCCGGATGGATACTTCATATTTTTCCGAATTATCAGCAGTCAGCGTGTTTGGAACACGTATTATCATAATAAGATCTTATAATTGTTCCCAGTTTCCGGCGTTATTGTTAATTTCCGTAACAGAACCTACACGAAGTCCGTTGTAACGATTCATTTTCGTCATTTTATCTTTCAGGTTGATAAGATATTGTCTATCCAGATCACCCAAATAAGTATCATAAGGAACAGCAGCCTCAAATACCGGAACAGTATAGCCTGAAGGCGAGGTTAATGTAGCCGTATCAAGATTAAAACTTTGATTTTCAAATCCCGGAACTTTTCCAATAGAAGCAACATCATAATTCCGTCCCAATAATGTATCCTTTGCCAGGATCCATGTTGTATCACGTCTTATAATTCCCTTTGCCACAGCCTCTTTTTCTGTCATTCCGGCTTTTAACTGATCATCCGTCAATTCTCCGTCTTTCACAAGAAAAGGCATCTTGTAGTCATTTAGAAATGTCTGAAGATCGGCAAAACTACCGGCATAGTGACCATACGTATTTCTATACCCGATTTGAGCATCACGTATAGAAATCAAACGATCTGCAATAGCTTTCTCACGAATTTTTTGTTGTTTTTCAAAGTTAATAGGCGACACGATACTTTGCACGCACATGTACACAAGGGCGGCAATTGCTGCTACTAATAAGATTCTAAGTACGACTTTCATAACATTTTATATTGTTTTAGTTTTAGTATTCGTTCTGCAAATATAAAAAAGAATATTTTAAATAACTACCTTTATCGCCAAAATATTTTTTATCTTATATGATCAAGAATTTCGTCCTGCATAAAACATTAGAGTTTTTCCCTTTTGAGCCCACATCCGAACAATCTTCAGCGCTACAGATCTTGTCCGGCTTCCTCATGTCTCATGAGAGCAATAACGTCTTGCTGTTCAAGGGGTACGCCGGAACAGGAAAAACAACCATGTTGGGCGCAGTAGTAAAAATGATGGATTCTCTGCATCAGAAAACCATACTTTTGGCACCTACAGGCAGGGCTGCAAAAGTATTCTCCGAATATTCCGGACACAGCGCGTTCACTATTCACAAGAAAATCTATCGCCAAAAAGATTTTTCGAACGATTTTTCCGGTTTTTCTCTTACTGATAACCTTCATAAAGACACTCTTTTCATTGTGGACGAAGCATCCATGATATCAAATGAAAATACAGGAATGTCCCCTTTTGGCACTGGATGCTTGCTCGATGACCTCATACAATATGTCTATTCCGGCAATAACTGCAGACTGATACTTATGGGAGACTCGGCACAGCTTCCTCCGGTTTCTCTCACGGAAAGTCCGGCTTTAAACACAGAATATCTGAAAGGATATCACCTGAACGTTGCCGAAATACAACTCACACAAGTAGTACGTCAACAAGAAGATTCAGGCATATTACTAAATGCCACAAGTATACGCAATGCTCTCCGTAGCGGAAAAATTGATATTTACCCGAATATCCGAACCGGTAATTTCGCTGATATCAGAAAAATCGGTGGCGAAGAATTGATAGAGGAAATATCATCAGCATACAGCCGGGACGGGATTGATGATACCATCATTATCTGCCGCTCCAACAAAAATGCAAATATATACAATAATGGTATCCGCAACCGCATTTTGTACCGTGAAGAAGAAATATCGTCGGGCGACAGACTGATGATTGTCAAAAATAACTACTTCTG
The DNA here is from genome assembly GCA_031551825.1 of Tannerella sp. GTDB lineage: Bacteria > Bacteroidota > Bacteroidia > Bacteroidales > Tannerellaceae > Tannerella. Next base: position 4,263 of record JAVBNB010000018.1, on the reverse strand, counting down.
GGGAAAAGCGCATAAGGATATTGATTTCATAGCTAACGGTGAAATCGTACAGGTATTGCGTGTAAGGCATACAGAGGATGTACATGGATTTCGCTTTTGCAATGTACTGGTTCGCTTCTCAGATTACAATACGGAAATGGAAATCAAAATAATATTAGATACCCTTCAGAGTGAATCTCCCGCGTTATCCAAAGATGCAAATGACAAACTGTTCGCATCCGTAGCCGAAGATTACGCGGATATCCGGACAAAACCGGAACGCATGAAAAAAATAAAAGATGATCCGTATTTCAATGCCGTACAGGTAAAATACGCGTACGCCGTAACATGTCACAAAGCACAAGGCGGACAATGGAGTAACGTATTTTTAGATACGGGATATGTCACTGAAGAGATGATGGGAGAAGATTTTTATCGCTGGTTATATACGGCCTTTACCCGCGCTACAAAACAGTTATATCTCGTCAACTGGCGATTGGAAAAATAAAACAAGCAATGTGTCACTTTTCTTCCGTTCCGAATTATTATCACTTAACGAAGTAAGCAAAGCGATAATAAGTTTCAAAAGAAAGTAAGAAATGAAAAAAATAAAATTTATTTTGCATTTGCTCCCGACTTGCACTATCTTTGCAAAAGTGAGACACATAAATTAGATTGTGTTTGCATATAGATTTCTATAAGATAAAAAGTTATGGCGAATAATGATAGACTAAAACAAATAATATCTAACATACAGATATTAAAAGATTTAACAAATAGCATGATTGATTCGGAAATGTACCCCGTCTCTTTCTTCAGTCAGGCTTTTGACCTGGTACAAAAAATACAAAGTGATTTCCATACCCTTGAAGCGGATCAGGTTGAAATGTTTGCTGCGCAAATGAAAAAACATGAGACTCTGCTCTTGTCTATTCATCAGCAAATGCGCAATATATCCCCAGACACGCAAACACAAAACCCGACACCGCCTATAGCCCAACCAGTGCCTTCAGAGAGGCCTCAAAAGCCTAACACGACTCAAACAGAGAGTATACCTCAGGCAAAAATTCCGGAACCAAAAGAAGAAAAATCTAAAAAAGGTTCGTTTTTCAACCGCTTAGGTATACATAAAGATGAAAAAGATGAAAACATCGGAAATAATTCTGTGGATAATATTGCAAAACAACCGGAAGCACCTGAAAAAAAACAAGTTAAAGAGACAAAAATCACTCCTGAAGTAAAGAAAACAACGCCTGTAGTAGAAGAACCGATTAAAGTTCCTGTAAAAAAGACCGTCATCGAAAATTCTCCTTCTCAGGAAGCACCTCTTGAAAAGAAAGCTTTGATTACTCCTCCTACTCCTAAAATAACACGGTCAGTGAAGCCCACTCCAGTCGAAACCCAAAAACCGGAGCCGGTGTCAGCGCCAGCGGAAGCTAATGCGCCTCAATCTTTAAACGAAGCAATTGAAAAGAAAAAATTGGCTGATTTGCGCAAAGCTTTCAGCCTGAACGATCGCTTTCGGTACCGCAAAGAATTATTCGGTGGAAGCGAAGAAGCAATGAGCAAGGTAATTACAATCCTTAACAACAAGGAATCGTTTAAAGAATGCGCTGTGTTTTTAGAACAAAAGCTACACTGGGATTTCAGCGACCCAACGGTGAAAGATTTTATAAAAATATTGGAATTAAGATTTTTATAACAATGGCAAAACTCATTGTTGTCCCAACTCCGGTGGGAAATCTGGAAGATATCACCATCAGAGCTATTCGTGTTCTTAAAGAAGCGGACCTGATTTTGGCTGAAGACACACGAACAACTGGTGTTTTACTTAAACATTACGAAATACAAAACCGGCTGCAATCGCACCATAAATTCAATGAGCACCAGACTACAGAACGTATTGCCGAACGAATAAAAGCCGGAGAGAACATAGCCTTAGTTTCGGATGCCGGAACACCGGCTATTTCCGACCCCGGATTTTTACTCGTACGTGAATGCGTACAAAAAGGAATCGAAGTGGAGTGCCTTCCCGGAGCTACGGCATTCATTCCTGCATTGGTAGTATCAGGATTGCCCAACGATAAGTTCTGCTTCGAAGGTTTTCTTCCGGCAAAAAAAGGCCGTCAGACACGCCTTCTTAAAATATCTTCGGAAGAACGAACAAGCGTCATCTATGAGTCGCCCTACCGGTTATTAAAAACACTGATGCAATTGTCCGAAGTCTGCGGTAATAGCCGCAAAATTTCCGTATCACGTGAAATATCAAAGCGCTTCGAAGAAACTATACGGGGTACATTGGAAGAAGTTATCAGTCATTTTTCGAAAAACGGACCCAAAGGCGAATTTGTTATTATCTTAGAAGGATTGGAATCTGAAAAAATAGAGAATAAGCAATTATAAAATCGTTTAACTAAATATTACAGCTATGAAAAAAGTTTTGGCTTTTTGTGCGTGTATTATCGCATTTACCGCATGTACACAGTTTTCTTCCGAATATAAGCGTACCAAGATGGAAAACGACTCGTTAAAACTTCAATTAAAGAAAGGCGAGGTAGAAATGGACGAAATGTTAAGCATCCTGAATGCTGTTGAAGATGATATTCAGTCTATACGCGAAGCGGAGGATTTTCTTACCATTCAAAAAGATTCGGAATTCTCAGTATCTAAACGGGAACAGATAAAAAACAACATGACTCTCATTACCGAAACACTGAAAAAAAACAAACAACAACTTTCTGAACTGCAGGAAAAACTGAATGCAAGTGGCGTAAAATCATCCTCACTACAAAAGACAATAGACCGCTTGGCAAAGGATTTAAATGAAAAAAGCAACCTTATTGTAAAACTTCAAAGCGAATTAGGTCAAAAGGATGAGGATATTAAACAACTTGCCCAACAGGTAGAAGGCCTAAATGTTGACGTGCAGATACTCGAAGACGTCAACGTGTCTCAAAATGAACGTCTCAGTGAACAGGAGCAATCTCTGAATGCGGTATTCTATTGCTTCGGCACCAAAAAAGAATTGAAAGAGCAAAACATACTGACAGGAGGAGGATTATTCTCTAAATCAAAAACGTTGGATGGAGACTTTAATAAAGAATTTTTTATTTCTATAGACAAACGACAGGTTACGGCCATTCCTTTATATTCATCAAAAGCAAAAATAAAGACAAACCATCCTGAAGACTCATACGGCTTTTATAAAGATCCGGATGGAAATCTGACCTTGGAAATTAAAGATACCACTAAATTCTGGAGCCTGAGCAAATATTTAGTCATAGAAGTAGGATGACAAGACAAAGCAGGAGAAAATATAAATCCCTGTTTTTTGATCTGGACGATACTTTGTGGGATACATGCTACAATAATAAAGAATGCCTCGAAGAGATATATTCCGATTACAAATTCGGACAATATTATTCCTCTTTCGGGGAATTCTTTAATAGGTACATGCCCAATAATGAAATGCTTTGGACCAAATATAGAAATCATGAGATAGACCGCCAAACGCTCATCTTAGAGCGCCTGCTGCATATACTGCGTCCAATGGGAATAGACAGTAAAGAATATGCCCTGAAGCTAAACAAAGACTTCCTGCAACGTACCACAAAAAAAACAAGATTAATAGAAGGGAGCATTAATTTGCTTGAATATCTATCCCCCAAATACCGGCTTTTTATATTATCAAACGGATTCCGGGAAATACAATCATTGAAGATGCAAAACTCCGGACTCGCACCTTATTTTGAACGTATCATCTTATCCGAAGACGTATCCATACAAAAACCACACAAAGAAATTTTCGATCATGCCTTAAAAAACACAAACTCTAAGCGGACAGAATCACTTATGATTGGCGACAGCTGGGATGCCGACATCATAGGAGCCCAAAACGCAAAGATGGACCAAATATGGCTTAATCCCGGCAATCAGGAAGTCAAAGGAATCCAACCGACATTTACAATCCTCACTCTGTCTGAAATAAAAGAAATTCTATAACTTCTCATATTAGAAACAAAAAAATCCCGGAGCCTTTATGAATTGGCTCCGGGATTTTTTTATTAATTGTCAATTGAGAGATGTTGTTACTTGATAACGATCTTATGAACCGAACCATCTTTCAGTGTTACCACATACATACCTCTATCCAGTGTCAGTTTCTTCAATCCCGCCGGGATCTCGATCTTCTGGCAAAGTACGCCTGTCATGTTGTAGATGCTGACGATGTCTTCTTTTTCCACGTTGATAAACAAAGTGTTCATGTGTGACCATACGCGCTGG
>JAVBNB010000051.1:0-4223 GCA_031551825.1 Tannerella sp. | reverse complement strand
CATATTTTCATTCCGCAGAAAAAGCGTCTGATCACGTTGATTCATCCGTCCGGTTTGTTGCTATCCTAAACCGTAAATTACTTCGTCTTTATTCAGCAGGAAAGCCTGTCTTACCCGGAAAGAAGGAATGCCAGCATCATTAAATGAGGTAAACTGTGTGCCGTAGTCTTTTTCACTTAATAATGTTGTACAATTCCAATCCTGAAAATCAACTTTTCCGGCAGTTGTATTTAAACTAATCCTGAGTTTGTCGGAAGATGCCGATACTAATTCACCTTGATGGGAAAAAGTCAATTGTGCATCTTCCGGCTCTTTGATAACCGATAAACGTTCTTTTTTATACGGTTTTTCGGCTGGAACTTTCAATATCCGGACTATGGAAGAGGAAAAAACTGTATTTCCACATACATTTCCTGAATGTTTGTTTGGATTCCCCGGCTCGTTTTCTGATAACTTTGTGCAGCAATTCCACAGGAAAGCAAACAAAGAACTAGTATTAAATAATTTCTTTTCATGACAGTGTTCTTTTAATTACAATGAATCGTAAGCTTTATGTTCCAATTCTATTATTTCTCTATGCGCAATCTCTACATTTCTTAATTCCAGTAGGATTTTATTATTGAGTTTTCCTCTGATATCCTCTTGAAAATAAATCGGATAATCCTTATCCAACGGCAGGATATATAAAATAGCCTCTTTTCCTGCGAGTTTGCTAACAGGTACATACATGTCCCGGCCATTATAAAAATTGTCCTCAATCAAATCACCATCAGCATAGACTCGGGCTACATCTCCTTCGTACGTTATTTTTATGAAAGAATTTTGAGGGTCAGTTACCGTTTCTAATCCTTTAATACTCCATTTTGCTGCTAATTCTTCGAATTCTTCATTCGTTGGCTGTTCGGCAACATTCTTGCTTCCCATGCGCATGAGGCGGGGAGGGCCGGCTCCACGCAATGGAATAACATTCAAAGGAATTGCAGACGTTAATGTTTGTATAGCCTTATATTTAGTAAAAAGATTTTGTTCACCTATTTTTTGAATACTTTTATCAGGGTAGGAGGTAGAACCGGCCGGATAAACAGACCAGGTAAAATCTCCGTTGCCCCATTGTTCCAAAAATATTTTATCATCCTGAAAACTCAATCCATTGGTTGTCAGATACAGATATTCTTGATCACCAACTTTGACTTTGTAACTTTGCAGGGAACTTTCCTCATCTAATATTACAATACGCACCACGTTCCCTTCTTTCGTTCTGACTTCAATATAGCAATCCGTACCAGGTTGGAGGTCTTTAAACAGATAACCGTTCTTGCTTTGAATATAGGGTATGGAGGATATAATCGTTACATCAGTACTTAACATTAATTCTGCCGGAAGCCCTTTAATGCCAGCCATAAAGAGTGTCTCTGTTTCCCCATTCCGAATGTGGGCAAACGGTTGGGTGGTGGCATATTTAACAGTCATACCGGATACTTGCAGGTTAAACGGCAGAAAAAAAGAGGCTCCAGATGGAATGGTAACAGGCTTTTCCGGAAACTTCAATATTTCCTCCGGCAGGTGGAGCATAAAGCGTACGTTTCGCTTGTCAGAAAGCGTTCTCATACGTTGGTAGTTATTGACAAATACATACCCGCTTTCCCCATTGCTTCTTACAGCCCATCGCAGATTATCTTTTCCTTTGGCATCGGGTACAATCTTTTCGGGCAGCACCAGATCCATATCAGAGAACAAAGATCCAAAGTCTGCCAGGAAGTTATGTGTACGCCTTAACCAGTGGTAATGTTCATTGATTTGGCCGAATTCCCCCAACGGTGTCTGAAAGTCGTACGTCAAAACCGGAAGGTCGTTGTGGTTCATGTAGAGCGAGTTTTGTTTCTCGTTCAGGGTGTGGTAGATGCCTTTCGGGTTAGTGCCGCCGTGATACATGTAGTAGCCGGGCAGGTTACTCCCACTGCCAATCTTGACGATGGACATGGCATGTATATCCAACGGGGCAATATTAACCCGCCGATGATAACTTGGCATCATTCCGCCACCCAACTCACAGGTAAAGTATGGATAAGATAACTCTTCATCCGTGGAAGTGGTAAACTGCTCCGAAGCGATCACAGTCGATATCTTAGAAGCACGGAATAAATAAGCGTCTGCATACTCACCGGGCATATCCGTCAGTTCCCGGTTCCAGAAACCGTCAGAATAATCACCATAAAGCGGTAGTATTTCGCCGAAAGTAGCAGGAGTAGATAGTTGTGGCCATCCGGTACGGGTATATAACGGTGCATCAAAGCCGATTTTGACCGCCATATCTTTAAGAGCTTTCAGGTAAGCCCATTCTCCCCCATACTCATTATCGAATTGCACTCCAATTACGGGGCCACCATCTTTCCAGAACAATCCTTTTACCTGATTATAAATATTGGCATACCATATCCTTACATACTCCAGAAAAGCAGGATCCAAAGAACGGATTTTGCAAGAGCTGTCGATAATCCAATCGGGCAATCCACCATGACGGGCTTCACCATGACAGAATGGACCTATACGGAGTACGATTGGTAAATCAACTTCATGGCAGGTCTCGACAAACCGGTGCAGGTCACGTGAGCCGCTCCAATCGAAAACTCCTTTTTCTTCTTCATGATGAATCCAGAACACGTAGGAAGCAACAACCGTAATACCTCCTGCTTTCATTTTCAGAAGTTCTCTTTTCCACTCATTCTCGTTGTAGCGCGAATAATGGAATTCACCCATCACAGGGATAAATGGTTGTCCGTCCATCAGCAAACTCTTGGAGTCACTAAGCAAGGTTTCTCCTGCCGGGTTTATGGCAGTTCCCATAGTCAGAGTTGCTTTTGACCTTTCAGTTGGATAACTGATTTGTATTTCCTGGGCATAGTTTTCCTGAGTGCTTAAATTCATTGCTATTGTCAGGATTAGGAATTTAAGCAGAAATATTTGTCTGTCCATAATTTTAGAGAAAAAGGGTTATTTGATTGTTTTAATAATATTATCTACCACAGACGGTTCCACTGGGATTATTGTTCCATGCCGGGTATGAGCCGGGAATGAAACAAGGTCGGATATATCTTCCCATGTATTTCCGTTGTCAGAGGAACATACTGCACCGTACTTACCTTGCGTATACCTGTCAAAATAGACATAAAGTACACCATCGATAAATAATGGCGCAGGACCTTCTGCCCAGTAGTCGCCAGTGATAGGCTCTGAAACTTCAGTAGGAAAGCCGTTTTTTATGTTTTTCGTACGGGTTATCCGGATATTCTTCTCCGCAGGAGCCGAATTTTCATTCTTCAATACCATGATATAATCCTTGCTCTTTTCATCTTTTATGATAGCCGCATCAATGACTGAAAAATCAGGATTAAAGAACATGGCAGTTGGTGAGAAACTTTCAAAATCTTTAGTCGTAGTGTAATAGATGCGGTGGTTCCATCCCTCTTCACTTTCGCTCGCAGGTACATAACTATGGCGACTGGGAATAGTTGAAGCCCAGAAGATATAAAAAGTTTCAGACGGTTCGTCATAGAAAAGCTCCGGTGCCCAGCTGTTTTTTGTTTCCGATTCATGGATCATCACAGGAATTTCCTTTTGCTTTGTCCATGTATTGAAGTCTTTGGTTGACGAGTATCCTATTATTTTATCATGCCAGCCAGATGTCCAAACCATATGAAATACGCCGTCTTTACCTTTGCAGATACTTGGGTCACGCATCAACTTATCTTTCCCGATTTCGGGTTTCAGAAAAACTCCATTCCCCAATGGTGTCCATGTTAAGCCGTCATTACTGTATGCAAGCCGCAGACCATCCCCCTCGCCAGTGAAGTAGGAGAAAAGATAAACTTCTTTGGTACTACAGGATGTCAGCGCTATACATAGCAAGCCGTAAATAATTGTCGTTATTAGGTATTTCATAATTGATAAATTATATTACTAAAAAGAATAAGCGTTTAACAATGCATCCAATTCGTTTTGTGTGATGCCTATGATTGAACCATGCCGGATGCCCTCGGGAAATTCTACATTCTCGTTATAATACGGATTGTGTTCATTGGTGGTTTTTGTCCATTGCCGGAAGTCAGGAGATGTCCAAAGGCCGTAGCCAAGACTTCTGCCAAAATAGTCCCAAACAATACCGTAGCCGCTTCCATCATTTAATGCAAAGGCAAACGGACCTTCCACATTTTCCGAGGTCAATT
>JAVBNB010000052.1:0-129968 GCA_031551825.1 Tannerella sp. | reverse complement strand
AGATGATAAAGCAATCGAAAACGTGTATGGCAAATTCAGGAAGGTACTACCGGAATGGCTTTTATTTATAGATTCTTCGTTCCTGCCAGATGAGATGAAGGAAAAGTATAAAGCATTGATACAGGAAAGGTGGGCTATTTTGAGTCATTAGTGAGGCGCTTTTTTACAGGCAAGAAGAATATAATTTCAGGCAAGTTGAATTTACTTTGCCATTATAAACCGATAGTATAGAAACAAGAAATAAATTCAACCCAAACACCATGTCTCAAACATTTTTTGAAGCCAAAAGAAGACAAATTGCGCAGAATAACTATCTTTGTCCTTACAAACCATTTGTAACCCCAATGCGATAACAGTCAAGAAACCAACTAACTAAAGTTGATTTCCGACCCTTACAAATGGGCTGAAAAAGTGGCGGTACATCACGTATGTCGAAAGTGTTCATAAACAGCAACTTGCATTTGTCCCCAAATTCTGTGAAGTTGTAAAAATGAGGTTTGTACCGTTTAGAGCGTTAGAACGCTATTAGTCAATTTTGTAAATATGCTGCATCGGCAAATAGTGCTTGTTTACAATAAGTACGTTTTGCATTTCAGTTTCGGTGAGCAAGATGGCGTTGAATTGAAATTATACGGAGGTATGCACGGTGTGTTGGTTCGCCCTGTTGCAGATAGGTAAAATGCACAACGCCTAACGGGCGGTCTTATGCTTCAGGAGAGAGGTTGATAAAACATTAATTTATAGAAATAATATTAAATCAGAAAAGATATGAAAGTCAGAACGTATACATTACTCCTTTCCTGCCTGTTAGTGCTGTTGGTGGGAACTTCTTGTACTCAGGAGAGTAAAGTTCGCAAAGTTGCTACGAACTACTTAGAGGCGCTGGTAGATTACCGGCTGAACGACGCGAAAAAATACGGCGATACTTCTGCGATTCAGTTTTTGGACACGCAGCAAAGAATCATCGATAGTTGGACACCTCAGGAACGGGAGAAGGCGCGAAAAGCGATTGAAAACACGAAAGTGAAAATTAACAGTATCGAAATAAACGATACGAAAGCAACGGTAAACTACGATCTTGTCAAAGATGGGGAAATATTACAATCCGAAAAATTGTATTTAATAAAAAAATCTTCCGGCTGGTTAGTGCAGGAGTTTATGTAATCAAAAATTTAAAACAAAAGTGGCCAGTACTGCTTTGTGATCGGTAGGCCAGGTGCCGGTGGACGGGATGATGGAATCGGCCGAAGTATTTCCCATTCGCTGGTTGCGGACGATGGAACCGGAAGGTCCTACTACCGTGACCTTGCGCAAGCTGAGGCGCTGGTCGGGGAGAAAATAAATGAAGTCGATCCGTTCGCGCTCATCGGCTTCGGGCGCCCAGGAGAGTTTGGACACGTCTGCTTGCGGATTGTCGGCCGGATAGGTGAAGCCGGGGTTTGTCACCGGGTCGGGAAAGGCCACGCGGTAGGCATCGAGGTAACCATTAGCGTAGAGCATCGATGAACATTCCCAAGGAACAACTGTGCCGTGATGGTCGTATAAATTTCCGGTACCCTCGGTCCAATCGAGATGGGAAGGTTCGTTGAAGTCGCCTCCGATGATTACCAAGCTGCCTTGTTGCTGTTCGTGGTGGGCATCGGTGATGAGGGTAGCCATGGCTTCGCCGCGTAGGGATTCGAAGGTCATTTGAAGGATAGAATCCACGTCGAGTACCGGTGCATCGAGTTTTTTCCATGTAACACCGCTATAACCGCGCGGCAGGTAGGATGCGTAGTGGGTATAGTCGAGGTGAGCTGAATAGACGACAACTGTCCGGCCTTGTATTATGGCGGAAGCCTTTAGCACCGAGCCATGGTCGTCCTGTATAGGGTAGATCACTTCCTGTTTGTCGATTTTATATTTGGACAAGATACCGGTGCTTACGCTGGTTTTACCGTAGTAGGTGACGCCTCGCTTGTCTAATTCGGCTATGAGGATGGGAATAAATTCTCGTCCGTCGTAATTCCTTACTTCACTGAAGGTAATGAGGTCAGGTTCGAGAGCGACAATATTGTCCACGATCCCCTGTATTCCGCCTTTCACCATGGTGCCTTCCTGCCAGATGTTGAACTGTAGTACTTTTAGTGAGGTCTCCTGTTGGCAGGAAGCAAGAATGACCAGCAATAGTATAAGAAGGCTGCTTACCGGGCGATTGATCTTGTTTGTACGTGTAATAATTTGTTTCATTTATTTGTTGTTACCATAGAAAGCATAGACATTACCAGCGAAATCGACGGCTACCAGTATATTTCCCGATGCAGCGACGGATGCGAGGAAGGGAGCGCCTGTCGGCATGCGGAATACCGTTTCGCCTGTACCGGTTTTGACCCCGTAGAGGAAACCGTCGGACGCACCGAAATAGATCACACCATCTGAGAGGATGGGAGTGGTTTCCACCGATCCGTTGGGAGTTGTTACATAAGGTGAGGTATATACGAGTGACTGGTTAACGGGCAACGTCCACTTGATGTCCAAAGTTTCCTTGTTGAGCGCTACTAATCCCTTATCAGCCGAGCCAAAGATAATCTCCGTGTCAGTGATTAGTGGGGTAGAGGTGACATTGAGGTTGAATTCTTGCAGTTTAGCTTGTTTGATGATCTCTCCGGTCTGCGGCTCAATTACAAAGAGACTGCTCTGCGATATGACATAGAAGAGGTTGTCGTGTAGGGTGGTGGAAGCGCCCCGGTCGCTCAATCCTTCTTCTGATAGTTTCCATAATAATCGGCCGGTTTGTGCGTCGTGTCCGTAAAGGGCGCGCCATTGGGCGCCGGCTGTGAGTACGCCATTGCCGATGGTTAGCGTGGTAGTGGTACCTTCAGATTTTTTCCAGTCTGTATTCGTCCAGAGGCAGGTGCCGTCAGTGGCGCTATAGGCCGAAAGTCCGGTTCCTGATCCGGCATATAATACATTGTTGGCAACTACCAGCCCGTCTTCTAAGTAGGGGTATTCGTTTTTGTTTAACTGCTTTTCCCATTTCAGACGGCCGGTAGCGATGTCGATAGCATAGAGCCAACTGTCGGCATCCTGGGCGAACACAGTCTGATTATTGCAGGAGATTGAGTTCTTAACAGAGTTGCGGGTAGGAAATGTCCACAATAGTTTGCCGCTTTGAAGATCAAAAGCCGACAAATTTTGTTTTCGACGGTTATCGTCGTCGGTGGAGGCTACGATCACCCGGCCGTCTGTGATCAGGGGCGAGGCGATGAAGATGGTCGTACCTACATTCTGCACCCAGGCTAACCGGAGGGGAGGAGTAACGGTATGACCGGTGTTTCCTGTATGGGCGGCATCACCGGCGAGGGATGTCCAGGGAGCGGCGGGCTTCAGAGCAGGCTTATATGACGGATTATACAGAAAACGGCTGACAGCTGTTGTTTCGTGACCATCGTTGAATGTTACGATGACTTTGGCTTCTACTTCTCCGACCACTCTGAAGGAGCCGGGGTTTATTTCGGCATACCAGTTCCAATCGCTTTTGCTTTGCATCGGCTCTGGTTGGCTCCAACTGTCGCCTGTTTTACAGGTATAGGTCACTTTGGCGATTTCGCATCCCGAGTGATAGGCATTGACCGAAAGTGGTATGGCCCCTGAAGGGAGCAGGGGAGTCGTCTGGCCATTGACAGGGGTTGCAATCACTGCTTGGTGGTCGATGAAGCAGTAATGGAGATTCATCCCGGCGATGCTGTCTTTTCGCATGTCGAACACACGGAAGGCAGAGGGGGAGTGGTCGATCCCGCCTTTATCGAGTGTAGCTGTACAAACGGTGTAGACACCATTTTGATTGCGTACATAATTGATGTGCCAATGTCCGTAAATCCAGGCTTTTAGGTTGTATTTCCGCAGGTCGATCCGTTCGGTGTCGCTGATGCCGAAGATGAAGTCGTCATTAGTGGTGAGTATGTCGTGGTTGAAGATGACTAATTGTTTACCGGGGTCTTTCATTGCCAGGTCATTTTTTAGCCATTCATACACCTCTGCTTGGGTGTATCCGGGCCGGTGGTCACCTCCGGTCATGGGAGTGATCACATAGTGTACGTTGCCCACATCGAATGAATACCAAGTCGGCCCATAGAGGGATTCAAACAGCTGTTCGCCATAATCGCCTTTCGTCAGGTCGTGATTGCCGATACAGTAATATACCGGGCAGCCCATCGTTTTGTTGTTCACAACTTGGATGTGCGAACGGAGGCCATTCTCGTAGCAGATATCGCCGGTATGGATGAGGAAGGCGGGACGTTCGGTGGTGATGTAGGTTTTCAGGTAATCCACCCAGTCCATTGCGACTCCGCGATTGTGTATCTCGGTATCAGTGATTTGAATGAATGCATGATCATCGTGTGCTGTTGCCTCACAGAGAGTCAGGGCGAAGTCGTAGGCTTGTTGGCTGGTGGCCACAGGCAGGTAAGGTCTATCGATCCGGTATCCGGCAGGAGTAGTTACAGTAATGAAGTTTGTCCGTTCGTATCCGGGAAGAGTAAAACGACCGTCTTTGCCGGTTCGGACAGTGTTTCGGCCGTCAGTTACCACTACACCTGGCAGGGGTGTGTCATTCTTATCGAAAGATCCGGATGCGTTTTTGTCTACATATACCCGTCCGGAATAGGCAAAGCTGGTCAGGGACAACCAGCAAGCGAGGCATACATATATTAGTTTAGCAGTTTTTATCATGACACAAATGTAGGAAAATAAATGAGGAAAGTTATCTTTTGTATAGTAAATGCTTTCAATACCGTCTATTATCATATTAATGATTTTAACGTGATGAGGCGATTTGGATTTTGGGAATTTGTATTTTTTGTCTATTTTTGAGGAAAATATAAAAGGATAGTCCATTACGTGAATAAGCTGAAAGATGAAGGCGCTTTATAATAATGTTATGATTAAATTTAATTCTTTATTTTTATATTCCCTTACAGGGACAGCGACTCTTGTGTCGCTGTCCTCATGTACCGTCAAAAATGAGAAGAATGAACCCTCGAAGCCATTGAATATACTCTATATCATGACGGATGATCATTCGTATCAGACAATCAGCGCTTATGACCGGCGTTTTATACAGACTCCCCATATTGACCGTATCGGTAGGGAAGGGGTCATATTCGCTAATAGCTTTGTGGCTAATTCCATTAGTGGCCCGAGCCGCGCTTGTATGTTGACGGGAAAGCACAGTCATAAAAATGGATTTATAGATAATATGCATACCTTTGACGGTAACCAGCAAACTTATCCCAAATTGCTTCAGCAAGCCGGCTATCAGACTGCTGTTGTTGGAAAATGGCACCTGACATCCGATCCTACTGGCTTTGATTACTGGAATATCCTTCCCGGACAGGGTGACTATTATAATCCTGTTTTCATCGAAAACGGCCAACGGCGCCGGATAGAAGGATATGCGACCAATATCACGACTGATATCGCGATCGACTGGTTGGCGAATAAAAGAGATGCGGACAAGCCTTTCTGTCTGTTACTTCATCATAAAGCTCCTCACCGGACCTGGATGCCCGATACCTGCGACTTAGGTAGTTTTGACCATTTAGACATTCCTCTTCCGGAGAACTTCTTTGATTTGTATGAAGGACGTTTGGCCGCAGCCGCGCAGGAAATGAGCATTTTCCATGATATGGATCTGGTGTATGATCTGAAATTAGCTGATAAAGAAGATGAAATCCATTCCAAACCCGGCCTTGAAAAATCCGGGAGAAATATGTATAACCAGGTAGGCGCCGATCTTCCTGGTCGTATGAATGAGGCTCAGAAGGCTGCTTGGGATCATTATTATGTACCGATTATCAATGATTTTAAGAAACGTCGACCGGAAGGCCGTGAGCTGGCTGAGTGGAAGTATCAGCGTTACATGAGGGATTATCTCAGTGTGATCCGATCCGTAGACCGAAATATCGGCCGCGTATTAGCTTATTTAGAAGAAAACGGATTATTAGAAAATACATTGATTGTTTATACTTCCGACCAGGGTTTTTACATGGGTGAGCATGGTTGGTTTGATAAACGTTTTATGTATGAAGAATCGTTCCGGACTCCCTTGCTGGTCCGTTTGCCCGGAGGAGAAAAACGAACTGTCAACCAATTTGTTCAGAATATCGACTATGCTCCTACGTTTTTGGAACTGGCCGGTGCGGAGGTTCCGGAAGACATCCAGGGTGAATCGTTTCTTCCGTTGTTAGAAGGAAAAGATCCTAAAGGCTGGCGGCAATCCTTGTACTATCATTATTACGAATATCCTTCGGAGCATGCTGTTAAAAAGCATTATGGGGTAAGAACAGAACGTTATAAACTGATTCATTTTTACAATGATATAGATGTCTGGGAGTTATACGATCTGGCAGAGGATCCTCACGAAATGAATAATCTTTATGGAAAAGAAGACTATCGGGAGATTGCTTCCCAGATGCATGAGGAACTAAAAAGATTACAGAAACAGTATGATGATCCGGTGAGGGATTAAAATGAAATAGTGTTTGAAATAATAGAAAATCGCTATATTTGCTGATGTCATGTTTGCAGAATCCGGAAAAGAACCGGAATTGTTAGTTGATAATTTTGTCTTGCTAATATTGTGAGAGATTGGAATGTAAAAATATTAAATTAAAAAAATAAAACATGAGATCAGGTCTTATAGCTATGACTATCATGGCGTTATTTGCAATTAACGGCTTTTCGCAGCCGGCTAATCAGGGAAGTCTTGGAGAAAAGAGCCGGGTGAAGCTTGGATTGAATTTTTATTCATTTAACAGTCCGCTTCAAAGTGGCGGACTTAATGTTTTTGAAGTGATTGAATACGCAGCTTCCATTGATATGGAATGTGTCGATATTACAGGATATTATTTCCCCGCTTATCCTTTAGTTCCGGATGATGACTTTATCTACAGCGTGAAACGTTGTGCATTTCGCAATGCGATTGATATTTCAGGAACCGGTGTGAAAAATGATTTTACCATACCGGATGCTGCCGAACGTGAAAAGGAGATCCAGTTGGTAAAAGACTGGATTGTTGTAGCGGCAAAATTAGGAGCGAGTACGATCCGGGTTTTTTCCGGATTGGACGTTCCTGAAGGATATACCTGGGATGAAACAGCCCTATGGGTTGCAGAAGCTACAGACGAATGTGCGGAGTTTGGAAAACAGTATGGAGTGATGGTGGCAATGCAAAATCATAATGATTTTTTGAAAACAGCGGAAGATGTGAATAAATTTTTATCTTTATGCAAGTCTGAAAACATTGGTTTGATGCTTGATATTGGTTGCTTTCGTACGGCTGATCCTTATGTTGAAATAGAAGAAGTTATTCACCATGCAATTACCTGGCAGATTAAAGAGAATGTATTCATTCATGGGGTGGAGAATAAGACGGATGTGGAAAGATTAATGGACCTTATACAGCGGAAAAACTATTGTGGTTATTTGCCGATTGAAATATTGGGAGAAGGTAATGAGAAAGAGCGTATTAAGATATTTTTTAACGATTTGAAAAAAGAAGTGAAAAGTCCGTAATGTGATTATTTTTTTGTAACTTGCCGTTCTTTTAAATTAATTCATTTGTTATGAGCAGAAAGATTGTCGCATTTGCAGGAAGTAACAGTTCGAGATCTATCAATAAAAAACTGGTGAGATTTGTGCTTACTTATTTTAAGGAATACGAACAGAGTTTATTGGGTCTGAATGATTATGAGATGGATATTTTTTCGATCGACAGGGAGGAAAATGGTTATCCGGATCAAGCGTATGCCTTCCGCAATCAGATTGAAGATGCCGATATTATCATCTGTTCTCTGGCGGAAAATAACGGTTCTTATTCGGCAGCATTCAAGAATGTTTTTGACTGGTGTTCACGTATTGATTTGAATATTTTTCAAAATAAACCGATGTTTTTGATGAGTTCTTCTCCCGGACGCAGAGGAGGCAGTGATGTGATGAGCGCAGCAAATTCCCGTTTCCCCGGATGTGGTGCTAATATTATAGAAACGTTTTCTCTTCCAAGTTTTAACCGAACTTTTAAAGAAGATAAAGGGGTTATTGAACCGGATTTATTAAAAGAACTGGAACAAAAGATTGTCGCTTTCAAAGAAAAAATAGAGCAACGGTGAAAAAGAAATTAATATCTTCTCTCTTTCAAAATCATTGTGGGTTTTATAGAAATAAGTAACTTTGTACCTTTGTTTTTTTAAATCCTTATGGTTGATAGAAAGAAAATTTTATTGCGTACTTCATGGATCAGCATTATTGGAAATGCTGTTTTGTCATTATTGAAGGTTGTGATCGGTATTCTGTCCGGAAGTATGGCGGTATTAAGCGACGGATTAGATACAGTCTCGGATGTGGTTACTTCGATCGTCATCTTATATACTTCTTCAATTGTTAGCCGGCCTCCGAATTCCAAATATGTATATGGTCGCGAAAAGGCTGAAAATGTGGCGTCTACGATCCTTTCTTTTGTAATCTTTTTTATGGGTTGCCAGATTGTTGTAACGGCAGCGGAACAAATTATATTCGAAAAGGCAAAAGAGTTGCCTTCCATGCTTGCCGTATGGGTAACTATCGTATCTATTGTGGGAAAACTATTGTTGGCCTGGTACCAGTTTTATCAAGGGAAACGTGTTGACTCATCAATGCTTAAGGCAAATGCTATCAATATGCGGAATGATGTGGTCATTTCCGGAGGTGTATTGGTAGGGTTAGCTTGTACCTTTTTATTGAATGTTCCGATTTTGGACGCGGTTGTTGCTATCCTGATCGGTCTTTATGTTGTATGGTCGGCCATCGGTATTTTTCGTGACGCAAATGTTGCATTGATGGATGGTATTGATGATACTTCCGTATATAATAAAATTATAGAAGCAGTGGAATGTGTTCCGGGAGCATTTAATCCTCATCGTATCCGCTCACGGAAGATTGGGAATATGTACAGTATTGTTCTTGATGTTGAGGCCGACGGTCAGCTATCTCTGACAGAGGCGCATCAGGTCGCCCAAAATGTGGAAGACAGTATCAATAATCATATCGAAAATATATATGATATAGTTGTGCATGTAGAACCTAAAGACAGCACTCATTGTGCTGAAAAATATGGTATCAGCAAGGATAAATTGGATGCCTGAAAGCTTTTGTTAGCCGGTTTCTTGAAGCCGGTCCGATTTCTTATAATATGATTTGTCATTTCGTTTTATTTTTTATTTTTATGGATATTTTATTTATAAAATAAAAAATAGTGCTTATCTTAGATGGCGAAATTCAATTCATTAATTGTGCATAATATGAAAACGGAAGAAATTTATCTTGACATAGTTGAGAAATTGTCTCGTATTAAAGAGAATAGAGGGATTCTGGTCGAAGTACTAGACTTTCTGGAAGAAAAAATATCGAATGAGATGGAGGATACAGATGATCAAATTCCTCCTGAATATGCAGATCTTATAGAACAAATTACAGAGGCCTTAAATAACGGATTCGTTTGTTTTCTCAATCCGGAAACGCTGGAGTTGGAACAGGTTTCGAATTCAGGTCTTTTTGGTGTTTCCGAAACGGAGTATGATGAGCAGCATGATGATATGGTTGACGAATTCGGACTTGATTATCCGGAATGGGAGTCATACGTGCGTTTTGAACCGTTCGGGCGGGATGATATGCTTGATATAATGGGCAAATATGTGGATTTGTTACATGATAATGCGTTAAAAATCCAATTAGAAAACCTGCCGGATGATGAGAGGGTTGTTGATCAGTTTGATAGGATCATGGAGAGGACCGGAAATATGGACGATTGGAATTCTTTTAAAAAGAAAGAAATCGAAAATTATGTGACAAGCCATCTGATGAGCAGGTTGGAAAATAAGTTGAGTACGGAAGATGATATCTATTCGTTATCAACTTAAACGAATTTTCCGGAAACCGGTTTTTTTTAACTATGAAGAAAATTGCCAATATTCCGGACAAAAAAGATCTGAAAAGGATTGTCATTGTCGGAGGAGGGTTTGCAGGACATGATTTTGCAAAGAAAATAAATAAGAAAAAATATCAGGTGGTACTGATTGATAAAGTAAATTATTATCAGTTTCAACCTTTGATGTACCAGGTTGCTACGGCTGGCTTGGAACCCAGTTCCATATCTTATCCTCATCGTAAATCGTTTCAGAAACAGCCGGATTTTCATTTCCGGACTTGTGAAGCGCTAAGCGTTAATCCTTTGGAGCGGCATGTTGATACAACCATTGGTGAAATTTGTTATGATTATTTAGTTATTGCTACGGGATGTGATACAAACTATTTTGGAAATGATGAACTTAAATGTTCTACGTACGCATTGAAGAGTGTATCTGAATCTCTTTTGATGCGTAACAGGATATTACTGAGTTTTGAGCAGGCTACCAATACAGATCAGGACGATGAATTGGAAAGGATGCTGACTTTTGTCATTGTGGGAGGGGGAGCTACCGGCGTGGAACTTTCCGGCGCATTGGCCGAAATGAAGAAAGTAATTCTTCCTAAAGATTATCCGGATTTAGATGCCGGAAAGATGAATATTTATTTAATAGATTCTTCTCCGCGTTTGTTGAGCGCAATGTCCGAATCGGCTTCCGCGGCAACAACGACAGCGTTAGAAAAACGAGGTGTCATTATCCGAAAAGCGATGGTTTTGTCTTATGAAGATGATGTAGTAAAGATGGATAATGGAGAAGAATTGCATTCTCAGAATGTGTTCTGGGTTGCAGGCGTTAAGCCTAATTCTATCGGAGGATTGCAGGAGGAGTCTTATCTGAAAGGACGTTTGTTAGTGGATGAGTATAATCGGGTGAAAGGTTATGACAATATTTATTGTGTCGGAGATACAGCTTTGATGATTACCGATACATATCCGAAAGGGCATCCGCAGGTTGCTCAACCGGCGTTGCAGATGGCGGCAAATCTGGCGGCAAATCTGAATAGAGAGATAAAGGCGCCTGTTGAGTGGAAAAGATTTAATTATAAAAACAAGGGCTCTTTAGCTACTATCGGCCGGAATTCGGCAGTAGCGGATCTGGGTAAATTCAGATTCAGCGGACAACTTGCCTGGTGGTTATGGCTGTTGATTCATATTTTATCGATCATAGGGATGAGGAATAAATTCTCTGTTTTTATGGATTGGGCGTGGAATTATATTACGTATGATGTTTCTCTGAGATTACTTATATTTCCAAAACTGAGTTCCATCTATAAGAAGGACTCGAAAACCACGAATAACTGTAATTGAACATATTTATTGGTGTCTCAAAAGTGTTGATTAAAAAAATGTTGTAGATGAGGCGCTTATGATAGGGTTATTCGTTTGAAGTGATTTTGTAATTTGTTATTGATATAAATTAAAGAAGTAGTGTTAGTGTATTTTTGTTATCGGAATGCCGGAGCATTTTAGCTGCGAAAATAAAGATTTGATATCTGCTTAATACATACACTATTCTGCGCTGTCAGTCCGTACATGCAGAACAGGTTTGTGTATAAATGCCGGATCATTTATGAGTAGTGATATTTACCGGTACCGACGACTTGGGTAGGCTATTGCCCTGTGCTATTTCTATTGAATAAATTCTGTTTCAGGGCGACAGGGATAATACGGACAACTATGGTTAAGCAAGATTATATATATCAGGATGTTATTCGCGATCTTATGGATTATGCCGGTTCAACTTTACGACTCACAAAAAAAGAATTAAAGGCAAATTTTTTAGAATTTCCGATATGTGTTATGGATTATATTGAAAAGGGTGTTAAAGAAGATGTTGTTGAGATTAGATTCGATAAGGAAAAAGCCACTTTATCCTGTGTTTTTGATGAAAATTTAAAGTGTAATTACGTGTTTTTGTTTTTTGACAATCAAGCTTGTTTGGGTGATTATATAAATTATCTGAATTCAATATGCAAATATGATTATGTGGAATGTCAATGGGCGCTCCCGGATTATCATTTATCATTAAAAAGATTGGAGAATGATATTTGCATGGTGTTTTCTTGTTTTTAGATTATTTGTTTCATACATTTGTTGTAATTAAATTAAACGTGTATATGCAAGAAATCCGGCCTGGTTTTGTATGAAATTTCAGCTTATTATAAACAATTTAAAAGTAAAAGTATGGATGTAACAAAGTTATTATCAGTAATAACTGATTCAAGTGGTGTTGCGGCCTTGAGTCAGAGTAGTGGGGCACAATCCGGACAGGTATCTGATCTGTTAACAAAAGCAATCCCTATTTTAATGAAAGGAATGGAGCAAAATGCTGCCACTGAAGAGGGTGCAGGCTCATTAGCTAAAGCATTGGATGACCATGCAGGTGATGATATGAGTAATATTGGTTCATTCCTGAGAAATTTGGATGTTAGTGACGGTACCAAGATCCTCGGACATATTCTGGGAAGTAAGAGTTCAGAGGTACAGACCGGTTTGGCACAGAAAACCGGATTGTCGTCTTCACAGGTTGGTAATATCCTGTCGTCTGTTGCGCCGATGCTGCTTTCTATTCTGGGAGGACAAAAACAAAGTGCGAATGTAAATAATAGCGGAATTGGGGGAATGTTGTCCTCGCTTCTGGGTAATGGCGGAGGAGGATTAGATGATATGATTTCTGCCGCGCTTGCAGATAAAGATGGCGATGGTGCTCCGGATATTCTAGGAGAGATAGGAGGTTTGTTTGGCTTTGGAAAATAAATTTAAAGAGGCTGTCTCACATTCATTGTGAGATGGCCTCTTCTTCTGGAGATGATTTGTATAATCCGATTTCCGCAATTTGAGGGATATCACGATATCGTGGAATACGTAAACGAACTCTATCGGTTTTTACGGATTTAAAGCGCATGATTCTTTTATATCCCACGGTTGTTCCCCGGACAATTTGTTTCCACTGCCCATCAAGCCAGCATTCCAGTATAAACTCTTCAATACGTTGGCCTTCTGTGATATTCTCCTGTAATAATAACCGGTCAAATGCGATTTTTTCAGAAAAACTAAATTCTAGGTTATTTGTTCCGGTATTTCCTTGCCAATAAGTTTCTAACATCCCGTCTGTTAGTTTTTCTTTATGACGAAAAGACGTTTTTACAGCTTTATTTATGAGATTCGAAGCAAAAGTTGTATGTAGGATCCGTTGCATTTCTTGTAAGCTCCGGATATCATTTTCATGTATAAGTCCTCTTTTATCAGGAGGAAGATTCAATAATAATAAAGAGTTCCTGCCAATTGAACTGTAATATATATCAATCAGTTTTTGAGGGGATTTAACCAGAGTGTCCTGCTCGGAATGATAGTACCAGCCCGGACGAATAGAAACATCTACCTCTGACGGGTACCAGATAATACCTTTTGCATCAGTCAGTAATTCCCTGCTGCCTAAATCCGGCGCCATATTATCCCCCTCCGGGAGAAATGTGCCACTGCCGGCTTTTTGTTGGGAAGAGGATGCGATATCGTCAAGATTCTTTTCGGATGCAGGAATAACACTCCACTCCGTATCTCTTCCATATCCACTTTCCGTTCCTACCCATCTGACGTCTGGTCCCATTACTGCAATAACGGCCTGAGGTTGTAATTGTCTGATTATATTATAGTAACGATTGAAGTCATAAACCTGTTTTTTTCCATTGGGACCTTCTCCGCAGGCGCCATCAAACCAAACTTCATCAACTTGACCGTATTGTGTTAATAGTTCGGTCAGTTGGCTTACGAAAAAATCATTGTAGCGATCTGTTCCGTAATCAGGATGATTCATATCCCATGGGGATAAATAAACTGCAAACTTTAATCCGTACTCCTTACAAGCTTCTGCTACGTCCTTTACCAAATCACCTTTTCCCTCTTTCCAGGGAGAAGAGGCTACTGAAAAATCTGTGTAAGCGGAGGGCCATAGGCAGAATCCATCATGATGTTTGCAAGTTATCAATATCATTTTCATGCCGGCTTCACTGGCAACACGCGCCCATTGACGGGCATCAAGTGAATCCGGGTTAAATAACCCGGGATCTTCTTTCCCGGTTCCCCACTCTTTATTTGTAAAAGTATTTATGCCATAACAGATAAAACAGGTGAATTCCATTTTTTGCCAATCTAATTGCCTGGCTGATGGAACTACATGTCCGGCCAGACGAGCTTTTTCTTCCAGAGATATTCCTTCCGGATAGATATAGGAAGTAACAAATTTTTCATTTGTTTTATCTTTGCAGGCTTGCAGAAAAAATAAACAAAAGAGAATTATAAGATAAAAAGGGAAGTGTTTCATTGCATGAATCTTTGTATTTATTTCACGATTTCGTCGTTGATGTATAAGTTGTTTAATTTTACATCCTTAGCTCCTGTTATCTCATTGCTTTTCTCCACATTATCAAAGCGGCTGTTGCTTACCTGTATGTTTTCGATATTGAAACTGTTGCTGAATCCTGTAATTAAAATACCGTATTCACTTTTTTTACTTGTTATCTTATCTAAGTAAACATTGCGAACTGTAGGAGGAAAGCTTCTGTCGCAGACTTCCCTACTGTCATATAACAGGTTGATTTTAAGAACTGCTTCCCGGCATTCTCCGACAGTAATGTTGCGTACATATACATTTTCGATCACGCCGCCGCGGCAATTATTGGTTTTTATGCGAATCACTCTGTCTAAATTGGGGCTGTCCATTTCACAGTTTTCGACAAACAAGTTTTTGAATCCGCCTGAAATTTCACTACCTATTACTACACCTCCATGGCCATCAACCATTTTGCAGTTACGTACGATGATATTTTCGCTTGGGGTATTCCATCTGCGACCATCTGCGTTTCGTCCGCTCTTAATTGCGATACAGTCGTCTCCTGTGTCAAAAAAACATTTTTCGATTAAAACGTTTTTGCATGACTCAGGGTCGCAACCATCGCTATTGGGTCCATGACTTTCTACCTTTACTCCGCTTACAATCATGCTTTCGCATAACAATGGATGAATAACCCAAAATGGGGAATTTTTTAAGGTTACGTCTTGAATCAGTATTGTGTGGCAACTATATAAATTGATGAGTTGTGGGCGAAGTCCGCTGTTTAGCCCCATCACTCTTTCGGCAAGGGGTGCGAATAATTCCGAGTATTGCAGTAACTGCCTTCTTCCTCCCAGACTGGCGGCTTCCATTCCTTTTTCCCATCCGAAGCGTGGATTTCCACACATATACCACCAGTTTTCATTGCTGCCTTGACCATCTATGACGCCCTTTCCTGTAATTGCTATATTCGATTCGTCGTATGCATATATTAACGGGTGAAGGTTGTAACAATCAACACCTTCCCAACGTGTAAGGACTACATCGGTATATAGGCTTTTATCTGTAGAAAACTTTAGTTCAGAGCCTTCTTCCAGATGTAGATTGACGTTACTTTTCATTACGATCGGACCGGTTAAGAATACTCCTTTGGGGATAATGACAGAGCCTCCTCCATTCTCACTGCATGTTTTGATTGCCTGATTAATCGCTTCATGAGACAATGTATCGCCTCCTTCTTCAGCTCCGAAATCTATAATGTTATAGGTTTGCTCAGGGAATGAAGTTCTTTTGATCTGCTCTTCAATTTTTTTGCTGTTATCCCAGACATTTTCAGGCATTTGAGCATAAGTGGAAGAGGTTAAGAAAAGAAAGACGAATGCTCTCGCGATTTGTTTTATTTTATTCATTTTTTAAATATTGAGAGGTTGTTTTTATTCTAATACTAGTGCAATTATAAGCATTTTATGCGTATTAACTATTATATAGGATTAAACTTTCCATTTTTAATTCCGGGTAATGGATGCATAGACCCCGAACGCGCATAACACGGCAAAGATAATGAAGGTGATATGTATTGTTTTCATCAGCTCTGTACTTACTTCGGGGGTGATCGCTTGGTTTCCGATGACGATGGATATGACCATGGTCGTTATTCCCATGCTGAGCGATTGTCCTACAAGTCTTACCGTTCCTGTCGTTGCCGATGCCATGCTATAGTTTTTCTTATCGACGGAACTCATAATGGCGTTTGTATTGGGTGAAGAAAATGCGGCAAATCCTATTCCTAATAAACTTAGTATGATCATTATCATGATTAGCGAACTATCGGGTGTGATAAAGAGGGCAATGACAAGTAAAGAAGTCGCAATAAGCGCCATGCCAAACGAGGCGATATAGCGAGGGGCGATCTTATCAGAGAGTTTTCCGGCGAAGGGGGATAATGCGGATTGTATAACCGGCTGTACAATCAGCACCAATCCGGCGCTCTGCGCGTCTAATGTTTTTACTTCCTGCAGATACAGGCTGATTAAGAAACTGATCGGAAAAGTTGCGGCATAGTTGATAAGAGCGGCTACCGAAGACATACGGAAAGTCTTGTTATTTAAGAATAAAGCGATGTTAAATACCGGATGTTTTTCTTTGCTTTCGTGTTTGGCAAAAAGAAAGAGTAGTGATACCGACACGCCGATAAGGACGAAGCCGGTAACCCGGGGAAGTATGGTAAGTCCGTATATAAGCGCTGTGATTGCCAGTCCGTAGATGATGGATCCTTTTATATCAAAAGGCTCCCCTTTGGATTCAACCCACTGTTCTTTCATTACAATGAATGCGCTTATCAGCGCGATTACTGAAATGCCTGCCGTAATGAAAAAGATGTATTCCCATCCTAAATTATGGGTAATAACACCCCCTAAAGAAGGGCCTGCTGCTATTGATACATAGACGGTTGCGGCGTTTATTCCCATAGCCATTCCACGCTCTTTGGGCGGAAATACGGATGAGATAATTGCGATATTCGTACTGAAGACCATGGCGCTTCCGATACCTTGCATGGCCCTTAAAGTGATCAGGTATGTACCGTTGGACGCGAAGCCGCAGCAGAAAGTCGTAATGGCAAATAAGCATAAACCGCCGATGAAAATATTACGTTTACCCCAGATATCGGCAAGTCTGCCGAATGGAACCTGGAGTATTGCTGCAGACAACAGGTAGGCGGTGAGGATCCAACTCTGTTCGATGCCATTCATATTGAATTCACGTGAAATTTGCGGCAATGCGAGATTTACGGATGAACCCATGAATGGTACGAGCGATGACGCAAGACATGCAATAAATAATATCCGGTTCTGATATGATTTTGATGACGTATCTGCGGGCATGGTGTTTTTATTCTATATGTTGAATTTTAACAGAGTCATTATTTCGGTCTTTTCCGGTAATTTACCTCTGCCGTTCAATTCTTCCAATTCAATGATGTAGTTAAAAAATATGTCTTTTACTCCTATTTTACTGACTAAATTGTACGCGGCTAAACTGGTTCCTCCGGTTGCAAGCAAATCGTCATGGATTAAAACAATGTCGTTCTTTTCTAATGCGTCTTCGTGAATTTGTATGCTGTCGAATCCGTATTCTTTCTGATATACTTCTTCAATCGTTTTGGCCGGTAATTTGCCTGGTTTTCTGATCGGTACGAATCCGGCGTTGAGGTTTTGAGCCAGGATGCTGCCCATAATAAATCCTCTGGATTCTATTCCCACAACTTTTGTAATACCGTAATTTTTATAATGATCGGTGAGTATTTCTGCTACTTCACGTAAGGCTTGCGGGTTTTTAAATAAGGTCGATACATCTTTGAACTGGATTCCTTTGACAGGAAAATCCGGAACATTTCTTATGTATTTCCGAAGATTGTCGATATCTTGCTTTGTCAATTGCATAGTTTTGTGTCTTGTAATTTTGTATGATTCGGCAAAAGTAAGTTAAAAAAATATGAAATCCTCGAATTAGGCTATTTGAATCGTGATGTGGAGCAGATTCTTTTTATGATCAGTCAAATGGTAGTCCGCTAAAGCGTCGTATATAGAAATGGTCTATGATACCATTGCCGGTGCTGTTTATAATATAGCGTACGATTTCCGCTATTTCTTCCGGTTGTATTAATTCTTCCGGATTGATGTCCGGACGGACTTTGGTGACCATTTCCGTCGCAACCCCTCCGGGCGATATCAGATGCACACGTATGCCCAATGGTTGTAATTCTTTTGCCAATACTTTTGTAAACCCGCTAAGCGCATGCTTGGAAGAAGTGTAAACCGATTGGTGAATGTATCCTTTAAATCCTACTACGGAAGCAATGTTGATGATAAAGGCTTTTTCTGATTTTTTCAGAAAAGGCAATGCCTCCTTACAGAGGAAAAACGGAGCTCGCGCATTTACATTAAAAATCCGTTCCCAGTCGTCAATGTCAGTGTCGGTAAAGCTACCTGACATGGTAATGCCTGCGCAATTAACCAATACATCCAATTGCTGAAAATGCCTTGTTACTTCTTTTATAATAGCTTCCGGCGCATGATCGTGTGTGAGATCCGCTGTTATGGCTAAGCCTTTTTGTCCGGCAGATTCTATCTCAGCCATCACCTTTTTGAGTTGTTCCGTATCACGTCCTGTTATAGCTACTTCATATCCGTTTTTTGCCAATTCCAACGCGATAGCCCTGCCTATTCCACGCGATCCCCCTGTTACTAATGCGACTTTCATGATTTGAATGATATTTGTTGATTCGCTGATTTTATTCTTTGGTTATTTCACCGGCAATATTGGAATTCATCCGTTTTCGAATTTCATCAACAGGTAGACCATGTGCCAGCAGGAACATGAGTTTTGTAATAGCAGATTCCGGTGTGCTGTCGTAACCACTGATTACCCCGGCGGATAATAATTGATGTCCGGTTTTGTAACGTTCCATTTCCACGGCGCCAATGAGACATTGCGTGATGTTTATAACAATGATATTTTTCTCAGCAGCTTCTTTTAATAATCGGATCAACCATTCTTTTTGCGGCGCATTGCCGGAGCCGAAGGTTTTCATAACCACGGCCCGTAGGCCCGGAGCATTGAATATCGCCGATACCGCCTCTTCCCGTATTCCCGGGAAGAGCGTAAATATCAAAACGTTTGCGTCAAGAAGATAGTGGGGCTTCATTGGTCGTGACAGATCCGGTTTGCGTAGAAGGAGGGTTTCATACTTTATATGTACACCTGCATGCGCCAATATGGGAAAGTTGTACGAGCGGAATGCGTTGAAGTTCTCCGCGTTTACTTTCGTGGTGCGGTTTCCACGCATCAGGTTGTTTTCAAAGAGTATACATACCTCGGAGACGATCGGTGTTCCGTCCGGATTGACCGCTGCCGCTATTTCTATCGCTGTTATAAGGTTCTCCTTTCCATCGGTTCGCAACATCCCTATAGGTAGTTGTGAGCCTGTTAATATAACGGGTTTTCCAAGGTTTTCCAACATGAAACTTAATGCGGATGCGGTGTATGACATTGTATCTGTGCCGTGAAGAATGACAAATCCGTCGAAATGTTCATAATTGTCGTTTATTATTTCAACCAATTTTGCCCAATCCGAAGGCTCCATGTCGGAAGAATCGATCGGCGGGCTAAACTGATATATTTCAATGTTGTAGTTGAAACGCTTCAGTTCGGGTACATAGTTGAGTAGATGATCAAAATTAAAACTTTCAAGCGTCCCTGTTTCCGGGTTTTCTATCATTCCTATGGTGCCGCCTGTATATATTAACAGTACGGAACGACTTGCAGTAATTTTTTTATGCATTCTTATGCCTTTCTGTTTTTTATTATGCAAATATGCAATTTTTATTGGATATATGAAATGTAGTAGATTGAATTTGACATTTTGTCATTGTTTTTTCTTTATTTTAGCATATTGTTGTCGATTGTGCTGACAAAATGGCGTAAGGAGTCTCTGGCATGAGATTTGAATTATAGGGGGTGTAAGGATACGAAGAAAGTCTATACAAAGAGAAAATATTTAATTTAAAATAGGAGGATTTAATTATGGCAACTTTAGCAAGAAGAAATCAGGGATGGTTACCTTTATTTTTCAATGATTTTTTAAAAGATGACTGGAAAGCTGGAACAAGCTCTACGGTCCCTGCTATTAATGTAAAGGAAAATGAACATGCTTATACAATAGAAGTAGCTGCCGCAGGAATGACTAAGGATGATTTTAATGTCAACATTGACGATGATAACGACTTGGTGATAACGATGGAGAAAAAGAGTGAAAGTAAAGATGAAAATAAAGATGCGCGCTATTTGCGTCGTGAATTTTCTTACTCTAAATTCCGGCAGACGATGATTTTACCAGACAATGTTAATAAAGAAAAGATTGAAGCGAAGGTAGAGCATGGAATGTTAGTGGTTAATTTGCCGAAGTTTTCTGAAAATGAAATTCAGAAAAAGCAGCGTACGATAAATGTCAGCTAAGGTAAAAGTTTTTTTTCGTTTTTTTCATAGTATTATAAGTGTTAGTTAGTATTATTGGGAACCGGTTTGCAGTTGATTGCACACCGGTTTTTTTGTATATATCCGTTATAAAAGAGTTTTGCCGTAGAATTGTGTTTGTTATTTTCACGCTATTGTTTGATTTGTTCCGTAGTTTTATTATATTTTGCCAAAAACAGAATATAGTTTCATTTCGGCAAAACAAAATTAAATTTTGATTTGCTCTCAATTTTCACTATATTTGAAGTCATATTTGTAATATCATAGACAGGTAGTGATATTTATTAGTTCTAAATTTATTAATTCAAAAAATTATGGCACAAGAGATTAAAGAAAACAAAGGAATTGTTACTTTTGGTGAGATGCCGGTGACATTGTTAGGTGAAATGATTAAAGTAGGTGATGCCGCGCCGAATTTTACGGTGGTAGGTAATGGGTTGAAGCCCGTGGCTCTATCTGATTTCAAGGGAAAAACCATTATATTATCAATATTTCCTTCCATAGATACAAGCGTTTGTGCGGCTCAAACAAGAAGATTTAATAAAGAGGCTTCCGGTTTATCGGAAAATATCGTCATATTGGCTCTTTCAAAGGATCTTCCTTTTGCTTTGGGGCGTTTTTGCGCTGCAGAAGGCATAGAGCGTGTACACACACTGTCTGACTATATGCATTCCGAATTCGGGTATAAATATGGCTTTCTGATGAAAGAGAATATGTTGTTGGCTCGTGGAGTAGTGGTGATTAATCCCGAAGGTAAGGTGGTGTATGTTGAATATGTACCGAATGTCGTGTCGGAGCCTGATTACCGGAAAGCGCTGGATGCGGCTAAGGTTACTTTGTGATTTGTTGGTTATTGATGATTGTAAATCTAAATAAGTATGGATAAAACAAAAAAAATTATTGTAGCGCGTGCCGTAGTAAAAGGCGGAAAGGAAGCCGCTTTTATTGATGCGGCGAAGGCTGTGGTTGAAGCTACACGTAAGGAGCCGGGATGTCTTTCCTACACCTTATATCAATCACCGATGGATCCCGCATCTTTTCTTTTTTATGAAGAATATGAGAATGACGCGGCTATTGTTATTCATGGCAATTCCGATCATTTCAAAGTTTTTGCCGGTGCCATATCGGATATTCTGGCGAAAGATCTTGATATACAGAAGTTTTGATAGTAGGATGTGATTTATGCGTAAACGGTTTGTGAGAAATAAATGATCTCTGCCGTTTACGCATATTTTTGTGATACGTGATACTTTGATTTTTAGTGCAATAAAGATGAAAAAAGTAATAATCTTAGGTGCGACTTCCGGAATCGGACGTGATGTTGCGTTGTGTATGCTACAGAGAGGCTGGCTTTTAGGTATTGCCGGTAGGCGGGAAGATCTGTTGGAAGAACTTCGGGAAAAATATCCGGAAAATATAGTTGCCTATCCGATTGATGTAACGAAAGAGGATGCCGCGGAAAGGTTGGTTCATTTGATTGAACTCCGGGGTGGGATGGATCTGTTTTTTCTCGCATCGGGGACAGGGCGTCAGAATCCCGGATTGTATGAGGATATAGAAATTCGTACGGCCGAAACAAATGTGACGGGTTTCATTCGTGTGGTAACTGCGGCTTATCGTTATTTCGAAACAAAAGGAGGTGGACATCTGGCTGTTATCAGTTCTATTGCCGGAACAAAAGGCCTTGGTTCAGCTCCAGCTTACTCAGCCACCAAGCGGTTTCAGAATACTTATATAGACGCGTTGGCACAACTGTCACATATCAAGAATAAAAATATCCGGTTTACAGATATTCGTCCGGGATTTGTCGATACGGCATTGCTTAATACGAAAGACCATCGCTATCCGATGTTGATGCGTTCGGAGACGGTTGCCGGAATTATAATTAGGGCGCTTGATAAGAAGACGCGTGTTGTGGTTATTGATTGGCGATATCGTCTACTTGTCTTTTTCTGGAAGCTTATTCCGCGTTGGTTTTGGGAGCGGATGAGGATTCGGAATTGAAGGTCACTCTTGTTTAAAAGAAGCCTGAAGCAACCAATATTTTGTATCCGAATCAATTTCAAAAGGATATTTTACCCAATCGTTCAGTGATAGTATCATCTCATTGTCTTCCGTTTTGTAAACTCCAAACCGGAGATTTTCGGAGTCGATCATCATTCCTAATTTATCTGTTATACGGTGTATATTTTCCTTTGTGACCTGTTCAAAGATCAGGGCATCTCCGTTGCGAAATTCAAACCCTGCGGGAAAATCATTCGGATCCTGTACTTCGATCGCGATCAGTTCGGATTTTGAAGAACAGGGTATTGTCAACACCTGTAGCTTTTGCATGAATTCGGTATCGTTGTGCTTCTGTATGTAATCGTTTATGTAAGGAGTTGATATGTATGGGATGCTTGCAAATTGGCGCGTAGTTTTCAGCTTTTCCGTTTCGATTACAAAGTTGGTGTTATAATGCAGGAGTTCATTCACCGATAAATCTTTTTCAATGAAATCGGCTAATGGAATGCTAAAAAAATTAGCTATTTTGATCATGACCTCAATCTTGGGTTCTGCTCGCGATTCTTCATAGGAAGATATATTTCCACGCGTTAAACCAAATAGATCGGCAAAGGCTTGTTGGCTTAGCCCTTTCACTTTTCGAATCTTTTTTATGTTTTTTCCAATTTGCGTCATAAAATAATTGCTAAAAAATTTGGCAATTTTGAATTTGCATATTATATTTGCCAAAAATATTTGCAAATATAGTTTTTAATTCTTGAAAAACAAATTTAAATTTGAAGATTTAAAAATAGGATGTGATGCGCGTGTTTGTTATAAATGTAAAATTAACCTCTTGTCTTCCGGGACTCCGGTCGGATGATTTTTTATTTTGTTTTAATAATTTAATGTGTTGACAAATTATGTATTTTCAGAAGATAGAATCGTTTATTTCAGAATTAGGTTATTCTGTTTCCTATCAAAATGAAAAGGAGGGAATCTTTCTGATAGAAAGTGAGCAAGATGGGATCAAAAATCTGATTATCGGGGTTGCACCTCCCATTCTGATTATGGAGCAATATATCTTCACTCTTAGGAGTGACGATACGGGAATACTGAAATCTTTGTTGCAGAAAAACAGAGATATTATACACGGGGCATTTGCATTAGATGAAGAGGGGAAAAAGGTCATTTTTCGTTATACATTACAGGTTGAGAACCTTGATATTAATGAATTTGAAGGAGGATTAAACTCTTTAAGTTTGCTGTTAGGCGAATATTATGAACAAATTATTGAATTTTCTAAAAAGTGAATATTATGAATATTTTTAAGAGATTATTAAGAATCGGTCAGGCAGAGATACATTCTGCCGTTGATAAGATGGAAGATCCTATCCGGATGACGGAACAGGGCATACGTGAAATGAGAGATGATTTGGATAAAGCATTGCAAGCTTCCGCACAGATCAGAGCAATGGCTATACGTACGAAAAATGATAAGATTAAAAAAGAAACTGAAGCGCAGGACTATGAGAATAAGGCTGTTTTGCTCCTGACGAAGGCCCGGAAGGGAGAGATAGATATGTCACAGGCAGAGAAGCTGGCTAAGGAGGCATTGACCTTAAAGGAAAACCTGATGATTGAGGCCAAAACGCTCGAAGAACAGTTGGTTACACATGAAAAATCGGCTGATGATATCCAGAAAAATGTCGATATCCTGAGATTTAATATCACGAAATGGGAAAATGAGTTGAAGACACTGAAGTCCCGTATCAAGGTGAGCCGCGCTACCAAAGAGGTGAATAAACAAATGGCGCAGATTGATAGTAACAGTACCATCAGTATGCTTGAGCGTATGAAAGAAAAAGTGGAGGAAGAAGAAGCGTTGGCGCAGGCTTACGGTGATATGGCCAAGAAGAGTAAATCGGTGGATGATGAGATTAATAAAGTGATAGGAGATGAAACTGATAAAGTAAATCAGGAATTAGATGAAATAAAAAAGAGATTGGGGATTTTACCCGAAAACTGATTGTTGGTGTTAATGGTGAAAATGGAAAATATTATCCTATCGAATAAACTGCAGACATTTGTACTTTTTTCGTAGGTAATATTTATGGAAATAATTACTTTTGGCACTCTATTGATATAGATAATCTTAACAGGTATTATGGCAGACCTTTTATATAATTTGATGCATCCGCTACCTAATGCCGTCATGACGGTGGTTATGGCTATTCTGGTAGTTTACTGGTTGTTCACTTTTTTATTGGGTATCGGATTAGATGATCTGGATCTGGGATTCGATTTCGATATTGATGCGCCCGAAGCGGATGCACCTGATATTGACAGTGATGCTGAAGCCATTAATCCGGAACATGAGGTGGCTCCGGAGAAATCCCCCGGATTTTTCATCAAGTTCCTAAGCTATATGAATGTTGGACGGGTACCGTTTATGCTGGTGTTTTCCACATTGAAGTTTTTCATGTGGATAGGAACCCTCATTACAACGAGCGTTGTAAATGTCACATCATGGGGATTATCTTCTTTGTTCATTTTGATTCCGATTGCTGTAATTGCACTGTTATTTACTAAATTTGCGACAAATCCTATGGTGAAATTTTTTAAGGAAATAGGCTATAAAGGAGAGGACGAAATTGATTTCTTAGGCCTTTCGGGTATCATGCTGTCTAATATCAAGGGCGATAAGATTGGAACAGCAGAATTTGTGATTGATAAGAATCCGATCAAACTAAACGTTAGAAGTCAGGACGGGGCTGAAATTAAATATGGTGATTATGTCGTCGTAATGGATGAATCGGATGATCGAAAATATTATATGGTTAATAAAGAGGTGAGTATAAGAAATTTATAAAATAATTGAATAATAAAAAGTAAAAAACAAATTTAAACTATGGAACAAATTGTTGTGATGATCGCAGGAGGTATTATTTTTGCGCTGTTGGTTTTTATGGGTGTGTTAGCCTCTTTTTATAAGAAAATTCCCCAGGGTAAATCTATTGTGCGTACGGGTGTAGGCGGAACAAAAGTCGCTTTTAACAAAGGGATGTATGTTATTCCGATCTTTCATAAAATGGAGATTATGGATATTTCGCTGAAGAAGGTCCAGATAGAACGTATGACTCATGATGGGTTGATCTGTAAAGATAATATCCGTGCCGATATAAAAGTTGCATTTTTTGTTCGTGTGAACAAATCGGTGAATGATGTCATTAACGTTGCACAGACAATCGGTTGTGAGCGTGCCAGCGCTATAGAAACACTAAAAGATATTTTTGAAGCTAAATTTTCGGAAGCGTTGAAGACCGTAGGTAAGAAATTTGATTTTATTGAACTGTATGAGGCTCGTCGTGAGTTCCGTGATGAGATCATGAATATCATCGGAACGGATCTGAACGGGTATGTATTAGATGATTGTGCGATCGATTATCTGGAGCAGACGGATCTTCAGTATCTGAGTCCGGATAATATCCTTGACTCCGAAGGTATCAAGAAGATTACGGATCTGACTGCCGCACAGAATATCAAGGCCAATCTGATTCGTCGTGAAGAAGAAAAAGTAATTAAGAAACAGAATGTAGAAGCGCGTGAAGCGATTCTTGAATTAGAGCGTCAGTTGGCGGAGAAAGAAGAGAAACAAAAACGTGAAATTGATAATGTAAAGGCGCGTGAAGGAGCTGAAATCCAGAAAGTACGCGAAGAAGAACGATTAAAAGCAGAAACCGTACGCATTACTACGGAAGAAAGTCTGGCGGTACAGGAAGAAAATAAATTACGCCAGATTATCATTGCAGAAAAGAATAAGCAACGTACCGAAGCTGTTGAAGCGGAACGCGTGGAAAAAGACCGTGCGTTGGAACAAACAGAAAGAGAGCGGATTGTAACGCTTTCGCAAATAGAAAAGGAACGTGTTATAGAAATTGAGAAAAAGAATATTCAGGATGTGATCCGTGAACGTGTTCAGTTGGAAAAAGGGGTTGTTGAAGAACAACAGAATATGAAAGATATTCAGGAGTTCCGGACAATCGAACGTCAGAAGCAGGTTGGCATTACAGCAGCAGCTCAGGCGGCAGAGGAGAAATTAATACAACGTGTAAAAGCCGCGGAAGCGGATAAAATGGCTGCCGAGCAGAAAGCAAAAGAGTTGCTGATCGACGCGGAAGCTCAGAAGGAGGCTTCCAATAAACAGGCAGAGGCCCGTAAAACGTTGGCGGATGCGAAAGCACGTGAAGATGCGACCTATGGTTTGGCTGAGGCGGAAGTGATCAAAGCGAAAGCGGAAGCCCTTGAAATACAAGGTATGGCCGAAGCGACCGTGATCGAGAAAAAAGCGAAAGCGGAAGCTGTCGGTATTGAAGCAAAAGCCGAAGCAAAGAAAAAAGAAGGTCTCGTAGAAGCTGAAGTGACAAAGGAAAAAGCGTTGGCGTCTGCAACCGGTGAAGCAAGCATTATAGAAAAGACCTCATTGGCTGAGGCTACAGGTATCGAAGCAAAAGCGGAAGCCAAACGTAAAGAAGGCTTGATGGAAGCCGAAGTAACGAAAGAGAAAGCATTGGCAGAAGCTGCCGGAATCGAAGAAAAGGCGGATGCAATGAAAAAACTGGATGGTGTCGGTAAGGAACACGAAGAGTTCAAATTGGCGCTTCAGAAAGAGAAAGACGTTGAGCTGGCTCAGATCAATATCCAGAAAGATATTGCGCAGGCACAGGCCGGCGTATTGGGAGAAGCGCTCAAAACGGCGAAAATCGATATCGTCGGAGGCGAAACGATGTTCTTCGAAAATATTGTGAAGCAAATCTCCAATGCGAAAGGTTTCGACCGCTTGGTGAACGAAAGCGAAAATGCTACACAAATCAAGAAAGCCATGCTTGGTGATGGAACAAACGAAGGAGATTTGTTCGAACGTATCCGTTATTATGCAAACCGGACCGGCATTTCAACTGATGATATCAAGAACTTAACGATAGCGAGTCTGATTCTGAAAATGCAGAGCCAGGTAGAGACTGACGATGACAAAGGCTTTTTAGGGAATTTGCTCAGCATGGCTAAATCCATGGGATTATCCAATAAAAAATTGAAATAAACAGAATCCTTTTGAGAATGTATTGGGAACTCTGGATAAGGAGGGTTCCTGATACACTTTCGCTTATGTGCCGTATATCATAATAAACTTTTTCGATGCAAGATCAGGAACAAAACAAAAATACCGAAATACTCGAAGCGGGTACGTATGAAATTATCCGCAAACGCCTTCAGACACAGAAAGATGATCTTTCCAAACGCATGAATTCTTTGAATGAAGCCCGTAAGGACGTTTTTTCCACAACGGAGTTTTCATTGGTGGCCAATCAGCGGATCACGACGGAGAATAGTTGTGAATCGCGAGGCATTATCGCATTTGGAAATCTATGTATCTTTGGTTACAACGTGCATTTCGGCCTTCGTTCGGAAATACAGCTCAGCGATGTGTTCAGTATTTATAAATTCGAGGATAATCAGTTTATTCCTCAGCCATTAGATTTGATCGATGATCCGGCTTTTATGACGGATTACAAAAATCTATATAAATACTACCGTGATTCTACATTTTCAAAATTCCGTCGTACGGAAAATTATTTGTATATGATTTTCCAGACGAGTAAAAATGTGGGTGATCAAAAAGCATTCAAATGGCTGATAAAAGGCGGTAAACTGATTTATCAGGACGATCGAAGTATCCATGAAGTGATAAAAGCTCCGCAGCATGAATTCAAGTGGATTAAAACAACACTTGAAGACCGTCGCTTAGGCCTTTATCCGCATATTTCTATCTTGGATAAGGTATTTATAGAGGCAATTGGCGGTGATATAACCTTTAAAATAGAAAATAATACGGATACCGGAAGGGGGATTTATGCCGAAAAGGTGGATAATAAGGATCAGCAACTGGATGACGCGGATTATTATTATGCCGATTTGGGGAATTTGATATTGATACGGATAAAGCCCTATCAGGAAGATTTTCGCGCATACATTTTCAATACGCGAACCAAAGAGGTTGTTAATCTGAAAATGCTGAATGATGCGGGGATCCTGTTGCCGGACAATCATGGAGTGATTTTCCCGAACGGATATTATCTGCAGAACGGGGAGTCTAAAATTTTTGAGAGTAACCTGAATCATCTTGAGTTTTTTCGTAAGGTAGCTTCGCCTAACGGAGAAGATTTTTTATATATTTTTTATCAGAATACAAATAATACGTATGTTCTGATGTCCTACAATATTATCAAGCAACAGGTTGAAACACCAATTGTTTGTAATGGACATACTTTATTTAAAGACGGAACATTGATCCTATTCCGCTCGGAGCAAGAGGCTACGCGCCATCACCAGGTGCAGATATGGCAATCGCCTTATTCCTTAGAACTGAAGGAAAACCAGGAGCGGAAAGATAATTTTCTGTATAAGATCGGAAATAAAAGCATCGTGAAAGCGATGGCCGAATGTCAGGAGGTTATTCATCTGATAAATAAGGAAGATGCGTATGAAGGACTTTATGAGGATATTGTCAAAAAATCGAATGATCTGATTGACGCGTATTTCTGGATTTCGGATAAGGTTGCTTTTGGTTTGTCAGAACCGTTGGGGCAAATAAAAGATGTAGCCAATACGGCAATTGATGAATTTGATAAAGTAAAAGCGCAGCGCAAACATTCCGGAGAGGAACTTGAAAGTTCGGTTAAGAAGGTGGATGATCTTCTGTTACAGGTTCGAAACGCGCGTTTTGAATCGTTGGAACAGCATGTGAAACTGTTAGCTGAGACGCGTAAGATGCAAGGCCAGAT
This sequence comes from Tannerella sp., assembly GCA_031551825.1. Lineage (GTDB taxonomy): Bacteria > Bacteroidota > Bacteroidia > Bacteroidales > Tannerellaceae > Tannerella. The sequence continues at coordinate 100,801 of JAVBNB010000052.1, read as the reverse complement.
CATTGAACTCGCCAGCTTGAAGTATGTTAACCTCGAAAAGATTGATGAACTGAAGCAGACTTTGTCGCAGACGAATGAAAAGCTTTCGGCCAAAACGGTGGAATTTCTATTAAGGGATGAGGCGCTTGTTCCGTATGAAAATAAAGTGAACGAGCAGCGTGGCGAAGTTGACAAGGTAAAGAAAGTGATTGATGCCAATAAAATAGAAGATAATTGCAAATTGATTTCCTCTGAGTTAGAGTTGCTGATTGATATTCTGAACAGTCTTAAAATTGCTGATACAACGCAGGCAACGCAGATTGTTGAAAAAATATCTTTGATTTTTGCTTCATTAAACGAAGTGCGTGCACAGCTTAAGAAAAAAATAGACTCGCTCAAAAGTGGTGAGGCTGCTGCTCAATTCCGTGCGCAACTGACTTTGTTAGAACAAAGTATTGTTAACTATTTAGAATTGGCCACTTCGCCGGAAAAAGCGGATGAGTATTTCACAAAAGTGAGTGTTCAGGTCGAAGAGTTGGAAAGTAAATTTGCTGATTTCGACGAATTTATCTCTATCATTGCGGACAAACGCAATGAAGTCGTTAAAGCGTTTGACGGCCGGAAAGCGCAATTGATAGAACAAATAAACCGCCGTACTTCTTCTTTAGAGCAAATCGGGCTTCGCGTGCTGAAGAATGTGGAAAACAAAGCACAATCGTTTAAGACGAAGGAAGAAATACAAGCGTTTTACTCCACGGATCTGATGGTGGATAAGGTGCGTAAGTTGGTGGAAGACTTGAGGGAATTGGGAGATGTTTCCAAATCCGAAAACCTTGAAAACAGCCTTAAAACATCGCTCGAAGACGCACTGCGTATATTGAAAGACAAAACGGAACTTTTTGCCGATGGTGAGAATATTATTTCGTTGGGTAATTATAAGTTTGCAGTGAATAAACAGTCTATGGATCTGACGGTTGTACGTCGTGATGATAAATTGTTTTATCATCTTACGGGAACGAATTTCTACCATGATCTTAAAAACAGTGATATCATCTGTTACAGGGACATTTGGGAGCAGGAGATTGTTTCGGAAAACAGCGAGGTTTATCGTTCTGAATATCTCGCTTATCTGGCGTTTAATGAATATTGGAAACCTGGTGTTTTCAATGCGAAAGAGTTTATCGCTAAGAAACTTGAGCAAAGTTATTCCGAATCATACCTGAAGGGAGTACACGATTATGATGCGCTCCGGATATACGAAAGTATGGTCTCACTGACCGAGCAGTTGGGCGTATTGTCATTTCGTCCGCAAATTCGTGTAGCGGCACAGCTGTTTTGGTCTGCGATTGAGGAGGAAGGAAAGAAGTTGTTACGTGGATTGATTATTTCGGCGAACAATGTATTGAAAGCATTTCCTGCATCGAGTAATTATCAGTATGTTACAAATCAGATCCGGGATATGTTCGTTCAATGGAACGAAGGCTATTTTGACATGGTGAAAATCGTTCCGGAAACAGTTGCTTTGTATTTGTTTCGTGAGTTTGCCGACAATCCGGCATTCACTGTCAGTGAGCAATCCAGAATTCTCGAAAAGGAATTTTTGAAATACCTGAAATCGAATAAGCTCCAGGGAAGTTTTAATGCGGATGTGGCTGATGAGTCATTTGGTGCGGTAGAGCGTTATTATCTGGTGCGCAACTGGTTATCGTCGTTTATTGACTTGTCTGATGACCTGAAGATGTATAAAAAATACCGGGGAGAAACAGCCTGTCTGTTATTGTTAAAGGAGCTTCAGTTTGAGTTACGCAAAAGTTCTGATTATCTTGAGATCGAAGACCTGCGCGGAAGTCATCCGGTTATAGCGAATAATCTGTATCAAACGGATTACCATAAACTAATGTTTAAACTGAAGTGTTTCAATGAAGTGAGTGTTCCTGCTTTCAATGATTTCACGCAGTTGAAAGACCGTTTGGTTAGCGACTATCGGAAGTCGCTGAAAATAAACGAACTGAAGCCACGTGTGCTGACTTCATTTGTCCGGAATAAGCTGATCAATGGTGTTTACCTTCCGCTGATCGGAGCGAATCTGGCAAAGCAGTTGGGCGTGGCCGGAGAAAATAAGCGTACCGCGCGTATGGGCATGTTGTTATTATTGTCGCCTCCCGGTTATGGTAAAACAACGTTGATGGAATATTTAGCCAATATTATGGGGCTTAATTTTGTGAAAATCAATGGCCCTACAATCGGTCATTCGATAACAAGTACCGACCCGTCGGAAGCAAAAACATCGGGCGCGCGTGAGGAATTGAAGAAAATTAATCTATCCTTTGAAATGGCTGATAATGTGATGCTTTATTTGGATGATATCCAGCATTGCAGTTCGGAATTCCTGCAGAAATTTATTTCGTTAGCTGACGGACAGCGAAAGATGGATGGTATTTTTGAAGGAGAAAGCAAGACGTATGATCTGCGTGGCAAACGTTTCTGTGTGATTATGGCTGGGAATCCGTATACCGAAAGCGGTGAAAAATTCCAGATACCGGACATGTTGGCGAACCGTGCCGATGTATATAATCTGGGGGATGTGATCGGTGATTCCGGAAACTTGTTCCGCCTGAGTTTGCTTGAAAATGCAATTGTTGAAAATCCCTACTTGCAGAAAGTTGCCGCTAAGAGTTTTACCGATTTCTATAATTTAGTTGAATTCGTTGAAGCCAAGAGTGAGATGATACCTGATCTGGAAGGTAATCATACACAGCAGGATGTCGATGATTTTATTACCGTGATTAAAAACAGCCTGTTAGTGCGTGACGTAGTGATGAGGGTAAACCAACAATATATTGCCAGCGCCGCTATGCAGGATGCGTATCGAACGGAGCCGGCATTCAAGCTGCAGGGTTCATACCGTGATATGAATAAAATGCTTTCGCAAATTGTTCCTCTGATGAATCAGAAGGAAGTCAGCTCGCTTATTCTGACTCATTACGAAAATGAATCACAGACATTGACATCTGATAGCGAGGCCAATCTGCTGAAACTGAAAGAAATCGCCGGATTGCTTTCCAAAGAGGAAAAAGAACGCTGGGAGCAAATCAGAACCGTGTTCAATAAAAATAATAAGCTGGCCGGCATTGACCAGAACAATCAGGCCGGCCTGGTAATCGCCCAATTGGCCGAATTCAATGACCATCTCGCAGGAATAAAGCAAGCACTTGGAAAGAAATAGCGGTTGTAATTTTGTAAGATGATTATATATTTATTACGTCTGCCTATTTTTATGGTTAAAATAGGCTCCACTTCCTGATAAATTAGGAGAGTGAATCTCCGTTTCTAATAAAAAATTTCTTTATATTATTTCAATTGATTTTTATTGTGTCTAAAAAGCTTTTTTCTAAATATAAGAAAATTAAGTAATAATGAATGTTCATGTGTGTTAAAAGTTTGTTTATTGGTGTTATTTTGTTTTATGTCTGTATTTTTATATGATTTTTTTATAATAAATTTGCTTTTTGTATATTGATATTTTATATTTGCAAAATACTAATTATAGAAAGAGAAAGCTATGAGAAAAAATCGTGTATTAATTTGGTTGTTTACATTATGTGTATTCTTTTCGTGTAATAATGCAGATATTGATCCGGTACTGAATGATGAAAAGAATAATGATTTAAGTATTCATGAAATTGTAGATCAAAAAGAATTGGAAGGAGGCATTGATGCCCAAAAGTCGACTTTATCCGAAGTCGATGCATTAACCGTAGCTAAATTATTTAATTCCGGAGCAATAGAAGCAAGGAGTGGCAGTTTGAAAAGCATAAAACAATTGATGAGCGTATCTGATGATTCAGGAGAGCCTTTGATGTTTATTGTTAATTTTGAAGATAACAAGGGTTATGTTGTTATCAGTGCAACAAAAAATATGCATGCCATCCTTGCATATTCCGATGAAGGCAATTTTGATGATAGCTACTTAAATACCGGAATGAGTATCTATATGGACGAATTCAAGTATGGCATCAAAGAGGTTATCAATAAGGATATTGATAGTTTGAGAATTAAGTATGCATTGTCATGGAGTTCTTTTGAACAACAGAGTGTCGATTTAAGCGTATCAACCCGAAGTGCTGCTGATGATAAAAGGCGTCAGGAAGTGTTGAAATGGGAGGGTTCGGGTTATGATTGTTTTCCTTTATCTCACTTGGCAGCTTATGTCGGTTCTAATGAGGCCCAGAATATAATTAATGGTCTTTGTAATAATACGAATACCAGTTATGATTGTATGTCTTCTGCTATTTTATTAGTAGGATTGGGAACAACACAGACAGATCTTAGATTGATGAATACGGCATGGCATCAATATGCACCATTTAATGTTAAGGCTCCAAATGGGAAAGCAGGTTGTTGGCCTGTAGCGATTGCACAATTAATGAAATATCATGAACATCCGAAGGCATATAATTGGGCTGATATACCAGTGAATCCAACTAATAATAAAAGTTTCAATGACTTTATTCTGGACGTAAGGGCAAAATGTGGAGCTATCTATCATATGGATGGATCTGGTACGGGAGTGGCTCCCGTCGATGCTGTATCTGCTTTAAATAATTATTGGGGGTATAGTGCTTTTTTGTATACATATAATTCCTCGTCGTATTTTGCGATAAAAAATAGCTTGAATGGACGGAATCCTGTAATAATGCGTGGAAGAGGTATTATCGACGGGACTGAGGTTGGGCATGCTTGGATTGCACATGGATATAGAGAGCGTCATTACGAAATCGGGATAGCGTATATACCTCGCTCATCGAATGAATATACAAAAATGCATGTAAAAAATGATGGCATCTATGATGAATACCTGAACATGAATTGGGGATGGGGGTATAATTCTGATTACGTATTTTATAGCTCAGCAAAGCCCACAAGGGATAATTTTGAGTTTTCAATTAATAGAGAATATGTGTTGGTAACAAAAAAATAAGAACAAATGAAACATTATTGCAATTTTAGAAGTATTTTAAATAAGACTGTTATTTATTCGGTTTTTGCATTATCATTTTTTGTGTTAATCTCTTGTGATGCAGATAGTGATGGTAAAGAGGTTGAAAACCAGGAAAACGATCAAGATAAAAAGAATGAAAAAAATCCGGAAATTGACCCGAAGTGGTTTAATGCCGAACCTATCACATTGAGAATAAAAGAAAAAGCCGATACTGATAATGCATTCGCATTTGACTTGTTTAGAGTGACTTATGGCTCAACTGATGATGCGAATGTGTTTATGTCGCCTCTTAGTGTGAATATGGCGCTTAGCATGACACTGAACGGAGCAAAAGGAGCAACATTGGAAGAGATGAAGAATGTTCTCCGGGCAAAAAAATATTCGTTGGATGATATAAACGAATATAATAAGTCATTGAGGGAGGCTTTAATGGATGTTGATCCGCATACAACATTGTCGATTGCGAATTCAATCTGGCATCATAATACTGTAACTGTAAAGAATTCTTTTGCTTTGGTAAACAAAGAATACTATAATGCGGTAGTAAAGGCATTGGATTTTAATTCTCCGGATGCCGTTGATCAAATAAATTCATGGGTGTCGGAACAGACTAATAATAAAATTCCGCGAATAATGGATCGGATTTCTGCGGATAATAAGATGTGCCTGATAAATGCTGTTTCTTTTGGAAGTGAATGGGGAGTGAAATTTGATAAAGACAGTACAAGAAAAGAAGATTTCTATTCAGAGGATAATGTCAGCATGGGTAGGGTAAATATGATGTGCCAAACTGGCCGTTTTCTTTATTCCGAAGATGAAAATAGTAGATACATCAGGTTGTATTATGGAAACGGGGCATTTAGTATGATTGTGATGCTTCCGCAAGAAGGGAGGACTGTTGAAGATGTTGTCACAAACCTTAGCAATGAATCATGGAATGCTGCTATGGACATGGAAGCATATGTGGTAAATCTTCATTTTCCTCGTTTTAACACGGATTGTTCCTATGACATGGAAAAAGCAATATTGCCGGAATTAGGAATGGAAATGCCTTTTTCTGATAATGCTGATTTTGGGGATATGGCGGATCAGTCGTTTAAAATATATAGGGTTATACATAAAACGTTTGTGAATGTAGATGAGGATGGAACGGAGGCAGCTGCATCAACAGTTGTTATTGCTGGAGATGCGGCTTCAGGAGGGGAGGAGCAGTTGAAGTTCGTTGATTATGTGGTAAACAAACCATTTGCTTTTGCTATCCGTGAAAACAGTACGGGTATCATTTTGTTTATGGGTAAAATAGGTCATGTGAAATAGAAAGTAAAGTGAAACCTTTACAAGAGAGGCGCTTGCATTTTGTGAGCGCTTCTTTTAATTATATTGATAGGTAGTCCGGATAATCGTTAATCAAATTTAAAAAAGTATTATTATTTGTTTAATTGATTGTATAATTGTTCAAAAAAGAAAAAACGCATTTTTGACAAGATAAAATTTTATACATTTGCTCGCTAAATAAACGATAGAGATGTAGATTTCTGCAGTATTGAACAATAAATTTTTATGAAGCGACGCATTTTTTTGCCATTCATCATTTTTTGCTTTTTTGTTCTTGTTTTCTTTTTTCAGAAAATAATCTTTATTCTTGTGCATGGAAGTGTCAACGGAGGGGTTGGCATAATGGATGTGTTGCAATCGCTCAGTCATGGTTTATCTCTTGATATGTCTATGAGCGGATACCTGACAATAATTCCTCTTTTTCTTTTGATTGCATCGATTTGGTTACGGTTGGATTTATTGGTGAAAATATTTGATGTTTATTTTACAGTCGTATTGTCTGTTATCGCGATTGTTACATCTGTAGATCTTATACTTTATTCTCATTGGGGATTTCATTTGGATCCTGCTGTCTTGTTGTATCTCCAGAGTCCTAAGGAGGTTATAGCCAGTGGTTCTGTTCTGGAATGGGCTTCCGGCGTGCTGGTTGCTATTGTTTTTTCGGTTTTCGGTTATTATGGTTATATATTGACTATCCGGAAAATTTTACTTCGACTACCTGTTGCCCGCCATCGTGTGAAAACATGCTTTATACTTGTCTTGTTTGCCGGTGTTTTATTTTTACCAATCAGGGGAGGGATTACGGTCTCAACAATGAATATAAGTCATGCCTATTTCAGCGATCGTATGTTCCTTAATCATGCGGCTATTAATCCGATATTTAATTTCATGTATTCGCTTGGCAAGTTTGATAACTTCGGATCACAATATCAATTTTATGATAAAAGCGAAGCTGTGCGGGTCTTTGATCAGTTTCACAGGAGATCGGAGAATTCGATGGTTTCCTGGTTATTACATACCAGCCGGCCAAATATTATTCTTTGTATACTGGAAAGTTTTTCATACGATGTGGCTCTCGATTCTATTGTAGCTCCGAATATGTACCGATTTGCCAAGGAGGGGGTATTGTTTAAAAACTTTTATGCAAATGGTTTCCGTACCGACAGGGGATTGGTTTCGGTGATGAGCGGTTATCCTTCGCATCCTACAGCAGCTATATTGAAATATCCGAAAAAGACGGATGCTTTACCTGCAATACCTAAAAGTTTGCGGAAAGAGGGATATAATAATCAATTTGTTTATTACGGCGGGGATATAAAATTTGCTAATATGCGTTCTTATTTTGTGGGTGCATGCGGGATTCAGGACATTGTGTCGGATGATGATTTCCCGGTCAAGGAGCGGCTGACTAAATGGGGGGTTCCGGATCAATTGTTGTTTGAAAGGGTCTATCATGATCTTACGGAGACAAGGCAAGATACCCCTTTTTTGAAAGTTATTTTAACTCTTAGTAGCCACGAACCGTTTGATGTGCCCACTGATATATTTGATGATCCGTTTTTGAATTCAGTCAACTATACAGATGAGTGTATCGGTAAATTTGTCTCTGATCTTAAGTCGACAAATCTGTGGAATAATACCTTGATTGTCTTTGTCGCCGATCATGCGATGCAGAATTATCCGCAGGGAGCAAATAATTATGAAAAGGTGCGTTTTCAAATTCCTATGATCTGGCTTGGAGGAGCCGTCCGGAAGCCTGTGATTATTTCGGATTATGGATCGCAGAATGATCTGGCTTCAACCTTATTATCGCAACTTCAGATGGACTACTCCGATTTTAAATTCAGCAAAGATATGCTTGATCCTCAGAGTCCGAAATTTTCATTTTATTCGTATGTGAATGGGTTTTGTATGATGGATTCATCAAGTGTTTTCTTGTATGATAACAATCAACAGCGAATATTAGAACAAACCGGTGACCCGGCTTTAGAGAAAGAAGCGAAATCCTTTTTCCAGATGATGTATCTTGATTTGGGAAATCGATGAAGTTATAAAACAAGAGGGATTGTCTGATATCAGACAATCCCTCTTGTTTTATAACGACTACTAACTACTTATTTTGCATAGCTAACGGCACGTGTTTCACGGATTACAGTGATCTTAACCTGTCCCGGATAAGTCATTTCATCCTGAATTTTCTTTGCGATTTCGCCGGAAAGGCTTTCTACATCTTTGTCGCTTATTTTATCTGCTCCGACAATTACGCGCAATTCACGACCGGCCTGAATCGCATACGTATTGATAACGCCGGGGTAGGACATCGCCAATTGTTCGAGATCGTTAAGGCGTTTAATATACGCTTCTACAATTTCACGGCGTGCGCCGGGGCGTGCGCCGGATATGGCGTCACAAACCTGTACGATCGGCGCGATCATTGTTTGCATTTCAATCTCATCATGATGGGCGCCTACTGCATTGCAGATGTCCGGTTTTTCTTTGTATTTTTCACAAAGTTTCATCCCTAATATAGCGTGCGGCAATTCCGGTTCATCATCGGGCACTTTGCCTATATCATGCAAAAGTCCGGCGCGACGCGCTTTTTTCGGATTAAGACCAAGTTCCGATGCCATAGTAGCGCACAGATTGGCTGTTTCACGGGCATGTTGGAGTAAGTTCTGTCCGTAAGACGAACGGTATTTCATTTTCCCTATCAGACGGATAAGATCCGGATGAAGGCCATGTACACCTAAGTCTATAGCAGTACGTTTCCCTGTTTCTATGATTTCTTCCTCCACCTGTTTTCTTACTTTGCCGACTACTTCTTCAATACGCGCGGGGTGGATACGTCCGTCCTGTACTAATTGATGAAGAGCTAAACGCGCGATTTCGCGGCGAACAGGGTCAAATCCGGAAAGAATGATTGCCTCGGGGGTGTCATCAACGATAATTTCAATTCCCGTTGCCGCTTCGAGTGCGCGGATGTTACGTCCTTCGCGCCCGATGATGCGTCCTTTCATTTCGTCCGATTCGATAGGGAATACTGTTACAGAGTTTTCGATAGCAGTTTCTGTGGCTACGCGTTGTATGGTTTGAACTACAATTTTCTTGGCCTCCATATTCGCCGTCATCTTGGCCTCTTCAATTATTTCATTGATATAAGAGGATGCGTCTGATTTGGCTTCATCTCTTAATGATTCAATGAGACGTTCTTTAGCATCCTTGGCAGACAGTCCGGAAATCGTTTCTAATTGTTCGACTTCCCGCTGATGTATCTTTTCAAGATCTTGCTGTTTTTTTTCTATGACTACTAACTGTGTGGTAAGGTTTTCTTTAATTGCGTCAACTTCTGTATTCTTGCGTTGCAACTCTTCCTGTCTCTGTGTGAATGCAGTCTCACGTTGTTTAAGCCTGGCTTCCGTAGATTGAATTTTGGCGTTGCGTGTAGTTACTTGCTTTTCTAATTCAGCTTTTAGTTGAATAAATTTTTCCTTAACCTCCAGTAATTTGTCTTTCTTCATCACCTCGGTTTTCATCTCTGCCTCCCGAAGCATCTTTTCATGCCTGGATTTCAAGAGTACCCGTGTAATAATCCATGTCAGCAATCCGCCGACTATAAAGGCGATTAAGATTGCTACTATATTCAATACACTCATCTGTTGTTATAATTTTTTTTAGTTACACAATAATATATAAAAAAACGCATTGATCACGAAGACGTTTCCGTCTTCTGAATCAGTGCGTGAGAATTCTTTTATTCAGTATCGATATCACTGCTCTTTCAGATAATCCTTCAACTTTTCGTTAAGTTGTTGTATTTTCGTGGTGAAAGGCACGATATCTTTATTTCTTTCCAGCCGCAAATGGCTCGTTGCAACATCTATGGCTACCATAGCCATAATATCTTTGTCCGATAAATCTGCTTCGGAGAAAGCCTGGTTATATGCATTAAATTTCAGTCGCAACTGTCTTGTTGCTTCCCGGATCAACTCTTCATCATCAGCGTCTATTTTCACAGGATATTTTCGTCCTCCTGGGATTATTTCTAACTGTATATCAAGTGTTTTGTCCGGCATAAATCATTCATTTAAGAGGGCAATGCATGTATCCACTTCCCGCACTAACTTGTTCACCTGCTCACGCACACCCTGAAACTTTTCTTCATTTTCGGCCAGTTTACAAGCCGTAAGCAGATATGTATTTTTGGTCTGTAATGCCTTAATCCTTTGCTTTGCCTCTTGAATTATTTCGTCCTTTTCCCTTAAAGATGCTTCTAAATCTTCTATATGACGCTTTCTGTCGTCGCATAATTTTGATAAATCATGTACACGTTCTTCAAATACCGCTAACAAATTATTCTCTTTTTCGGTCATTTCCTACCAAATTGACTACAAAAGTATATTTTATAATCGTGAAAAACAACTTTTGAATCCGTTTTTTCTTTTTAAAAATGAAAAAGAAACTGTCCCGACTTTTGGGGCACTTACTTTTGCGGTATATAATACGGTCTCCTGATTGCTATTGCTCATAATTTAAGGAATCAGGCGGAAAAGTCGGAGTATTTTTTTCTTCAAAGTTGCGAATTATCTGATATAGGTCATCTTCCTTACTCAGATTCAGTTTTTGCTTCAGCCGGTGCTTGTTGATTCGGACGGTTCCGTATTCGACATGCAGCATGTTGGCCATTTGCTTGGCCGGAATTTTGAGGTAGATATACGTACAATATTTAAGATCTAATTCGGTCAGTTTGCCACCGGCTTGTTTCTGCAAATGATTGAAGAAATCGGGATGCATTTCCTTAACAAGCGATTTGTATTCTTCAAAATGGTCGTCGGTCTGGAGGTTTTCCTTGATGATGCGGTCTAATTTGGATACAGACTGTGCGGTCTGTATTTCTTTCCGCACGGTTTGAAGTAATTCATTTTTTTCTTTGATTTGAACCGCTCCGGCCAAAACCTCTTTCTGCAATTGCTCTTTTTCTTGCCGGATCAGTTTTTGCTGAGTTTCGTGTAGAAGCAGTTTCGTCTGCGCTTCCTGGTTTTCGGCTTCCAGCATCTGTTTGCGTTGCGTTTCGGATTTCAGTTTCAGGTGGTAGGACCAAAAGATGAAAAACAGCAGGATAATGCTCAGGATGGCCACACTCAGGCTGAATAGGTATATTTTCTTGTTGAATGCGGATTCTTTGCGGGCTTCGGCAATCTCTATCTCATGCTTCTCACGATCGAATTGGGCTTCCAGTTCGTTGACTTTTGCCATTGTTTTCGTATCAAACAGTTTTTGATAATAATTCACATACGATTTATAATAACGAAGTGCCATCTTCGTGTTTCCACGGTCTTCATAAAAATTGATCAGCGAGCTTGTCAGGTTGCATAAGGCATGGTAGTAACCTGCAGAATCTCTTTCCATTTGCATGAGTGATACGGTTAGCATCATTTCTGCTTCTTCATCATTGCCTTGCTTACTAAGAATATCACCCAGAAGAGCATACGACATGTTGAGTACCGGTTGGTCGTTGATTGTTTTTGCCCAGACGATACCCTGATTCAGGATGTCGACAATTTTTTGATGAGTAGTTCTCGGCGCAAGGGAATAGAGAAAATTGGCATAATTGAGCGAAACGTTTCCACCTATAAAACGCCACTTGGTAAGGCTTTCGTATCGATGGTATAACTCCAATGTCTGCTTGAAATAATAGATGGCCGAATCTTTAGAGGCCGTATCTCTTTTTAGTTTATGATAGACCTCAAAATAATCCGCCATCAGAAAGTTTCCCATGATTCGGACATCCGGATTGTCTGTTTTCCGGGAAGCATCCAATGCCATGCGGGCATATTTTTCGTTTCCTTTCAGCTCGTTTCTCATACCATAATAACCAGCAAGCGTATGACAGGAACGGGTGAGTTGAAACCACGATTGAGATTGAGTGAGAGGAGTAATGGACGCCATTGTCTCTTCGATTTCTTTGCCCGTATTTCCATCGAAATAAGCCTGATGCCCCACGGCATAATGAGCCATTCCAAGCGCCTCCGAATCGCCGGACTGCTGAGCGTAATACATGGCGCTGTCGGCAGCCAAGCCTGTTTTTTTCTTTATTTGGGCTTTTCTGTAAATGGTATAGAGTTGACTCCAGGCGTATGACAGGTATTTTTTATCCGTCAATTGGCGTCCCAGCTCCACTGATTCTTCGCCCAATGCAACCGACTGATCAATATCTGTGTATCGCAGGGCAAGGGCTAAATCGGACGATACAATCACTTTTTGTTCCGGCGGGATGGCCGGATTCAGCAATTTGGTGGTCAATGAATCGAGCAAGTGGCTCTGGGCGTGAGTTGACATCGCCCAGCATAAAGATGAAAATATAATTAGGAGGTAGTTATATCGCATGACATGATTGAATTTCAAGCCTCAAAAATACACAAAAATATCAATTTCGATAAGAATCCTGATGAAAACGATATTTTGTATTAGAAGCACACAAGATTTATTTCAAACCACTTATGTGAAGTGTGTAAACAATTTGTATACACACTTAAAGTCCTGATGTAAACAATTCGCAACACAAAATATGATGCTTTTGAATATGGATTCACCGAATTTTGCAGCGTTTTTTTAAGTAACTTTTTAATTTTATCATTATGAAACAATTTTATTATTTACAACAAGACGGAAATAAGCGCTACTTAAAGTACGCAGCATCGAATGTCTATGCCGGAATGGCCGTTTGTATTGGATTTTCCATAGCCATACTCATTCGGTATTGGATGGGGTATATAAATTCCGGGAGTCTCTTCTTTGTAGCTATCTTAGTTGTGTTAGGTTTCTTTATGGCTATGCGCCTGAAGCACCGGATCGTGTTTGATCCGGACAACAAAACCGTAACGTTTCCACAATTGCGCAACAGCGAAGGACGAACACTGAATTTCGATCAATTCCTCGGCTTCCGGGTGATCAAAATCAAACAATACGGACTCATTACCGTAGGTACTCAGTTAACAATGGAGTTCAACATCAACGGAAAAGAAAAAGAACTATTGATCAAACACTACATGTTGCCATCCAGAAAGAAGATGGAAGAATTGGCCAACGAAATAGAACAAGTCATGGATATTTCTCATCATGAAATAATGAATGGGTGATGAAATATCATATCACAGAAAACGAGATCTCCTACAAGCTGTATGGCGATCGGAAAGAAGAAGTAATATGCATACTGGTCGGGCTGTCATTCTGGGCCATTAGTTGGTACTTGGTGCGTTATGAACCAGATATTGTAGACGAAACTGATGCCGTTCTTGTTATCTTAGGAGCATTGGCTATTTTCATTGGTGTCTTCCGAATGCTTGCATACAGTTTCTTACGTATCATTTTCGACACCGGTACCCGCTGTGTCTACAAGAAACAACCTTGGGGCAGCCGCTGGAGGGTCGTTCCTTTTGACCATGTATCCGGCTTTTCAATCACTTCGGAATGCTGGCATTTTCATTATTGCTTAGCTAGGAAAAATGAGCGCTTCGGCAGAGGCATCCGCATATCCAACGATTTTCGTTCGAGCCGGAAGCGGTGTAAGGACCGGAGGTTGTTTGAAGATGAAATACTGCCGGCTATTGCAGAAATGATGGAGAGTGAAAAATAGAGTGGAGCACGCAAGGGCAGAACAGCGAATATTTTAAAAAATATAAATCGAAATATAGAAGATAAGTCATAAGCAAAAAGTTTATGTTCTGTGATTTCTCAGTGCTGGCATGTCGGATGCTTACATGATAGATCCATTGGAAAAATCACCTTCGTATGCCAAAGTGATCATGACCGAATCCGTGTCCGGCAACACGATTAACTATTACGAATATGTCTGGTGATATTATTCTATACGACAATCGGAATGGGCAATTGCTGACTATCTCCGGTTACATTACCTCGGCCAATGTTTTTGTAGAGATATTAAATAGAAGTTAAAAGACATGCAATTCCCCATCATCATTTACAGAAATAAAAAGAAGCTGCGCAACATGTTGCTCATTTATGTCGGACTATTGGTTAGTTGTATTTGATTCGTTGATGGGCATTGACAACCGCATACAAAACAAAAGAAGGTATCCTCTAAAGGGTACCTTCTTTTTAATGGTGTCGTTTCGTTTTTTACATTTTTCACGCTAACCAAACAAACAAATCTTCTCCTTTTTCTTTGAAAAGGATTTTTCCTTCTTTGGCTAACCAGCCTAAAGCAGAGAATAGTTCTTTGTCTGTTTTAATCTTGGTGACTTTTTTTAATTCCTTGATAGTCATCTTTCCGGATGTGCTTAAAGCTGTCCATACGGCTCCGGCTGCCGTTCCAATAGATTCAATAGTCATGATCTTTAAATTTTAAAACCCGGTACAAAGATACTAACTTTTAATGAATACCAATAATTTTTTAGTAAAAAATTGATTTTGGCTGGTTTACCAGTCATATTCAATATCAGAATTATTTTCAATATCAGTGGCTTCGTCTTCAACTTCGTCATCACTTTCAATCGTGTTTATTTCCATATTTTTATGGATAATTTTTTCTTTGTCGTGAAATGTTTCTTTATTTAACTCTGTCCAAAGTATATCTTTTAATGCATCGAGTCCCATGTGTGCAACAGAAGAGATGAACACATGAGGAATCTTCTCCGGTAGATTTTGTGCGAACGCGTTTTTAAGTTCCTCATCCAGAAGATCGCTTTTTGTGATAGCGAGAACGCGACTTTTCTCTGCCAAATCAGGATTGTATTTTTCCAATTCACCGCTTAAAATTTCGTACTCCTTTTTGATATCTTCCGTATCGGCCGGTATCATGAAGAGAAGCAGGGAATTTCGTTCTATATGTCTCAAAAAACGAAGTCCCAGACCTTTACCTTCACTGGCTCCTTCGATTATACCCGGAATGTCAGCCATAATAAATGAGCGGTTGTCGCGATATTTTACAATACCGAGATTGGGTTCAAGCGTAGTAAAAGGATAATTGGCGATTTTTGGCTTGGCGGAAGTTATGACTGAAAGTAATGTTGATTTTCCCGCGTTGGGAAATCCTACAAGGCCTACGTCTGCCAGTAGCTTCAATTGTAGAATGATATTACGTTCTTCTGCCGGTTCTCCCGGCTGGGAATAGCGGGGGGCTTGATTAGTGGATGTTTTGAAATGAATATTTCCCCATCCGCCTTTACCGCCTTTAAGGATCCGGATGATTTGTCCGTCTTCAGTAACATCGCAGATGAATTCTCCGGTATCGGCATCGTATGCTACTGTTCCGCATGGCACTTCAATATAGCGGTCTGTACCGTCTTTTCCCGTACTGCCTTTGGCGCTTCCTCCTTCACCGGGAGTCGCGATGATGTGGCGTTCGTATCTTAAATGGAGCAATGTCCATAAATTACGGTTACCACGTAGATATACGTGTCCGCCGTGTCCGCCGTCTCCTCCGTCAGGTCCGCCTTTGGGGATATATTTAGCTCTCCGGAAGTGAGAGGAGCCTTTTCCTCCTTTACCGGAGCTGCAATATACTTTTACATAATCGACAAAATTCGAATCGGCCATTTTTAGATAATTAATTATTAGTAGTTAGTTTATTAGCCAATATTTTTAATAGCTTCTTTTATACGGCTAAAAATTTCTTCTATGCCTCCTGTGCCCTTAATCGCAACGTGCTTGCCTTTTCCTTTGTAATATTCGGCCAGCGGTTCGGTTTGCGAATGATATACTTTTAGGCGTGATTGTATTGTTTCTTCGTTATCGTCCGAACGTCCTGATTTTTTTCCACGCTCAAGCAGGCGTTCGATAAGCTCCTTATCTTCTACTTGCAGATCGAGTAAAATTGACACATCCATTCCGCGTTTTTTAAGAATTTTTTCAAGCGCTTCAGCTTGTGGTATAGTGCGTGGAAAGCCATCAAAAATAACGCCTTTCGTATCTTTATGTGTATCAAGAACTTCGTCAAGCATATCGCAGATCAGTTCGTCAGGAACCAACTGTCCTTTTTCTATATATTCTTTCGCGATTTTGCCTAATTTTGTCTCATTTTTGATCTCCTCACGAAGAACATCGCCTGTGGAGATATGTGCCAGATTAAAATTCTCTTTTATCAAATCGCTTTGCGTTCCTTTGCCGGATCCCGGCGCTCCAAAAATTACTATGTTGAGCATTTATTTAAAATATTAATGGTTTATTATTAATAGCAACTATTTAATAATTAGTGAAATATCATTCAATAATTTTATAAATATTGCGGGACGTACGTCCTAATCCATTGTAATCAAGTCCAAAGCCGACAATGAAATCATTCTCAATTTCTATTCCCACATAATCCGGCTTAAGATCGCATTGAAGTGATCTCGGCTTGAGAAGCATTGTCGCAAGACGTACGTCTGTAGCGCCTTCTTCGCGGAGGCGCCTTGTTACGTATTGCATTGTCAAGCCTGTGTCTATGATGTCTTCAAGCAAAACGATCGGACGATCTTTGATGTCACTGCGTATGGGCAGCAATTCCTGTACGATGCCTGCTGATTTTGTGCCCTTATAGGATGAATAAGCCGCGAATGTCAACTCGTATGTTGGCGGCAATTTGCTCATAAGCTCTGCTACAAACATGTAAGCCCCATTAAGAATGCCGACAAAAAGTGGATTTTTACCATTCATATCGCGGCGTATGTCTTCGGCTATTTTTGATATTGCACTGACAATATTGTCTTCAGAAATATACAATTCAAAGGTTTTGTCGTACAGTTTGATCTTTTTTTCTACCATCCGGTTTTCGTTTATCAGAGGGCAAAGATAATGCAAATCGAACGCACTGGCAAGAGAAAATGTATTTTCTTTCGCTATTGCCGTGCTACGGTTTGACAAGATAAAGAGATCGTATTTTTACTGTCGTTCGTAAAATTCCAGGATTTTTTTACGCAAAATAAAATCGTATTTCGCTTGTGTGCGATTGGATAGGGCTTTTGTCATACTGGTTTTAGAATCGTTGTATTCATACATGGTTGCACGTCCATTGTCAAGCTTTTCTTTCATGTATCCGAATGATTTTTCTGCCGATTTATAGGCAACTTCCGCCGATTTATATTTTTCGCCGGATGTTGTCGCGTTGTAATATGCCTGTTGGATTTCTTTATACAATGACTTTTTAGAATTTTCTAATTGTAGTTCTTGCAGTTGCATATTCAGCCGGGCCGTTTTTACACTGTTACGTGTCGCGAAGCGATTGAAAATGGGAATGTTAAGATTGAGCCCGAAATATTCGTTTCCGTTATTTTTAAGCTGATCGGAAAAAGAGGTATTGTCATAACCATTGATTTTGTAATAGTTATTGCTATAGCCAGCGCCGAAAGATAGAGTCGGATAGAAGGAGCTTTGCGCGACTTTGATATATTTTTCATTGCTTTTGAGGCGCAGCTCTTCAACGCGTATAACTGCGCGTGTGGTTAATGCTGTTTCGTAAATAGCGTCCGGTTGACGTACAAGGAGAAAATCAACCATCTCTTCCGGCTCTTCCACATCGAATCCTTCAGGTGTCGGAAGCTCTAACATTTGGGTAAGTGAAAGTATGGCCATTTGAAGATCTGAAGCCGCCTGAACAACCGATAACTCGTCGTTGGCGATCTGTGCCTCCACTTCATAGATCTGTGCGTCGGACGCGCGTCCGTTTTCATACATTTTTTTTGTCCGCTCAAGTTGTTCACGGCTTAAGTCTGCCTGTTTGTTGGCTATATCAAGGATCTCTTTGCTGTATAATATCTGAAGGTACATGGATGTGATATTTATTTCCATATTTTCCTTTGCTTTTTCGAGCTCTGCGGTAACAGCCTGCAGATCTAATTGGGATGCGGCGATCTCATTGTTTATCATAAAACCGGTGAAAATCGGTACGGATGTTGAGGCAGACCATTGGGTGGAACTTGAATTCCGGTCCTGGTATGTGTTGTCATAACCGGAAGCCGAGCGTCCGAATGAAAAGGACTGCGATGCACTTGCCGTAAGATTTGGTAAACGCTTATTCCGGGCAGTATTGAGAGCCACCCCTTGTTTGTCTATGTTGACCTGTTGCATCTGTATCTCCAGATTATGCTCATTGGCATAATCAACACATTCCTGCAAAGACCATATTTTGGTGTTTCTCCCGGATTGTTGCGCTTGTATATTCAAGGAGAAAAATAAAATGAGGCACCCTGTTAATATATTTATCTTCATAATTTTTACTTGTCTTTATTAATAACGGCGCCACGTATTTTGTTCTCGTTTGTAAGTCCTTCTTTAACTTCTATTTTTATACCATCGCTTAAGCCGGTTTTTATCGCATGTTTCTCAAAAATCTGTTTGGGACTTTCCTGTTTCAATAGTTGGACGAAAGCGGAATCGCCGTTGAATGTGACTGTACTTTCCGGTATGGTTATTACGTCTTCAGCTCGCTTAAGTACAATTTCTGCATTGGCACTGTATCCGGCCCGTATAAATACACTGTCGGGGATTGTCACGGCAGCTTTGATTTCGAATTGGATCGCTCCGCTTTTTTCTTCGCCTTTGGGTGATACATATTCGAGTACGGCATCGAATGTCTGGCTTTCTATCGCTCCGATAGTAAGTTTTATCGGCATGCCTTCTCTTATACGGCCTATCTCTGTTTCATCCACATAGCCTTTGAATATCATATCATTCATATCTGCTACGGACGCGATTGTCGTTCCTTCGTTAAAGTTATTGGTTTGTATAACGGAATTTCCTACTTCAACAGGGATGTTTAGTATCATACCTGTGATGGTGCTTCGTATCTGTGTCGTGCTGGCTACAGTTGAATTTTTGGCAATCCCGTCGCGTACAATTTCTAAGGCGCTTTGCGCGTTGCTGAGCTCTTCTTTCGCTTTGAGGTAGTTTGCTTTTGAGAGGTCATGCTCCTCGGCAGTCATAATTCCCTGATTAAACAATTGTTCATCGCGCTTGAAGGTGTTCTCTATCTGTTTGAGCGTTATATTGGCAACATTAACACGTGATTCGGCGCTGTTAAGCTGAACCATTTCGGGGATCACTTTAACCTTTGCGATGATTTCTCCGGATGTTACATGTTGCCCGGCTTCTTTCAGGAGTTCCGAGATGATACCTGAAATCTGTGGTTTGATAAGAATTTCATAACGAGGCTCCACATTGCCTGTGGCCACAGTTTTGGTTTCTATAGTACCCTGTTCCGGATTAATAATTTCATAAACAGTTTCTACGGGCTGTGCTTTTTTCCATAAGAAAAAGAATGTACCCAATACTGCCAGGCCTAAAAGCGAAAGCAGGATAATCCGCATAATTTTTTTTACTGTTCGATTTTTCATCTTATTATATGTTTAATTATTTCTATACCGATTACTCCTCCCTGATCGCGTCAATAGCTTTGATCTGCATGGCTCGCCATGCCGGAATAAGTCCGGCGAGCATGCCACATATCAGCAGTACAATGGTTGCGGCGACTGCAGCGCCGATATTTACTCCGGGATGGAGGATCATGATACCTCCAGACTGCGGCTGCATGGATAGTACTTTGTCTACTATGTCCAGCAAGAAAACACCCGCGCTTAAGCCAAGTAAACCAGCCATGGCGGTAAGTACAAGGCTTTCGCTCATTACTTGTGATATGATACTCCACGGCTTGGCGCCGATCGCGCGGCGTACACCGATTTCACGTGTACGCTCCTTTACTGTTACCATCATAATGTTACTGATACCGATAATTCCGGAAATTAATGTGCCTAATCCTACAAACCAGACTAAAAAATCAATTCCTGCGAAAAGGTTTTCAAACATACTGAACTGCGCAGCTATATTCATGACGCTTACAGCCTGCGGATCTGTCGGTGATATTTCATTCTGGCTTTTAAGGATATCGGTGATATCGTCGATTGCTTGTTGTATCCGATGTCCCGGAATGACACTTACACAGAGGAAGTGCAGGATATCTCCCTGATTAAGCGTTTGTTGCATGGTGTTGAATGGTAAGAAGACAGTCGATTCCCCGCGGCCTCCAATATTAAGGCCGGTAGCAATCTGTTTGACAACACCGACTACCTGATAATATAATCCATTCACTCGTACGTATTTACCACATGGATCCTCATTCTTGAATAATTCTTCGCAAATTCGCGTGCCGATCAGGCAAACTTTGCGCCGTTCGCGGAGGTCTATTTCGTTCAACAGGCGGCCGAAGTGAAGTTCTTGTTTTTCTATCTGGAAATAATCGGGAAAGACTCCTTTCACGGTATATGTACCGGCAACTTGTCCGTAAGCGATATTTTTATCGGAGCGGTTACCCCAAATAATCGGAGATATGGCATCTATGCCTTTTACTTCACGCTGGATCATTTCCACATCACGATTACGCATATTCCAGTAGCGTCCTTTGTTAAAACCGCGGTAAGGTTCACTTGTGCGATCCGCTTGGAAGAACAGAGAGTTAGTCGCAAAACCATCGACATCTTTATATATGGCGTTTTTTAATCCGGTACCCGAACCGAGAAGAATTACAAGCATAAGAATTCCCCAAAACACGCCGAAGCATGTAAGAAGGCTTCGTGTCTTGTTGCGGGTTATCGTTACCCATATTTCTATCCATCTGTCTGCGTCAAACATAATATATTGCCTGTTTTTCTGTTTATTCTGCTCTCATTGCTTCTATCGCAGATATTTTTGTCGCTTTCCGTGCCGGGAAGTATCCTGCGAAAACTCCTGCGATTATTAGTATTATGGTAGCTGAAACAGCAATGCTAAGGCTGACTGAAGGATTACGGAACAATGTAAAGTCTTCACCGGGATTTCCGCCTGCAGGCGCATCATTGGCTCCTAACGTGGTCATGCCGTAATTGAAGACTTCTACCACCCCGATACCCGTAACCATTCCGATATATCCGAACGCGGCTGTAATCAGAATGGATTCGATAATAATCGGTTTAAGTATCGATGAGGGTTTTGCACCGATCGCTTTACGTATTCCGATTTCACGCGTTCGTTCGCGTACCGTCACGAGCATAATGTTGCTAACTCCGACGATACCGGCCATTAATGTACTGATTCCGACAATCCAGATGAATAAGATAATGCCTCCTGTCATATTATTGAATATGCGCATTTGGTTTCCTGTGTTCCACATCCCGATTGCCGATTTATCCGTAGGGTCGAATTTGTGGCTTTTTGCTAAACTCGCGCGCAGGCGTTGTTCAAACGCCTCATTTTCTTCTTCGGTGGTCACTCCTTTGGCCGTGAAAGACAGATTGTAGAATCCGCGTCCTTTATTATATAATAACTGCGCTGTCGAAAATGGAATATAGGCCGGAGAGTTGTTACTCATATTCTTGTCATGATATATACCAACGACCTGAAACATGATATGTCCGCAACGTACATATTCCCCAAGCGGATTTTTGTCATGGAACAGGACTTCCGCCATGCGCGGACTTAGAACAATGACTTTGCGTTTGTCGCGTATATCGGTGTCATTTATAAATCGTCCTTTCCCGGGATAAAATTGGACGAAATTGATCAACGCGTGATCGGGAAACACTCCGTTGGTTTCTCCGGTGAAATACTCTTTGTCGTAAGTAAGCGTATCGCTGTGATTCACTGTCGCGGAGCATAATACGATTTCCGGATGTTCACGTTTTAACATGTAGTAGTCTTCATCTTTGAAAACGAGCCTTCTGCTTGCCCGCATTCCTTTCCATGGTTTCGAAGTCCAGCGCGGCCACATCTCAATGCGGTTGTCTGCCATATCGCGAAAATTATACATAATGCCGTTGCGCAGTCCGTTGCTTGCTCCCAGCAGGACAACAAGCATGAAAATACCCCAGGCGACCGAAAGGCCTGTCAGAAAAGTACGAAGTTTGTTTTTCTTCATCGTACTCCATATTTCCCGTAAATTGTCAAAATCAAACATCGTCTTTTTCTATGATTCCGTCTTTAACATGTATGATACGGTTTGTCGCTTCGGCAACAGAACTTTCATGTGTTACAATGATCATTGACATTCCTGTTTGATTTACTTCGCGTAACAAATTCATCACTTCTACTGTCGTTTTACTGTCGAGCGCGCCCGTTGGTTCGTCTGCCAATATAATCTGCGGCTGGGTGATCAACGCCCTTGCTATTGCCACACGTTGCTTCTGTCCTCCTGACATTTCGTTGGGCATGTGTTCCGCCCAGTCTTTTAATCCGACTTTATCTAAGTATTCCATCGCGAGCGCGTTTCTCTTTTTGCGCGATACTCCCTGATAATAAAGGGGTAATGCGACATTTTCCATCGCATTTTTGAATGATATAAGATTGAATGACTGGAAAATAAAACCAATCATTTTGTTGCGTAGTTCTGCCGCGCGGCTTTCACTGAGATCTTTTATCAACTGATTATTAAGACAATATTCGCCGGAATCATACGTGTCTAAGATGCCTAATATATTAAGCAATGTACTTTTTCCCGAACCCGACGCTCCCATAATGGAGACCATTTCCCCTCTTTTTATATCGAGGTCAATTCCTTTCAGAACATGTAACGGAGCACCGTTATTGTATGTCTTGTTAATGCCTCTTAGTGTTATAATCATTCGCTTTTATATTAAATGGAAGAAAGTTTTGGTTCTGTTTTGTGTTTAAATGTCTTTTATTAGACGACAAATGTCTCTTTTTGTTACAACTTATCACAGTAATAGTTGAGTTATTTTCTTTTCTTTTGTTTTTTTAACAAACGGAGGCGCATTATATTTTGATTACTCTCAACTTACACAATTTAGCTATCGCTGAATATAGGCTGCATCTCAGCAATGGCAAAAGAAAATACATTTTCTTTTGCCATTGCATTCGATTTGCACTATATTTGTCAGAAAATTAATAGACAATGAAGAAGTTATTTGAAACGGCTAAGATTAAGGAAATAGATAAATATACAATAGAAAATGAGCCGATCGACTCAATTGACCTGGTAGAGCGTGCATCATCTGTTTTTGTAAATGAATTTTGTCGCAGATATGCATCACGCCAGAACCGTATATATGTTTTTGCCGGTCAGGGTAATAACGGAGCGGATGCTTTGGCTGTAGCCAGAATGCTGATCGAAAAAGGCTATAATGTGTTGACTTACCTGATTAATCCGTCGAATATGCTTTCGGAAGACTGTGAAGTGAACAAGAGGCGTGTCCGGAACGAAGGAAAACAGTTTGTGGAAGTCGCTTCTTCATTTGTACCTCCCAAATTAGAGCCACAGGATATTATTATTGACGGACTTTTTGGTTCGGGACTGAATCGTCCGCTTGAAGGGGGATTCGCGAAAATTGTGGATTATATAAATCATTCGGAATCTACGGTCGTATCAATCGATATACCTTCCGGTTTGTTCGGAGAGGATAATAAAAATAACAATTTCCAGCATATTATTCAGGCGGATCTGACGCTTACTTTTGAATTTCCCAAGTTATCATTTTTATTACCGGAAAATGCGGTTTTTGTAGGGGAGTGGAAAGTTCTTCCTATCGGGCTTCATCCGGATGCGTTGCTTAAAACCAAAACACCTTACGGACTTATTACGGATGATGACATCGCCTCGTTGATAAGTACACGTGAACGTTTCGCGCATAAAGGCGATTTCGGCCATGCGCTTCTTGTCGCCGGAAGTGTAGGTAAAATGGGCGCTGCGGTATTAGCGGCGAAGGGTTGTATGCGTAGTGGAGCGGGACTTTTAACTGTACATTTGCCGGGACGCGGAGAGGTTATTATGCAAGCGTCTATACCGGAAGTGATGATTGAAATGGATAAGAATGCTGATTATGTGACAGGATTGACGAGTATTTCGAAATATGACGCTATAGGGATCGGCCCCGGTATTGGGAAAGAGAACAGGACGAAAGAACTCCTTGAAGAACTCCTGAATACGGTAAATGCTAAACCGTTAGTTATAGATGCCGATGCCCTGAATATTATTGCGGAAAACAGTGAGTTGTTGCATCATTTACCTGAAGGTACGATTATTACACCCCATCCCGGAGAATTTGACCGTCTCGCGGGGGCAAGCGAGAATGCTTATGAACGGATGCAAAAAGCCCGTTCTATCGCTGTGGAACGAAAGATATGTATTGTATTAAAGGGGGCCTATACGGCAGTATGTACACCAACAGGAAAGGTGTTTTTCAATACATCCGGAAATCCGGGAATGGCTACGGCCGGCAGCGGTGATGTATTAACCGGAATTCTTTTGGGTTTGCTCGCACAGGGATATCGTCCGGAGGAAGCTTCGGTGATCGGTGTGTATCTTCATGGAATCGCCGGAAACCTTGCTGCAGCCAACCTTTCGGAGGAGAGCATGATTGCCGGCGATATTGTACAAATGTTGGGGACAGCATTTAAACAGATGCACGACGCGATGTCGTATCTGTCGGATTGATTTATCAGATCCCCAGCGATTCTTTTATCTTTTCAATTTTTTCCATTGCTGCTTTTTCAGCATCGGGAATATCCTGAACCGATTTTACGGGTTCATGTACCTCAACATAGAACTTGATTTTAGGCTCTGTTCCGGAAGGACGGATAGATACTTTTGTGCCGTCTTCGGTATAGTATTGAAGTACGTTTGACGTAGTGGGCATGTTCAGAGAAAAATCTTCATTTTCTGTAAAACTATGGCCTTTAAGAGACGCGTAATCGTAAGTCATGGTTACTTTGGAACCTGCGATTTCAAATAGCGGATTGTTACGGTAATTTTTCATCATCGCTTCAATTTCTTCGGCGCCACTCTTTCCTTTTTTAACTACTGAGATTCCGACTTCTTTCGAATATCCGTATTCTGCGTATATCCGGTTCAATAACCCGAATACGGTTAATCCCTGGTCTTTAGCCCATGCGGCGATTTCGGCCATGATGCAACAAGAAGAAACGGCGTCTTTGTCACGAACGAAGTCTTCGCATAGAAAACCGTAACTTTCTTCGCCTCCCCCGATATATATTTTTTTGCCTTCGTTCTTACGCATAATGTCGGCAATCCATTTGAAACCTGTATATACATCGTAATAAGCTACTTCGTTTTTTTCGGCGATGGCGCGTATCGTTTCGGTGGTTACGATCGTTTTAACGATGTATTCTTTTCCGGTAAGACGTCCGAGCTCTTTCCATCTTGTTATCAGGTAGTAAATGAATAAGATTGCGGTCTGATTGCCGTTTAAAAGAACCCACTCACCTTCGTTGTTTTTCACAGCTGCACCCATACGATCCGCGTCGGGATCCGATGCGAGAACGAGTTCCGCGTCTGTTTCTTTTGCTTTTTCCACAGCCATAGCCATAGCAGCCGGTTCTTCCGGATTGGGTGATATGACAGTCGGAAAATCTCCGCTCACCACATCCTGTTCGGGAACGTTGATAATGTTGGTAAATCCAAAATTTTTCATTGCTGCGGGTACGATGTGTACTCCCGTGCCGTGAATAGGAGTGTAAACAATTTTAATGTCGTGATGTCGTGATATGACATCCGGTGATAACGATATCTTTTTCAGTTCATTGATGTATGCATTATCTATTTCTTCGCCTATAATTTCAATGAGTTTTTTATTTCCATTGAAATCTATTTCCGCTGCAGTGCGTATTTTGTTTACTTCCGCGATTGTATTCTTATCGTGCGGCGCGATCATTTGCGCACCATCATCCCAATACGCCTTGTACCCGTTGTATTCTTTCGGATTGTGTGATGCTGTCAGTATGATACCACTCTGACAACCAAGCTTACGTATAGTATAAGACATTTCCGGTGTTGGACGCAGATCTTCAAACAGATAGACTTTTATGCCGTTCGCAGAAAATATATCAGCTGAAATTTTCGCGAATTCACGACTGTTGTTACGGCAGTCATAGCCGATAACTACTTTTATTTCAGGGAGACTTGCAAATTCTTTTTTCAGGTAATTTGATAATCCCTGTGTTGCAGCTCCTACGGTATATTTGTTCATGCGGTTTGTTCCTGCACCCATTATACCGCGTAAGCCTCCGGTTCCAAATTCGAGGTCCTTGTAGAAGGATTCTATCAGGTCTGTCGGATCGGTGTTATCCAACATTGCTTGTACCTGATTACGTGTCGTTTCATCGTAATCTTTACCTAACCATGCTTCTGCCTTTTTTCTAACCTCATCTATTAATTCCTTGTTTTCCATAATTATGAAATTGTTTATGTCAAAAACTTAAAAAACGATTCAAAGGTATGAAAAAAATATTTATCCTGATTACCTGATGTCATAAATTTTACCATGTAAAAGAATACTCGTATGTCGATTTATTTCCACACCTGTCTGTTACCGTTAGCTTTAACCGGTGGTAGCCCGGATGTAGTCTTTCGTTGTCAAACGTATAGGTGATCAATGCATTTTTACCATCATGTGCAAAGAGAGCGTATTTTCCGTTGATTTCTCCTCTATATGTCGAAATGCCACTTAAATCATCAGTGATGCGAATGCTTATTTTCTGCTTTTCACGCCATTTGCCGGGGTCTACCGGTCTGATAACCGGTGGAGTGGTATCACGCGCAACCGTATATGTTCCGAGTTCGTTTATTTCCGCATCAATCCATTCGTCGCGGTATACGCCTCCAATCCATGATCTTTTCCCATTTGGACTGGAGATATGTACAATGCCGAACTGATCAGTATTTGTTGATGTGAAGGAACTGTCCATGCGTATAGATAATTGTGCGGGGGTATGTAACGGAACGGGAGAATTATGTAAAGTGTGCGCCAACGAAAAATCTCCTTTTGTGAAAGATGTACTGTAATGCATATAGGTGTTGTTATACAGACTGTTGCGGGGAATTATCAGTCGAATACCTTTGGCGCTGAATGAGTTGTAATCATACCATCTCATAAGTTTTGTCCCAATAGTATCAGGTAGGGTTATATCCTGTTTTTTCCCTTTTATTTTTATTGGCACTTTGCAGTCATTTCCATAAATGTCGGTCAGGGTGATGAGTATGTTATATATACGTTCTTCGTTGATATTTATTTTGCCGGAATTCCGGCTTGCGATAAATTGTGTGCGGTTTCCCGGATCGACAAATGTTTTTATGTAAAATATACGCGTGTTCGACCATTCTTCGTAATCCGTATAGCTATTTATATATTTTGATTCTTCTAAAGAAAAACGGTTGGTGTGACTCCGGAACATTTCAACGCTGTCGACTGTCAGAAGAATATCTTTTATACCGAAGGAAAATCCCGTTCCGTCCATACGGTCTATGGCTCTCACTCCCAATCCGATTTCGCCCCATGCTTCTATTGTTGCGGATATAGTCGGATAATCGTTTTTATCGAGTTTGAATTCAATATTTTGTTTCTTATTGCTTCCGTTGACCATACCTTTGCCTTCGATTGGATAGATTTTAAGTCCGCGTACTAAAGGTTTGCGTGTATCCGGAATATAGGATTTGTAAAAGATCAAAGGATCAATTAGTTCACCCGTCTGCATATCACGTACTTCGAAATGAAGATGAGGCCCTCCTGAACTTCCGGAGTTTCCGCTATAGCCTATTAAATCTCCCTGTTTTACGGGGAAAAGATCAGGATCGAACGTCATATCAACGCTGTAGCTTTCGTTTTTATATTGTTTCTCTTTTACTATTTCAGCTATCCGGTGGTTAAATTGTTGCAGGTGTCCGTAAACGGTAATCAGGTTGTCATCGGGATGCGTTACATAGATAGCAAGCCCATATCCCCATGGACTGACGGATACGCGTGATATGTAGCCTTTTTGTACGGTATGCATGGCGTGGCCTTCGCTGGATTTTGTACGAATATCAATGCCCGCATGGTAGTGATTGGCTCGTAAATCGCAAAATCCGCCTGACAGCTGTATAGGGAAATCAAATGGGTTTGCTAAGCGCTGCGCTTCTGTTCGTATAGGCAACATTGCTGCGAACAGAAAAGCTACGATAGCAACAAATATTTTGTTCATGTTTTTTCTAATTATCCGACAGCAAAGGTAATAAAAAGTCGGCAACGATTGGTAAGTGATCGCTATATCCTCCTTTGTATATATTTCCGGCGTATTTGCGCAGGGGAGTTTGTTCGCCACGATTATTCTTTTTGGTAAGCAGAAAATCGGGTGCGAATATACGCGGACTTCCTTCTTTCAGATATTTGTTCCAGTTGTGGCTTATCATCATCTGGTCGAGTTGTGACCATTCGCCCTGAAATTTGTGGGAACCGTGAAAATTAAGTTTTCCGGCATCACCGAACAGGTTGATGAGGTTGTATTTGTTTTTGGATCCTTTTGTTAGGGTATGTATGCTTTTGTCGGAGGGGGTATCGTTGAAATCTCCCATGACTATAATGTTTGATTCCGCATTTGTTTTGTATAACGAATCGCATAATTTTCGGAGGAATTTCGCAGCATCAATCCGGTCTTGTTCTGTTTCTTTTTCCCCTCCCGAGCGAGAAGGGAAATGGCAGACGAATAAATTCAATCGTTCGCCGTTTATCAAATCTCCCCATACATGCAAAATATCCCGCGAGCGTTTCTTTTTATTTGTAAAAGGGATGCGTTCCGACGAATGACCGATGTATTTGAATTTGTCACGCTGATAAATGAGCGCGTTGTTGATGCCGCGGTTGTCGCTCCCTTTTGTGATGCAGTAGTTATAGTGTTGTTCTTTGAGAGGGGTACGGTTGAGCAGGTGTATAAGAACGCTATCGTTTTCAACTTCGCACAGTCCGCATAAGGCGGGTGTTCCCCATTCACCGATAGCGCTTATTACCTGCGCTGTTTTCCGTAAATGGCGGTAATAGCGATTCGGGGTCCAGCGCATTTGCCCATCCGGAAGAAAATCATCGTCCTGTTTCTTTGGGTCGTCATAAGTATCAAACAGATTTTCTACGTTGTAGAACATGACGCGGATTTCCTGATAATTATCACCTTCTTTGCTACTAAAGTCGTTTTGCTTTGTTGACTTTCCGTTGCTATGTGATATTTTTTGTTGCTGGCGCTCCGAATTGCTTTGTGAATTTGCATTGGAGCATCCATACAATAGCAGGATGGAACACAGAAGACCGGCGATTGTATTTGAAGACCAGCGATTTTTCATTTTTTAGTCTCTTCCTGAGATACGTATTCGTAAGCTCCGATAGATGGTCCAAATTCACTTGTCAGGCGGTTAACTCCATAGCGGTCTATCGGATATTGTTCCGATATACTACGATCAGCTTTTCCGATACCTAAAGATCCGTTTGCCAGCCGGAAATCGTATACGTAATCATATATTCCGTCTTTGTTTTTTCCATCGCTCTTTATATATTTCAGGCTATCGACTTTCGGATTTTGAACGAATAAAACTTCATTAAAACGGTTATTATCCACCTTTTTCGTTTTCATAACACAGTGATTGAAGCGATAATTGAATTGTTCGTCATTACCGTCGATGTAGAGGTCATTTGTAGAAAACATAATTTCTCCACTGTATCTTTTTGTTGTATCGGCAGAAAGGCTACCGTCGATGATGCAGTTGTCAAAAAATGCCTGCTGCAACGGAAACGAATGTTTCTCTTCGTTTTTATTTTTGTCGGTGTATACAATATTATCGGCAAGCGTGAGAGTTTGTATAAATCTTGTTGCGCTGTTGCTTATCATAGCCGGAGGCATATAATTGGCCATCGTACAATGTGTGAACTGATATTTTCCTCCAGACAACCGAACAAGATAATCGCTGGCATTACTAAATTCCGTATTAGATGCTTCAATATAGCAGTTGACAGCCCATAGGACGTTTCCGTCCATATTTTTTATTTGAGACTCTTTGATGTCGATTTTCTTTCTGTCCGGAGTCGATTCTTCAAATGTAAGTCCTGAAATTCCATTGCGTATCAGTGTGTAATTCAGCTCGTTATCAAAGCTTGAGGCTCCGAAGAACATACCGTTCCATTGTGCGGAAATATTATCGTATGATATTGTTGAAGAGAAATCATTCAGTCTGTCGGCACGGAATGTTACAGGTTCGTTCTGCGTACCATTGGTTTTTATTGTTCCGTCAATCAGCCATTTCGCGTCTTTGTGCATATAGAAGGATACGCCTTTATCTATATTGACAGTTACACCCTCGGGTATCATGATACTGTCGTATATGAGGTAAGGCCTCTCCGCGGTAAGGGTGGTGTCTTTGGCAAAAGTGGTTCCACCTTTTAAGATATACGCGTTTTGTCCGTATGCTTCAAGTAATACGGATTGTGCTCTTCCGTTCGTTATAAATACGATCGAATCGTGTATGAGAAACGGGGTATTGTCATTGTTGGGGTCTACTGTCACTTCTACCGCTACATACAGGCTGTCTTTTTTCCATATAGGGATGTCGTTAAAAGAGTCGCCTTTATGACCGTCCACATTGATACGAAATCCACTTTCACCACCGCTGGCGAGCAAAATTTTATCAATTTTCAGCGCTTCATCGTTCTTGTTATATATCATGAAATAGCTTGTAGAAGAGCCAATAGTCGTAAATACGGTATCAAATGATAACGTATCAGTCGAGAATGAAAGTTGGTGATTGGGGCTTACAGAATAATCATCTATATCGTTACACCCTGCCATTAAGACTACTATCAAACCTATTGCCCATGCTATGAAGGATTTTTTCTCCATAATCTATATTTGTTTTTTGTAATAACGGGCTTTTGGTTTGTTTATTGCTTGTTGTACTTTTTTCTTGATAAAAATCAAGACTTCGCGCGCTTCACTCATTCCGTTGGGTGTTCCGACAGCTAAAATCTATGTAACTCGCTTCGCTCAAACAGCATAGATTTTTGACGCTGTCTCCACTAACGGAACGGCTCACCACACGAGGTCGGTCATTTCTGTCACCTCACTGAGTGACTTTCGGTTGTCAATTGTTTCACTTTGTGAAACGACAGAATGTTGTCAATTCTCCACTGATTTCAGTATATCAAGAAGATGTTTCCACCATAGGTCGACTGTTTTTATTTCGATGCGTTCGTCGGGAGAGTGTACGCTTCGCAATGTCGGGCCAAACGAAATCATGTCCAACTGGGGATATTTTTCGAGGAATAGTCCGCATTCAAGTCCTGCATGTATAGCCATTATCTTCGCGTCTTTTTTGAATAGCTTCTTGTAGCTTTTTTGTGCGACTTTCAATATTTTGGAGTCCGGATTAGGCGCCCATCCCGGATAACCTTCACCATGCTCAACTTTCGCACCGGCTAAGCGGAATACGGATGCCACCTGATCCGCAATCGCTTCTTTTGCGGATTCTGTTGAACTACGCTGGCTTGTTCCTACTATAATCTTTGTGGAACCGGCCATTTTGACTGAAGCGAGGTTCGTTGATGTTTCAACAAGCCCTTCCATTTCATGGCTCATGCCTATTACTCCATGTGGGCATGCGAGTAATGAGTAGATCAGCTTTTCTTTCAATGTTCTCGGGAGGCATTTTCTCGGTTTGTCCGTTGTCTCCATGATCAGTTTGACATTCGGGTCGACACGTTTCAATTCGTTTTCGATGTCGACGGCAAAATTATTTAACATGATGCGTATCGGTTCACGGTTCTTGGGTGCTGTTCCTATGATGGCGTATGCTTCGCGTGCGATCGCGTTGTGCAGGTTTCCGCCTTGTATTTCCGCCAGGTTGAATGAATATTTTTCCTGTAACTGATAAAGAAAGCGCACGAGTATTTTGTTCGCGTTGCCAAGTCCTTTATGGATGTCTCCACCGGAATGTCCGCCGTTAAGACCTGTAACCGTTATCCGGAAAAACTGATTGGATGCCGGGGCCGGTACAGCTTTATATTCGAATGTGGCGACGGTGCCTTTTCCTCCGGCGCATCCCATAAAAATCTCGCCTTCATCTTCGCTATCAAGATTAAGCAGGATATTTCCTGTCATGAAGCCTTTTTTGATCGCTTTGGCTCCGGTAAGTCCGGTTTCTTCATCAACCGTGAACAGGCATTCTATAGGTCCGTGTTCGATGTCTTTCGATGTAATAACAGCTAAAGCCGCAGCTACCCCAATACCATTATCCGCCCCGAGGGTTGTTCCTGCAGCACGCAACCATTCTCCGTCAACCACCGTTTTAATCGGATCTTTATCAAAGTCGAAGGTTACATCGTTGTTTTTCTCACAGACCATATCTAAATGAGCTTGTAGGATGACAGTCGGTAATTTTTCATAACCTTTTGTTGCTGGCTTGAATAACAGGAGATTACCGGCTTTGTCTTTTTTAATTTCGATCTTGTTTTTTGCCGCAACCTCTTCGATGTACTTTATGATCTTACCTTCTTTTTTAGATGGTCGTGGTACCTGAGTGATTTCATGGAAATATTTCCATACAATTTTTGGCTCTAAATCTTTAATAGTCATATATATTTATATTTTAGGATTGAAAACTAATTGTTAATTTTACTCAATTTGTGTAATCTTGTTTGAAAAATGATGAATTATTTACCTCAAAAGTGTCGTACAATTATTTAATCTCTTATCTTTGCGTCCACAAATATAAAAATAAATGCTTGAAGTTTTAATGTTGAGTGTAATAATTCTTCTTATTTGCCTTACTCTGCTTTGTGCAAATATTTTATTGAAGAAAAATGGTAAATTTCCTAATACGCATGTCGGGTCTAATCCCACATTACGTAAGAACGGAATTAAATGCGCTCAGACTCAGGACTTCGAAGCGGGTCTTCAGGAAAATCTTTTCGAACGAATGCAAAGGGAATTTTGAATTAAGAAGTAAAAGTTTATAATATTGGATATGAAGGAAAAATTACATTATGCGATTGAAGCGGTACTTGCTGTTGCCGTAGTTGTTTTATTTATTCTCCAGTTGTCGGGGGGGAAAAAGTCGTCGGATACGAATGCGGTTGTTTCGGGGGATGGAGCAGCATCGGAAAATGTTATGCCGATAGCATATATTGATGTTGATTCTCTGATATCGAATTATACGTATTCGATGGATTTGAATGAACAAATGACTAAAAAGTATGAAAATTCACGTGCTAATCTGACTGAAAAAACGCGTAAATTACAGTCTGAAGTTGCTGAGTTTCAACGTAAATATGAAACCGGTGCGTTTCTTTCACAAGAAAGAGCTCAGTCTGAATACCAGCGTGTTATGAAAAAACAAGAAGATTTACAAAAGCTTGAAGTTCAGTTGTCTCAGGAGTTTTCTGAGGAGCAGTTCAGTATGAATGAAGACTTGCGCAAGACGATTATCTCACAATTACGAGAGTTTAATAAAGGCAAAGGGTATCAAATGGTTTACGGAAAGATGAATGACAATATTCTTTACGCAGATGATGCTTTTAATATTACGGCAGAAGTCATAGAGTATCTTAATCGACAGTATGTCTCTTCTCCGGTACTAAAACCAAGTGAATAAAAAGAAATATTATTCTAATAAAAAATCCGGAACCTTGTGTAAAGCAGGTTTCGGATTTTTTTATTTCGGTAATGGAATCGAATGGTATTATAGCTATCTGCCACATATTCCTTTGAAAGAGCAATATTCGCAGTGTCTCGCGTTCGGTGTCTGGGTAAAAGGTTTACCGGTATCAAACATTTCATCTAAACAGATTCTCAGACTGTCTTCAAATTCGTTGCGATAGTTTTCGAATTTATCTATAACCGCTTTTTCTTTTCCGTTTACCTGACGTATGGTGGGATCAAAATCTCCCTGTTTGAATAGATTTCTCGTGTAATAGACAGCCGGCTGTATTTGTTTTTCTTCGTTTTCCGAAGCATATACCCAGGCATACAGGAAAACCTGCATAATTGCTTTCCTGCGGTCTTTTTGTGTTATATCGAACAGGCTTTCCATCGTGTCGAATGTCAGAGCCGACGGTTTGCCGCTTTTGTAGTCAATGATACGTATGGTATTGTTAATATTGTCAATCCGGTCGATAAAGCCTTTGATGCGTATTTTGCGACCGTTGGTAATCTCAAGCGTTCTAAGGAAAAGTTTTTCCGATCCGATATACCGGAAAGGGGTCAGTGAACGATCCTGTTCTAAAATTTTGCAGGCATATTTACGTATTGTTTCGCCGTAGAGATAAGCTTGTCCGATAAGTGGGCGCGGTTCTTCCGTGTGGAAAAAATCTTTGGCGAAAGCTTGTTGTATCGTTTCCGTCATATTCTTCTCCTGTGCCGCAAGCTTCAACAGATCTGCCGTGACGATTTTTTCGCAGAGAGGCTTATACAATAACTCCATTACCCGGTGGAGTATGGTCCCAAATGTATCATGTTCGAGTGTTTCGCTGACGGCATCTTCTTCGTCAATACCTTTGATAACAGAAAGATAAAATTTAAGCGGGCAGTCAAGGTAGGTGTTAATCGCGCTGGCTGAAAGGCTTCTTTCTGTTTCGTAAGCCGCAAGTGAGCGCATCACCTCCTCGTCTTTATCGACTTTAAACGGTTCTACATGTGATGATGATACATTGTAGACAGATAGTTTTTGTTGTATCGGAGTTTTGTAGTGATATTTCAATTGGTGTGCAAAGCGGCTTACTTCTCCGCTTTGCAGTCCGTTGGCGCGCGTATCGTAAAGCATCGTGACATGTTTAGCGCGATGGATCATACGATAGAAATGATAGGCCCAGACACTTTCCTGATGTTCCGGAGTTGGCAGTCCGAATCCACGTCGTAAATGATAGGGAACGAAAGAGCTTGCCGCGCTTTTTGCAGGGAATATACCCTCGTTGACCGACAGGATGATTAGGTTTTCAAAATCAAGTACACGGGTTTCAAGAACTCCCATGACTTGTAATCCGGACAAAGGCTCACCGTAAAAGGGAATTTTGATAAAATCCGTCATTTGTTTCAATAACTTGAAATAGGTGTCGGAAGACATCTCTGTTTTCGTTTCCCGCATCATCTCCCGCATCCGGTTGACCATCGTATAATAGTGGAAAATAAATTCCTGTTCAAGCGCATTGGCATTAATCGTAGCATCCTCCTCGTCTATCGTTTCATTATCTGTTTGGGGGGCTTCCGGAAACAGGCTTGTCGGGTTATCCGAAGTTGTACTTTTTTTATCTTCGGTTGCGGAGAGGCGGGCATTAAGTTCCTTGAGGACCGCTGTCAGATAATCTGAAATTTCCATCGCTGTCGAAGGTGCGGAAAATAATAATTTCAATAACCGGGTAATGCTTAAAGCTGATATGGAGATATAAACCTGATTGCGTTCGGTGATATCTTTAATAATTCCGGCTGCTTCCGCAGGGCATACGGATGATACATATTTATGGCGCAATACGGCGATCACATCCCGGTGATAAAACATTGTATCATGCTCTGTTCTTCGTATATTTTTCTGCAGTGATCGCAGGTAATCCATTAGTGAAGCGACAGGCGTGCCTGATAATGAATAACCTATTGTCACGTTTATCCGCGAGATTTGTTCCGGGATGGAATTAAGTACGGGAAGGAGCAATTGTTCATCAGGCAATACGATCGCCGTTTGCAACGCTTCTTCGGATGTCATTTTTTTGTTTCCGGATAATTTTTCAAGTATCGGGTAGATTTGTTTAGCCTGACCAATACGTGATGGTATGCCGATGATCTCAAACTGTGTGTCGACCGGTTCTTCTTCAGGTAGTGTATGTTCCGAAGGGAACTGGTTGATATTTTCTTTCATGAAGAATGAAGCTCGGTTGTCTTCGTCTTTGATCTTTTCCGAAGAATAATCCCAGTAAAAATCGGCAATTTCCTGTTTTTTTAGCAATTTCAAAAGTTCCTGTTCTGCTTTTGTCAGTGCGTTCAGCCCGGTAAAGACTATTTTCTCGTATGGCAATTTACTGAACTTTCCAAAGTGTTCTATGACCTCGCGATAAATCATTCCTTCGTAGGCAAAACCTTCCGCCATGAGCGTTTCTCGTAGTTCCGTATAAATGGGATATAGTAATTCCCAGACCCGCAGGAAGAACTGTTTGTTCGAATCATCACTTTCCGGTTGGAATGATGACCAAAACGATCGTATAGCCTGAATCTGCGGTAGTTTCAGGAATGAAAATTCTTTATCAATGTTATTCAAATCGGTTACATTGGTAAAAAGCTGTTTTGCGTCGACTAAATATTTGTCGATGTCGTCGAAGTCATTCAGGAGCATTTCTCCCCAATAGACAAAATCGTCAAAGGTTTCTTCTGATCCGCTCTGACGAATGTAGATCTCGTAAAGCAGAAAAAGCAGTTTAATATGGTCGGCCTGTTGCTTAGGATTTAGTTTGTGGAACAGATCGTTGATTGTCAGGATGGAAGGTGAGAATATTGGCTTGGTGGCGACTTCCGACAGATATTTCCGAAAGAATATACCTGAACGCCTGTTTGGGAATACAAATGCTAAACGACGTACGTCCGCTCCGTATTTATCATAGAAAAGCTTCGCTATTTGTTTTAAAAATGGTGTCATCATTCCGCAAAATTAGCAAAATTCTGTTAGTTTTTGCGTTTTTTGCGCGGGCGTTTGGGGATAACGATCCTTCGTTTAATCAGGAATAGCGGCAGATATAAGAAAATTCCGACGAGCGACATGGATAATCCGCCGATCGTACCGGCCGCGAGCGGAAACCAGAACGCCTCTTTGTCTAATCCGATCATGAACGGGATAAAGCCGAGGATGGTTGAGATGATAGTAAGGAATATCGGCACAATTTTTATATTCCATGATTTTATATATGCTTTTACCGGATTCATCAGTGGCTTGCAGCTCAGAATCCGGTTATATTCGTTTATCAGATATATACTTGCATTGACCGTGATGCCGCATAATAATACGAACGCGGCGAAGCCGCCTTGGTCAAAATTTAGTTTGAATAAGTAAAATGTCAGGAATACCCCTATGTATGAGACCGGTATGACGAATATAATCGCGAGCGGCTGTTTGAGGGAGTTGAACAATATGGATGTCATGAAGAAGATGATCAGGATGACTAGGCTAAGAAAAAGATATTGTTTGTTGTCCTTCTTGTTCCACCAGTAGTATCCGCTTTCGCTTTCTGCGGAGTATCCTAAAGGCAGGTCTTTGTTGAATTGTTTGAGTTCGCGTTCAAGAATTTTATTTCCTTGTTGCGCGGAACCGACATATTCGTATTGCAGGCAAAGCACATATTGCTGGTTTTCTTTTACGATATTTTGCGGTGTCTGTGTTTTTGCGATCGTTGTGAGTTCGCCTGCCTTATAATATTTCCCATTCATGGAGCGGCTCATATTGCTCAGGCTCCATAAATCATAAAGGCGGCTTTGTTTAGACGACATTTTTATATATTCAATCTGTTCGTCGCCGCTTACATATCCGCAGTTGATATCGCGTCCGAATACAGGGCTTACTGATGCATATAGTTCATACGGACGTATGTTTTCGGCTGCCATGCGTTGCCGGTTGAGGCTGAATATGTATTCTAAGTAATTCTCTTTGTACCAGGAAAACTGCGAATTAATATGTACTTCCTTGATACGGCGATAAGTTAGTAAGCGTTCGCGGAGCGAGTCGGCGTGAAGATACAGATCATCGTAGTTGTATCCGTATACTTTCACACGCATGCTTCCCGCATGTTCAGATACGTCGTTACTGAACCCCTGATCCTGCAGTCCGTACACCCCCCAGCTTCCTCCTCCAAGCTGCAACGCTTTAGATATGACGTTACTTTTTAATTGATATGGAAAGCCGCTTCTTTCGGCTTCTTTGATAAATAATACCTGGATATTCGCGCGCCGTGGATTATAGATGCTTGTCTGGAATTGGCGTATCTCTTTAAACTGGCTCAGATAACTTTCCATCTGCCGGATAAGGCGGTCCATCTGCTGAATGGTGGTTCCGTTGGGCATTGACGCGGAGATGGTGAGAATGGTTTCGTCATTGCGTGTGAAATAGCTGCCGTTGTATACTTTTTGTGTGAACAGGCGAAGTGTGCCGCCAAGTGATTTTTCGATCGCCGGACGAATCTTTTCCTTGAAATTAGAGGATGACGCAATGCTGTTATAACGCTCGGCCCATTTGCTTTCTCCTTCAATCTTATCCGGAAGCATAAAGACCGGAGTTCCAAAAGCTAATAGTAATAGTATAAATGCTACAGGCCGGAATCGAAACAGGAATTTGATGATCAGGAAATAGAACTTGTCAAAATAGACGATGATTTTTTTAGGTGAAAAATGCAGGTGTTTGAACCGGAAGCGTTTGAATTTCTTCCTGACATTTATATTTTCGATAGCTGCCGGAACGAGGAATAATGAAACTGCGAGTGACACCATCAGGTTTATCATTACCACAGCCGCAAAATCCTGGAGGTTTAGCCGGATTTTTTCATCTAAGAAGAAGATCATTGCCAACGCTCCAACGGTCGTAAGTGTGGCGGCAAGTATTGAGAGGAAGACTTTCCGATCGCGGTTACGCATGTAGTGGTCAGCCATAATGATCGTATTATCAATCACAAGGCTTAATGATATGGTGATGCCGGCTAAAGAGTAGATCTGTATTTCTAAACCAAACAGGTAGTAAAAAATAAAAGCGATGGAGACATTGAAAAACAGGCTCAGT
Organism: Tannerella sp.; assembly: GCA_031551825.1. Lineage (GTDB taxonomy): Bacteria > Bacteroidota > Bacteroidia > Bacteroidales > Tannerellaceae > Tannerella. The sequence continues at coordinate 61,958 of JAVBNB010000052.1, read as the reverse complement.
ATGATGAGCAGCAGATAACGTACGTTAAAAGTCGTCAGGAAAACGAAAAGAAGAAGAATGAGTATCGTAAGGGTTGTACGAAAGTAGATCTTATTCAATTCATTGTCAATATGCTCCGTGGCGTCATAATTGATATGCATTTCATATCCTTTGGGTAGCAGTTGTTTGATTTGCGCTATTTCTTCTTTAACGGATTTGCTGAGACGCAGCTGATTGGCATCTTCGGTTGCGGTGAGCGACAGATAGATGGAGTTTAACCCGTTTATCCGGTAATAGCTGCTCGGAGGTTCTTCACGGTGTATCACGCTGACTAATTTATCAAGACGTATGATATGGTTGTTTTTATCCGCCAAGAAAATGTCTTCGGCATGAAATCCTTTTGACTTGTTTACCGTTTCCGTGGATAACGAGAGGCGCATATAGCGTTTATCATGCTCATTGTTTTCGAGCATAACCATTCCCAATGATTCTTTCCGGTTATAAGATTCCACCGCTTTGCGGATATCGTTGACGGTAATACCAAGCGCGTCTAATTGGCTGATGTCATACTCGAGTAACCACTCCATCGGTGTCGCTCCGGATACCTCTATTTTGTATATGCCCGGAAGTTGCGCTAATATGGGTTTTATATGTTCTTCCGCATATTGTTGTATGGTGATCGGCGAGACCATGGCGTCGATATTATACACTAAGAACGGGCGCGCCGATTCTTCGTCGGGGCGGTTCACATAGATTGTAGGATAAGAAGTGGAAGAGGGGAGATTGGGCCATGTCTGGCGTATGATGGTCGAGGCCTCGAAACGTACCATGTCCATCGATGCATGTTTATCAAGCTCCAGCGTAATTCTACCATAGTTGTTGCCGGAGGTCGATTTGATATTTTTGACCCCGGTGATGCGAGTCAGCATCGCCTCTAATTTCGATGTGGCTTCCATCTCAACGATGCGCGCTGAATTGCCCGGCATATTGAAGCTAACGGTGAGGCTGGGTAATGTGCGCGAAGGCGACAGCTTTACCGTCAATGACGGTATAACTGCTAACCCAATCAGAGAGATCGCCACAAACGCGACGATGACCGTGAATGCCGATATTCGGGGCGTTTCTTTCAATTGTCAATTGTTAATTATCAATTCCACTGTTTCTGATATTGGCATATTGTATTCGAAATCATATAATGTTAATTTTCTTATTTTGAAATAACTAACCCAGTAATTTTCGAGGGTGGAGATGTAATTACGTCTCGCTTCCTGCTGGCGTTGGCGGGAAAGTGTGAGCGTGTTGATATCCGCTTTGCCGATTACGAAACGCTGGCGTGTCTTTGCATAAGCATCATCGGCTATCACGAGCGCTTCTTCGGCGGATGCGATCAGGTCTTTCTGAATATTGAAGTCGCCAACTGTCATGATCACATCTTCTTCTATTTTGACTTCTCCCTGACGTGCCGTAATCTCTGTCACATTGAGATTATTTTTAGCCATATTGTATTTTCCTTTTCGTACACCCCAGTCTATAAGAGGGATGGATATACTCAGCGAAACAATATCCTGACGCAACGGATCGCGATAAACATCAGAAAGTGATCCTGCCACCTGGTTATAACCGACACTGGCTAATATGGAAGCGTTAAACATGGATTCTTTTTTTGTTTTATCTACATTGCGCTGACTCTCGAGAATATTCTGCCTGTATCCTAATAGTTCCGGATTGTTATCGCGCGCTTCCGCCAATGCTTTTTCGGATGATATGTCCATTGATTTCGGATAGCTTGGAAGCCTGAGATGTATGGGTGTATTTTTGTCCATATTCAGAAATGAATTGAGGGCGAACATGGCACGTTTGAGTTCTATACTTTTGTTTTTCAGCGAGTTGGTCGCATTGATGCGGTCTAACTTCAGTGTCAACAGATCCGATTGGCTGATTGCCGCGATCTTATAGCGTTCTTCGCCTATGCGATAGAGTGTATCCGTATTACGTACATTCTCATCGGCAAGATCGTATTCCGCTTGTGCCATTGCTAAGTTAAAGAAATGTTCGGCAGCTAACCCGGCGGTATTTTCCAGATCGTAAACCAGTTGTTTTTTAGCTTTTTCATATTTCAGCGGTTCAATTTGCTTTTCCCATTTGAACGCGTTATATCCTAAGAGATCCTGGCTATAGCCGATACGTACCGGAATAGATGTGTATTGCGTTTCGGTATTGTCACCGAAGTTACGCAGGTAGTCGAGATTGGTATTGAGAAAAAAAGTTCCCCCTAATAAATCAAAATTTTGTACGACTGAAAGCCCTCCGTATGCCTCAAAAGCCTGTTGCTGACGGTATGTATCGAGATTGGTTTCCGAATCATAGCGTTTGACGATGGTGCGGTTATATTGTCCCGGCGTAAGGTTTAATGTCAGGCTTGGCAGGCGTCCGGCTTTGAACGCGCGGTGTTCCCAGTAACTCGACATATAAATATTTTTCGAACGGAATGCTTCAAGCGAACTGTCGGCTGCTAACGTGATCGTTTGTTCTAATGTCAGGGTAATGGGGGTTTCCGTTAAAACCCTATTCTGCCCTAATATAGGTATCAAGGCAAGAGAAAAGAAAAGGATAGTCAATAAATTTCTAAAAAACATATATTTATTCGTTTAATTGTTTAACGTTGTACTTTTTTCTTGCTAAAAAAGTACCAAAAAAGCAAGACTTCGTGTGCTTCGCTCATTTCGTCGGACGTTCCGCCAGCTAAAATCTATGTAACTCGCTTCGCTCAAACAGCATAGATTTTTGACGCTGCCTTCACTGACGAAACGGCTCACCACACGAGGTCGATCCGTTTTAGTCATTTCGCTCCTCCTTGTTTGGCGACCTTTGGTCGCTCATTGTCAATTTGTTCGACGAACGTCGGTCATAAATTTTCCAGTATACTAATGGGATAAGATAAAGACTGACTAATGTACCGACAATCATGGATGAAATCATGGCTATGGCAAGTGGCTTCTGGATTTCCGAACCCAAATCGAAAGAAAACATCATCGGAACCATGGCGATGATGGTAGTCAGGGATGTCATCAGAATTGCCCGGAGGCGGCGGTGTCCTGCGGTGTGGATCGCTTCGATTACCGGAACGCCCTTTTTACGTAATTCGTTAATCATGTCGATTTTCAGGATCGAGTCGTTGATGATGATACCACAGGTTACGACAATACCGATCGCACTCATCAGGTTCAGCGTATGACCGAACGCCCAAAGGCAGATTAACGCGGAGCAAATATCTATTGGTATCTCTATCAAAACAATCAGCGGTTGCAGGAAGCTTTCGAATTGTGCCGCGAGGATGAAGTACATCAGCAGGATGGAAATCAATAAGATAACTGCCAGTTCGCTGAGCATTTTTTTATTTGAAAAGTAATTGCCTGAAAAACTGACATCCCACGATTTCATATTGCTGACTTCTTCTTTTGTTTTTTTCATCAGCCCCTCCGGATCATTCACTTTCTGGTAGGAAACAGGAATGTATTCGCCGTTTTTACCGGCTACAATCGATTTCAGGCCTTCTGTGGTAGTTGCTGTAATAAAAAAACTGAGTGGTATTTGTTGCTGTTCTCCCGAAGAACCCGCGTTCGCGCGGATAAGCGTTTGGCTGATCACTTCATGGATGGTTTGTTCTTCTCCTGCTATGCTTATGGGAAGATACTGTTGGTATGAGCGTAATGTGGCTACTTGGTTATCACGGAATGCCGTTTTCAGTAGGCGGTAGATCTCGTTATAATCCACGTTGTAAAGCAACAACTTTTCACGATCGATGTGTATGCTTATCTCTTCGTCGAAAGTAACTCCTTCGGAATGCTCGCCGGTAATTTTTTCCAACTGTTGTTCGATCCTGCGAATCTCTGCCGCTTCGGGAGAACTTTCCCTATTGCGCGGATAAAGTTCGGTTATCAGGTCGGACTCACCGGTAATGAATATTTTTTCGAATATCGTTTCCGGAGGGGCAAACGATGTGACTGCAAGGGGATAATTATTTTTAATCCATGTATATATTTTTTCCTGCGCTTTTTCTGCCATTCGCGCGTTTTCTGCTTTAATATACAATTCGCTTTCGGACGATGGCATTTTTTGATCATTATCTAAGATGAACTGCTGGCGTCCGATGTAAGCGGAATGTTCCAATGTCAACGGATCGATTTCATGGCAAAGAGCGCTGATACGTTTTTGGTTTTCGTCTAAATGGATATTTTCTCCCCAGTCAATATGTGTCAACAATTCTACCTGGTCGACAGCCGGCATGCCTGATTTAGGAATGACATTGAACATCAGTATACAAAGAGGAAGTGACACAATGATAAAAACGGCACAGAGGGTTTTATGCGCAAATACAAAATCAATCCACTGATCATACCATCGGAAAAGCCCCCGGTTGCTACCTTCCTGATACCGGCGGATCTTGTCACCCAAGTTGCGTTTTGTGAAGTTTTTTGCGTAGACTAATTTGTACAATACAGGTAAGAACATGATTCCTGTGAAGTATGAAACAAGAAGCCCTATTGAAACAGAGAAAGCTTCATCTACAAAAATAGCTCCGGCGATACCGCTGAGGAAAATAAGCGGCAGAAAGACGGCTATTGTTGTCAGCATAGAACTTAGCATTGGCGTTATAACTTCTGTTGTCCCTTTTATACAGGCATCTTCGAGGGATAGGCCTCGTTCGCGATACTGTCCTATATTATCGGTAATGATGATCGAATTATCAATCATCATACCCAATGCGAGGATAAGTCCGGATAAAGAAATGATATTGAATGATTTATCAAAGAAGTAAAAAAACTGAAAGCATACGATCAGTGATACGATCATACTTATTCCAATAACTGTCGGTGATTTGGCATCACCGAGAAACAGGAATGCGACAATGCAGATCAGAATGAAACCGAGAACAAAGTTTTCTTTGAGATTATAGATGATATAATCTAACAGCTCCGTTTGGTTACGGTTTACGGTGAATTCGATGTCAGGGTAAAGATCCCGGAAATGGTCAATGGTAGTATTCAATGACTTTTTCAAATTATCCATGTTTTCGGCCGACTGCTTGATGATTGCGAGCGTAATAGCGCGTTTACCATTTACCACAGAAAAGCCGCGTTCTTCTTCCGGAACCACTTTTATGGAGCAGAGATCTTTCAGTTGGTAGATACGGTCCGATTGACGCAGGTAAATATTTTCAATATCTTCGGCCGTATGCAACAGTGACGAAAACTTGACGTTGTATTCATAATATCCGTCACGAATAATCATGCTTCCGGCTTCAATGTTATTGTTGTTTATTGCTGTTTCTATATCCGAAAGCGTGATGCCGGCGATTTCGAGTTTGTTCATGTCCGGCATGATCTGTACCTGGCTTGAAACCACGCCTGTGGCATCAACCATTGTTACTTCGGGTAACTGTTCGATGCGGCGTTTGATCACATTCTCCGCAAATTCGCTCATCGCGAGAAAACGTTCAGTTTCTGTAGTTCCGTATTTTTCATCGTTTTTTAGTGTCAGGTTGAGGTAGAATACCGGGATATCCGTCGCACTGGCTTTGATGACACGTGGCCGTTCCAAGTCGCGCGGCATATAATTCATAGCCGCATCTATTTTTTCATTTACCTCAATAAAAGCTAAGTTTATGTTTGTGCCGTAATCAAAACGCAGGTTTACCTGCGCGCTACCGTCGCGCGTTTCACTCCGGATATCCCGCAGTTTGGTTACCTGCATCAGCTGCCTGCGTAAAGTGGCTACTACCGTATTTTCCATCTCACGCGCTGAACTGTTGGGCATCGAAACCTGTACGGTCATGTCCGGAATCGGAATATCCGGCAATAGCGATACAGGCAGGGTAAAATAAGTAATCAATCCGATGATTACCATCGCCAGAAACGCCATCAATACGGCAATTGGCCGTTGTATCAAAAATTTAACCATTAATCTTCCATTAGTTTCACTTTCGTTCCGTCCGCCAGATGCTCGTTGCCGCTTACGATGATTTCATCACCTTCCTGAAGTGTTTTGCTGGTAATGGTGTAATGTGTCGCATTTTCCAGTCCCGTATCGGCATAGTTCCATGCTGCTTTGCCGTCTTTGTAAGCAAATACGACCTGTTTGCCTGTGCGTAATACGACAGCGGTTTTCGGTACGACCCATTGTTTACCTAAGGAACGGAATACGCTGATACGTACATTCATCCCATTGAATACCTTAGCATGGGGTTGCACGTATGCTTTCACCCTTACGGTACCATCCTTGTCCACACTTGGGTTGATACTTGCGATACTGCCGGTAGATTCAATATCGGGTGAGGCGTATGATTGAACTTTTACTTTATCTCCGGCTTTTATCAGCGGTAATTCATTTTCAAGAATCCGGAAGTCGACTTCCGGTTGCCCTTCGCTAATGATTGTGCAAAAAGGCTCCGACGCGTCGATCGCACAATAAGGTTTTGAAAAAAGATTGGCGACCGTACCGGCGATAGGCGTGCGAAGTATCGCGTTATTGAGGTTATATTTTGCCAGATCATATTGGATTTTGGCATTGTTGTATCCGCTTCTGATATTAGCTAACTTAAAAACGTCCTCCGGGATGGAGGCGGAGTCGGCAAGCGAATAACCTTGTCCGATCAGCACATCTTGTAGTTCGAGATAGGCTTTCTGCAGATTGTCCTCCGCTTGCAAATAGCCGTTCGACATCTGGAATGTGTCAAGTATGGCGATTGCGGTTCCTGCAGCTACATGGTCACTGTTCTTAACGAATATTTTTACCGGAACATTTCCTGCCGAGGTAGAAACAAACTGTAGTTCGGCTATTTGTTGCGCGCTGATTCGCCCGTTACTGACAAGCTCATGCTCGAAATCAACCGTGCGTAGCGTTTCGGTTCGCACTTCCGCTTCTTCGGTGGGCAGAACCGTTTCGATCGACGCTTCCTCTTTGCCGCCTTTGCTATCTTCTTTCTGTCCGCAGCCGGTCAACCCCCAGATCAGGAATACCCCTGCAATGAATTTCCAGTTCATCATGATATTAAATATTTGATTTGCGAATATACGATAATTTCGTAAGCATGGTTTTCCTAATGTGTTAAAGTTTGTTTCTTGAAAATTTCACCACCATATTTGTTTTCCGTTTTCGTATGTAAAAGGCCGAACTTTAAGTTGTAATTCGGGGCATGACAACAGCAAAAGCGTATTGCGGGGCACACCTGTAAACGAGAGTGAAGCTGTTAACGCTTTTTGTTTTCCCAATGGTTGCCATCTGCCATTGCGCCAATAGCTCAATTCGTAGGTAGCTCCATAAAACAGGTACGTATCATCATTTCCGGGCATGACGGTTACTTTGCCTATACGGGTCGGCTGCTCCAATTCTAAGCCAACCCATTCTATTTTATTAGGAGGAAAGCTATCTATATTAATTCCTTTCATGGAAGTGTAGGGTTGATGGTCGAATGCCAACAACGTATTTCCATGATCAACACCAGGTGAATGGATCACATTTCCTGTGATGCTATTTTCTTGATCATCGGTAAAGATTAATTCTGCAATATTTCCGTATGCATTGATCCTGTTGTTATGTAAACTCCTATTGGCAACTACCTCTTTATTGGGGAATACGAAACGTACATATTTGAATTTTGAAACGTCTGATATCAATGTTACCATTGAAAATTGTACCGGTTGATCAACCAAAGTTAAAGTAGTTGCATCCGAAAAGTCCGGTTTGTTTGCTCCTTGTATCTTGCTGCCAACTAAAGAACGGCCAAGTCGCTTATCAGAAGGGCGTTCAAAAGATGTTTGTGTAACAGAAATGTTTTCTGTATCATTCGACGGCTCTATCTTACGTATGTTTCCATCTGCATTGAGGATAAAGGGGCTTCCTGCCGGAATCACATTTCCCATGCGATAATAAGCTGGTAAATAAAGTATATCTCTTCCCATATTTTTGAAAGTTGGGGATTTTTTTTTGTTCATTCCCCATTGTACAGGAACCCACCGGTTGTTGTTGAACACACACAACCAGGCATACCGGTCGTTTTCTTTTTGATTTTCCAACGATAACTTCACATCTGTTGTTAAGAAATATTGTTGTGAAACATCCATGCGCTCCGCCTCGAAGAATTCAGGAGGAACGTTTTGGGGATTCATTTCTTTATCAAAACCAGGGCCATCAGTATGTGCGCGGTAGGTGTAACGATAAATTTTTGCTATACGAAACTTTCCCCATTCATCCTGATCGTATTGATTGTTAAACAAGGCCTTGTATTTCCACCGGTTAACATCCCAAAATGGTTCGAAGGCATAAAATGTGTTTCCCCATTGAATACTATTCCATGAATGTCCGTTGTCTCGATTAGCCCAGTAAGGAACAAAATCCACTGCGACAGGGAGCCCAACCGAAGCTAATGTTAATGTATTGAACCAACACTTTGTCTCACAAATGCCGCGTCGCGCTAGCATTACATCTTCATATTTCAGAAAAGGAAAATTAAAAGAACCAAAGGCTAAATTCGAAAATTCATGATACTGATAAAGGAGGCTGTCGACCAATTCCATAACTGGCCGGGGGTATAGTTCCTGAAAGTAGAGGTGGTGTCTGTTATAGAAAAAACTTCGCCAATCTTCATGCGCCAATCCTTTCCGCTTGCGATAAGGGAGTACATACTCAAAAAAGTTTGTCTGGCTGATACTGTCACGGTATGGGTTCGTTAACCAGGTGTCTATTGCCAGATTGATGTCTTTAACAAGAAAGCTACCTGATATGTAATACGAGTCCGCAAACCGTTTGCCATATACATGTTTTTGTAAAGGACGTTTACCAATAATGTTACCCCATCGATCAGAAATCACCTTTCGGTTGCTGATGGAAGCTGTCAACATTGAATCTAGATCAATGAGCATATTCCTGTATAAATATAGGGAGGAAGTATCCCACGAATAATGTCTTTGCATATTTGCTATCAGAAAACAGGCTGCATTATATTGAAGACTATCCGCAGGCTGCATACGGAAAGATTCCAACGCATTCTCCAATTCTGCCCGATTGTCACCGGCATGTTTCAATACATTTTCCACATCATTTGGATAGCGCTGACAGCCCGTAAACAGAAAAGATAAAAATAATAATAATTTAATCTGATATATATTATACTTCATCATTTGAGTGGTTATATTCATGTTTATTTTATAATTTTGAAAAATCGGTTCCATCTGTATTTTTCGGTTTTCATGTCCTGCGATTTCCAAACGATTGTCGCTTTTCCGATCACAAGATCATCAGGCAATAGTCCCCAATAGCGAGAATCTATGGAGTCGAATATCCAGTCGCCGGCGACAAAGTAATAATCCTGTTGAAATGTATAATCAGATATGACGGAATCACCAAGGTAAATAATTCCGTCCTTTGTGGAAATATCCTTTCCCGATTCATATTCAATCAGGTTTTTGTATAATAAGACCGATATGCTGTCTATTTCGATATTATCGCCTTTTGCCGGAATATACAACGGCCCAAAATCTTTGATTGTCCATCGGAGGCGGGTGGTATCTTTCGGAAAGACATTGCGAAGCTCTTCACTGAATGAATCTTCATTTCTTTCTGATAATTCCAATTGTCGCTCGATATGTCCTAATCCTTCATTTACTCCTTCCACCTTGTAAATGCCATTTTCAATATAGAATGTATCGCCCGGAATCGCAACACAACGTTTCACATAAAACAAATTTCCTCCCTGCCTGATTTTATTCGGAGTATTTGTTTTATAAGGAAAATCGAAAACTAAGATATCATTTCTTTTCACTCGACGCATTCCTGGAATTCGTTTCATCTTTGTTTTTTTTCCTTTTAGAAAACTCCAATTTTCGTATAATCTTGGCCCTAATATCAATTTGTTGACTAAAATATGGTCTCCGGCCATAATTGCGGGTGCCATGGATGGAGTGGGTATTTTGAACGATGCGAACAAAAAAACTTTCATGATTATGGTAAGCACCACAATAATCATGAAAATAATAATAATTTTTCCTACTTTTCTGAATATATTTTTAATCCGCATCAAATATTTTCCTCATTTTAGTTCTCATTTCACGTATGGCGGTGGATTGAACTTTCGGTTTTTTCGTAAGTACTATCTGTGCCGCATCTTTTGCTTTTTTCGTTTCGCCGGCATCCATGTACATTAATGCCATCAGATAGTGCGGATAAAGACGGCTTGGTACAATATTGGATGATTTTATGAAACATTGTTCCGCTTTGTCATATTGTTTTAGGGCATGAAAATTTTTACCCATGATGTTATAAAGCATCGGATCGCAACTTATTTTAACGGCCTTTTCCAAAATACGATTGCTTTCTTCGTATTGTTCTGATTGGGACAAACATTGCGCAAATTCAAAAAGGAATTGGATCTGATCGGATAAGTGAGGGTATATGTTGCGATATTCGTTTGCGGCATATTTGTGGTCTCCGGAATTGTATGACGTTTTTATTTTATTCCATTTTTTGTAAGCATCATAAGTCGGGTAGCGATTGTATAGACATAGTAATACAATAATAAGGCCGCAAAATGCAAATATTATGGATACGGGCTTTGGTATTGCAATGCCTTTTTCTCCATCGTTGATAAGCGCGAGTAGAAAAACGAGCGCAATCAGAAACGGTAGCACACTGAATGGATATGACGCACTTGCAGCAATTAATAAAGCAATTAGTGACGCTGTTGGCGCAACCTTTTTTTGCTTGATGCCAATATATAAGCTATAGCCAACGATACCGATAAAAAGTAAAAAGGCAATAATTCCTTGCTCAGCACATATTTGCAGATATTCATTAAAGGCATATTCAGGATTGCCTGCAACACGTTTTTCATCATCCGTCCTCTTTTCGGCTTCAAAATAGGCAGCTTGTATATTTCCATAGCTACCAGAAAAGTTTCCAATACTAACCCCCATCGGATTTTGTTTGATCAGTTTAATTGTATTTTTCCAAATGAGCGTTCGTCCATCGGCTGAATCTTTTTTAAGATAATACATTCCGGCGCCTCCTGCAGTAATTAGGCACAATGCGATGGAGGCTATAAGAGCGGCCTTTTTTTTATTTGAAGCAATGAATGATTTTACTTTTCTGTTTTCAGCAAAAAAGAACAGTAAAACAAAACCACATCCTCCGATCGTGGCAATCCATGAAATACGGCTCATTGCTGCCGGTAAAACTAAAACAGAAACGCTGACAGTAAGTATAGAAATTATCCAAAGAAAATATAACGGAATATTACGGGCATGGAATTTAACTTTGTTACAAATCTGATATTTCAGTGCGAAATAGAATGCCATAGGCAAAATAGTCGCGACATAGCAAGCATATGGTCCTGGATTAAAGAACGAGCCGGTTATGCGAAATAGGTTATGTTGAGACGCCTCAAATCCGTATAATTGCTTTAATCCCCAGATTGATTCTATAAATCCGGTGAGTATAAAACAGACTGAAAGCCAGTATGATGAATGTTTGTTCGTTTGAAAAGCGTATCTGAAGTAAAAGTATATGATAAGGGTTAGTATAAATATTATCTGTTTGGTTGTTGTTTCGTCATAGCTTTGAAGCCATATAAATACCCCGGTAGATAAAGATAACAAAAAAAGGCAGTCTGTTATCCCAAATTGCTTCTTTTTATTTTGTAAAAAAAGTGTATTGACGTGTATGATGGCAGTTAATCCGACGGAAAAGTATAGCCAGAAATATTTTCCAGAAACAATGCTATTGTTTAATTGTGGAGAAATGACAAGTACGGAATAAAATATCGCCATGAAAGGCATTAGCCAAGTCAAATGTGTTATTTTTTGCAATTTATTCATGAATATGCTTATAATAAATAATTTATTTAGGGCTCATTGAATTGTTTAAAAAAACAAGTGCTTGAAGAGGGCATAGGCTTAGTTGAAAACTTGCCGACTGTGACCCAGAAACGAAGCTGATTTTTACTCTATAGTGGATTACACCTTATAGTTTTGACCTGAAGATATTCGGTTTATTGAAGATCAAACTTAACAAGACATGGGTCAGGTATTTCTGACAAACCATACAATACTTTATTTTCTTCATCAATGCAGAACGAGTTTATAGGATATTCGAGGTTGTATGAGCGTAAAGGTTTTCCATTAAAGTCGAAGACAAAGATTCTATTTGGTATTTTTATCCCTGTTTCGTCAGAAGATGAGCCATTGTATAATACCCATATCTCAGTGGAAGTCAAATATCCTTGATTGTACGTGAATTTTGTCTTGTGTTTTATTGTATGAACAAAATTACCTCTCAGGCCAAGTTCGGGCATAAAGTGGTCAGGCCCCTGAATACGTGATAATAAGTTTAAGTTTTCGTCATATATATCAATAATATCCGTGTATATATATAGAACGATAATCTTCTTGTTTTTTTCACTGTATAATATTCTATTTTCAAATAATCTTTTTTTGCTTATATTAGCCTCATGATCTATCTCTAATTGAGGATAACTGATTTTTATAGAATTGTTTTTGATACCATTCTCGTCATATAAACTCAATAAATTTTCGGTGTCATTCATGTTGGTTGCAATAAACGTATTGTTTGATAACGAGGCTATTGTTATATGCTGTTCGTCAAATGCAATCGTTTTTTTTGGAGCAATATTCGTCATAGTTAGAAAATCATTTTTGGAGAAAGCTTTTATTTTACGCGTTTGTATATCGAAAGCCCAGATGTAATCTGAATTTATTTGTAAACCCCAGCAGCTAATATTTTCATCAGGGCCAATGCCTTTAGGGATATTTTCTGCAATTAAGTTAAAGTTGTTTTTGTTGTAGATTTGTACAAAGTAATCTCCATGCTGAATGTCAAGCATAATAAAGATAGAGTCTAGGCAATATATATTGAGAGGTTTCCAGAGGATCTCGAGAGGTAGAATTTCTCCTTTTAATTCAATCGAATTGCTAAAATCTTTATATGTAAAGTAAGTTATGTCATCAAGTTTACTTTTATTTTGCGTGCAACAAACAAAAAGTGTCAGAAAAATAATTAATTGAATGGTTTTCATTCTGCAGATTCCATTTTATATGTTAATACTTTTAATATGACAGACATTTCTTTTAAAAATTCGATATCGGATTTCTTTATATCTTCAAGTCGTGGACAATTTAATACTCTCGACATAGCGTTCATTATGTTTGGATTATGTTCATCTTTTTTGTCCATCAAAAGTATAATTGGCACGATATTATTTTGTGTATTCGGTCTAGGTCTAAATTCATGAATGTTAATTTTTTTGTCAAATTTTGCCTTAACCGGATATGTCAATATATATATCTCGATTTGTGTGCATTTTATTATTATATCATTCAGGTTCTGCTCAATGCTGATGTATATTTTTGTGTTATTTTTTAAAGTATCAACAAGTATCCGTTCGGGCAAATTTGCTTCTGTGCTTTCAGAGAAGTCATAAAGGTCAATAGAGAGTCTTGTTTTTTCAGAGAGGGGAACGAATTCAAAATTGGTTGAATTATTTGCTGAAGATACAATATTAAGGTTGCTCATAGGCATGGCGCTTACTGTTATATTAGAATCTTGTGCATGTCCAATATAGCAAAATAGTAATAAGGTGCATATTTGTAAGTATTTAGTCTTCATTTCTTTAATTTTAGATGTGTATAAATTCGTTTTTATGAATATTTGGCGTAAACCTAATTGCTTCGTTTAACATATGTGCAAATTATTAAATATTTAAAAGAAGAGAATATAGTTGAAAAAGTGATTGCAATATATCTAAAAACAAGTATTTACCATATCCTCTTCTCATTATAGCCTTTAATTAATAAGGGTATCTATGTAAGCACATGAGCCCTGTTCCGCTACCATCACTAAGTCCACAGGCATAATATGATGCAGAATAGCAATAATAAATGCAATTTATAGGATTAATTTCATCAGCCAATGCTTCTACATTGTCCAACGAAATATCAGATAATCCGTTTTCCTGTGTGTTTACATTTACATTAAAAGCAGCCATTGCTGCGATAGCCAAAACGGCAATAGAACCGAAAATTTTTTTCTTGTTCATGATTTTTTATTTAAAATTTATTGTATTCATTAATCTGCTTGTTGTATTTATCATTTCAACAACGTAAACCCTGTTGGTTTTCAGAAATTATTTATACTTTTGTATCTTCCTCCTTTCTTTTGGGAGGGAAGGTGGGGCGGAAGAGTTCATTGTTTTCATAAGCTAAGAAAAACTCTCCGCCCTTTTCCCAATATTATAATTCAGCTGCCCTTTCTGTTATTACCTTTTTATACAACGTCCAGATGCCTGAATTAAGGGATGGGTTACCAACTACTAAAACCTTGTTGTCTTTGTCGAGCAGGAAACATTGATGTTCGGGTTTAGAAGGAAAGCTGTTTAGTTTGTCGATCTTATTTTCTTTATCTATAAATACAGGATGGTGAAATCCGTTTTGTTTAAATATGAATTGTAGCTCTTTTTCATCTTTCTTTTTGGGCTGGAAGAAAAAAACAAACTCTGGTCTTCTGTTAAATACAGAATCGGAATCATCGATGATCTTTTTCCATTCGGCTAATTTTAGCCGGCAACTAGTGCATCCCAAAGAGTCTACGTAGAGCATGATTTTATAGTTATCGTTGTGTAGGTCTATGCAATTAGTGTCTCTGCCCATAGATGTACATACTATCCCTTGCGGAAACTTAATCTCTTTTCCGGTCCATTCGATCACGATTTTGATAGCGTTGTCTTTTTGATTGCTTTTCTTGCAGGAAGGAAAACAAATGGTGAAGAATATTATAATAGTGAAAATTTGTTTGCTCATTTTTGAAAAATATTCTTGTTCTTTTTTAATGTATACGTTAATATTTATGTTGGAGGAGGTATGCTGTAATAGTAAATATTTTTAGTATTAAAAAATGTTTTTATGTTCATAGTATTAATCTTTAATTATTGGGGGTAAATATAGGCTGTTAAAAACAAACGAAGGTTCCTTTTAGGTTCTTTTTTTGTATAAAAAGGCTGTTTTTTATGTTAAAGCTATATTTGTTTGAATGTGATCAAAATATAAAATTTTATTTGACAAATAACTGGAATTGTAATATTCTATATCACTTTTCGCGGTATGTGCAAAACATATTAAATCATTTGTAACTGCCATATATACTAAACCGCTAATACTGTTGTTCCTTGCTATACATAGCCTGAATTTCTGCCCGGCGTTTCCCTTATACATAATTATTTTAAAGATCGTATGCGAAAAATTGTTTTCCATCCTTATAAAAGAAAACCTGCTCTTCTCTACCTCTTGTTTCATTGTGAAGCCAAAGTAGGGCATTTGCCGGAACATTTTTATAATGTAGGTGTGGTTCGGATGCTCTTTGTTTTCCCAAAGATATCCATCCTTGTTGTCCTCCATGGTAAAATAACTCATATGAATCACCTATACGTATAAAATTATCATCGTTCCGGGGAGCAAAGAATATTCTTTTAATTGGAACCGGTTTGCCGAAATCAAATATGAGCTTTTCTCCTTGGTTGGCTGACATATAATAGGATACAAAATCATCATCTATAATCAGAGTCGTAATTTTTTGATGAATACCTTTTAAACTGGGAATTCCAGAAATTGTTGGTTTATAGGCATTATCGTGAGCACTGTCAGGATAGCACCATAACTCTGCTAATTCTATTTTTTTTGTATTTGAGGCCGAATAAATTATATATCTATAGTGACTTTTCTCTGGCAGATAAATGTTATTGTGTATAGTACTTAATGTATCTTCAACTTGATAAAGTAAAATACGATCTTTTAAGTCAGGACGTGATGCTCCTTCTATTATTACTCCAGTTGCACTTGCTAAGTAGGATTTTAATGAAGAAGTTATAGGATACTTTCGCGTTAAATTAGCATTGGATAACTTGTCAGTATTTGGTATAAAATACTTAGGCTCTGAGTTTGTAAGCAAAAAAGGATATCCTGCTTCTATAATGTTATCTGACTGGTAAAACACAGTTTGATAAATCAAGTTATTCTCTACATTCTTAAAGAATGCTTTCTTTTTACCAGCTTTAGAAACATCTATTATCTGCCACCCATTCGATCTGAATACTGATAAATAAACATATTTATAACTCCTTTCATTATTAATACTTACTTCAAATTCATTTTTAAAGTATTCGGATGAGACGTCTTTGTAAAAAGGATTACGAAATAATGCAGGTGCTTCTTTATCCTGATATATTCCTTTAATTTTCGCTGGTTGAGTTCCAAAATAGGTCCTATATAGTTTTCCTTTATCTCTGTCGTCGAATTCATAACGATTTAATTCTTTTTCATTATAAATAAAAGGGACAGCTTGTTTAGTCGTATCAATGATGGATGTCCAGAAATGTTTTCCATTGTAACTTGGAGATGTTATATATTCATCCACAGCTATAGGTATACCTAATGCACGCATTGTATAAAGTGTGATATCACAAGCCTCTCTACAGGTACCAACCCTATATTGAAAAAGGTATGAAGCGCCTAAATGTGGAAGTTCCCAGTCCTTTTGGTTATAAAAATTTTCTGATTTCAAATAATTAGAAATATACCTTGCCGCTTCTACGACATCACTACCTTGGTATAAAGAATCTAATATTGGCTTGTATTTGTTGTAATAAATGGTTCTCCATTCTTCTAACGGCTCATCCTTTATTCGATAGGGTAAAATATATTCGCAAAACTCATCAAATGAATAATGCTTACTCCATGAACAAGAATCCCAGACTTGAAAAGAAAAGTCAATATTTTTAATCAGGTAATTCGCAGTTATTACATGTGCATCGTATATCTTAGGGATAGAGTTGTATGATACATATTTCCATTTTTCTACAACTTCATCTTCAAGCCGTCGCTGACTTTGAGCCTTTAATAATTTAAGGGTATCGATTAAGGGATTGACTTTATAAGAATAATAATATGGCATATTCTGAATTAAAAACTCAGCGGCTTTTAATTTTAATGTATTATTGTCCTGCTTATAATGAGTTAATACCTTTTCTAATTCAGACCTATTTGTGCTTGCAAAATCAAATGCCTTTTCTAATCTTGATGAATTATAACAAGAATGGAATAAAATGGAAACGAATAGAAGATATTGTACTTTTTTCATGATTTTTGCTTTGTGATGAGAAATTACAGACTAAAATAAGCTATTGTGAAGAAGCTTGGAATTACTTTTGTAGGATAATATTTCCTTTTGATATCGAACCTAATCAAATAATAGTATTAAGTAAGTCCGCATAATTAAGCAGCATGATTTTTAAAATTGACACAGACAACTTTTTCCCACATTGGCCAATGCTCTGTTTGCCGCGTAGAACAGATTGTCTTTGCTAATGTAATCTTGTGGTTTTATCCACTTTCCCTTGAGTATTCTCCACAGTGTTTCCGCAAGGTTGAGATGTGGAAAATATGGAGGAAGAAAGAAGATGAAAAGTCCTCTTTTCTCCCACAACCCCCGATAGGCCATGACTTTCTTTGCCCGATGAATCTTTGCGTTATCAAGCCCGATAGTAGTTTTTTTCTTGATGCGAAAAGACAAGCCATCAAGATACTCGATGATTTTGTCGGAATTGATGGATGCTGTGGTGGTAAACCCATTATAATTGGAGTTCCTGTCAATTATCCCAAAGCAATTGAGTCTGAATTTCTGTTCGCAGGGGATATAACAATCTTCTCCCTTGAACTGCCAACCATAAGGTACATATCCACTGGTGCATACATGGGATTCATCTCCGTAATAAAGGTCTATAATGCCTTGGGTATATTGGTTTTCAATCTCTTGCAACTTCTCGCACTTGTAGGCATAGAGTTGCGGCGAGGGCTTTCCCCTTGGACGTTTTCTTATACGTCTATATCTTGCGCCAATGCGGATAAAAAACGCCTGAACGTCTCGTCCGAGGAGGTCTTGCCCGAAGAAGCCTCCCATGCAGCTTTCGCAGCTTTTACACTCTGCCGGTCGACTTCGATAGCTTTGCGTATCGTTTCCTCGTCGGCATCCCTGCTTATAATCGGTTTGGCTCCCTGGCCCGGGCGGTTCTCCAACCCTTCGATGCCTTCGGCCATGAATCGATCTATCCATTTGTTGATTGACTGCTGGCACAAGTCTACTTTCTCCGCTATTTTCGGTGAACTCAACCCTTGTGCCTTTAACAGGACAGCATGGCAACGTTGCCGCAGGAAATGCGCTCGACCATGCTTGTATCCCTTCTCCAAAACACGTATCTGCTCCGCAGACAAGTCTATCGATTTGATCTTTCCCATACTTATAATAACGCATATGGAGGATGAAAATTATCATTTAAACTAATTTTGTTGAACTACTTAACTCAGATTATTGTAAATTGAATAATATATCGGCTTTCAAAAACTATTTATACTTTTGCTGTGCCTTTCTTTCTTTCTTTTATTTTTTAGTATCAAAAAATATGTCTATTTATAGTATTAATTTAAGGCTATATTTGCCAAAGATAGATTGTAAAAAACAAATGAAGATTCCTTTTAGGTTCCCTTTTTATGCCATAGCGTTTTTTTTATTTGTGATTATTGCGATAAAAAATAGGTTGGGATTAACTTAATTCATTTTGAATCTATATATAACTGTCTCATCTTCGTGTTCTTGTGTTCCGTAAATATACTCATTGTCTACACAAAGAGAATGTAATTATTTCAGAGTTGAACAGTTTCTTTGTAAGAAATGGTGATAAACGCAATGAGTGGCGTTCAAAAAAATGGACTTGAAATTAGTGGCTTTCTTGTTTTTGTCCTTTTTGTCATAAAACATCAAACTTGTAGAGCTTGGCTTCATCTTCTATGTTTATTCCATAGATGGCGTTATCTTGTTTGTTGTAACAAATCGCGTGTAACGGAACGTTTAGTTTGTAACAAGCCGCCGGATTTCCGTTCCAGTCGAAAATCATCAGATAATCGCAATGATAGAATGCTAAGCCCGATTCTTCAAATGATTTCCCGGAATAAATAGTATAGATGTACTCGTCGCTTGTGGCGACATCGAAAAAGCCGTTTTTGTTACTTCGTTTAGTTGCAACATACGGATCATCTATACTGCCTTTGACAACTATCTCCTGATAATGGAAGTCTAATTTCTTCAGGTTGATGATGGAATCCTTGTTGATTCCGTTGATATCGATGACGCCGTTGTTGAAATTAATTGCCACAAAGCGTGTCATGTCCGGTTTAATAGCAATCTTGCTGCTTATATAAATAAGACTTTTCATGAAATTGTCAAGATTCTTGTATTTATTCTGTACGCGATACTCTCCGAAGAAACTTGTTTTTTCGTTCGATGGATTGTAATGCATGTAACGCCCTTCTTTGAAACCACCTGATGAAATAAAACCTTCCGGCCCCCTGACGATGGAAGTGAATGATCCATAATCTGAGGGCAGGAAGGAAAACTGAGTTTTTTTAGTCTGAAAGGGAATTTCGATAATATATCTCTTATTACATTCTGCTGTAATCACCTCGTTGTCTGACGCAGAGATATATGTTATATTGATAGCTTCGTCAGGGCCTTTGCCCCTTTTCAGCAGTGTTGTTTTTTCCATTGTGGAACGATCCACAACACAAATCATTTCTTCATCATTGTTTTGTACATATATATCATTGTCATTCATCACGATAGACACCGGTTTGTAGATGCCAAAATCATCGAAAGTCATCACAGCATGTCCTTCAATATCCTCTACGGATTTGAAATATTTTGTAGGATGTATATTCAAATCGCCCTCGTTAGAGCAGGATATGTAGAAAAAAAAGAAAAGAATATATATATGTACTTTGGATGTCATAATTGTTATTCCAAGGCTAAATAAGAAGTTGTTCCGTTTCTAGTACAATAGCCTCTTGCCATAATACAGGTAGGGGTACTGGTCTCCTGAGCCAATGCCTCTACATTATCTAAAGAAACGTAGGAAAGTCCATTTTCGTTCGAATTAATACTTATATTAAAAGCAGCTAATGTTGCTATCGAAAGTATAATAATAAAACTAAAAAGTTTTTTTTTGTTCATGATGTGAAAATTTTAATTATTTTTGAGCAAAGATAGGCCGCATAAAATACATGAAGGTTCCTTTTAAGTTCCTTTTTTTAATGTCGTAACGATATTTTTTTTATTTATATGAATAGGAGGGTTAAATTTTCGATATACGCGATTGTTGTTGCGATAACCATATTACTGTTTATGCAGTATTACTGGATAGGAAAGATGTTTCACGTAGAGCAGAAGCAGGTGAAAACTCAGGCTTCGTTATTGCTGAATGATGTGCTATCTTTGGAAATCACGCGTTCCAGAATAGAGCGTCATGATATGTTGGAGAGAAAAGGCGTTTCTGTAGAAAATGAGGCTTGGGGTGGAAATTTCGAAAATAAAAAAGTGAAAGCTCATATCGTTTACCCTGAGTTGAGAACATTTGTACGGGAATGTAAAACAGAAGAAGAGTGGTATGAATATACAAAAAATATATATTGTGAATATCATGCTTCAGGAATAAATCTGACTCGTCTTGATTCGGCTTATAAGGTTGCTTTGGAAGGGTATGCCATTGCTTTGCCGTTTGTTTTGGTGAAAAGGGATAGCGCTGATACAGTTTTGGAACAAGTACCGGCTGATGTTGATTATAATCGTTATAATTTGTCATTAGATACAATACCATTAGGTATAGATGGTAAAGATTTTTTAGTAGCTCGCTTTGACGGGTCGTACTATGGCATGTTCCGGCAAATGAGAAATACGGTGTTTACTTCTTTGGGAATTGTGCTTCTGCTTGCCGCTATTCTTATATATGTAGTCCGTACGATTTTTTACCAGAAGAAAATAGCGAAGTTGAGGAAAGAGATGGTAAATAGCATTATACATGATCTGAGGGGGCCGGTGACTTACATTAAAAAGGCACTTCTTCGCATCGATGTGGATGAATCGCAGCAAAAATATGTCGATGCGATGGGGCATAAAAATGAACGAATGGAACTGATGATCGAAAAATTGTTGATTACATCTATCGGTGACAAGGCGATCAATCTTTCTCCAAAGCCGGTATCTTTGTGTGAATACATCGGTGATATTGTTGATCAGTATAACAGGGATAATGATGGTTTTAAGATTCGGTTTTTATGTGAAAGTACTTCGGTTGTGACCATAGACCGGCTTCATTTTGGAAACGCGGTGATGAACCTGATTGATAATGCTGTGAAATATTCCGAAGAGAAACCGGATATTAGTATTGGCTGTTATGAGGAAAAAAATTATATTTGCGTTTCGGTCAAGGATCAGGGTGTAGGCATCCCGCAGGAATATATGCATTATCTTTTTGAAAAGAATTTTCGTGTACCGGAACAGAGATCTTTGCCCAAACCTGGTTTTGGACTTGGATTGAATTATGTGAAAATTGTAGCGAAAGCACATGGCGGAGATGTGGAGGTAAGAAGTGAATATAAACAAGGAAGTGAGTTTATACTGATGATTCCGGTAATTAAAAAGAAAGGCTATGAGTGATAGGAGATATTTGATCCTTTACGCGGAAGATGATAAAGAGTTGGCAGAGTTGTATATTGATGATTTTCGCGATAACGGTTATGATGTGCTCTGGGCTAAAAATGGGCTGGAGGCTGTGGCATTGTATAAAAAACACGCTTCTGATATTGATCTTGTGCTGCTTGATATTGATATGCCCGGATTGAGTGGATATCAAGTTGCGGAGGAGATAAGAAGAAATGATCTGCGTATACCTATCATTTTTTTGACATTGCTGCCCGACTCTGATAGCGCAATTAAAGGCTTGGAGCTGGGCGCTGACGATTATATCCGTAAAGATGTTGATAATAAGGAGTTGTTGGCTCGAATGCGACGTGCTATACAAAGGAGGCTGGTAAAAGAAAATCCGCTTATCAACATCACTCCGGATACATACCTTGATACGGCCAGCCAGACATTGAGTTCATGCGGTTATTCCGAAAAACTATCTTTCCGTGACGCGAACCTGTTGCGTCTGTTAGTATCCAATAAAAATAAATCTCAAAAAAGAGAATGGGTTATATCCCAAATATGGGAAGGAAGCATCAATGGAAAAGAATATATGAATAAAAGCATTTCCAACTTACGAAAACTGATGTGCAAAGATGAGAAAATACAACTAATCGCAAATCGTGGCGACAGTATTGTCCTGATCGTTCGCGAGTAATATTGAACCGGGTTTATGGAAAATCAAACTTGGCTTATCTAAATTCATTATGTTGTGATAGGCAAAATGTATTATTGCTCGAATGTGATTATTTGATAATCAGGAATATTACATATAGCATAAAAGTTTTTTGTTTTAGAGTCTATGGCAAATTTCAGGATTGGTTTTGATAATTCATATCTTCTGATAGGATTGCAATCTTTGTCAAAAACTAAAATGTGATTGATAGGAGCCGCTTCTTCATCTCTTTTTTGAGGTTTCCCGGAATATGACACGTAAATTTCATCTTCCATAATTATTGGATTAAAAAATGCAAACTTTGCTTCTTCATCACTCGTGGCTTTGGAATAACCATCCCCTAAATTAATTTCTTTTATCTGAGGAAAAAATTGCTCTGGGCCATGTAATCTTTTTATAAGCACTCCTTTAAAATCATATATTTCAATCAAATCAGTATCCATGCCAAATAAATAGATCCGTTTATGTTTAGGGCTAACGGCAATCGATGAAAGAAATCCTTCCATTTTTTCGACATCGGAAAGTTCTTTTCCATAGTATGGATATTCTCCTGTCGTATATTCTTTTTCTCCTTTTGAATTATAGAAGACCAGCCTTTTATCACGAGGATTCAGGGTGGTTGCAACATATCCATTGTCAGTATAAGCCAAGGACGTGAAGATGTCTTCTATCTCAACTTTATGCATTGGAACAGGCGATGTTAATTTGTGAAAGTCATTGATGTCGTATTTGTAAATGATATTCCTTTGATTGTCTGCTATATATAGGTCTGAGTCTACGATTTGCATGGATTTAATTCTCAATAACTCATTAGGACCATTTCCCCATGGGACATATTCCCCGATTTTTTTCTTTGAATTGATATTGTATGCATATAATGTATACTCTGTTCTTATGTTCTGTGCGATTAAGAGAGAATCTGATAATACAAACAACAAGGGCTTCATTACGGGTTCGTCAAACTCAATTGTTTTTGCATTTAGTTTTGTTGTTATTTTAAAATCCTTAAGAGAAAATGTAAGTGCAATTTCATATTTTTCTGATTTCTGGCATGATATGAATAGAGCCGCTGCGAGACAAAGAGTGATAATTAATTTTAGTTTCATGATTATTCTGCGGTTAGATTGTAATAAACAAAGATGCATTTTTCAATATTTGCAAGGATTTTTTCTTTTATTTCTTTATCAGAAGTAAGGGTAATAAGGTTTTCTTTAGTATATTTTTCTAATAATTTATCCGTATTATTATATTTGTCATCAACATAACAAATCATTATTGGGACCTTATTCGATTTGGAAGGGTCTGTTTCTTTGAATTTTCTGTATTTTATATGTTTATTCTCAGCACAATCCAGAAACCTAAAACGTGTCATGCCTGGGAAGTATATAAATAGAGTCATTTGGGAAGACTTGGATATATCCGGAGTCATTTCAAACAATATTTTATCACCTTTATATACTTTTCTCTTCAAATCAATTTCTTCTATGACTCCTTCAGAGATGAAAACTCCTTTTTCAAACTTATCCGCTTTTAGTGAATAAAAGGCGGAATCTTTGGCTATTTCTATTCTGTACTTAATGTATTCACTATTTTCCGAAGGCCTAATCTCAGCTGATTTGTCTCCTCTACGAACCGTACGTGTCTTAAGTTCGGATGGTGAAGGCTTTATTGTAACCTTGTCGTCTTGAGACAGGGCATTCGAAATAAATAGATTGATGATAAGAAATGTGCAGATTATTACTGTTTTGTTCATCTTGGATTATTTTAATTAGAATGCTTATCGTATCCTGTTGTTTTTGTATTTCACTGTATCAATCAATTCTTCTTCAAACGTGATCGGTTTGCCGGACTTAATAGCGTTGTCCGTCACAGTTTTGTCTGCGATGTATTCTTTCTTTTGCATCCTGAGAAAAGTTATTTCCGTTTTTTTTTAGCTTTTTAATGCCTGTTCTGTACATTTTTTTCTTGGTATTTAATGGGAGTTATTACATTTTTTTCCGGAATGTATATTGCAAATATACACTTTTCCTTCAAAAAAAAACATCCTGATATAACGTATCTCTCAATATTTAATGGATGTTATTACATTTATCAAAAGAGAAGACGGCTTTATTCGATAATAAAAAAGAGATGTTTTTTTGTATTATATCTAATTTTTGATATTTTTGTAACAGATATTACTATATCTGTTATTGCTTAGAATGGTCGTTAATGAATATAATAATATGTCTTTGATCTATGATTTTGATATTGATACGGTGGTGGATGTTTTGAAAATTTTGTCGCATAATTTTCGAAAGCGCCGTTTAGAGAAGGGATTGTCGCGGGATACACTGTCGGAAATGAGTGGTGTGCCAGCGCCGACCATTGCTAAATTCGAACAGAAATATATGATTTCTTTACGTTCTTATGTCGCTTTGGCAAAGGCATTGGGATATACGCGAGATATGAAAGAGTTGTTGTCGCAGCCGATTTACAATACAATGGAAGAACTTGACAGGATTCATAAGAATAAAGGACGAAAAAGAGGAGGACGCAATGGAAAAGGTCGATAAGTTATCCGTTTTCTATCGAAATCAGAAGGTTGGAGAACTTGCTATGACGCCGGATAATCGCTGTTGTGCTTTTCAGTATAGCAAAGAATGGCTATTCTCTGGATTTTCATTATCGCCGTTGGATTTGCCTTTGAAATCGGATTTGTTTGTTGCTCAACCGGAGCCTTTTTGGGGTAATTTTGGCGTTTTTGAGGATAGTTTGCCGGATGGTATTTAATGTGTTAACCGATAATAAAGATGACCATGCTAAAAATTTTAGTTTTATTTGCCGTAATGGTAGATGGTCGCTGTCTCCTACCTACGATTTGATATGCAGTCCTGACGGTTATAATGGCGAACATGCGACTTCGGTAAATAATAACGGCCTGCCGACTTTTGAAGACTTACTCTCCGTTGGTGAAACAATCCGTATTCCCCGAAAAAAGGGAATAGAGATAATCTCTTTCATTATGAGTAATTGCCATGAAATCCTGTCGGAAAGATTTAAGCAATGCAAGAGTTGATAGGTATTGTTTATTGCTGTTTTGTTAGCGATATTTTTCTTTTTGCATCCAGAGAAAACCAACAAGAGTGATGAGAGTTGGAGATTTCACTCTTTCCATTTCATGAAACAGAGAATTGGGTTGTCGTCGGGTTTTATGCTGTCTGCAATGGCAGATAAAGCCGGATGTTTTATTTTCGCTTTATTGAATTCCTGATCTGTTGATATGGAACAAACAATCGTGTCGTTAGTTACATTTTTCGGAAGCATGAGGATATCCAAGCTGGCGGAGTCGAAATATTCTTTTAGGGTGAACAAGTCCGTTTCTTCTGTCTGTTTGTCGTATAGGGCAAAGTACGGAGCATTTCCTACATAAAGTTGAACAAGTACTACATTTTGAGCATCAAAGATAGCATAGGCTCTGATGTTTTTGGTAGAAACTTCTAACTCTTTTATGTATCCGGGATCAGATTCGCCGTTTTTCTTCAATAACGGAAATTCAAAACCTTCAAATGATAGCGTTGTATGAAGCTCACAATTGTTGTTTTTTATTGTGTATATGTACGGATATAAATGATGGTATGTGAATATTTGATTATTTTGTTCATATATGGAATTTCTGGAGATGTTTGTAATAATCCGCGTTTTAAATTGACATTTCCAATCTGTGAAAATAGGGTTCAGTACGGTGTCCGTAGCCATAAGATAGTTATCACTCCTTATTTCGGAAAATCCGTAATAGGAAAAAAAGTAGAAGCGATCATTTTTAGAGAAAAAATCGGTGTAAGAGAGTAAATTATCTATTGAGTAGAGGTATTGGTAATTATCTAAATCAAAAAACATTAATCTTTGTTTGCGCCCATCGCAAATTATTATTTTTCGATTCTCTTTATCTAATGCAAAATTAGCCAGTTCGTTATATTCGTCAAAGTTGCTTCCCGAAGAGCTGATTTTTGTGATAAATTGTCCGTTTGTATCGAAAACAAAAAGAGACTGTGTTTTATAAAAGTCATGTATGAAAATTCGATTCTCAAATACTTCTACATCAGATAGATGCCCGATAAGGCATTCGTCGTGTGTTTCTAGGCGTACAAAACTGAAATCGAAAGATTCGGAAATGTTTATATTTCCTTTTTTGAAATGTATTTTGTTAACAAGTTCCTGTTTTTTATTATTTCCGCAACAGGAAAAGAATATAATGAAGAGCAATAGCAATAGGTGGAGATGTATTCGGGTTGCAAACATGGTGTTTATTTTAATTTATACTCAACGACATCCCGGCCGTATTGCTCGTTGGCGGCTAAGGCGATGATTTTGTTTTCGGCTTCGTTTATGGCGATTTGCTTCAGTTGTCTGTCTGCCTGATATGTTTTGATATGTTTTCCGTTCCAGTCAAAAACAAGGATTTTAGATTTGGCGGTGTAGTCCGTGCTGCCATCGTACAGGCAGTAGACATGATCTTTTGCACCGCAAATGTATAGGAAGCATTTTGTGCTGTTTTTCATATCGACCTGTTTGTCTTTGATTTCCGGAACTATATGTTCGTCGCCAAAGGTTATGACCGTATGTATGTTTCCGCTTAAATCGTAGAATAAGACATCGTTTATGAAGCGTTGCGCGGAAACGACACGCTTCTTTTTGTCGTTGACCGTCAGACATGTCAGATATGCGAGACTGACTTTCGGATAGTTAATATCCGGATGTTTGTATATTTCTGCTCTGAAATAACCGGAGTCAGGATGATAAAAGTAGTAAGGAGAAGGATACGTGGAGCTTAATGGGGTCGCGTATATCTCGTCTGCCGTCAGGCTGTAATCCGTACTGTTAGGCAGGTTTGTGAAAGGATAGCTTACCGCAGAGGATAATATTTGTTTAGGGGAATTTTCGGGAGTCAGGCTTTTGATTGAATTATTGTGTTCTACAATCCATAGCTGGTTGTTTTTTAGTAAATTTCGGGAGTTGTGTTTCAGAAACTGTAGTCTGCTGTCTAAAATGTTTCTGCTTTTTATATATTGGTTATGTAGAATATCTGGATTATCCGGTTTGTAAATGCGTATAAGGGTATCGCTTTTGTCATCTAAAAATGTATAATATGATTCCGTTACGCGTAAATCGTAATAGAATCGGCTGCTATCGGCTTTCTGCCATATTGTTGATGTTATCGGTACAGTTTTGTTTTCAGTGATATTGATGGTATATACACCCTTTTTCTTATCACAGGCAAAAAGAAGTGGTATTATCATGAGTACATACAGCATTTTTTTCATCGTAAGTAATTCTATTAGATTATGTTCTTGCAAAGGTACGATTTTTTCGTAATGGTGTATTTGTTGGCATGTTAATATTTGTTTTCTTTGTAACTTCTTGGGTTTTCATGTAGAAGCAGATAGTGGAAGCGGGAGATCATTTTTATGGTTCTGCGTGAAAATCTAAATTTATCATAGTATATTTGCACGCTGAAATCAGGAGTTTTATGTCTGGTTTGCAATGTGTTGATAGATAGAGTTTTTATGATTGTATATGATGTGTGATTGATTTTTGGATGTATAATACTATGGGAGCAAACAAAATATCGCTTTATAAATTGCTGCGAACTTATTTTATTATTTCAATAGGCCTGTTTATTTATGTTTTTGCCTGGAAGGCGTTTTTGATTCCAAACGAAATTGTCGGTGGTGGGGCAACCGGGCTTGCGACTGTTATTTATTATCTGTCGGAGAGGTTGATTCCCGTGCAATATGGTTTCTTCGCGATCAATGTAGTTTTAGTCATTATTGGTTTTAGAGTATTGGGAAAAGGCTTTGGCGCGAAAACGATTTATGGTATAATTTTTACATTTACGATGCTTGCCGCTTTGCCGGAGCCGGAAATCATTACCAAATCGTTTGTTGAAAGTGATAAGTTGCTGTGCGCGATTATCGGCGGAATTGTGAGTGGGGCCGGGATTGCCATTTCCTTTTCGCAGGGGGGAAGCGCGGGAGGAACCGATATTATCGCGTGGATTGTTAATAAATACCGCGATGTTACTCCGGGAAAAATCTTTCTGTATTCTGACCTGATCATTATCGGTTCTTCGTTTTTTATCAGTTGGGATTTCCGTACGGTTGTATACGGCTATGTCGTTATGGCCGTGTTTTCATATTCGGTGGATATCTTGCTGTCCGGGATAAAACAGTCGGTCCAGATATTTATATTTTCCGATAAATATGATGAAATAGCCACTAAGATTAATCAGGATCTGCATCGGGGGGTCACTGCCCTTCATGCGACGGGATGGTATTCGCAGGAAGATCGCCGGGTGTTGGTCATAATGGCGCGAAAATATGAACTTGCACCTCTTTATCAGATAATAAAGAGCGTTGATAATGAAGCCTTCATCTCCGTTGCAAATGTCATGGGAGTTTTCGGGAAAGGGTTTGACCCGTTAAAAACGAAAGTGAAAATTAAAGGGCTATAGGCTTATTCTAATTTTCTTTCCGAGACACCTTCGAATGTCATTTTTACCGGGTTAATGAAACCGTCTTTGCCAAACGTCATTTTATCAATGCAGGTGACGCGGTGGTCTCGTTCTTTGCTGCCAAGCGGGCGACGGTGATAAACAATATAATAGTCATCACTTCCTTCCGGGTGTATGATAGAATGATGTCCGGCGCTGGTTGCTACTGTAGTGTCTTGTTGTAAAATTGTCCCGATCCTTTCGAATGGCCCGAACGGAGAATCCGCGATCGCGTAAGCTACTGAATAATCGGGGTTACCCCAGCCACCTTCGCTCCACATGAAATAATAGCGTCCGTTTTTACGCAACATAAACGGCCCTTCTGTGTAGTTTTCGGGCGTTATTTCTTTGTAAATGGTTCCGTCATCGAAGGGGACAAGAGCAGTCAGATCATCATTCAGGCGTACCATGTTACAGTGTCTCCACCCTCCGTAATACATGTAATAGGTTCCGTCATCGTCGCGGAATACGAATTGGTCAATCGGTTGCGCGCCATTGACGATTTCATTGATAAGCGGTTTGCCGAGTGCGTCTTTATAAGGACCTTCAGGTTTGTCACTGATAGCTACCCCAATGCCTCCGATTTCACCTTCGTGTACATCGTTCGCACTGAAGAATAGATAATATTTATTATCTTTCCGGATGACTGCCGGCGCCCACATGGCTATTTTGGCCCATTTGACTTCTGTCGTGTCGAGTATTGCATGGTGTTTTGTCCATGTTATGAGGTTTTTGGAAGAAAAGCAATCGAGAAATGTCTGATTTTCATACTTGTCGCTCCATGTTGGGTAAATCCAGTAAGTATCGTCGTATATAATCCCTTCCGGGTCGGCATACCATCCTTCGAACAGGGGGTTTCCGCTTGTTGTTTTATTGTTCGAACCTACCCGGGAGCAGGAGGGAA
Source organism: Tannerella sp. (assembly GCA_031551825.1). Lineage (GTDB taxonomy): Bacteria > Bacteroidota > Bacteroidia > Bacteroidales > Tannerellaceae > Tannerella. The sequence goes on along the minus strand of JAVBNB010000052.1, from coordinate 32,237 downwards.
TAATGAGGCTCATGGATATAATGGATAAAGCAAACAGATAAATTTTTTTCATGTGTATGTGATTATAGATTTTAAATAGAAAACAAAGGTAGTGTTTAATTTTGTATTGCGCTCAACTTTCGCTACCTTTGCACCCCGAAATTAAAAATAGGTATTATGATTACAGTTAGCGGATTGGATATTCAGTTTGGCAAGCGTGCGTTATTTCAGGATGTAAATCTCAAATTTTTGCCGGGCAATTGTTATGGTATTATTGGCGCGAATGGTGCGGGTAAATCGACATTTCTTCGTGCGATAAGCAAAGATCTTGACCCGACGCGGGGAACGATTACGCTTGGACCGGGCGAACGTCTTTCCGTATTATCGCAGGATCACTTTGCATTCGATGAATATACGGTGTTGGACACAGTTTTGATGGGACACACGACTTTGTGGGAAATTAAGTCTGAAAAGGATGCGATTTATGCCAAAGAAGACTTTACAGACGCGGATGGTATACGCGCATCCGAATTGGAAGAAAAATTCTCGGAAATGGAAGGCTGGAACGCTGAAAGTGATGCCGCAGCCTTGTTAAGCGGGCTTGGCATCAAAGAGGATCAGCATTATAAGTTGATGAAAGACATGAGTGGTAAGCAGAAAGTACGCGTACTTTTGGCGCGTGCATTGTTCGGTAAGCCGGAAAATCTGCTGCTCGATGAGCCGACGAACGACCTTGACTTGGAGACTGTTTCGTGGCTTGAAAACTATCTTTCCAATTTCGAGCAGACTGTTCTTGTGGTGAGTCACGACCGTCACTTCCTTGACGCTGTTAGTACACACACGGTTGATATTGATTTCGGAAAACTGAAACTTTTTGCCGGCAATTATGCTTTTTGGTATGAATCAAGCCAGTTAGCTTTGCGCCAGCAGCAGCAACAGAATAAGAAGTCCGAAGAAAAGAAGAAGGAACTGGAGGAGTTTATCCGCCGCTTCAGCGCGAATGTGGCTAAGTCTAAGCAGACCACAAGCCGCAAAAAGATGATCGAGAAATTGAATATCGAAGAAATCGAACCGTCTTCGCGCCGTTATCCGGGTATTATTTTTACACCTTCGCGTGAGCCAGGAAACCAAATATTGGAGGTGAGTGGGTTGACAAAATCAATAAATGGCGAGGTGCTGTTTAAGGATCTGAATTTCAATGTGGAAAAAGATGATAAAATTGTGTTTATCAGTCATGATCCGCGTGCGATGACAGCGCTTTTCCGAATTATCAATGGGGAAGACGAGCCTGATTCGGGAACGTTCAAATGGGGTCAAACCATTACAACGGCATATCTTCCGCTTGATAACGCGCAATATTTTAATTCCGATTATAATCTGATTGAGTGGTTGAGTCAGTTTGCACAAGATACGAACGAGGTCTTCCTGAAAGGTTTTTTAGGACGTATGCTTTTTTCAAACGAAGAGCAATTGAAAAAGGTACACGTTTTGTCGGGAGGAGAAAAAATGCGTTGCATGATTTCGCGCATGATGTTGAAGGACGCGAATACATTGGTTCTTGATACGCCGACCAATCACCTTGATCTTGAGTCAATTCAGGCATTTAATAATACTTTGATCAATTTTAAAGGAAATGTCTTGTTTTCGAGTCATGACCACGAATTTATCCAGACTGTGGCAAACCGTGTTATCGAATTGACTCCAAATGGACATATCGATCGAATGATTGAGTATGATGATTATATCACGGATCCGAAGGTGGCGGAATTGCGGGAAAAATTGTATAGGTAAGGAATAGAAGGTCTTTAAAGTCTTTGATGATAAAGGGGTGTTTCATCGTTTCGTCTTTGTCGTTCCATCCTTTTCCTTTCAGCCAAATGGAAGGACATTCGAGCGCGTTAGCCGGTGCGATGTCGTTTTTGTAGGAGTCGCCGATAATGACGACATCTTTTGGTTCGAGTCCGAATTTTTCAATGCTTAATTTATATATTGCCGGATCCGGTTTGCGAAGGCCGACTTCTGCCGATTCAATGATCTCCCGGAAATAGCTTGTCAGTCCGAATTCGTCAAGGACGGTTCGCAGATTGCCGTAGAAATTAGATACAAGGATCATCGGGTAGTGAATTGCTAATTTGTCTAAAACTTTTGAGGCGTACTGTATGGTGTGTACTGTGTTTTCATAACAGACTTTTGCTACTTCGCCTGCCTGCGACATGTCTTTTAATCCCAGCGCTTCAAATTGAAGCTTTATTTTTATATTGAGAACATCCCTGAATGTGTGGTTTGGGAGAATTATCGGTTGATTTCCCAATGTGCGTTCGACATGCACATAGGCATCACGGTATTGATCCCGGGAAACCGGAATGCCGAAATCCGTATATACCTGCCGGATAACTTCTCCCCAATGGACTCCGTTTGTATCAATTGTTCCCCCGTAATCGAAGATCAAACCTTTTACAGATAGTTCCATATTTATACAGCATATAAATTAATAACACATTCATTACCGACAGTTCAAACAGAAAGTAAACCCACGGAAGGCCGATAAAAAAAGAGATGAACAAAGCGGTGGTGCGTGTGTTGAATGACAATATATTCGTATATTTCATCATCGGTTTGCTTGCTTGGCGAAACTCTTCCCTGAAATCGGTCGAATATTCATTGTCGCCGAATTTATCGGCTAATGTTTTTCTGAATGCCTGCAGTTGGGGTGTCCATTTTTCCTGGTCTTTCGTATAGGGAATATAGAAAACCATAAAAAGTTTTTCAATGAAATTATTTTTCCAGGTGAGGCGTTTTTCCTGTTCTTTGAGTTTGGTTGAGTCGTCAAGTTCGCTCCCTTTTTTTCCTTTGACAAATAGCAGGTGGAAATTTCTTAAATAATCGGCCATTGCCGCCTGTTTTCCATGGCAAAATCCGGTAATCGAGGCAAGGATCCAAATGTAAAAAAACCATTCCGGCGTAAGTCTCAGGCAGATTGCAGCATAGATGGATACAAACCAGAAATCTCCGGCTACACCATCCAATATACGTCCGATACGTGAATAATTGCCGGTCATTCGTGCCAGCTGTCCGTCAGCGCTGTCATACGAATTTGCCCATACGAGAAGAAGCATACCGATGATATTCAGCCATAAATTCGTATAATAAAACAGGACTCCGGCGGCTACGCCAAGTATGATGGATAAAATGGTAACTGTGTTGGGAGTCACATTTATCTTTTTGAAGAACAGCGCCCAGCGGTAACCGACCGGCCGATAGAAGAGGAGGTCTATCCATTCTTCTGTGTCTTGCGATTTCAGCGTATCTTGTAATGTTACTTTTGTTTCCACGTAAATCTGATAAAGGGTTGGTTTAGCTGAATGAATGTATTAGTTGCCAATAGTTTTAATAATCGTATCACCAATTACCGGAATGGCTTTTTTGCGGCATGGTGCGAACGATGGCCAGTCGTTGAAGTCAATGATGCGGATTGTACTATCGGGCGAAACGATGCAGTCGCCTCCGTACACAGTTAGTTTTAATACTTCGCCCGCCCGCCGGCATATATCACGTAGTTCTTCTTCATTGAACGGGATGCCTTTTGCTTTTCCGTTGATTTCTTCGAATCCGAATTTGCTGTGACTGTTGTCGAACGGATAGAACCAGTAGAAGAACGGTGTGCCTGCCACACCGTAAAACTTGATGAGATCACCCTCTAAGTGTTTGTTTATAACAACTCTGTCGATGTTTCGCAGCGCGTATTCCGATAGCATGTCCTGTACCTCTTCCGGATGACGGACGTATGTAACGTCTTCGCGGTGAATCGCGTGGAAGTCGCCTCGTTTGAGCCAGCATGACGAGTAACTGTGTTGTTTCAGTAAAGGAATAACGGAGTCATGTGAATCAACAATCACGCTATCAGGATAGGGGATATCATGCTCCATCAGAAGTTTGGTCATACGCTCGCGTTCGCCGTTTTCTATACCGAAAGCGGAATTGACAGATATGCATCCTTCTATTTCCCATTGTTGCAGACGTTTTATTGTGCGTTGATTGCGGAGCATGGTGAATGCGCGTTCCGGATTTTCGGAGACAGAAAGAAATTCCTGCTCGGTACAAATGGTGACATTATATCCTTTTTCTCTGATATATTCGGCTGTGCCATTGAATATGGCGGCGTCATTGCCGATGTGGTTCGGCGAAAAGACGGCCGCGCGTTGTATACCTGTTATGGATAATCTTTTCATTGTTGCTTTTTTACTTTTAAGAATTGGCGCCTTTCAGGAATCTTTCCGCTTTGCGGATATCTTCCGGATGGTCCACATCTATTATTTTGGAAAATGGCCAGGCCTGTAGTTTTAGACCGTTTCTTACAAGCTGACGCTGATAATTGCGCATTCTGGACATTCCGGCTTCTATGGAAGTTTTTAAGACAGCGAGGCTGTTTGTGTCGAGGCAATAGATGCCGCCGGATATATAACGACAACCGTGATCGTCTTTATCATGAAATCCTTGTATTGCCATCTTTTCATTTGTTTCCACATACAGCGGCTTTTCGTCATCGATATAGCCGGTTACGGCTAATAGCCCGTCCGCGTCGCATTTGTTGAACGCGTGGATATATCCGGAAAACTCCTCTTCATGAAAAATCGTATCGACTGTGGTCAGGCAAAATCTGTCATTTTCAAGGGTAGGCGATAATTCATAAAAACTGTGCATCGAACTGGGAGTGCTTTTGTGTATAATGTGCAGAGGTACAGCATATTTTGTATTGCTTATATGCTCATATACTTCGTTCATTTCCCTGTTTACGATAATGCTGACCGATGAAGCGTTATTTGCGGCGAATATGCGTATGAGACGGTCTATCATCGGCTCGCCATTCAGGCGAACAAGGGGTTTGGGCGTCTCTACTCCTTCGTTTGCTAACCGCGAGCCTTCACCCGCTGCGATAATTGCGAATTTCATCTTTATCGTTGTCTTCTTTAAGGAGGTAAAAATAGGCAATATATTTGATTCCGTCAAAAAAATATAGTTACTTTGCCTGCTTTATAATTCAAGTAAGGTCTATGAAAAACGATAAACATCTTCTGGTAGGGAAGGGCTATTGGTTGCCATTCGTATTAATTACTTTTTTTTTCTTTTTATGGGGATTCGCCCGCGCGATTTTAGACGTTCTGAATCCGTTTTTTCAGGAGACTTTTCAGATAAACAAGACACAGGCGTCTTTGATCCAGTTTGTTACCTATTTGGCTTACTTCCTGATGGCTGTGCCGGCAGGTATTCTGATACGTAAACATGGTACCCGCTATGGGGTTGTCATCGGACTTATCGCATTCGGAGGCGCGGCGCTGGCCTTTGTGTTGAGTCGTTTTTTCGGAGAATATATATTCTGGTACTATTTGTTCTTGCTGTTTGTGATTGGCTGTGGACTGGCATGTTTAGAGGTGGCGGCAAATCCTTACGTAACGTTGCTTGGGGATCCTGAAACGGCGGCAAGTCGTATTAATCGCGCGCAATCATTCAATGGTATGGGGTGTATCTTTGGCTCTCTGCTTGGCGGAGCTTATTGTTTCTCAGTTGATAATCCGAATATATCAGTGCCGTATATTGGTATAGGGGTCGTGGTTTTATTGATCGCCATTCTGTTTTCTCGTGTAAAATTGCCGGAGTTTGTCACAGAAGATAAAGAGGCGCCGGAGCCATCCTCTGCTGATTCTCGTGGGCTAATGGGGCATTCGATGTTCCTGTTCGGGTTGTTTGCCTTATTTTGCTACGAAGTGGCCGAGATTGCCATTAATTCGTTTTTTATTAATTATGCTACGGAGAACAATATGGCTCAGTGGATCAGTTTATTTATTGAGGGTGTTTTCGGTACGACGCTGAATCCTAATTTTGTGGCGTCAATCGTTCTTTCGGTGGGATTATTTCTGTTTATGTGCGGCCGTTTTGTCGGTAGCTGGATCATGGGTTTTGTCCGGGCGGAGAAGGTTCTGCTCTGCTGCGCGGTAGGCACGGTGGTTATGACTGGCTTGGTTTTGATGGATATTCATATCGTGTCGTTTGTTGCTTCGATATTGATCTTCGTCTTTGAAGCCATCATGTTTCCGACCATTTTCGCCTTGTCGATAAAGGGACTGGGAAGCCTGACGCAGAAAGCGTCCGCCGTATTGATGATGACCCCTATCGGGGGAGCTGTCGGAACGGTTCTGATGGGTATGGCGGCCGATCATCGCAATATGACATTCTCATTCCTTGTACCGCTGATCGCTTTCGTTGTGATATTGGTTTATTCTACTGTTGTAGTACGGAAAGGAAAAGCCTGAAGTTTGGGTGCTATTCGATTTCCGGTATGGATTTGCGGTTGTTCGCTATTACGTGTGCCACATCCGCAAGATGTGCTTCAACCGGGCCGGAGCGTTCTATTTTTAGTGTGGATAGGGCGGCTGCGAAGTTTCCGGCTTCTTCAATAGAGGCTCCTTTGGCTCTTTTGTACAGATAGCCAGCCATGTATGTATCTCCACATCCTGTCGCGTCAATGATCTCATCCGGTATATAAGCCGGTATGCGGTAAAAACAATTTCCGTCATAAATGAGCGAACCCATGCTCCCAAAAGTAAGCAACACTTCTTTTACTCCCCATTCATGTAGTTTTTCTGCCGCTCTTTTCGCTTTTTTGTATCCGGTGAGGACTTCCATTTCGTGTTCGTTGGCTTTCAGAAAATGGATGTATTTAAGAACTTCCGATTTGCCTTTCCAGTCGATAGCATGGACGTGTGTATCCCGTACTTCCCTCAGGTATCCTTGCGAATCGACGGAGACCCTGCCTTTGGAAGCTAAGTATTTTACCACTTCCGGAGAGAAATCATCCGCTAACAGTGCACCCAGGTGAAAAATCTCCGCGTCAATCTCCTGAAGTTGTTCGATCGTGAACGGGTCTGCCTTAGCCCATACCCGCTGTTTGCGTTCGTCCGTATTTTCTCCGTATATGTTTTCAAAGAAAACGGAATGTTCAGAAGGCAAGATGGTTACGTTTATGCCCTGCGTTTTCATTTTCTCGGGGACATGCTGTTCAGGAACACCTACTGCCGTTACTAATGCGTAATTTATATCGTCGAAATTCTTTATCGCGTGTGAAACATAAAAAGATGTTCCACCAGGCATGTCGACTGTGTTCTGAGGAGTCGTCACCTTATCTAATGTGATATGTCCTATGCAGCATAATTCGTGTTTCATTGTATTCCTCTGTTTTTAATACCATGTTTGTCCGCTGTTCCGACCGCTGCTCTGATCATATTTCAAATCTTTGAGCATGGAAGAATTCGCGGAAATGGAGAATGAATATGATTTGTTAGGACCTAAAGGTATGACTGATGCGGACATCTGCCAACAGTGCATGCTGCGTGATATATTGATAGTCGCATACGAGATTCTGCTATTTTCGACGTCGTATGTTGCGTTGAAGTTGACGCGCCAGTTTTTGGTTGGCTGTACGTTTCCGTTGAAACTTAGTGCGTGGACAAATTTATAATCGTATTCCATTTTGTCCGGATCGAATTTACTGTTATCATAGCCGACGGATAGGTTGTAATTGAACGAGAAGCTCCATGGGATGGTTACTTTGTAATATCCGTCATAATCGTAGTCACCATCATCTTCCTTTTTCTTGTTGAGCAGGCTTCCTTTTTTGTTATTTTTAGTTTCCTCCTCCGTTTCTTCTTCGTATGCGTACGGGTCGTTGGGGTCATACGGATCATATTCGTCATCGTCGATATCCGTCGATTTCTTGTTTCTTTTGCCATCGTCTCCTCCGCCTCCGAACCATTTCTTAAAGGTATCATTGTTGAATGTATAAGAGAAGCTTGTTCCGGTCGACATAAGTCGTCCGATACCTTTCCCGACTGTCCAGCGCGGTTTGTTTATTCTGTAAGCTTGCTTTGTTTTTTCATTGTAAGCGTATGTGTAGGTATCAAATGTAGCATTGAGATTCAATGTATAACTTTTTGTAAGCTTCAGGCGCATGTTTGTGGTCAGATTACTCCAGTTAAAAGAGTCGACTACGAAATTGTACCCCATGCTTCCGGATAGTTTGTCGATTAGACTTATTTTTCGCTCGCCGGAAGGATCGTCCGCATCCGGAACTTTCGCTTCAAAATTATTGTCCAATGTAAATGAAAGACTACCACTTTTTCCTTGGCCGGGAAGTCCGAATACCTGTCCGGCAAAGGGGGAATAAGTCTCTTTGATTGGGTCGGGAACACCTCCCATATCTGTGTATTTCCCGTCGATATAGGTGTATTCATTGTAGTATCCGTACTTAGGGTCGCCAAAATCGGGTTTCGCGCTGAATGATATGGACGGATCCATCCGGTGACGTATTCTTGTTACATATTTTTGAAAAGGTTTCAAAGGGACAAACATTCCGTATATTGTCGTGGATGCTGATACGGAGGTGCTGTATTCGTATAGGCGATAAAATCCATATGTGGTGTCGGACGGAGTTAATCTTCCGAGTTCCGGATCGTACGCCTGGTCTATTTTATGTGTATACCAACGCTCCGTATAGCTTATGTTCGGAGAGATGTTGATATGATCAAAAACATTATAAGTCGCATTGATGTTACTTTTATGTTGCATTCCGTTATTCCAGTCTTTGATGAGGCTCGATTTAAACAACTGATCCTCTTTTGTCGAAATGAAATTTTTCAGTTGCGCGTTGTAATCAATCGATATTTTTTCGTACCAGCGGTCTTTTCCGATTGCGTTTTTACGTTTTAACGGGTAAATGCGGCTCATGGTCAACGCCATGTCGGGAAGCGTGACGGAGACAGTGGAGTCCTGTGAGCGCTGGTTGATATTCATAGTGGCGGAAAGGCTGAAAGGGCTGTTGGGGAATCTTTGGGAAAGGCTGACGCTGGATCCTTTAATGTTGTTTGTGGCACTGTTGATATCAGTCTGCTGATTGCGGTCATAACTGCTTGAAGAGTAGTCCACACTGGCCGAGATTGTCCGGAATGGATTTGCTTTGGGGTCTTGCGAATGTGATACTTTTAGACTGAAGTCTTTCCTCTGCTGGTAATCGGGTAACCCTTTGTCTCCGGTTTTTGTATTAAGATAGGCGAAAGAGGCGCTTCCTGAATATTTGTAACGCTTCCTGTATGTAGTTTTCCCTGTTAGGCCCCATGTCCCTTTTGTATAGACTTCTCCGGTTAACGCCAGGTCATAGTAATCACTGAGCGCGAAATAATATCCTCCGTCCTTAAGAAAGAAACCTCTGTTCATTTCATCACCGTAAGTGGGCATGATAACACCGGATGAATACGAATCGGTAAAGGGAAAGAACGCGAATGGTAATACGATGGGAAAGAGCGGGACATCTTCTATGACAAGATAGGCCGGCCCTGTCACAATGTCTTTTCCCGGACGCACCTTGGCCTTTGTCATGCGAAGGTAGAAATGCGGATGATCGTGTATATCGCATGTCGAATACTTCCCTCCTTCCATGTTCATGACATCGTCTGCCATTTTTTTTGTAACGCCTGCGGTTACATAGCCTTCGCCTTGTTCTGTCACTACATGTGTCGCTATCGCTTTTCCTGTCTTGAAGCTGTAACGCATATTTTTAGCTTCAAGGCTTTGATCACCCTCCGAAAATACGGGAAAACCGAATTCATCTCCTAACGAATCGACTCCGTGTACGGCATACAGGAGGCTGCTATCCATACTCATTTGTATGATTTCTGATTTCAGTTCGATATCCTGATATTTAACATCGCTTTCGCCGTAAAGGTAAGCCATGTTTCCGGCGGTCCAGATGATGGAGTCTTTGGCTTCATAATCAACAGTAGCTTCTAATGTGCCCTTTTTGGGAGGTACGGAATCCATTGCTAAGCTGTCAGCTTTATTTGCCAACATCATGCTATCGGGAAGAGTGATCAGGCTGTCTGTCTGCGATATACCGGTCGTGTCCACGGAAATATGGCCTTCCGGATTCAGGCTGTCCATTACGGAAATCAGACTATCTGCCGAAGACATGACAGCATCTTTACCTGTGGATTTTGAACTGTCTGTGGTATGCAAAACCTCTTCCGACTTCATCTTGGATGATGAATCCGGTTGTGACTCGGCTTTGTTTACAGGTTGTTGTGTGACTTTACACCCGGTGCCGATAAGAAGTAACATATACAATAAAATCCGTTTCAATACATTCTTTTTGCGGACATTTTGGCTGCAAAAGTATAATAAATAAACGAGTTACACTTAATTAATATCCTAAAAAGAGTTTACACCAGTGATTAAAACGTAAAACGGCGTCTTCCCCATGTTTGCTTAAAGAATCCTGAATTTTTCGGATGTTCTTTTCTTTATCAAGCTTTGTTTTGCTGAAAAATTTGTCGGCAAAACAGATCAGTTGTTCTTCCAATGAGACCGGTAGGAAATCCCGATGAGGGATGGGCAGGTTTTCTTTTTCAATCACTTTGAGCGAAATGCCTGTTCCCGTATGTCTTTCGCAGACAAGCGCGTGGTGTGGAAATCCCTCTTTCCGGAGCAAGTCCGCCCCGAGATATCCGTGGCATATATACTTGTATGTTCCGTGGCAATCAATCTCCGGCGCGTTGCAGTAGATGATGCCGATATCATGCAGCATCGCGGCTTCTTCGATAAATACGAGGTCCAGATTCATTTCCGGATGAGCTTTGGCGATGGTTAGAGACTTGTCGGCTACGCTTCTGCTATGTTTTGTCAGTATGTGATATGCTTCCGACTGTGTATCGTAATATTTTTCTATGATTTTTAATGGATCCATTTTGCTTACTTTAATACTCTCTTACTCCGAAGATGGCTGTTCCTATGCGCACCATTGTGCTGCCTTTTTCTATTGCGATTTTGTAATCGTCGCTCATGCCCATCGACAGTTCCGTGAATGTGGATCCGTCGGTTTCCGGCATCGATTTTATTTCATTGAAAAGGCTCCGTAACATTCCGAATTCGCGCCTGACCTGTTCCGTATTATCCGTGAATGTGGCCATCCCCATTAGTCCGCATACCTGTATATTTCCGAATTGCGCCAGTGTGCCGTCCGTGAAAAGAGTTCTGCATTCGTCGGGAGAAAATCCGTGTTTGCTTTCTTCTTCGGCAATATGTACTTCGATCAGTACGCGTATTTTCCGGTTGCATATTTCTGCCTGGCGGTTGATCTCCTGTATGAGCTTCAGTGTATCCACACTTTGAATCATCGAAATGAAAGGCGCGACATACTTTACTTTGTTGGTCTGCAGCGTACCGATAAAAAACCATTCAATATCCCCAGGTAGCACCGGTTGTTTGGCTGTCAATTCCTGTACGCGGCTTTCTCCGAAGATTCTTTGCCCGGCATCATACGCTTCCTTTATCGTTTCGACCGGGTGGAACTTGGATACGGCAATCAGTTTAACTCCTTCCGGGAGTGAAGAGTGTATTTCCGATAAATTGTTTTTAATGCCCATTCTATTTTTTATTCGCCGGAACTGGCGATTTCTTCTTCGGATTTTTTGGTCGTTTTCACTTCGGCGACAAATGGGAATATGTCCATCAGCGCAGTTTCTGTTACAGACGCGATGGTATAGTCCGCCATTGATCCTTTCATACCGGTGTCGATGACATTAATGGCGTCATGTATGGTGGATGCCTGCGCCAACATCTGGACAGGAGTCTTTTTTTCCGTGCCGCTTTTTTCATCCAATGTGATCATATTGATTTTTGCCCGGTAAAACCGGTCTCCTTTGTCGTTAAGAAATGTTTCCGAATAGCGCGCGCGCTTGATATCCATGACCGTGAATTCACCGCTGATATAGGGGCGCATTTCTTCTATTATACGCGCTTCCGCTTCGGTAAATGATAAAGCGTCAACCAAATACGGTTCTGTTACTTTTTTTTGTATTCCGTCTTCCGCTACCTTTTCGTAGTTAATTTTACATTCAAACCAATTGTGCATAATATTTTATTTTCATTAAATGATTGTCATTTTTCGACATCAAAAGTAATGAAATTTTCGCAGGAGATAAATGTTTTTCAAAAATAATAGGGGTGAGTGTATATTTATTCAAAAATTAGCTGTAGCTTTGCCTCGTTTTTGAATATTTATTCATTATGAGTGCAAAAAAACAGCGTTTGTCAGTAATAGAAAGTATCATACGTAAGGAGGTCATACGAAGTCAGGATGATTTGCAAAAGTCATTGATTGATAGTGGATTTGAGGTTACTCAGGCAACCCTTTCCCGTGATATCAGGCAGCTGAAAATCGTCAAAACTCATGACAATGAGGGGCGTTATGTATATATGCTTCCTGATATGACCATGAAGGAGCCTCGTTTGCCGACTCCTTTGTTAGGAAAGTCTGTTGTTGAGTTTTCCGGTAATCTCGCGGTTATAAAAACCCGTCCGGGTTACGCGATGGGAATAGCTTCGGATATTGACGAGCATGCGCCTGATGAGATTCTTGGAACGATCGCCGGTGATGATACGATTCTTGTGATTCCGCGCGAAGGATATACGCGCACGCAGATTAAAGATGCTTTGGCGCGGTTTTTGAAAGATTAAAAGCAAATTAGATTATAGAGTGTTTAAGTTTAATGTAAGTTGTTCATTATTTACGGTATAGAAGAAATGAAAAAAGAAAAATGTACGAATGTTTATGACATAGATGTCATGGTCGCTGACGAAAGCCATGAAAAATATGTTGATACGATACTTGATACGATAGAAGCCGCGGCAAAGGTGCGCGGAACAGGTATTGCAAGGCGTTCACATGAATATATAGCGCAGAAAATGCTTGAGGGCAAAGTTATTATTGCTCTTGTCGGTGATGAATTTGCCGGTTTCAGTTACATTGAGTCATGGGGAAATAAGCAATATGTTGCTACTTCGGGGCTTATTGTAGCTGATAAATTTCGTAATCACGGATTGGCTACGCGCATTAAACATGCAGCGTTCCAGTTGGCCCGGTTGCGATGGCCAAAGGCGAAACTGTTCAGTCTGACTTCCGGAAGCGCGGTTATGAAGATGAATACCGAACTGGGTTATTTCCCGGTTACATTTGCCGATCTTACGGACGACGAATCATTCTGGCGCGGTTGTAACGGGTGCATTAATCATGATGTGCTTACGCGTACGCAGCGACGTTATTGTATTTGTACTGCAATGCTTTTCGATCCGGAAGATGAACGTTGTCTGCTGCTTGAAAAACTTTGTGGCACCTTAGCAAAGAAAGAAGCCCGGAAAAAGAAAGCTGAGTTGAAGGAAGAGAAAAAAAATGAAAAGGGCATTGATGCGAAAAGCGGAACGAAGGCAGTTAAAAATATAGCAGCGAAATCTGTATCAAATCCTGTCCGAAGATCGCCGAATCTTGATAAAAAGCTGGCCTGAATCAGGCCGGTTTCGTGTGGTGAACTTTATAAAGTTGAAGAGGTTTTGATTTCAATAATAAAAATAAAATAGTTATAATGAAAAGTAAAAGTGGTAAGAAAAAAGTAGTTGTCGCATTTAGTGGCGGACTTGATACATCATATACAGTGATGTATTTAGCTAAGGAGAAAGGGTACGAAGTATATGCCGCATGTGCGAATACTGGCGGATTCAGCAAGGAACAGCTGAAGGCGAATGAAGAAAACGCCTATAAGCTTGGTGCGAAGGAATATGTTACGCTGGATGTGACTAAAGAATATTATGAAAAGAGTCTTAAATACATGATCTACGGCAATGTGTTGCGTAACGGTACTTATCCGGTATCCGTTTCGTCGGAACGTATTTTCCAGGGAATGGCGGTTGCCCGTTACGCGAAGGAAGTGGGAGCTGATGCGATCGCTCATGGTTCTACGGGAGCCGGGAATGACCAGGTGCGTTTTGACATGACTTTTCTTGTGATGGCGCCGGGCGTGGAAATCATTACTCTTACGCGCGACAGTAACCTTTCGCGTCAACAGGAAATAGATTATTTGAATAAAAACGGGTTTAAGGCGGATTTTACGAAGTTGAAATATTCTTACAATGTAGGAATCTGGGGCACATCTATTTGTGGCGGTGAAATACTTGATTCCGCCCAGGGACTTCCCGAAGCCGCCTATCTTAAAAAAGTAAATAAAAAAGGTAGTGAGCAGTTACGCATCGAATTTAAGAAAGGTGAGATTCACGCGGTAAACGGGAAAGTTTTTAAAGATAAGATTAAAGCGATTCAGGCAGTGGAAGATATAGGGGCAGCCTACGGGATCGGACGTGATATGCATGTAGGTGATACGATCATTGGTATTAAAGGACGTGTCGGGTTTGAGGCGGCAGCGCCTATGCTGATTATCGGAGCGCACCGTTTTCTTGAAAAATATACATTGAGTAAATGGCAGCAATACTGGAAAGATCAGGTAGCGAACTGGTACGGAATGTTTTTGCACGAAAGTCAGTATCTTGAACCGGTAATGCGCGATATTGAAGCGATGCTTGCGGAGAGTCAGCGTAATGTAAACGGTACGGTGATTCTTGAATTGCGTCCGCAATCATTTTCTACGGTAGGCGTCGAGTCGAAAGATGATCTTGTAAAGACGAAATTCGGCGAGTATGGTGAAACTCAGAAGGGTTGGACTGCTGAGGAGGCTAAGGGATTTATTAAGGTCACATCTACACCGTTGCGTGTTTATTATACAAATCATAAGGATGAGCTATGATTAAGGTTGGAATTATCGGTGGCGCCGGGTATACCGCAGGAGAATTGATACGTTTATTGATCAATCATCCGGATGTGGAGATTGTGTTTGTAAATAGCTCAAGTAACACGGGTAATAAGCTTACCGCCGTGCATTCGGGTTTGTATGGTGAGACGGATATGACATTCACAAGTGATTTGCCGTTGAACGAGATCGACCTGCTATTTTTCTGTACGGCGCATGGCGACACGAAGAAGTTTCTCGAAGAAAAATCTGTTCCCGAAAGACTGAAAATTATTGACCTGAGCCAGGATTATCGGATCGCTTCTCCATCGCATGAGTTTATTTACGGCTTGCCGGAATTGAACAGGCGCGCGATTTGTAGCTCGAAATATGTCGCTAACCCGGGATGTTTCGCTACAGGGATACAGCTTGCTTTGTTGCCTTTGGCTAAGCATCTGATGCTTAATCAAAGCATTCATGTGAATGCTATAACCGGTTCTACCGGCGCGGGAGTGAAGCCTTCGGCTACATCGCATTTCAGTTGGCGTAATAATAATATTTCTGTTTATAAGCCGTTTGAACACCAGCATTTAGCGGAAATACGTCAGAGCCTGACACAGTTGCAGAACAGTTTTCATTCATCCATTGATTTTATGCCGGTACGTGGTGACTTTGCGCGTGGTATTTTTACGACGGCATATATGGATTGTAAGATAGAATATGATGAAATAAAGAAAATCTATGATGAATATTACGATGATCATTCGTTTACGTTTGTTGTGGATGAAAATCCTGATTTGAAGCAGGTTGTCAATACAAATAAATGCTTGTTATATTTGCAAAAAATAGACGGAAAGCTACTAATTATATCTGTGATT
This sequence comes from Tannerella sp., assembly GCA_031551825.1. GTDB lineage: Bacteria > Bacteroidota > Bacteroidia > Bacteroidales > Tannerellaceae > Tannerella. The sequence continues at coordinate 16,723 of JAVBNB010000052.1, read as the reverse complement.
GATAATTTGTTGAAAGGGGCGAGCGGACAGGCAGTTCATAATATGAATCTGCTGTTCAATCTGGAAGAGACCGTCGGGTTGCATCTCAAGCCGTCGGCATTTTAATTTAAAGTTTAATTTTTGTACATTATGAAATTATTTGATGTATATCCTCTTTTTGATATAGAGATAGTAAAAGGGTTAGGGTGCCATGTATGGGATAAGGAAGGAAATAAGTATTTGGACTTATACGGTGGACATGCGGTTATTTCCGTAGGCCACAGTCATCCGGATTATGTAAAAGCCATCACTGAACAGGTTCAGAAGCTTGGTTTTTATTCTAACTCGGTCGTTAACAGCTTGCAGCAAACATTTGCGGATAAATTAGGAAAGGCTTGCGGGTATGATGATTATTCGCTTTTTTTAGTAAATACCGGTGCGGAAGCGAACGAAAATGCTATGAAGTTAGCATCGTTTCATAACGGAAAAAAACGTATTGTATCGTTTCGTCATTCGTTTCATGGCCGCACTTCGGCGGCGGTACGAGTAACCGATAATCCGAAAATTATCGCGCCAATTAATGAAGCGGCGTTGCCTGTTACTTATGTACAGATGAATGACGCGTATGCCGTTGAAACGGAACTGAGAAAAGGGGACGTTTCGTCGGTTATTATCGAAGGTATTCAAGGGGTAGGAGGTATTCTGATGCCTGATGATAACTTCCTCCGTGATTTGCGCGCGCTGTGTACGAAGTATGAAGTAGTCCTCATTTTTGATGAGATACAATCAGGTTACGGTCGCAGTGGCATGTTTTTTGCCCATCAATATGCCGGTATACGTCCGGATATCATTACGGTCGCAAAAGGAATTGCGAACGGATTTCCGATGAGTGGTATGCTTATAAGCCCGATTTTTACTCCTGTTTACGGAATGTTGGGTACAACATTTGGAGGTAATCATCTGGCATGTGCCGCCGCCATTTCAGTACTTAATATTATGGAGAAAGAAGGTCTTGTGGATAACGCAAAAAAGGTTGGTAATGTTATTATTAACGAACTAAGGGCGCTGTCTTGTGACGGAATAAAAGAGGTTCGCGGCCGTGGGTTGATGATCGGTATTGAGTTTTACGAATCGGTAAAAGAAGCGCGTACGAAATTACTATTTGAAGAAAAGGTATTTACCGGAGTTGCCGGGACAAATACGATTCGCTTGCTTCCTCCTTTGTGTCTTTCTGAAGCTGAAGCCGAAGATTTTATCAGTAAATTTAAGAAAGTGCTGGCGTAACGGCACAGATCATATCTTTACATATCCCGTAGTACATTTGAATGCATAAAAAGGGCTTATTGTTAAAAAATGGCCATAATTGTCTGAATAATAACTAAACATACGCTAAAACAGGCGCAATATGGTTAAATTTTGCAAATAGTTTGAAATATGTAGTTTATCTCCTTAAAACAGCTTATGTTTGTGGCCTGAGATGTTGGATTCAACTGTACTACGGGTACTTTTGTATTGTAATAATGTAATAATGATAAATAGGGTTTAGTATTTTTTGTACTATGATGAATAAAAGCAAGACGGCAATATTACTGATCGCCTTACTTTTCTCTTTTTGCGAGATACAAGGGGCAGATCTTTACTGGCGTGTAACCGCTGTAAACAACAACTTTAATAATGCCGCCAACTGGACGGATTCGCCTACGGGCGTCGGCGGAACAAGCCCGGGTACTCCTCCTACGATTTTAGACAATGTTTATTTCACGAATACGTCCAACTACATGGATATCAAACCTACGGGAACTGGTAATATGCGTAATCTCACCGTAACGGCGGCGGGGTATAAATTCAGCCAGAATAATATTAATATAGCTTCGGTTGTTGTAGGGAATACGCTCTCTTTTATGACGAACGCATCTTATCATCAGGGGGCGGGCGTAAGCATGGTTACGTTTTCATCCGGCGGGGAAGGTGTGATTTATAATGCCGGGCCACAGGTTGTCGATTATAAAACGTCTCTGCGTTCGGGTATCGTGATTGCTCCGGACGAAGGATACCTGTTTTCGGGATGGAGCCACGATGATTATGTCTCGCTTAGGGGGCAGGTTGTTTCGGCGGAAAAGGGGATTATGCAGTACGATACGCTGACTGTATATGGTGACCTTGAGTTGCATGCTGATTTTGAGCCGGAGATATATTCGATCAGGTATTATATGAACAACAGTGATAATCCGGAAGAAAATCCGTTATCTTATACGATAGAATCCGAAGCTGTTATGCTTGAAGCTCCAATTAAGCCGGGCGATACGTTTGTCGGCTGGACGGGTTCGAATGGCGATGTACCACAAATACCGGTCACCATATCTAAGGGGGAAACCGGAGAGCGTGTTTTTTATGCTAATTTCCTATACAGCGGAATAGAGTCTGTCGACGAAGAAATTACTGCGGAAAATAAAGAAAGGATATGGGCGGCTAAAGGGATTCTTTATGTGGAATCATTCAAATCCGGCAATATCATCAAAATCTATACAATGGATGGTGTGCTGCAAAAACAGTCTACGATCAATGTGGAAGGTATAAAAGAATTTAAACTGAATAGGGGAATATACATTGTCACGCGGAATGATGGTGCAGGCGAAAAAGTGAGGGTTGAATAAAGTCAGGAATGATGACTTAAAATTTATAGGTCAACCCAATGACTGTTCCGTAATCCATTTTTTCAGAAGTCGAGTCGGGCGGACGGCTATCGTAGCTCAGGTATAGATTCAGCGAAAAGTCGAAATTTTTAAATAATTCCCAGGTGAAAGTGGTGTTCGAATCGTATCTGACACGCCCCCATTGCGTAAGACCTGTGTAAAAAATGTGTTGCGATGATATTTGCATATCAGGATGTGAAAATTTGTAATAGTCTAAAGAAAATCCGAACGGGATTTCGCACAGAAAATTTTGGTCGCTTCCGGTTGTACTTCGTTCCTGGCTTATGCTTACCCCTCCTATACCTAAGGTTTGGAAATTCTGACTGAATGCGATTTTATACCCGACTCCGCCAAGTTGTTGGAATCGTCTTGCGATGGATAGTTGCAGATTGCGTTGATATTGAAGTGATAAAACCCCGTACCACATTTTTTTTACATTGTAAGATCCGGTTATGTTCAGATCTGCCCTGTCGTGGGAGAATGTCGAAGTATCGATCGACGAGATTCCGGATGATGTTATGTCCACTTTGAATCGCTTTGTGTTGTATATTGCTGATGCGCTGAAATTTAATTGGCCGATTCCGCTTGACCGGCTATAACTGAATCCGGATGTTACGTTTCCGGTGAAATTGTCCCAGAATCGGGGACGGAGGGACAGTAGTGTATTGATGTTTCCTATCTGGATATGTTGACTGCCGGTTTTCATTACAATGTATACCCAACCTGGCTTGGGAGAAGGTTTTAATGCTCCGAAGTATATCGCTTTGTCGGAGGTTTCTATTCGCAGTGTGTCGGATGAAGAATTAATGGTTTTAATTCTTGATATTTTCAGATCGAGAAGGCCCACTTCTTTTGAGTCAAAAGACAGCATACCCAAGCGCATATCTTTGATATCCCCGATTAATATTTCCCCGTTCCGAAGGAAAATTGTGTCTTTTTGCAAATTTTCCCTCGCGAATGTAGTGAAGGAAATAAGCAGGAATAACAATGTTAGTATCCATAAGTTTATTATCCGTTCCATAGAGTTTGAAGATGTTAGAAAATGTTCTTCTTACCTAAATTATTGTATGATCCTTAATTATTTTCGCCTTTTGTAATTTGAATGCCGGGCAATTTATAAGTTTCTTCAATCTATTTTTAGGTGTGGTAAAATTAGGTAAAAATCTAATATTCGCAAAATTTCATATACTTAATTCATATTAACGTTCAAAATAAGTAAGGTTATATAAAATATATTTTTTGTTTGTTTTTGTTTTTTTTATATACATGTGATCTATTTCTTTTATCACTTATTTATAATTAAATGTTTGTGTGTTATTTTCTTGTTTTTAAACAGTTGTTGGGTTATGATATTATAAGAAATATGAAATTATTGCTTTGTGATATTTTTTGAATTATATTTGTATTTGTGGATTATATTGTTGATTTTTGATGTAATTTGATTGTGCTATTTGTATATGGCGATGGTTATGGAGTTAGATATTGTATGATGTATGTGGCAGATTATTAATGGTTTTAATAAGGTATAGTTTATGGAATGGTTTGTAAGTACTTTGCAAAAGTCGCCGGAATTAGCGATTTTTTTAACGTTGGCATTGGGGTTTGCCGTTGGAAAGATCAAGATTAAAAGTTTTAGTTTAGGTTCTGTTACCGGAGTGTTGTTAATGGGGGTATTAGTAGGACAGTTGGATGTGACTGTCTCTCCTGTAGTAAAATCTACTTTTTTTCTGATTTTCCTGTTTGCTGTGGGATACAGCGTGGGGCCCCAGTTTATTCATAGTTTGAAAAAGGAAGGATTGCCTCAGATCGGGTTTGCTGTTATTGTCTGTGTTACTTGTCTATTGATGGCCTGGGGATGTGCGCTGGTTGCCGGATTTGATCTGGGAAATGCGGCTGGGTTGTTGGCCGGAGCCAATACAATCTCCGCGGTAATCGGTGTTGCTACTGATACGATTAATCAGCTTGAAATCAGTGATGAACAGAAACATTCGTTTATCAATCAGATTCCTGTAGCATACGCTGTTACCTATATTTTCGGTACGGCCGGAACAGCTTGGTTTCTTTCGTTTTTTGGGCCGAAGCTTTTAGGTAAAGATGTCATGCAGAAAACGAGGGAATATGAGCAGTCGATGAACGGATCAACTGATGATGGAGATTCGTCGTTGGAGCAGGCATACGATGGAACGACATTTCGTGTTTTTGAAACTACTTCGGATTTTTTTAATCAGGACCGTACGGTTCGGGAAATAGAAGCGCTAATGGAACAAAAAGGATGGACTGTCTATGTGGAACGTGTTCGTATGGCAGACAGGGGTATTATACAAGAGCCTTGTTTAAACATGAGGATACCGAAAAATAGCAGGCTTGTTCTGAATGGCCCGGTTGACACGCTGCTTAATGACGAAAGACTGATTGGCCCTGAGGTGGCGGATGTGGAGTTGCTTGATTTCAAGGCGGAAGCATTGAAAGTAATTGTCGCGAATAAAGAGGTCACGACTAAAACCCTCGGAAAATTAAAGAAATGTAAGGAGCGGCATGGTGTGATCATACGAGCGATCTATCGTGGGAAAGCGGCTATACCGCTTCTTAATAATGTAAAAATTCAAAGGGGTGATGTGGTTGAGATCGAAGGACGAAAAGCGGATGTTGACCGTTTTGCCAAGTATCTCGGTTATGCTGAGCGTCCGTCGAACGTAACAGACTTACTTTATGTAGGTATCGGTATTTTTCTGGGTGGTATTTTGGGTTCGCTGACGATACGTACCGGAAATGTGCCGTTGAGCCTTAGTGCCAGTGGGGGTGTGTTGATTATGGGTATTATATTCGGCTGGTTGCGTTCCGGCCATCCGACATTCGGGGGTATCCCACAGCCTTCTATTTGGTTGATGAATAATCTGGGGCTGAATGTATTTATAGCAATCGTAGGCATTAATGCGGGGCCTGATTTTATTGCAGGCCTGAAGGCCGCAGGGGTTAATCTGTTTATCGCCGGAATATTTGTAAGTATAGTTCCGATGTTTGTCGGTTTGATGTTAGGGCGTTTCGTCTTTAAGTTTAACCCGGCCATAACACTTGGGGCATGTGCCGGATCGCGTACTACAACCGCTGCTTTAGGCGCTATACAGGACAGTCTGGACAGCAAGGTTCCCGCCTTGTCTTATACGACAACATACGCGGTCGGAAATACATTGCTTATTATCTGGGGTGTTGTTATTGTGTTGCTGATGAGTTAGAAATCAAAAAGAGAATAACAAAAAGAAGTCAAACAGTTAAAGTGAAAAGTCATGGATATAGATAAATTAAAAACATCACGAAAACGTGAAACGGAATTGGAACAGTTAAGCCCTTTTGAGCTGAAAGATAGCCTGATTGCCCTGGCGTCGGATCAACAGAGGAAATCTGTAAAAACCATGTTGAATGCCGGGCGCGGTAATCCGAACTGGACGGCGACAATACCCCGTGAAGCATTTTTCCTTCTGGGGATGTTTGGGGTTGAAGAATGTAAGAACATGATGAATAAGGCGTCCGGGATGTCCGGTATACCTCAAAAAAAAGGAATTGCTGGCCGGTTCGAAGCATTCTTAGAATCCCATAAACAATCCGGAGGGGCAGAATTGCTTATGGGATTGTATAAATATGGAATAGAGAAGCATGACTTCGATCCGGATTCCTGGATAATTGAATTTGCGGAAGGAATTGTCGGCGATCAGTATCCCAGCCCTGAAAGAATGTTGACACAAACGGAGATAGTGGTGCATGACTACCTGATCCGGGAGATGTGTGCAGGCGAGCCATCACATCGTGGAAAATACGATTTGTTTGCTGTCGAAGGCGGAACAGCTGCCATGTGTTATCTTTTTGATTCATTGATTGATAATTGTTTGTTGGAGAAAGGTGATAAGATAGCGCTGGGTGTTCCCATATTTACCCCTTATCTTGAAATTCCCGAACTTGCGCGATATGATTTTAAGGTGGTCTATATCAACGGTTCGGCAAAAGATGAAGATGGAAATCTGACATTTCAGTATCCGGATGAAGAATTAGATAAACTTGGCGATAAATCAATAAAAGCATTTTTTATTGTGAATCCAAGTAATCCGACTTCGGTGGAAATCAGCGCTCATAGTCGTAAATACTTAGTGAAGGTGGTAAAAAATCTGAACCCGAACCTGATGATCCTGACCGATGATGTTTATGGGACATTTGTGCCTGGTTTCGTTTCGTTAATGAACGAATTGCCTCAGAATACATTATGTGTATATTCATTTTCGAAATATTTCGGCGCTACGGGATGGCGTTTGGGCGTTATCGCTCTGCATGAAGAGAATATTTATGATAATATGCTGACGGCAATACCCGAAAGGGATAAAGAAAGATTAGCCAAACTTTATGAGAGCCTGACGTTGCATCCCGAAAAGCTGAAGTTTATCGACCGATTAGTGGCTGACAGCCGCCGGGTAGCGCTTAACCATACAGCCGGATTGTCTACTCCCCAGCAAATACAGATGTTGTTGTTCGCTGCCTTTTCCTTATTAGATAAAGAAAATAACTATAAGGAAGACTGTATAAATTTGCTTCAGCATCGGTATGAATTGCTGTGGGAGGGTTTGAACATTCCGATTATTCCGGATCCGGAACGTGCCGCCTATTATTGTGAAATTGACATTCACGAATGGGCCATGAAAAATTATGGAAAGGAGTTTGTCGGATTTCTGGAAAAGAATTTCGAACCGGTTGATATTGTTTTCCGTCTGGCGGAAAAATCATCCATTGTATTGTTGAACGGAGGCGGTTTTGCCGGCCCCGAATGGTCGGTTCGTGTTTCACTTGCTAATCTGGAAGATAAGGATTATTCGGTCATTGGTAAAGAATTGTCCGTAACGATGCAGGATTATGTAGAAGCATGGGAAAGTATGAAAAAATAAAATATTCCTCAGGTATGAGAAAAGTTTGTATTATTATTTGTTTGACTTTCTGGGCCTGGGGAATGTTTGCTCAATATAGGGAAAGCGAGGATATCCTGAAGAAGTTGCAATGGAATGAAGAGATGCTGAACATTCTTATTGATACCAGAATTGATCTGCAGTCCGAGTTTGAGGACAGCGGCCTGGATAATGCCGGATTCAAAGGACAAACCATTCGTCTATGGTTAGCCGGAACAATTATTCCGGGAATAAGTTATCGTATCCGGTACCGTCTGAATAAGTCCCAGGAGCCTCTTGTACGCGATAACTATTCGAGCGCTATCGATATGGCCTGGATTGCTCTTGATGTTAAAGACTGGACATTTACGATTGGCAGGCAGCCGATGCAGTTTGGTACATTCGAATATGATTATAACGGCGCCGATCTGTATTTGTCCACCATGGTATGTGGGGATATCGATCTGTATAAAACAGGCGTGAATGTGGCTTATCATGTTTCAGGCCAGACATTTAATTTTCAGGTTGTGAATTCCGACGCTCCGCAGTTTGCCACTGAAGAATATGCGAAAAAGGCTTTTTCTGCCAATTTCATGTGGGCCGGATCATTATTTGACGGGAAATTGAAAACACGTTGGGGATATGGTTTGCTGCAGCATGATAAATCTGAGTTTTATAACTGGCTGACACTGGGTTTACAGCTTAATATTCGGAAGTTTATCACCGAACTCGAATATTATATGGGCGAACGGAATATCAACTACGGTCCGGCCGTAGACGACAGTGAATTAGGATTGCGCTTCGTACATGATCAATCGGCGGCGCTGAATCTGAGATACTCTCCCGGCAAATTGCATTTTTTAGTCAAAGGAACATGGAACCTGCGCCATGATAATGACGATGATCGTGATGTTTACGGGATTACCGGCGCGCAGGCTGCCATTGAATATTATCCGTTTACAAAAGCATTGGTGAAAGACCTGCGTTTCCATATTGCTTATATTTACAGCCATACGAATTATAAAGGGCTGTATTCATCCCTTGGTAACTTGGATACACATACGTTATTGGTAGGAACAAGATGGATTTTCAAAGCGAAGTAGAAGCACTTATTCTGTTTTTTGATCTGTGTCTTCAATTGATTTATGTTTTTTTCGGCTAAAAAATGATTCTAAAATGATTAAAAAGAACCCAATGGTTACAAATATATCTGCCATGTTCACGATTCCGGTATGGAATATTACAAAGTCGAAGTATAGAAAATCAGTGACGGAACCATATAAAATCCGATCGTAGATATTCCCTAATCCTCCGCCGATAATAAGACTTATTCCGATGATCAGGCATTTAGATAAATCCTTTTTTATCAGGTAGAAAAGAGCGAAACCAACTGCGATCAACGGAAGAATGATCATGGATAATTTATATAACGGACGGGGTATTGCAGCGCCTAATCCCAAAAATGCTCCCGTATTTTCAACCTTTGTAAGAATCAGATAATTGCTTATCACATTGATTTGCGTACTGTATTCAATATTCTGTCTGACAATGTGTTTTGAGATCTGGTCACAACCAATGGTAAATACTAATATCGCTATAATGAATAAAATCTTTGCTGTATTTTTTCTTTTCATATCTTATTGATGTTAAAACTAACACATTCAATTTTTCTCCGGCAAAAATACTGAAATTTAATGCATTTTTATGCTCATGGAATTGTAAATTATGAAAAGAGGAGAAGAATATGCAGCATTTCTTTGATAAAAAGCCAATCAAGTAAATATTAAGCGGGAGTTGGTTCTAAACTAAAACCAACTCCCGCTTATCAAAAGAATTTACACCGGATAAATTTACATTCTTTCCAATAAAGGAATTAAGGTCACATAAATACCGGTTATGATAGCCGTGCTGATCACTCCCGTAATATTGGCCCCCAATGCTTCCGGCAGGATGAGTGATTCGGGATTATCTTTGCTTACTATTTTTTGAGCGACTTTGGCTGTTGTCGGAACGCAGCTGACGGCCGCAATGCCTATGACGGGATTGAAGTTTCCTTTTTTGATGAAATACATGATATATCCTCCCAGGATTCCTCCTATTCCCGATAACAACAACGCTAAAATACCCAGGATAAGTAACAGCAGAATTTTAGGATTAAGTAAAAGGTGGGCTTCACACAACGTGCCTAAAAGAATACCCAACATAAAAGTGGAACCATACAAAAGCGGTCCGTTAATAAAATCATACAGATGCTTCAAGCCTGATTCGCGTACGACAACTCCAATGAACAGCGAGAAAAATAAAGGTGCCGCTACCGGAAACAAAAGGCATAGTATGGTGCATAAAGCCACGGCGAAAGATATTTTCGTAGCAGGTTTAAACTGTTTTACATTTTCTTTACGTGTCATTTTTATGGCCCTGAAACGTTTGGGAACCAATAATTTCACAAGATAAGGGTATCCTCCGTATGTTAGCCCTAAGTATAAATAAGCAACGACAGTAATCGGTACAAATAATTCTTTTGATAAAGATAAGGATGTAAATAATACCATCGGCCCATCGGCTCCTCCTACCATCGCAATGGATGCACTATCACGAAGGTTTAGTCCCATAGCACCCGCAATAGGTATGGTAAGGAATGTTCCTAATTCGGCACATAATGCTAACAACATGCTGGTGAATGGTCGTTGCAATATATAACCGACATCAATCATGGCGCCAATCCCCATGAAGATAAAGCAGGCAATCAGCCCATTACTGAATGTGAATGTGTAAATAGGCTGTAAAAAGTCAATCTGCAGGATATTCATCAGTTCTTCCGTATCACTGACCATCGGATCCAGAAATAAATTTCCCTGGGTACCGTCAGGCATAAATAAAATTCCTGCATTGATAGCCGCCATCCCTAATCCCATGGGTATCATGACCAGTGCTTCTAATACACCTTTGCGTCCTAAATAAACCAAGAGTATCCCAAGAAAAATCAAAAATATACGTGTAAACATCACGATCGGCTCCGAAGCAACTAATGTTGAGATTCCCTGAAATAACTGTGATATATCAAATCCTTCCATACATAATAAGCTAATTGTTAATGAATTATCGGATTAAAGCGATGGGCTATTATGCGATACGGTGTAATCGAAAATTTCCGGTAGTTTCCGGTCACTTCTTTTGGAATTATGTGATACGGAATAATCAAAAATCCCGGGCAGATTCCGTTTGTTTTTGGTGGATTTCCTGGGAGAATCATGTGAATGGGAATAATCAAAAATATCAAAATTATACTCATCTGATTTTGAAAGAACTCTTACCCTGTAATTTCTGACAAGATCATGTATGAAATAGTGTTTCCATATACTGACTATTTCTTTTGCGGAATGGTCTTCTGTTAACATTAGTAAGTCTGTCACGATTTTGATTAAGGCGGCAACTCCGAAACCGATTAGAAAGGTAATACCGATCATTGATGCTGTATATAATAAAATAGTACTCATGATTTTATAAAATAAATTAGTAGTAATGTCTTTGAAATCAAACACACTACGTTTTTGTTAATATTAAAAACGTTAAATAATGGGTACGGATAGACCCGGATATTTTATAAAATTAGGAATTAAATAATTAAGACCCTCAGTAAGATGTTGAATTTTTCGTTACAAAAGGGTACAATGCATGTAAATAAATCAACAGGAACACTCCTTGAAGAGGGAGCATTGTTCAGGTAAGTATATTTGAAATTTTTCTTTATATAAAGGATGCGTTGTGTCGGACGGGTTACGGAACTTTCGGATTGTACACGGACAATAGTCGCCACTGTATTCAAAAAATTCAAATTCTGGTTCTCGTGATCAAGAGAGTCACTGGTTTCCATTAAGTTATCTAAGCTATGTAAGTTTGTTTCTTTACATAAGCCAAATGAATTTTTATCCTGTCCTACGAACGTTTGATTCAAAAAACAAAATGTAAGCAGAAATAAAACTTGTAATATATAACTTCTATGTCCCACTTTATAATTTATTTGATGACAGTACAAAGGTAGTATCTTTTTTCCGAATACAAAAATCTTAATTTTAAAATACCACCCCTCATCCTTTTTTTGCACTTTTAAGCTGATTTGTTGCATTGGTTACTTGAATTTGCAGTATGAAAAATAATTCTTAACTTTTTGCAAATATGAAATATTATTCTACCTTTGCACCGCTTTTTGGTAATGGCGAGATAGCTCAGCTGGTTAGAGCGCATGATTCATAATCATGAGGTCCCCGGTTCAATCCCGGGTCTCGCTACTTTAAAATCAGCACTTTGCGGTGCTGATTTTTTTGTTTATACGAATTTGCCCCGCAGACAGAAATTCATCACTCAAAAGAACAAGTCCATCTAACGTCTTTATTTTGCGGGACAATTATAGTCAATTCTATTAGGTCGTTCTTAACATGCTTAATAGTTGTTTTTCCAAAATCCGATTTAGCTTTCTTTATTTTATATCCGTTAGGTGCAATAACTATCGTGTAGGAGTCTCCTTTGATCACACTCGCTGTTCCGCTCAATGTTTTTACACGTGTATCCCACTTTACGTCCTTTAAGTCTATAAAACCCTGCATAATGTGCCTGTTTGTAGATATAAACTGCGGATTCTCTTCCTTTGCATGCAACGAAATCATGCGCGATTCGCCCGGGCGCAAGGTTTGACGAAATTCTTTATCGCCATCCAGCAACTCTATTAATCTGTCGTTCCAAAAGTCGTAGGCATAGTATTGCTTGTTCCTGTCCAATCCGAGTCCGCCTTCGTTTAAACTTCTGTTCAAATATATTGTAAATTCGTTCTTTTCCGTATGTGCGGAATCCATGTTGTAATTATACAGGGTTAATTGATGCCAAGACGGGGTTACTTCAAAATCGTATATCCGGGGAAACTTTACTCCTTCATCGAAAGCGTCAATTGGTCTTGCGCTTTGTGGCGTAGTATGGTAAGGGAATGTGCGGCTCATATCGTGCAACTGTTCCGGAGAGAGCTGCGAAAAGCTGTTGCCCAGTAGAAATCGCCCGCTTGCAATATAGCTCATGGTAAGCATGGTTCTTACTCCGTCATTATGTGCTTTGGGTAGCGCTTTGCTAAGCGCTTTTGAGTCCATATCGTAATTGATTACCACGCGGTTTTTGTACCAACGCAAACCACCGAGCGATACCATTTCGGGAGAGATGCCGTCGGTGTCGCCCCACACGCGTTGAGACGAAACAATTCCCAAAGTGATATCCGAGCCGCGTACAATATTGCGTTCTTGCAACAAGGCGTCCTTGCCCAAGCCGTCGTACGCCAGTTTAAACATTTGCCTGTACGCTTTTGCCGTAGTAGCGTATTTATCTTCGAACCCTCCTTCGAAAGCCCATGCGGTAACTTCTGGATAGTCATAAAAAATACCTTTTATACCTGCTTTTTTCATCCCTGCGTATACTTGTTGCATATGATTTATAAATCCAGGGTCGGTAAAATCGTATCCCCATGCCAAGCGATCGCTCCACCAATGATTCATGCCGTATGATTGTCCGAATTGCGTATAATATGACGATTCCTGTGTAAGACGCCAGCCACCTATTATCGGACGGTAAGAATCGTTGAACAGCATCCAATCGGGATGAAGTTTTGCAAAATCTTCGGAGCGACGTCCTGATTGCATGTAAGTGAAAGGGAATCCTCCTTTTTTAATAATAGCTTGCGCCCAGCTTTCGGTTGTAAGGTATGGTTCGGTGTAGTGAGGTAAATCAGTAGACATCTTTTCGTTGTACATTCCCCAATGTTTGTCGTCCCACCAGCCTTGTTGGTTGTTCTCCGTATAAGCATCCGGTACGAGGCGTATGGCCGCTTTTACATACCTGGTAATACCACTTTTTATGGCGTTATCCATCTCTTCCACTGCACCTTTTGAATTGTTGAATTTCTCGCGCTTGTTGTCATAATTGTAAAGCGAGGCATACCATAAGCACTCGGTAGGAAAGTAATAATAATTAAGGTCTATGTTTTGTGTCTTTTTAAAGGCATCCGCATACTTTTCTAATGCCTCAAAAGGGTTAGAGTTATTGAAGCACATATAGAATTTTTCATTGAGCATATACTTCTGCCTTGCGTCAATAAGACGGCCCACGGGGTCTTCGCCGTACAAGGTCACATGCATTGCGTCTTTAGAGGTAGAAAATCTCACAAATTTTTCAAATTCGTTGTATGAAAGTCCTCCGGCAACTATTATTTCGGGTTCTTTTTTATCGCCGAACCGGGCAAGCATATTGTTGAACGATATAAGCGCCGTGGTATCGGTAACCCAAGTAGGACTACCGCCACTGTTACCGTCAAGTACGAGGTAATTTTCCCTGACATTTTTGCCTTTATACACCTGCTTGCTCACAATCGGGTAAAAATCCATCAGCCTGAAAGGTTTGTCGGTATCGTTATCCACTCCCATATTAAAAATGATAAACTCTTTATTGTCGTACAACGTTGCTTGCCACAGAATATCTGCATAGTTATCAAACGCTATGGTAACGGTAACGGTTTTTCCCGAACCCAAAGCATCCGTGGTATTTTCCGCCTGCCACGATCTCTTCAGACAACTGTCTTTAGACTGCAAGGTGTTGAGCTGGAAATAAGCATTATCAACGATCTTTTCACCTTTATCGTCTTTAATATAAAAGAGCCCGTTGTTCAAATTGAAGCCCGCTTGTACCTTATTATTACTAAGGTGCAACCAATCGTCTTTTTCTTCGACAGTTACATTGTTTTGGGCGAATGTTTGAAAGCCACAAACCCAAATTGCAAAAATAAAAAATGCTTGTTTCATTATTAATATGTTTTTTAGATTAAAGTAAATTAAAGGTTGTATATCATTTAGTTATATGTCGTCATATAGGACATTTTTTTAACTTTATTACACTACAAATATATGTAAAATTTGTAGTCGAAAAATATACATTTTAGAAACAAAACGGTACAAAATTTAATAAGTATTAAACAAAACGGCACAACTGCGACTAAATATTTCTTGCTGGAGGGTATTCTTCCAAAGCTCCTGAAAATCAGTAGAGGCTTTGTTTTTTACTTTATAATAGAATAATTAACCTATTGTTTTAAAATTAATTTGTAACTTTGTCATAGAGTTTGATTTGTTTATAATGTATTTATATCAAGCTTATTGTATTATATATATGAGGTGTTTGTTATTTATTAAATTTAATAAAAAAAATAATGAAAGCAAAGTTTTATTCTCTTTGATGATGTTGTCGGTTGACTTATGGGTTTACCAAATCACGGCTCCATGAAATAATACCACAATAATGACGTTTTTTTTATGAAGAATGAATATATTTGCGCACTATTAATCACCAAAAAATAAAAAAAATGAAAAAACTTATTTTAGTTACCGTTTTTGTATTGGCTACAATCTCAGGTATAAACGCACAGGATTATAAATGGTGGGCAGGCGGACGTACAAAATTATGGTTCGGAGATAACGAAACTGTTTTTGTTGTTGCACCGGAAGTCGGGTATCATTTGAATCAAAAATTTACAGTCGCAGCATCCATAGGATATCATTCTTACGATTATGATGGTGATATAGTCTCGGGGGATGCAAGCGGATTTGTGCTTAATCCTTATCTGCGTTATAACGCGTTTAAAAAAGGCGTGTTGTTCGGATATGTGGATGCCGGTGTTGAATTTGGATTGGGCGACTTTGAAGGTGTTCAGGTAGGTTTAAAGCCAGGTATAGCTGTTGCTATTACCGACAGATTTTGTGTAGCGCTGCAATTTGGATTCTTAGGTTATAGTGACGGTAAGGGCTTAGGCGCAAGGAGTGAAGGATTTGGATTGGATTTAAGCGGGTATCAATCCGGTTTAGCGTTCTTTTATTCTTTCTGAAAGGATTGAAGATTATTTAATCTTCACGATTTCGACACGTCTGTTTTTCGCTTTATTTTCATCGCTGTCGTTAGTTACCAAAGGTTTATCCGCTCCAAAACCGGTAGCTTTCAGGCGATCTGCATTTATGTTCAGTTCAATAAGTTTATTGACTACCGCCTGTGCCCGATCCAATGATAATTTTTTGTTATGATCGGCAGCACCGGTGTTGTCTGTATGACCTTCGATCGACAGTTTAAGAGATGCGTCATTTTGCATTAGATTCGCAATCTCTTGCACTGCTTGTATTCCATCCGGTTTTAATGTTGCTTTATCGAAATCAAAATTGATATATAACACGGCTTTTCCGTCTTTGTCGATGGCATCTTTCAGCTCATCGGCTTTTATAATTTTGACGGTTTCTTCCATTTTTCCTTCATAAACAACCGTAAAATCGATAGCGTTGCAGTTTAAACCATAACATATCTCAAACCAGGCATTTCCATTTGGCGTCCGTACGACAAATTGTTTGTATTTGTATGGAAAGATATTATACATGTCTTTAGCGTATGCCATCTCGTTCAATTCATGTAATTTAGAAACTGATTCTCCGGAATATACTTCAATGCCTCCTAATTTTTTGATTGCTTGTTCATAGTTTTTTACAATATATGTTTCCGAAAATTCTTCTCCGTTATCAGGTACAACAAAGGCATGATGGTACTTTCCGCCGATAATCATTATCATAGAATCATTGTAAAAGAAATACTTTTCTTCGTATTTTCTGTTATTTTCTTTCATGTATTTATATCCATCAGGAGGCGAAAGAAATGGAAAGATTCCCATGTCTGCATCTGAAAAGGATATGGAATTAATATCGAAAGAAGTCGTTGTGCTATTTGTAACTTCATTGTCCGATTGAACGGGTGTTTGCTCTGAAGTTGCTGAATTATTGGGAGACTTGCTTTGATTACAAGAAACAACGGTCAATGTCGCTAAAATAAGAAAAAAATGTTTCATACAACAAATTGTTTAGTAAGATTTATTTTGCAAAAATAGCATTTCTTCAGAAATATAGGATGAATATTTTACTGCTTTTATTAGAAACTGTTTAAATTTTATTTTTTAATTCTATTAAGCATTAGTTTTATCATTGCTAACTGTATCATCACCTGACTTGTTTCGGGATGAAATTCAAAATCTTTGCCAAGTCTCCTGTAGGATTCAAACCATGCAAAGGT
>JAVBNB010000017.1:0-18764 GCA_031551825.1 Tannerella sp. | reverse complement strand
ACCGGATGCAACACAGGATTGGGCCAACCATTGTCTGCCGCACTACAAAAAATGGGGGCTGACTGTCAGCGGATTTGTTATTGACGGATATGCTCCGGGACTTAATAAGGACGGGATGGATGCTTATGCTTCCTTCAGCCCGAATGGCATGGTAAGACAAAACATAGAAAGCTATACGGCATTCTTTCCGGATGGTTATAAACCTCATTCGGTTCCGCTAACCCAGTTACACAAGAATATGCCCATTCTGCGGGAAGGAGGATATGTAAACGAGGATGCAACAACAGATGCGGCAACCGTCGTCAAAATGGCCAATGAGTTCCCTATCCCATTCTTCTGGGTAAGAAGTGTCCTGAAAAGTCCTACCTGGTACGTACAAATTGTAGAAGAAATGAAACGGCTCGATCCGAATGTCATATTAGTTGATGCTCCAACCTTTTTCGAACTATACCGGATTTATCTCAATGAGAATAATAATATAAAAAGCGCAAAAGCAAATTAATAATCGTATGAAACGAGCATTTATTAGTTCCAGGTTCAAAGTTTCAAGTTCCAAATAAAATTATTGAACTTTGAACGTGAAACTTTGAACTTCAACATGTGATCTTAGTGTTAAAATTAATTTTTGTAGATATGAAAAAATATAATTTTTGTTCAATCATATTTTTATCAGTCATGGGACTTTTTCTATCAGTTCCAGCCTTCGGGAATAATATTTATCCTGATTGGCAAATCGCCTATCATAAAACAGAGAAAGATCAGCCGGCCAAATGGTATCCATCAACAGTACCCGGCGCTGTACAATTAGATGTGATGAAAGCTGAGAAATACAAGCAACCGTGGTGGTATGGTGACAATGTTCGCCAGTTTGAATGGATGGAAGATGTCTGGTTCACTTACAAAACAACGTTTAAACGTCCGAAACTGAAAGATGGGGAAAGACTGTTTTTTTTCTCAAAAGGGATCGATTACCAATTCAAAATTATCCTTAATAATCAAACCATTCTGGAACAGGAAGGGATGTTTACTTATGTAGACACAGACCTGACAGATTTCCTGAAAGATAACAATGAACTACGGGTTGTACTTTATCCGGTACCAAAACTGGGCTTTGACGATCCGGCTGATAATCCGGATAGTTACCGCCGGAATGCCCGCGAAAGCGCCAAACCGGCGGTCAGTTACCGCTGGGACTGGCATCCACGATGCGTTACACGCGGCATCTGGGATGAAACCTATCTTACTGTCCGACAGCAGGTTCGCATAGACGATGTATTGGTATCCTACGTTCTGGATGAAGAACTAACGAAAGCTTCTATTAAAATCGATATCTCAGGAAAAGAGGTTACAGATAAACCTTATCAATGGATACTCAAAGACCCGAAGGGAAAGATTGTTACTAACAAGCAAGGACGATTATCGTCCGACAGCTCTTTTTTGGAAGCTGAATTGATGTCACCGATGCTTTGGTGGCCCAACGGCTATGGTAATCCGAACCTGTACAGTTCAGAGTTTGTTTTATACAATACCGATATGCAGGAATTGGAACGTCATACGTCCAAAACGGGATTTAGACGTATTCGATTGATTGCCAATGAAAAAGCATGGGATAACACCTGGGTGTTTCCCGCCACCAGCTCTCTTCCTCCGTCCTGTATAGAAGTCAACAACCGGCGTATATTCGGTAAAGGCAGCAACTGGGTACATCCGGAAGTATTCATTGGTACTATTACTCCTGAACGTTATCGTGAACAACTTATACTGGCTAAAAATGCACACTTCAACATTTTGCGTATTTGGGGAGGCGGTATCGTTAATAAAGAACCATTTTATGATATATGTGATGAATTAGGGTTATTAGTATGGCAGGAATTTCCTCTTGCCTGCAATGTTTATCCTGACAAACCGGCCTACCTGAAAGTATTGGAACAAGAGGCCATTTCCATTGTCAAAAGGCTAAGGAAGCACGCTTGTATTGCACTCTGGTCGGGTGGCAATGAACTGTACTGGGCCGGTATGACCGAACAATCACTACCGTTTCGTTTGCTTAACAGCGTCTGTTACCGCTTAGATCCACATACACCTTTTATTGATACATCACCTTTTTGTGGTGTAGGACACGGACACTATCTTTTTTATGATGATCAAATAAATAAGGAGGTTTTCGAATGGATGGCAGAGGCGCGTCGCACAGCATATACGGAATTTGGCGTCCCCGGCGTGTCAAACCTGAAGGTACTAAAAAGTTTTATTCCGCCAAAGGAACTATTCCCACCAAAAGCAGGTACAGCATGGTCTGTTCATCATGGTATCGGAGCCTGGCGTAAAAGTAGCTGGATAGAGATGGAAACGATCCGGAAGTATTTTGGTGAACCAAAATCGTTGGAAGATTTAATTGAATATAGCCAATTAATGCAAAGTGAAGGGCTTAAATTCATTTACGAAGAAGCCCGCAGGCAAAAACCTTATTGCAGTATGGCTATCAACTGGTGTTTCCAGGAACCTTGGCCTACGGCTGCCAATAATAGCCTCATCAACTGGCCCAATGATCCCAAATTAGCTTACTATCATGTCGCCAATTCCTTACGTCCGGTGTTGACAAGTATCAGAGCGCCTAAAGTTGGATGGAAAGAAGGAGAAAGTTTTTCTTTCGATCTGTTTTTACTGAATGATACATATGACCAATTAGATAAAGTGAAAATCAGGGTTATTTTGCAATACAACGGTAAAGAAACTGAACTATTTGTATGGGATTGTCCGGAAGCGAAGCCTTTCGAAAATGTACAGGGCCCTAACACACAATTTCATATACCCCATATAGAATCAAATTTGTTTACAATACATGTAAAAGCTGAAAATCATCCCGAATATGATTCGGTCTATAAGTTTGCATTTAAAAAATAGAATTATGTTGATTAGGTATTAATCCTGCTGCTTATGAAAACAAAAAATGTTTTCATAAGCAGACAACTGATGACATTCCACATATTACCGAAACAATTTCAGGAGCTCTTCATGGGTTCCTTTCAGAAGTTTTTGACTTGACAGAAGCCAAATAAACAAAACAACCAGTTGAATAACAATTAATTAACGAGAATAAATTAAAAGTCGAACAATAAAATAAGTTATCATGATCAGAAATTTATATCTATTTATTCTGCTACTTTTTTCATTGACAACCAAAGCACAATCTAATTTATCTTATGTAGATCCGACAATCGGCGGTGTCGGCCTCATTCTAGAACCAGCACGTCCTATCGTTCATTTGCCGAATTGTATGTTAAGATCGTGCCCGATGAAAAAAGATCAATTAGATGATCAAATCCATTATTTCCCTTTAAATATTGCGTCATATCGAATCGCCAATGTTTTCCGGTTCCTTCCGGTAAGTGGAGATACTGATTTATGGAACCAATCATTTATCATAGAAACGGAACAAACTACTCCTTATTACTATCAGGCAGTATCGGAAGTCCGGAATGATCTCGTTGAGTTTTCCGTAGCAGCCCGAAGCGGCATTTTTCAAGTGACTTTTCCGGAAAATGATTCTCATTTTTTGCGTGTAGGAATCCTGAATGATGATGGACAGTTGCAGGTAGACAAAAGAGTATTAACCGGAACAGATCACTTTCATGGTATGAAAGCGTATGTATATGCGGAAATGGACACAGACATTGAGGAGGTCAGATACAAAGACAATACCCAACAACAGATTTTACTGAAAATAAATTCAAATCTCAGAACTGTCCGTTTCAAATATGGTATATCTTATATCAGCACAGAACAGGCTAAAAAAAATCTATTGAATGAAATTCCGGATTGGAACTTTAATACAGTAAAACAAAAAGCTCATGATACATGGTATAGAGTCTTGTCGCAGATTAATGTAGAAGGAGGAACTCCTGCACAACGAAAAGTCTTCTATACGTCATTGTACCGTTGCTATGAACGTATGGTCAACATCAACGAATACGGACAATATTATAGCGCCTATGATCATAAAGTACATAAATCCGACCGACCTTTTTATGTAGACAACTGGCTTTGGGATACATACATCGCCCTGGAGCCGCTATTTATGATCATTGACCCGGAAAAAGCCCAGGAAAGGATACGCTCTTTTGTAACCATGTATGAACAAAGCGGATGGATGCCATCCTTTGCTGTCGTGTTTGGCGACTGGCCGGCAATGACGGGAAATAATGCCGCCATATGGATGACGGATGCATGGGCGAAAGGTTTGCGGGATTTTGATTTCAGAAAGGCTTATGAAGGAATGAGGAAAGGTTCTTTGGAAGCCACTTTATTACCATGGAACAATGGCCCTGGTACATCCTTAGATTCTTTTTACAATGAAAAAGGTTATTTTCCCGGTCTGCCTCCCGGAGAAAAGGAAACTGTCAAAGAAGTAGATCCCGGTTGGGAGAAAAGACAAGCGGTATCCGTTACGATTGACAATAGTTACAGTGACTGGTGTATTGCCCAAATGGCTGATTTTGATAACAACCAGCAAGACCGGGACTTATTTTTGAAAAGATCCCTTTATTATCAAAACGTATTCCGTGTTGAGAAAGGATTTGTATGGCCGAAAGATAAAGATGGAAAATGGATCGAGCCTTATGATCCACGCTTTGCCGGCAGGGAATATTTTACGGAAAATAATGCTTACATATTCAATTGGTCAGCCAAACACGACCTGCATGGGTTATTTGAACTTATGGGAGGAAAAGAGAAGGCGGAAGCAAAGCTGGATCAGTTATACCGTGAGGATTTAGGTCTTCCGAAATATAAATTCTGGTACACCCAGCCTGACGCATCCGGATTAGTCGGCCAGTATGTTATGGGCAATGAACCGGCATTACATATACCATACTTGTATAACTACCTCGGTTCACCATGGAAAACACAGAAACGCATACGCATGTTGCTTGATACCTGGTTTACCGACAACATCTTCGGTATGCCCGGAGATGAAGACGGAGGAGGTATGTCTTCTTTTGTCGTTTTTTCGATGATGGGATTTTTTCCTGTAACAGCCGGCATTCCTATTTATAATATAGGAAGTCCTGTGTTCAGCAAAATAAGCATCAACCTACCCAATGGAAAACAATTTGTTGTCTCAGCTCCAAACAGTTCCGGTAAGAATAAATACATACAAAGCGCTTTTCTGAATGGAGAAAATCTGCAAAAATGCTGGTTCACTCATGAAGAAATGACAAATGGAGGATGGTTAGAGCTACAAATGGGAGAAAAACCGAATCTGATCTGGGGTAACAAAGACAGTGACTTACCGCCGTCCGATAACGAGTACAGATCAATAAACAAATAAAATAACTAAAAACTTAACAACATGCAACGCAATGGAATTATTTCAGCAGGAAACTGGTTGATTGATCACATCAAAATGATAGATACATGGCCGGAAAGAGGCAATTTATCCAATATAAAGTCAATCGCAGAAAGGGCTTTGGGAGGATGCTCTCATAATGTTCTGATCAATCTGGCCCGCTTACAGACAAACTTACCGCTATGGGCAGGAGGAATTGTCGGTAATGATGAAGATGGGCAATATATATTGAATGAGATCAATAAGTATAAAATTGATAGCCGGTATATGTCTGTCCGCAAAAACCTGACAACATCCTATACCGATGTAATGTCGGAGACACAAAGTGGAGTCCGGACGTTTTTTCATTACCGCGGCGCCAATGCTTTATTGGATTATCCAGACTTTGAAAAGATGGATTCTTCTGCAAAAATTTTCCATTTAGGATACCTTTTATTATTAGATAAACTGGATGCTTTTGACGAAGAGTACGGTACGGTTGCAGCAAAGGTATTACAGATGCTGAAATCGAAAGGATATGCCACATCCATCGATGTTGTATCGGAACAGGGCGAACGCTTTCGCAGTATCGTTACCCCAAGCCTGAAATATGTCGATTACATCATTTGCAACGAAATCGAAGCCGGCGCATGCGCTGATATCGAACTACGCAAGGATCATTTCATCTGTAAAGAAAACTTGCCAAAGGTTGCCGAATACATGTTTGAACAGGGAGTAAACCAAATGGTTGTTATACATTTTCCGGAAGGAGGTTATGCTATGCAGAAAGATGGACAACAAGTGTTCATTCCGGCCTTCAAAATCTCCCAGCCCGAAATAAAAAGTACGGTAGGCGCCGGCGATGCCTTTTGCGCCGGCGCATTATACGCAATACATGAAGGACTATCCTTACCTGAGGTTTTAAAAATGGCCAATGCCAATGCACGATTTAACCTGTTAAGTGAAAACAGCACGGGAGGAGCAGTCGTTTTATCCGAATTACTGAAATATATAGAAATAAATTATTAACAATTAAACCAAATGTATTATGAAACGAAGTGAAATAAACAGTCATATTGACTTTGCAATTGATTTTTTTAAACAACATTCATTTATCTTACCTTCCTGGGCATATTATACTCCTGAAGAATGGAAAGTAAAGGATAAAGAATATGAAGAAATACGTGTTGCACAATTAGGATGGGATATTACCGATTTCGGTAAAAAACGATTCACAGAAGAAGGGTTAACGCTATTCACTCTTCGTAACGGATACCCATCACGCACTCCATATAAAACATATTGCGAAAAAATAATGATTGCCGGAGAGGCCCAGATTACCCCCATGCACTTTCACTGGAAAAAGATGGAAGATATCATCAACCGGGGGGGAGGAAATCTTTGCATTCAACTATGGAAAGCGGATGAAAAAACCGAGGAAAAGACTGACGAACGTTTTTCACTACTGATAGACGGGGTGATAAACACTTTCGACGCAGGCGAAATAATTCGCCTGAAACCAGGTGAAAGCATCTGCTTTGAACCGTATGTTTATCACAGTTTCTGGGCAGAAGGCGGTCCTGCTCTTGTCGGGGAAGTATCGACTGTGAATGATGACAGTCATGACAATCGTTTTTACGAATCTCTTGGGCGTTATCCTGAAATCATCGAGGACGAACCTGCACGTTTTTGTTTATGTAACGAATATGGAAAATAAATGATGCCTTCAGATACAAAAAAACTGATCCTGTTCGGAGCCGGAAAAATAGGCCGCTCATTTATCGGACAATTATTCAGCTGTTCAGGGTATGAAGTCGTTTTCATCGACATAGACCAAGAAATAATAGATGCTTTAAACTCAAAACAGTCTTATAAAGTTTCTATCTGCGACATAAATCCCGAAACAATTGTTGTTGATCATGTGCGGGGAGTATCAGCTCATGACATAGAGAAAGTTACCGATGAGATTGCTTCGGCTGATATTCTCGCCGTATCAATCGGAAAGAATGGTTTAAAACATATCGTCCCTACCCTGTCTCAGGGCTTACTAAAACGGGAAGCAATGCATCCGGGAAGTATGCTGGACATTATCCTTGCTGAAAATATGCGCAATGCGGATACTTTTCTCCACAATGCTTTAGTAGACGTTTTACCGGCAAGTTATCCATTAGATAAACGTGTCGGTTTGATCGAAACAAGCATCGGTAAAATGGTACCATTCACCAACATTAAATATCCGGGTGATAATATCCTTTCGGTATCTGCAGAGGCATACAATACGCTTATTGTCAACAAAGAAGCCTTTAAAAACCCAATACCGGATGTGGCAGGATTAGAGGCTAAGGAGAATATAAAAGCCTGGGTAGACCGCAAATTATTCATTCACAATTTCGGACATGTCGCGGTAGCCTATCTTGGTTATCAGCATCATCCGGATCTTACTTATTTGTGGGAGGTTCTTGAAGATAAAGCTATCATGATATCTGTAAGGAAAGCCATGCAACAAAGTGCTGAAGCCCTTCAACTGGAATATCCGGATGTTTTTTCAAAAGAACATTTGCAAGAACATATTGATGATTTGATTGGACGTTTTTCAAACCGCTCTTTAGAAGATACTGTTTTCCGGGTGGGATGTGATCTGTACCGTAAGTTGTCTGCCGACGACAGAATTATTACTCCTCTGATGAGCGCCTACAATCACAGCCTGCCCTACAACTGGATCATTGATGTGTTGAAAGCCGCATTAAAATTTAAAGCTACCGGGAATAACGGAATGATGTATCCTTCCGATATCGATTTTCATGCCGAATTACGAAAAAAAGGAATTCTGCATATTTTACAAAAGGTCTGCGGTTTTTCCCGTCTGGAGTCAATATTTTTTTTGAATCAACTTTTTAAATCCGATTTATGAACAAAAATACTTCATTAAACAAAGTTCTTCCGGTCTTATTTGCCTTCTATGTAATGGGATTCGTTGATATCGTAGGAGTTGCAACCGGATATATCAAACTGGAATTCCAACTGAGCAATACCTTAACACAGATGTTAACTATGATGATTTTTGTCTGGTTTGCATTATTATCCATCCCAGTAGGCGTTTTCCAGGATAAAAAAGGGAAGAAAAACACGGTAAACCTAGGTATTATCCTCACCGGAATGGGAATGATGATACCCCTCATCTGGTATTCATATTACGGAATGTTATGCTCCTTCATCCTTCTTGGAATCGGAAACACGATTATACAAGTCTCCGCCAACCCTCTGATGCAAGACGTATCCTCTGCTGAAAAACTCTCACGTAACCTGACTTTATCGCAATTTGTGAAAGCGATAGCCGGAACGTTGGGGCCTGTTATTGCCGCTTTCTGCGCTGTTAAATTTGGTAGCTGGACTTTTATTTACTGGTTATATTTGGCTATTTGTATAGTTTCTGTCTTATTGCTTTCTTTTACTAAAATACAAGAAACAAAAACAACAGCAAGAGCTTCCGTATCCGGCGCACTGAAATTGCTTACGGACAAAAAAGTCGCATTATTAGTCTTAGGTACCTTCCTGATGGTAGGCTTTGATGTCG
Organism: Tannerella sp.; assembly: GCA_031551825.1. Classification (GTDB taxonomy): domain Bacteria; phylum Bacteroidota; class Bacteroidia; order Bacteroidales; family Tannerellaceae; genus Tannerella. Next base: position 9,864 of record JAVBNB010000017.1, on the reverse strand, counting down.
GTTTGAATACAAACATTGTCAATTATATGAAAACGCGATTTGCAGCCTCCCATGAAGATGCCAGCATAGGAATCAGTATTTATTTCGCGGCATTAATGACAGGTCGCTTCCTCAGTGCAATTATTCTTAGCTGGGTTTCGAGCAATAAAATGTTCGTATGCTGTACTTTCCTATCCGTAGTCAGTTTTATTTTGCTTTTCTTTATGCCATCTCAATTCACCGGACAAATTGCTATTTTCTGCATAGGGTTATTCAGCGCTTCATTATTTCCTCTTATTTTTTCAATCGGATTAAGGTATCTACCGGAACGTGCAAACGAAATATCCGGTTTGATGATTATGAGTGTTTGCGGAGGAGCGGTTATCCCTCTCATAATTGGAGTTTTGAATGATTGGTTGGGACTGGTCTTCGGAATGCTCATGCTGGTGATTTGTCTGATCTATGTCGTATTTCTATCATTTTACATGTATTCCCGTTCTTAACTCAAAACACGCAGGTGATATGAAAAATAAATCAGTCTTAATCTCATTATTATCAGGACTATTTTCCCTATCTGTATCAGGATCGGCCAAATCCAGTCCTGTGGATTATGTCAATCCGCTGACCGGGACATTTTCCAAACACGCTCTCTCTACCGGAAATACATATCCTGCCATAGCTTTGCCGTGGGGCATGAATTTCTGGATGCCTCAGACAGGAAAAATGGGCGATGGATGGGGGTATACGTATGATGCAGACAAAATACGCGGCTTCAAACAAACACATCAGCCAAGTCCCTGGATCAATGATTATGGACAATTTTCCATCATGCCGGTTACCGGCAAAGCTGTCTTTAACCAGGATGAACGGGCCAGCTGGTTTTCACATAAAGCGGAAACGGCGACCCCCTATTACTATAAAGTTTACCTGGCAGATCACGATGTTGTAACGGAAATGGCGCCAACCGAACGGGCTGTTATATTTCGTTTTACTTTCCCGGAAAATAAAAATTCATTTGTTGTTATCGACGCCTTTGACAATGGTTCTTATGTAAAAATAATACCGGAAGAAAACAAGATAATAGGCTATACAACCAAAAACACAGGTGGAGTGCCGGATAATTTTCGAAATTATTTTGTAATCGTCTTTGATAAGAAATTCTCATACAAAGCATCCGTAAAAGATAGCATTACAATGGAGAACCATCTCGAATCGGAAAGTAACCATGCAGGAGCTATCATCGGTTTCAGCACAAAAAAAGGAGAAGAAATAAATGCACGTATCGCTTCTTCTTTTATCAGTTTCGAGCAAGCCGAGCTGAATTTAAGATCGGAACTCAAAAACGATAATCTGGATATCATTGCAAAAAAGGGCAAACAAATCTGGAATGATGTCTTAAGCAGAATAAAAGTCGAAGATGACAACATTGATAACCTGAGAACATTTTATTCCTGCTTATACCGTTCCGTATTGTTTCCCCGTAGTTTTTATGAAATAAATGCCAGGGGAGAGATCATACATTATAGTCCGTATAACGGGCAGGTCCTCCCGGGATATATGTTTACGGATACAGGTTTCTGGGATACATTCCGTTCATTATTCCCATTTCTCAACCTGATGTATCCTTCCATGAATATAAAAATGCAGGAAGGGCTCGCCAATGTCTATAAAGAAAGCGGTTTTTTACCTGAATGGGCCAGTCCGGGTCATCGTAACTGTATGGTTGGAAACAACTCCGCATCTGTTGTTGCCGATGCCTGGCTGAAAGGATTACGGGGTTACGATATTGAAACTCTCTGGCAAGCTGTCAAACATGGGGCCGGCGCAGTACATCCTACTGTAAGTTCTACCGGAAGGCTCGGACATGAATACTATAATCAACTCGGATATATTCCCTATGATGCAGGTATCAATGAAAATGCAGCCCGGACTCTTGAATATGCATACGATGACTGGTGTATCTACCGGTTGGGAAAGGCCTTGGGAAAACCGAAAAAAGAAATTGATCTGTATGCCAAAAGAGCCATGAATTACAAAAATATTTTTGATCCGGAACATAAGCTAATGAGAGGCAAAAATACAGACGGGACATTTCAGTCTCCTTTTAATCCGCTGAAATGGGGAGATGCGTTTACGGAAGGAAACAGCTGGCATTATACATGGTCCGTATTTCATGATCCGGCAGGACTGATCAATCTGATGGGAGGACAAAAAGAATTTAATACAATGATGGATTCGGTATTTAACGTTCCTCCCCTATTTGACGAAAGTTACTATGGTTTTGTCATACATGAAATACGTGAAATGCAAATTATGAATATGGGTAATTACGCACATGGCAACCAACCGATACAACACATGATTTATCTATATAATTATTCCGGAGAACCATGGAAAGCGCAATATTGGACAAGAGAAGTGATGGACAAACTATACAATGCTCATCCGGATGGTTATTGCGGAGACGAAGATAACGGACAGACATCTGCCTGGTATGTTTTTTCTGCCATGGGATTTTATCCTGTATGCCCTGGAACAGATGAGTATATCTTAGGTTCTCCGCTTTTCAAAAAAATAACACTCTATCTTGAAAACGGAAAAGAATTGATTATTAATGCTTATGATAATAACAGGGAAAACCGTTATGTAAAATCCATGAAAATAAACGGCTCTGACTATACCCGGAATTATATAAAACATGAAACACTGACGAATGGCGTAGTTATTAACTTTTATATGTCGCCATTTCCCAATAAATCAAGGGGAATCATGAAAGAAGATTTTCCGTATTCTTTTTCAGATGAAGTATCCGTTAAAAGCAAAAAATAGCCGCATAGTTTTTTATGCGGCTATTTCTCTTCTTTTTCATAAACAGGACTACCATTTATTATAATGGACTCTTTCCTGTTTATATTTATCTTTTGGTTTATCCTGGCCTGTAGGATAACCGATAGGGATTACATTTAAAGGAATAATATGATCAGGCAACTGTAATTTTTCTTTTACAAAAGCGATTCGTTGCGCATCCGGATGAACAGCCGTAAAAACAGCCCCCAGGTCCATTGCTTCGGCTGCCAATAGGATGTTTTGAGAGGCAAGAGAACAGTCAAATTCCCAGAACTGCATATTTCCGGCCTGTATCGTCGAATCACCACAGACAATAATTGCCGCAGATGCTTGAGTTAGCATTTTTGCATAAGGAAGACCTGACTGCAAGGAATCAAGCGCCTCACGGCTATCAAGAACAACAAAATGCCAAGGTTGCAGATTAACTGCCGAAGGAGCAGCCATACCGGCTCGCACCAACGCATCCAAATCTTCTTTCGAAATTGTTTTCCCTTCTACAAAATGACGAACACTTTTGCGGGAATGAATATTTTCCAACACAATATCACGCTTACTTTTTTCCGGTTCTTTGGGTTGTTCCGGAGCATTACAACCGGCAAACAACGATGCTGATGCCACCATTAAATAAAATACATTAATTTTTCTCATTGTTCTTTTTTCTAATAATCGTAAAAATTATTATAAAAACGAATATAAACTTAAATTATTGCATACAATCAAATCATATTCTAACTTTGTATGCAACAAAACAAAACACAACAAATAGAATGAAAATAAACTATATAATAATTGCAATTATGGCATTTTTTTCCGCTTGTAATTCCGGCATTAAAAAAGGGGAGCAGGTACATGTCCGGGTACTTCCAATGGAAGGTGGTTCTAATTTTCGCGATCTGGGAGGGTACAAAACAAACACGGGTAAGTCCGTAAAATGGGGTAAAGTCTTCCGTTCCGACGAAATGTGTAATCTGACGCAGTCAGACCTGGATTATCTCAGTAAGATTCCGTTGCGTACAATTGTTGATTTCCGATCCGAAAAAGAAATAGAAGATTTCCCTGATAAACTACCAGCTTCTGTAACAAACAGGGTTGAACTGATTATAAATCCGGGAAATCACAGCAATATAAGCGCCTTGGGCGGCTTTATGGGTGAAAACGGAGAAGAACTTATGAAGGAAATAAATCGCTTGTTTGTTACGGACTCAGCGATTGTCAGCCAGTACAAAATATTTTTCGCTTTGTTACAGGACGAAAATGAGATCCCACTATTATTTCATTGTACGGCAGGAAAAGACCGTACGGGAATGGGATCCGCACTATTTCTGGCATCACTTGGAGTCGATGAAAAAACAATTATTGAAGATTACTTACTTTCAAACAAACAGCTGGAAAACAAATACCAAGCTCTCATAGATTCTATTCCAAGCCTAAAACCCTTATTGGAAGTACGACCTCAATATCTTCAGGCCGGATTCGAACAAATCAAAAAAGATCACGGGAATATAGAAAACTACCTTCAGGATATTCTAAATGTTGATCTGGATTGCATGAAAAAGTTATATCTTGAATAATCTATATATCAACAATTTATGTTTCTAAAACTTGTAGCCATAGAGCCTGTCAGCCTGATTCCATCAGCGGAAAAAACATTGCATTCTTTTGCAAATGAAGTTATCATGTATAATGACATACCTGAAAATGACGATGAAGTTGCGGCCCGTATCGGAGATGCCGATGCCGTACTGCTAAGTTATACATCACGCATTAATCGCCATGCATTGGATAAATGTCCGAACATCAAATACATTGGTATGTGCTGCTCGCTATATTCTCCGGAAAGTGCGAATGTGGATATTCGTTATGCGAATGAACGGGGAATTACCGTAACAGGTATCCGGGATTATGGTGATGAAGGGGTTGTTGAGTATGTGATCTCTGAGTTAGTGCGTTGTTTGCATGGCTTTGGTCAGGAACCCTGGAGTAAAATACCCCGTGAGATTACCGGATTAAAAGTCGGTATTGTCGGACTTGGTAAATTAGGCGGTATGATTGCGGACGCTTTGAGCTTTTTCGGCGCAGAAATCACTTATTTTGCCCGTAGCGAAAAAGATGACGCACAAGCCAAAGGTTTTCGTTTTCTGGCTCTTGATGAACTTCTTTCCCAAAACGAAGTTATTTGTTGCTGCCTCAATAAAAATACAGTGTTACTGCACGAGGCCGAATTTGAAGAATTAGGAAACGGGAAAATATTATTCAATGTAGGCTTATCTCCCGCATGGGATGAACCGCCTTTCAGTATATGGTTAAATGGTAACAACCTTTGCTTTTGTGATACGGCTGGGGCATTAGGCGGAACCACCCTGATCAGTCATCCTCATGTACGATGCATGCAAGTATCAACAGGCCGTACAAACCAGGCATTTGATCGTTTGAGCGAAAAAGTATTGAAAAATTTAACCAATTTTCTTAATTAAAACACACAATAAACATATTGTTTACGTAAAAACCACTAATTCACATAATAAAAACTTTTTTTTCTAAAAATATTGTATATTTGTATCGTTTTTGTTACACATCATATACTTAAGAATAAGCATATAATGTGTAACAAAATTTTAATTTACACAAATCTTTGATTTTTCTCAAAGAGATATTTGATACATTTGAATACTAACAACAAGAAAATGAGGTTAACGTTTAATGTTTTTATTTTAATCGGTTTGTTTTCAACCATGTTGTTTCTGCCAAATCGCATGAGCGCGACTATTGAGGCAAATGATGACCGGTATACAATCTTTGGTGGTTTTGCCAATAATGAATTTGAAGTAACACAAAACGATACATTGGACGTAAGTTGCACAAATCCTATCATCCAAATACTTGACGATCCCTCCTATACCGGAACAGCCTCTGTAAATGGTTCAATAATAATATACACACCTGCCGCCGGTGAAATAGTAGATACATTAAGATATAGCATTCACTGCGGAGATGAGTCTGAAACTGATACGGCTACTGTATATATTACAATAGCGGAAAGACCGGAATATATATCGGATATAGACTGTTGGATTGATCCGGTAGCTCAGGACTGGGCAATCCAAAAACTTGATTCGGTAGGCTTAGTACGAACCACAACACAGTTTCTTGTGGGAGATATGAATAATGACGGCTATCCCGACATTGTGGCAACAGCAATACCTGGAAAGCCACAAACAAATCCGGATAAAATAAAAACTTTTTATGGTCCTGATTTTACGACAATTGATTCCATTACCGGTATTGCCCCGGAACCTCAAACCTTCGGAGCAATCGGAAAAATTAAAGTTAGTGAAGCGCCGGACGTCTATGAAAATCTGATATTTTACAGAGATCCATCCACAAATTTTTTATATGCTACAAATCCTGATAACACCTATTCTTGGACAAGCAATTCCGTTACAACAAAAGGAATGATCGGATTAGCCGATTTTAACGGAGATGGCTGGACAGAAGTCTATGTAGGTAACAAAATCTTTGATGCTGCTACCGGCAAACTCTTAGCTGACGGGGGTAGTAACAATAAAGGTCAAGCAGCATTAATGACAACTTATTCCGGTTATGTTGCATATCCGCAGGCTGTAAATATTTTAGGGGATGATGATCTTGAATTAGTTGCCGGAAATCAGATTTATAAAGTTGAAATTGACCGTACGGCAGGAACACCTAAAACGTTACAGGTCATTTCGTCGGTAACACCCCCCAATGGTGCAGGAACCGATGGAGTAACCGTTGTCGGCGATTTCAATAATGACGGCAAATTAGAGGTGCTTGTAAGACAAAGAATAAACGCCGCTATATCAGGTACTACAGTTCATTTATACCTATGGTCTCCACATACAGGTACAGGTACCGGAACGATATTAGCAAGAACATCGGAAACTGTTGGTACCGCTTTTTTCGGAATACCGTTTGTAGGGGATATTGATGGTGATGGCCGGATCGAAATCGTAACGCTGATTTCAAACGGGCAGGTTGCTAATCAACTGGGTTTCAGAGCCAGAAAATACAATGAAACAACAGGTATATTTACTGATTTCTGGAATATTAACCATATCGATCAATCCGGCGGAACCGGAATGACTTTGTTTGATTTTAATCTGGACGGAATCGCCGAAATTGTTTATCGCGACGAATATGAGTTGCGAATTATTAATGGAAGTAAAAAATCACATATCACAGGAGCAGATACAACAGTTGTCTACACTCTAAGTTCGTTTAAATCGTATAGCGCGACGTCTTTTGAATATCCGGTTATTGCTGATATATATAATGATGGTTCTTCGGCAATTTTAGTAACTTCGGATACAGGAAATAAAAGAACGAGTGCATCACAGGATTTTTTTACTTATGAAGCTTTTATTGATATTTTCACCAGTGATCCGGCAACTCCCTGGGCTCCGGCGCGTAAAGTCTGGAACCAGTATTCTTATAATCCGGTCAGAGTAAACGAAGATTTGACCATACCGGAAAGACCTATTGGTATTGCTACTACCCTTCCGGGACCTGATGGAGTCTTGGGTACAGCAGATGATGTCCGTCCTTTCAATAATATCATGCAACAACAAACGACACTCAATAAAAACGGTACGCCTTTATGGTTAGCCCCCAACATCACTCCGGATCCTTCATTGCAAAGCATTTCGTATACCGGAAACAATGTGAACATCACCATCGGTATTGTCAATACCGGAGCGGCCATATTTGCGACACCCCTATATTGTTCTACATTCTTAAACAGTATCAATCCGGGAAACAAAATAAATACGTATACAGGAAATACTCCTATCCAACCAGGGGATACACTGTTTGTGACCATCACTATCCCTAATATGATACAATATACTCCATTCAATAAGCTTATTATACGCATAAATGATGACGGAACAACATTCTCGATCCACCAGGAATGCGATATAACTAATAATGAACTGGTATACTATCCGCTCCTATACAATCAAAACAGTACATATCCGGCTACTGACGGAAAATTACCTTCTCCGAATCCGCTATGCCTGCTAAATTACGAACGTGCTCAGGTCGCCGGAAATACCGGGAATCTCCAACGTCCTCCGGCTGATTCTCTGATTTTTGTCGGATGGAGTCCGACAGATGGGTGTATCCCCATCGAATTTCCGGAAGAAGAACCGGCGGATATACTGTTCCCGAGGGATTCGGTACAGATACAAAACAGCCCCATTAACCTGTATGTCGTTTGGGCTTATGATAAAAACGGCAACGGCATTCCTGATTATTGGGAACTTCAGGTCCGGATTATACCTGTCCACCAATGGTCTACCGCTAACGACGATCCTTTAATCGGTCCCTGGTATAAAGAATATGAAGAAGCGGACGCGTCATATTATGCCAGATGTGAGTTGGATCTGATCCTTACGGCATTGCCGCATAAGTACAATGACAGGATTATTGATATGAGTTATCTGGGGGCATTGACAAAGAATCTGACTAAAGATATGGATGGAAGGGCATTACCCGACATGTTTATCCTCGAAAAACAACAAGGGGAGATTAGGACAAGATTTATATTAGACTCCATCCCGGAGGATGTGATAGGCAAGACAGGGGCCATAGCGGGAAAACTGGAAGGTGGCAGAAGCGATACTTCCAGCTGGGGAGCGTTATACAATCATCCGACTTATGACTCTTTGGAAATAAGACCTTACTACAGTTCAGATTATATGTTGAATCTCGGAATTTCAGGGGGAAGCCCGAATCTGATGAGAAGTATCAATGGCTTGGACTGGATAAATGCATATTTACCTCTTACCGAGGAGGAACGAATGGCGACAATGGATGGGGTCAGTATATGGGTGCGTGAACCCAGCGGATGTTGGGAAAGACGATTCTATTTTTCATCATACATTGATCCGACTATCAAACGCTATGTTCATATTCCTTCACACCCGTCTGTAACAACTACGCCCGATGCGGGAGTATATTATGTGGAAGGCCATCAGGATTTCAATTTTACCGCTTCTTTCATGGATAATCCGTTAAAGGTAACAGCAAAAGGAACCTATTCCGGAAGTATTATTGAGATGACCGGCCAACTGCTTGATAACGGTAGCTATGAATACAGATTGCGTCAGGTGGTTGAACCATGGACCATCAGCTTCGGCCAAGCGACCGGCGCAGAGTATATCGGTGGTTTGTCGGCATGGTCTCACAAAAAGACGCTCTATATCCGTTCCGAAACGGAAGTCCCGGTTTCTATCTATACAATAACAGGGACACTCTATATGCAGTTCAATATGCCTGAAGGTGAGAAAAAAATATCCCTACCGCAGGGAACATATTTTCTAGTATTCGGAAACGGAAAAACACAAAAGGTCCGGATTGAATAACATCAAAAAACAATCGGAGAAACAATATTAATCAATGTATTGACAACCGACCATCCTGCGATATCGGCTGTTTTGCTATATACATCAATAACCGCACGTACCTGATCATTCTTTATTTCAACACGCTGGGTATCTCCAACGAAACCCGGTGTGGATTGCATGGATACCTTCATTTTTTCCGTACCGACAGACGCTAATGAAGCGGCTACCGCGACGTTCACTTTTGTCGGAAACAAACGAATTGCATCTACCGCATTTCCCGAAAAAACGATGCGTTGTTCCGTTTGTAAAGATTCGTCATAAACAGCCGTTCCTTTTAATGCGTTAGGTCCCTTTTCATTGAAAAAAGTCGCAGACGCATTCCCCATCAGAAAAGCAGTTCTCAGCACATCAAAACCACCGGTAGCTCCGGACACAGGATAGACCCGTGTTTCATTCATTCTGGCCGTTTCCGTTACTTCTTTGTAAAAATCCTCATCCGCCAACGCACCTATGGATAAGGTTATAATTGAAGTACCGTTTTTTAATGCCGGCAAGGCCAATTCTCTCATTGCGGCAGGGGATGCGGATTCTACTAAATAATCAGGCTTCAGAGACAACAACTCATCTAATGTTATACAGGCTTTACAAGACC
>JAVBNB010000007.1:0-127434 GCA_031551825.1 Tannerella sp. | reverse complement strand
TTAAATTTCATATCGATTGGCAAAAGGGACAAACAACTGGTTTTTTCGTTGATCAGCGGGATAACAGAACCCTGCTTCAGCATTATGCGAAAGACCGTGCAGTCCTGAATATGTTTTGTTATACAGGAGGGTTTTCCGTTTACGCGTTGCGCGGAGGAGCATCTCTTGTTCATTCGGTAGACAGTTCTGCCAAGGCGATTGCGTTGACAAACGAAAATGCAGCGCTGAATTTTCCGAAAGATACGCGTCATCAGGCATTTGTTGAAGATGCGTTTAAATTTATGGAAAACATTGATGATAAATATGATTTGATCGTGCTGGATCCTCCTGCTTTCGCGAAACATCGGAATGTATTGCGGAATGCGTTGCAGGGTTACCGTAAGCTGAATGCGATCGCATTTAAAAAAATAAAACCAGGGGGCATTATTTTTACATTTTCCTGCTCACAGATTGTTAGTAAAAATGATTTCCGGTTGGCTGTTTTCAGTGCGGCCGCGCAATCGGGCCGCGCAGTCCGCATACTTCACCAGCTGACACAACCGGCAGATCATCCGATCAATATTTATCATCCCGAAGGAGAATATCTGAAGGGCCTTGTGCTTCAGGTAGAATAAAAAAGATTTTAAAGTTATGATGGAGTGGTCTAAATTATTATCCGGAAAACGTCTTGGGGTGGAACATTACCATGAACGTAAACACGAGCGAACGAATTTTCAACGTGATTATGACCGGTTAATATTCTCTTCACCATTTCGTCGTTTACAAAATAAGACACAGGTATTTCCGTTGCCAGGTAGTATATTTGTGCATAATCGTTTGACTCACAGTCTTGAAGTGTCGTGTGTGGGACGTTCATTGGGTAAGAATATTTCTTCCCGTCTGATTCAGAAGTATGATGATCCGGAAGAGATTAATTTTTCTGAGATGGATTCGATTGTTTCAGCCGCATGCCTTGCGCATGATATGGGAAATCCGCCGTTCGGCCATTCCGGTGAGCGGGCGATCTCTGCATATTTTACGGATGGTAAGGGTAAGCAATACGAACAGGAGGTTCGCGCTGAAGGAGGTCGTTGGGAGGATTTTCTTTATTTTGAAGGTAATGCGAATGCGATGCGTTTGCTTACGCATAAATTTAAAGGCCGCCGTGAGGGTGGTTTTGCGTTGACATACAGTACGCTCGCGTCTGTGGTAAAATATCCTTTTGCTTCTACCTATGCTACCGTAGCTAAGAAAAAATTCGGTTTCTTTCAAACGGAAGAGGAGACGTATCTCCGTATTGTCAAAGAGTTAGGTATTCCCCGTATAAATCTTGTAGCGAATACTCATCATGGTTCCACGTCTGTTGGTGATATGCATCTGCATTCTGAAGTGAAGGTCTATTCCCGCTACCCATTAGTCTATTTAGTAGAAGCAGCCGATGACATTTGTTACCAGATCATGGATATTGAAGATGCTCATAAATTGCGTCTTCTGACTAAAGATGAGGTGTTTGATTTATTTCTTGCTTTTTTTGATGGTAAACGCTTAGATGATATCAAGCATACGATGATGATGGTTAATGATACGAATGAGCAGATTTCTTATCTTCGTTCCTGTATCATTGGATTGCTGGTAGATGAGTGTACACAGGAATTTCTTGATAACGAAGATCGTTTTCTGGAGGGGACCTATCATCGGCCATTGATAGAAGGAATAGGTGATACTGCGGGAAAAGCATATAAAATGTGTTCAAAAGTCGCTTATGAAAAGATATACATATCGCGTGATGTGGTTGACATTGAACTTGCCGGTTATCATATTTTCGGATATTTGCTTGAAACGATTATCGACGCGATGATGAATATGGATCATTCTTATAGTAAATTGTTATTGAGCCGCGTGCCTGATCAATATGATGTTCATGCGCCCACCACTTACGGAAAGATTCAGTGTGCCCTTGATTACATATCAGGAATGACGGATGTTTACGCGCTTGATCTTTATCGTAAGATTACAGGACAGAGTTTGCCGGCTGTATAGTGCGCTTTGTAATGAGAAAACACTATAATAATTAAAACAATATAGTTCTATGGAAAACAAGTATAAAAGAATTTTGCTGAAATTGAGCGGTGAATCGCTGATGGGTGGAAAACAATATGGCATAGACGAAGTGCGTCTTGGAGAATACGCTGCACAGATAAAAGAGATCGCGGAAATGGGCGTTCAGATCGGAATCGTTATCGGTGGCGGAAATATTTTCCGCGGACTGAGCGGAGCTTCTAAAGGCTTTGACCGTGTGAAGGGTGATCAGATGGGGATGCTTGCTACTGTGATAAACAGCTTGGCGTTGAATTCTGCTCTTAATGCCGCCGGAGCAAAAGCATCCGTACTTACTGCTGTCCGTATGGAGCCTATCGGTGAATATTATAGCAAGAATCGTGCGATCGACCTGTTACAACAGGGGTCTGTTGTTATTATTGCGGGTGGAACCGGAAATCCGTTTTTTACTACTGATACGGCATCCTCACTGCGCGGCATTGAGATCGAAGCGGATGTCATGTTGAAAGGCACACGTGTTGACGGAATCTATACGGCTGACCCGGAAAAGGACCCGGCAGCGGAAAAGTTCGACGAGATTACTTTTGATGAAATATACAACCGTAATCTGAAAGTCATGGATCTTACGGCGACTACGATGTGTAAAGAAAATAATCTGCCTCTTATCGTGTTTGATATGGATACGGTCGGTAATCTAAAAAAAGTGATGAATGGTGAAAAAATAGGTACGATTGTACACAATTGATTTTCCAGGTATTTTTATTTTGTATTTTGCTCGACTTGCACCTTTAACCGGAGGTTGAAGATAGGCTGCGCCTCGAAAAATGAAGGTGTAGGCTTCGTTTCGGCGATACCAAAACAAAATCGAGCTTTTGTTTTGGTATTGCGCTCAACTTGCACTACCTTTGTGAAAATTAATTTTTTTTTAATATGGCAACAGACACAAATCAAATCATTAAAGGTGCAGAAGCAAAAATGTCTTCTACCATTGCTTATTTGGATGATGAATTGGCGCGTATCCGTGCCGGAAAAGCAAATCCGAAGATTTTGGATAATGTAAGGGTTTCTTACTACGGACAGATGACCCCGCTGACTAATGTTGCATCTGTTAACACGCCTGATGCTAAAACCTTATTGATTACTCCATGGGAAAAACCATTAATTAAAGAGATCGAGAAAGCGATCCTTAATTCGGATGTGGGTATCACACCTGAGAATAATGGTGAGGTAATACGTCTTGGTATTCCTCCGTTGACGGAAGAGCGTCGCCGTGATTTGGCTAAACAGGCTAAACAGGAGGCAGAAAATGCCAAAATAAGTGTTCGCAACACACGCCGGGAAGTGATTGATGTTTTAAAGAAGTCGGTAAAAGATGGTGTTCCGGAAGATGTAGTAAAAGACGCGGAAGAAAAAGTTCAGAAAATTCATGATAAGTTTATCAAACAGATTGATGAACTCTACGCTGCTAAAGAAAAAGAAATCATGACTGTCTGATGCACGGTCTTGTCGTTAAAAGCACAGGAAGCTGGTATACGGTTCATACGGATAACGGACGTTCTGTTGAATGTAAGGTGAAAGGATCTTTTCGCCTGAAAGGTATCCGAAGTACAAGTCCTGTTGTTATTGGTGACTGTGTTGAGATTGAAGAAAATAATGAAGGGACGGCGCTTATCATGAAGATTGATGAGCGCCGTAACTATATGATCCGGCGTGCGTCAAACCTGTCAAAAGAATCGCATATCCTTGCTGCGAATATTGACCTTGCCATACTTGTTATAACAATTAACTACCCTTCTACCACGACTGTTTTTATTGATCGTTTTCTTGCTACGGCTGAGGCATACCGCATTCCCGTACAGCTCGTATTCAATAAAGTAGACCGTTACGATGAAGAAGAACTGGAATACCTTGAAGCGCTTATTCACTTGTATGAAACAATCGGTTATCCGTGTTTAAAAATGTGTGCTGTGACAGGTGATGGAATGGATGCGTTCAGGCAGCTGCTTGCCGGAAAAATTACACTGATGTCCGGGCACTCCGGAGTCGGTAAATCGACAATTATAAACAGGCTTTTTCCTGACGCCAATTTGAAAACAGGAGGTATATCCGAATATCATAAAAAGGGGATGCATACAACTACGTTTTCGGAAATGATACCACTTCCGGATGGGGGATACCTTATTGATACTCCAGGTATTAAGGGCTTCGGAACAATCGAAATGGAAGGCGCTGAGGTAGCGCATTATTTTCCTGAAATATTTGAGTTTTCTGAGGATTGCCGTTTCAATAACTGTACACACCGCAATGAGCCGGGATGTGCTGTCATTAAGGCTGTTGAAGAACATTGCATCAGTGAATCGCGTTATAAAAGTTACCTCAACATACTCGAAGATAAAGATGAGAACAAATATCGCGACGCCTATTGATTTTCTCTTTTCAGTTTACTATAAACTTCAATATCTGTAAATTTGCCGCCGGTCAGTAATTCACCGTCCCGTTCTATCCCTTCCAATTTGAATCCTAATCGTTTAGGTACGGCTTTACTCCGTTCGTTTCCTGTTGCGCATTTAATTTGTATCCGGGTTATATTCAGTTCACTAAACGCCCAATCGCAGAGTTCTTTTACACTTTGTGTAATGATCCCTTTCCTTTGAAAATTTTCGGAGAGCCAGTATCCTATTTCTGTTTTTTTGTTTTGTTTATCTGTACTTTTAAATCCGATCAGTCCGGCAAATTTATTTTCGTAACGAATCGTGAAAACATATTCAAACTCATTTTCTGGAAGGTTTATTGTGTTTTCCACAAAAGCTTTTGAATCTTCAGCCTTTTGCGTAAATTCGACGAAAGGGAGCCACTTTCCCAAATACTCCCTTTGGGTATTAATCGTATGGAAAATATCCATGTAATCGTTTAGTTATAACTGTCTAAGGGAGAGCCGATTGTCTATATGTAGGATTTTCATTTTCGATATCATTTTAATATCTTGGTTTGTCTTTTATTTCGTTGTAATAGGTTTCTATTCCGATTTCTTTCATCCTTTCGTTGATTGCTACTGAACGTTTGTGGAGATGTTCATCAAATCCTGTATTTTCACAGGGAAATTCTGCGCATTGAAAGCAAAAATCAACATTTTTATTTTCGCTGCATTCTCTTACTTTACAATTCTTGTACAGGATGCATTTTTCTTTCCGGCAACCTTTGCATTTTCCTGCGGAAAAGCAGTTCAGTAATTCTTTAAAATCCGGATATTTTGAGAATGCCGGGTCGTTTAACAAACTGACAAACCGCTCCGCGTAAACATCAAAATCGCCTAAGTTGTGTTTTAGTTCTTTGCTTAGCTTACTGATATCTCCGTCACAAAAAGCAAAACACTTCCCGCAATGTAATCCGCATGGGGAAAGTCTTGATTTTAGATATTCATAATCCATCCGTTTCAGTTTTTAGTTGTGATTTCTATTTTGTTCCCGTCAGGATCCAATGTTTCAAATTCGTAATATCCGTCTCCGGTTATCCTTGGCCCTCGCAGGATGGTGAAACCGGCGTTCCGGAATTCTTCGGCTTTAGTATCTACTTCTGCTTTGGTATTTACTTCAAAAGCGAGATGGGTGATTCCTTTGTAATTAAATTCGCTGTTGTCCCTGACGATTATATTCGGAATGCTTAAAAGTTCCAATCTTGCTCCGGATTCAAATGTGATAAAGTAACTTTCAAGCTGGGTTTTCGGATTTTTATATTTTTCATTTGATTTTCCATTGAAAAATTTCACATAGTAATCTTTCAGTGATTCCAGCTCATATGTCCAGATAGCGATATGTTCTAATTTCATTTCTTCTATTGTTTAGAGATTGGTAGACAAATATTTTCAAAAATACGGATTTAATTTTAATGGCAAATAAATTTCAATGCTTTGATTTTTCAATGAATTACTTTTTATATGAAAAAAAGCTGAATGGGCGCTTGAGAACAGTGAGGATTTTATTTTTCTGTATTTTATGCAACCATCTGACAGGTAAATGCATCATAGAATTACACACTTGATAAATCATTTATCTTTCAAGAATAGTTATATTTGCGGTGATGTGTTATACAAAATAAACAAAAAAATTACAAGGATGAGAAACGTATTTCTTTTATTTATGGTTGTTATTACCGGTTTAGTAACAGCAATGGGGTGTTCGGGCGATGATCAGTCGGAAAATGATATTATTTTGACGCAAACAAGAGTGACTGTGGCTCCAAATGAAATTTATCCGGTTTCGTTTAACGGTGGAAGCGGCATTTATTCCACAACCGTTAGTGATCCGGATATTGCGAAAGTTGAAATCAGTTCACAAGATTTGGGATATGTGCTTCTGATTGAAGCAAAAAAAGAAGGTACCGCTGTTATAATCATTACGGATGAGAAAAGTGGTAAATCAGTGAATTGCTCATTGTATGTGATAAAAAGCGGTAATAAGTTTACAATTAAAGAGGTGCGGTATGCTGTTGATGCCGACGTGAAAGGTGCGATTGAAGAAGACCTTCGGGATAATCCCCCGTTTCCGGTTGGTAGTTGTTTTGTTGTTTCTTTCAATTCAGGGGATGAGGGGCGACGTATTGCAATAGAGAACCCGGATGGAACAGAGATCATGAATGGAGTCCTTTCCATAGAAGAATTGACAGAGATTCCGGAAGTTTACAAGCTATTATCTATTGAGGAACAGGTATATACCAGTCAAAAATGGACAATGGATTTTGATAGCCATCAGTATGTGTACGACATGTTTCTGGTTCGCGGCGAGTTATCGACTTATTCCAGTGTTCCGATATCTTCGCGCCATATTCGTTTTTACGAAGACTTGACGGTATACTATAAAACGAGATATCCGAATGCGGGTGTGAAGGGTGTCGTGCGCGTGCAACTTATTCAGTACTAATATTAATCGATATAGATTACTTCCTTGAATGCATATCGCGATAGTACGCCGTTTGTACGTTCGAGGATGAAATGTCCGGTAGGTTCGATGTCGTATATACGGGCTTCGAAAGCACCATCGGCATCACTGTATCTGTGATATCCGTCTTTACGATAGAGCGCATTTATGTAGTCCTGATGAATAGTGTCGAAACTAGGGTTGTTTAAGCGTTCGCATTGTTTGGTGAATGTTTGTTGGAAATCATTCATGATTGATATCCGGTCAAATGTCCTACCGGCGATTTGAGCCATCGAAACCGGATTTGGGGCATTGCTGCGGAATTCTGTCTGATTGACGTTTATTCCTATTCCGATAATGGATTGGGCTATTTTTCCTTGTTGGATTGTGTTTTCAATAAGTATTCCGGTGATTTTTTTGTTGCCGCAATAGATATCGTTCGGCCATTTGACTGAAACACCGGAAATGTATTTATCAAGCGTATATTTCACGCTCAGGGATGCTACTTCGGAGATGACAAACGGACGGTTGGCCAGTATGTCCGCAGGCCTTAAGAGGATGCTGAATGTTAGATTTTCTCCGGCTTCCGATTCCCATGAGTTGCCAGTCTGCCCGCGTCCCGCCGTTTGGAAATCCGCCCAAACGATACTTCCCGAAGGCAACTCTTCCGTTTGGGAAACCATTTGTATGAATTTGTTGGTGGAGTCTGTTTCTTTAATATGGATGAGTCGAGGCTTTTCTATGTTATTATTCATAAGTGCATGTTTGGATGATTGCATATATTGTTGATACATGCTTTATTTTCTTTATTCATCGGCATATTCTTCGCGTATTTTTTTCAGTAATTTGCGTATCACTTCGTGATAGGAATGATGTATCCATTGTTTTATTTCATCGTCAGGCATATCCCTGTTTAAATAGATATTGTTCCAGTATTTTTTATTGAAGTGGTAAGCCGGTTCTACGGCGGAATAACGGTCACGCAAAATTTCCGCTTGTTCGGGGTCGCATTTTACAGCGATATTCGCTTCCGCTGCATCCAGCGATATCAGTAGGTACATTTTGTTTTCTACTTTAAATACCAATGACGTATCGTCAAAAGGAAATGACTCCGTTGTGTTTTTCAGGCTCAAACAATAATTCCGGATATCTTCTGTGTTCATCTTTTTTAATCTTTTAATTATTAATCATCTGATGGGTGCATAAAAAGCGTCTTCGATATGTTCGAGTGTGAATGATTGTCCTTTTTTGATGAGGCAAAGGATATCGAAACGGATGGGTAGGTCAATGCCGTTTTTGCGCGCATAAGCATCCGAAGCTGTGACGATGCGACGGATTTTGCCTTTATCGACGGCCATTTCAGGTGCTACAAGATAGTTGTCTGAGCGCGTTTTTACTTCGATGATTACAAGTTCTTCACCGTTTGTTGCGACGATATCGAGTTCATAGTGGTGAAAACGCCAGTTTGTCTCAAGTACTTTGTACCCGTTTTCTTCAAAGTATCTACGCGCTGTAATTTCGCCTTGTTTTCCTGTTTCGTTGTTTTCAGCCATTGTATTATGCTATGAATGACAAATATAGTTATTATTCTGAAGAATCCGGATAAATTCTTTTATGGCGTTTTTCTCATAACCATCTTTCAACCACAACAGCACAGTCTTAAGCGCCGGCTTTAGTCCGGTAAGCGGTATGGTGACTAATTCCGGTTCGTTCCTAACGGCAACATCGGTCAGAATCGTTAGCCAATGACCTGTTTTGAGTAGATTGAATGCAAGGTTTGCATCGTTCCACTCCAGGTTGGGGGTGAATGAGCCGCCTTTTGATAAAATCCAGTTATCCAATATACTTCTTATGTATATGCTTTTGTCCGGTAATGCCAGGGGATAGCCTTTTATCCGGTTCAAGGAGAGTGTTTTTTCTGAGGCAAGCGGATGAAGGCGGTGCATCACTATATACAATGACGTATCGAAAAGAGGATACATTTCTATTCTTACGTCGGAATTACTTTCTTCAAAGCAGAGAACCATATCAAGCCTGCCCTGTTGTAAAAGCGCGATAAGTTCGCCGGAAGGCTGACGTACAACAGAAATCCGAACATCCGGATACGTTTGTGAAAATGTAAGTAAAGCACCTGTCAGCATAGGTGTCAGGTTGAAGGTACAACCGATACTGAGTGTGCCGGTGTGGAGACCCTGTAAGTCTTTTATTGCTTGTATCGCATCGGCTGAACTTGCCAGCGTACGCCGGGCGTGAGGCAGGAGGAGAACACCCGCATCCGTCAGTTCCATTTTTCGTTTGTTTCTCTTGAATAAACTGATGTCTAATTCGGTTTCGAGTTGTTTGATTTGTTGCCACAAAGTACTTTCCGCTACGAAACATTCTTTTGCCGCTTCAGTAAAGTTCAGCAACTCTGCTGTCTTCACAAAATATTTTATCTGTCTTAATTCCATTGTTTTATTCTTTACGCAAAGGTAATAACTATTTCAAACAATCCGATTTGACTATCTGAAATCATTTATGAAATCGTTTTTGCCTATTACCTAATCGAATTTTTCCAAAATAGAAATGTCGTTCAATCAATAGGAGTGACGTAATTTTGCGTGTCAATTTCCCAAATTGTAAAAGATGAATCAAACAAAAACTAACGGCTCATTGTTGCGGCGTTATATTGTCTTTATTGTCTCTCTTTTTATTATATCTCTCGGGGTCGTTCTGACATTACGTTCCGATATGGGTTCATCGCCTATTTCCGTTATTCCGTTTGTCTGGAGTATGGCTCCGGGAATCGAAGTCAATCTGCTGAATTTGAGGTTTGTTGTTCCGATATGGACCTTGGGACAATATACGTTTTGTCTGAATATCCTGTTGGTGTTTATTCAGTTTCTCTTGTTACGCAAAAACTTCCGAAAAATGCAACTACTGCAAATTATTGCCGGAACATTGTTTAGCTTCTTTATAGACTTGTCCATGCTACTGACCGTTTTTTTTCAATGGGATGCGACGCTTGCCGGTTACGTGGTGCGTTTTATACAAATGCTTGCAGGAGGAACTATTCTGGCATACGGTATCACTTGCGAAGTAAAATGCAATGTCCTTGTACTTCCGGCTGAAGGGCTTTCTATCGCATTGGCAAAGTTTTTTCGTATCGGTTTCAGCAAGGCAAAGATTTATGTAGACACAAGTTTTGTCCTATTAGGCGTGATGTTCTGCTTTCTTTTTTTCAGATCGTGGCAATGGAACATGATTGGTGTCGGGACACTTGTCCTAATGATTTTTGTGGGAATTATGGTACGTTTCTTTACTATGAAAACAGCCTGGCTGGACAGTTATCTTTTTCCGTACAACAAGGAAGAGACAATTTCAGGTACGGATGCGGGTATATCAGCCCCGTTAGTTATAACGATAGCCCGCGAGTTTGGCAGTGGTGGCCATGAGACCGGTAAAAAATTATCGGAAAAACTTGGTATGGAATTTTATGACCATAAGCTGATTGATCGTGCAGCAAAAGAATTGGGCATTAATCCTGAAGAGGTAAGCCGTAATGAGCAGATGTTATCTACTGCCGGGTTACTGGAATTAATCCTGATGGACAAACAAATTCCTGCGGACATGAATCCGTCGGAAGGCGAAGCTATCTTCATCGCTCAGAGCCGCATCATCCGGCAGGTTACCAAAGAGAAACCCTGCGTTATCATTGGGCGATGTGCTGATTACATCCTCAAAGATCGTCCGAACTGTTTTAATGTGTTTATCCTGTCTGATATGGAATTTGCCCGCCGGCGGGTAATAGATGAATTCAAGTTGACTTCCGAAGAGGCGGAGCAGAAAATACGGCAAACCAATCAGGGTCGTGCAAACCATTACTGGCAGTACACCGGACGTAAATGGAATGATGCTGCACACTATGATCTTGTTATCAATACGTCCAAAATCGGAATAGAAGAAGTCGTAAGATTGATTGCTGAAGCTGTTAAAGGGCGATAAAGATGTGGATCTGTTGCACCCTCTATCTATGCCTTTCGGCAAAGATTATTTTTTGTTTGAATATAGTCCGATTTCAGTGTATTTGTCCCTGAATGATCTTGACTAATAATTAATGTCAGTCAATTAAACCAACACTACTTCTTTTAGTCTATAAAAGCAAGTAACAGAAAGTTGGTATTTTAAAGCGCTTTTTTGATATAGATAGTATCGATCGATGATAAAACTTTCAAGGACACACTCTTCAGAATGTGAATTGAATAGTATGGTTTAATCTCTAATTCTTTACCAATATGAAACGGATTAATTTATTTATATCAATTGTTGTTCTGTTGATCTCTGTTTTAGGTTGCAAAAAGAGTACACACGGTTCAACCCAGCCTGATGAAGCGCTTTCTGTAGCAAAAGATTCCGTTATCACTCCTTATACGGATTCATTGGGAAATAATTCCCTTATTATCCTGCCTATAGATACACAAAAAAGGGATAATCAAAAAAAAACTTCCAATGGGATTATATATTATAGTAAACAGGATGAAGACAGTCTTTCGAACACTACATCTGTTGACTTCATAGTTGATATAGACTATAAATATGCTCCGGTTCCATCCGGTTCGGAGTATTATGCCGGATCTGATATTGATTATGAAGATAATTATGATGATTACGAAGAAAATTTTTATTATGAAGAAGATTCTGAATATTACGGGGATTACCAGTATGATGATGGTTATACCGGTTATAATTATAATACTCCCTTTCACACAAATTATTACAATGATCTCTACTTTGATAATTACTATACTTATCCATACGAAAACTATTATGTGACAGAACCAAGCTATTATTATCCACCCACTGCGGGAAATAATCGCTTTCGGCCACCGTATAAATCGTATAGACCACACAAACCGGGTAAACCTGAACATAACAAACCTCCCCAGCCTTCCAGACCTTCAGCAATCATTCCGCCGAAGCGGGAATATGGAAGGAATACCCAGCGACCTGTACCATCAGATATTACACGACCTATAAATCCGGAAACAACGAGACCTTCTTATAGGAATAGAAATGATGCTGTTCGCAGAGAAACGCAGGAACGTGAAAGACGCAATGCTGACGACAGACATCAACGTGAAACCCAGGAGCGCCAAGAACGTGAACGCAAAGAAACTCAAGAACGTCAGGAACGCGACAGGCGGGAACGTCAAGATCGTGAACAAAAAGAAGCTCGCGATAGACAAGAACGCGACAGACGCGAATCTGATGAAAAACGTCACCGTGAAACCCAGGAGCGTCAACGTTCTACTTCCACTGACTTTTCAGCGACAAGGCAGGGAGGAAGAAGATAAGTAGTAATGATATAAAAGTAATATTTAACATCAAAAATCGGAAGAATTTCTCATCTTTCAGTAAATTTGTATTTCTAAAATATGAAGATATGAGAAAGTTACTATTATTAACAGCTATTGTGACCCTTATTCTTACAGGCTGCAAAGGCAGACAGCAGGAAAGAGTAGAATATGCAAACGCATCGGGGTATTTTGTTCGTAATGACATTGCAGATGGTACAATAATCGAAAAGATTACTTCTAAGGAACAGTTAGATGGGTATTTTGGTATTGGGGCAACCATGTCCGTTCGGCCTACGGTTCTCGACTTTACAAAAGAGTACGCTATTGCCGTGATTCTTCCTCTGACTGAAAATAGCTCAGCAATAAATATTGACAGCCTTTTACGGAGCAATGGCAAGGTAAATCTTTATTATTCGGTTCAGACCGGTAGCCCGCAAACGTATACAAGCAGACCATTTACTTTGCTTGTCATAGATCGTAAATACGATGGCGAATTGGGTGTAACAGTCAACGATTTATAGCTATTAAAATTCTTACTGAATAAAAATAGGAGAGTGTAATGTTCTTTTCCGGATAAAACACTCTCTTATTTTTTAATTTCCCGTTTCAAACTCAGATTACTTTTTACTGACTAATTGCAGGCGGTTTAATGTAACCGTGCTTTTCAGTGAGCCGAAAGCAACTGTTACCTGCTTGCCTTGTATTTCCAATACAAGACCGATAGCAGTCTGATCGCTTAGCCTGACGCTATCTCCTTTTTCAATGGCATCGTTTTTTACCTCTTGTTTACTAATTGGTTGAGTCTGTTTTCCTTTGTCTGATGTAGTGATTTCGGCCGATGTATTTCCATTTTTATCTATTTCTTTTCGCCTGTCTTCCCAATAGATTTTATCGCGGGCAATAGATTGCAACAGATTATCCATATTGATAAATTCTTCTCCTATTTTGGCCGATGAATCTATAATAATATCTTCCGGCAGACCAATTCGACGGGCTACCTCGATGGCAAATGCACTTCCCGGATTACCGATGGAAAGCCTGTACAGTGGTTGCATACGTTCGGTGTCGTAAAGCATTGCTCCGTTTATAATTCCGTCTGTTTCGTATGCAAAATGCTTTAGATTCTGGAAGTGTGTTGTGATAACACCAAAGCTGCATTTGCGATTAAACCGCTCAAGCAACGTTTCGGCGATGGCGCCGCCAATCTGAGGCTCGGTTCCGCTACCGAACTCATCGATCAGGATAAGCGTTTTGTTGTCGCATTTTTCTACAAAAAACTTCATATTGGTCAGGTGCGAAGTATAGGTACTCAGACTGTTTTCTATACTCTGTCCGTCGCCAATATCCACGAAGATATGTTCAAATATGCCGGCCTGCGAACTTTCATGCACCGGAATAAGCAATCCGCATTGCAACATATATTGCAGTAATGCAACGGTTTTCAGGCAGAGGGATTTTCCTCCTGCGTTTGCTCCTGATACAATGAGTATTCTGTTTTCCCGATTGAGGCTGATATCTAACGGATGCGCCTGCTTATTTTGTCTCAATAATGATATATTGAGCAACGGATGTATGGCTTGTATCCATTCGACCTGCTGTTTATTTTCGACGATTGGTTTTACTCCATTGATACGTGCGGCAAATAAAGCTTTTGCGCGAATGAAATCAATTTCACCCATAAATCTGTACGAATGCGTGATAGCTGTAAGTTCCGGGCGGACAAGATTTGTGAATCCGATAAGTATTTTGATTACTTCCCGGCGTTCGTCGCTTTCTAATTCGCGGAGACGTTTGCTTGCTTCTGCCACGGCTTCCGGTTCGATAAATACGGTTTTACCGCTACCGGAGTCATCGTGTACAACACCTTTGATTTTTCGTTTATTTGCTGCATTGACGGGGATCAGCATGTGTCCGTCGCGCATACTGGGTTGCACATCTTTTCCGATAAGCCCTTCCGTTTGGGCGTTGCGCATAGCCACTTGCATACTACGTGTAATAGCTTTTATCGCTTCGGCTTTATTTTTACGGATATCAGTCAACCGGCGCGAAGCATTGTCTTTTATCTGACCCGCTTTATCTAATATGGAATCGGCTTTTTCCACCAATAGGGGAAATACTTTTATTTTATCCGCCATGGTCGTCAGGGCAGGATACTTTATCCTATCGGTACCGGTTCTAGCATTGTGCAGGATGGAGACAATTTGCTGAATTGTCAAAAGTGACTTCATTAATCCTGCGATTTCTTCTTCCGAAAACCAAACAGTAATATCTTCTCCAATCCGTTGCAGGGATTCGCGGACATCTATGAAACCATCGGTTGGGAAATCATCCTTGTTACGTATGATTTGTAAAAACTCGTTTGTTTGTTCCAACCATTTTACGATAGCTGTATAGTCGGTCGAAAAGCCCATGGATGCAACCTGTTCTTCTCCGAGTGGGCATAAACATTTTTCAGTAATGAACTGACGGATTGTATCGATACCTGTTTTTTGTTCAAAATTATCCGGGTAAATCATAATCTCATATATTTTTGTAATATCAGCTATCAGTCATTAGTAAACTGACAAACCAATATTCGATTGATAAAAAATTTAATTGATAGAAGAATGAGATTTTCCATATTCCGACAAGATACAAATTTCATGCAGACATGGATATATATCCGGAATGTCAGCTTAGTACCATTGGCACCTCAAAGGTCAGAGATGCGAACTCGCAATATGGTATTTACACGGAAGCAAAATTCATAAAAAGGTATCTTAAATTTTTCCGGTGCAAAGGTAATAACTTTTTCTTATAATACCATATCGCATGTTAAATAATGCATAAATAAATTTCATTATTTTAACCATAAAAAAAAATCACAAGATATTGCGTATCCAGAAAATAACATAGATATTTGTATAATTTTGTATTTTAACCAGTTTACTAACGATTTTTTTAACAAATTCTATAGATGAATAGCTTTCGTCAATTTTCTGAGGAAAAAATCCATTGTAACCTTTCTGAAATAATAGAAGGCAATCTTCGACTCTCATCATTTTATAGCGACATAAGTATTGACGATTCAAGCTATAAGTCTTACTTGGGAAAAATACTTAGTATATCGATGACTAAGGAGCATGAGTTATACCGACATGCTTCGGAGTCTCTAAAATTAATTGTAGCAGATTCTGAACCAAAGTCTGACATTATTGATTTTTCAAGTATTGAAAGTATTATTGTTGATAAGAAAGACGCCTATTTAAAGCAACAACTTCTGGATATCCTGCCTCTTGCTTACAAAGAACGTTATGGCAATGAAAACGACATCATCCATGATTTTCGACAAGTTTCGGAAAGTCCGCACGAGGTCACCATTGCAGTAATCTGTAAGGATATTAAGGGAAATCCAATCGTTTTATCGACTATTCGTCTTGACTATAATCCAAATCCCGAAGAATTGGAGATTACACGATTCTTTTCCTTTTCAAAACCAATAGAAAGTCCTTGTTTAGAATTATGTCGTCTGGCTTATCATCCTATCTTTGAAATTTGGTTCAATAGTCCTAATCCGGATATTCGAAATCGTTCGATCTTATTACAGGCATTATTAACACGAATGATGTATTTAAAAGGCTACTCTTTTTTTGATAATCCGGATGAATTTACTGTAATATGCACCATGACCCGTAATGTAGCTCTTTTTGTAAAAAGAATCAGCGGTTTTACAGTTACTCCAATCAAAGAATCAAAAGTTAATACCGACAACGAATATTTTCTTGCCGAACAAATGAAATATCCGAAATATTTTATTCCGGAACTAATGAATGCATACAAACTTGATTTCAAATTGGAAGCCGCTGATATCGACATACCATTAGATATGTTACGTTTAAATAATTAATTTTGGAAACAGAAGAGGTGTCGGGAAAAGAATATCAACGACAGATTTGGGAAGATACAATCGGGGAAGGTGGCGTTTGGAACTTAAAGCGGCTACTTCATGATCGGGAACATTCTCGTTCTACCTATCCCGGACGACCGGAGATTATTCCGTCCGAAGCATGGAATAACGGGACAATCAAAATGCATATCGACTTGAGTTCCGGAAAAGAAATCATACATGTAAAAGGAGAATCGGGAAGAGAATACGATCTTCCGGCGCATTTACATCGAACGGAAATTGTAGCCCAAACGTTCGACAAGTTGATCGGATCATTAAAACAAGACGACAACGATGTAATCAATCAATACATTCATAAAGAATTTGAAAAATACAACGCATCTCCAGCCACTTACGGAGTAGAAATCCTTCTTTTCGATGAACTGGGAGATGAAGCAGGAAACCCACAACCTTGCGCACTATTGCAACTGCCGGCACTTCCCATTTGGAAACTTGCCATCACATTGAGTAACGGAAATATTGCAAACGATAAAAAAGCATCAGTCGATTGGTATACAGCCCGGCTGAAGATTTTAAGCAAACAGCATATTGCTGTTGCCGGAGCAAGTGTTGCATCGCAAGCGACGATTCATTCTGTCCGGTTGATAAAACCTTATCTGTTGACCATCACAGATCCTAAAGGTCCGAATGCCAGCAATTTTAATCGTACGGATTATTCGTTAACTGATATTCTATATACTCCCTATACGAATGAAGAGATATCGAAAGCGATCGCATTAGCTCGTCGTATCCATCAGCAAGACCCTTTTCAACTTATCCACATTTATCCGGAAGGAGTTAATATTGAAAATATTAATGACTTTCTATCAAGAGTTTCCATACTTATTGAAGCCATCGATCATTTCCCAAGTAAGCTGATGTTGCTGAAGGCTGCCCGTTCGAAAGATATACCGACCATTCAACTTGTTGATATTCTTTCGCGTGGAATCAACGGGTTTAACAGTTATGGCGACGAAAAGCGCCGGATAGATCTGTTTTACGGTCTTTCCGATAAAGAAATTGCTATTGCTTTTGAGAATCCTGATCCGGAACGTTTTGCAATAACAGCAGTGCAGGCAACCGGTGCAGAAAACGCACTTGATCCTTCTATTATCAGTTCTTTGAAAGGGAACAACGCATCAATTCCTTTCAAATCGGTACCGCAATCGGGAGATGTTGCCGGAGCAGCCGGCATAATGGCAGCTCGTAATGCGGCAATGCTTTTAATAGAGCAATACCGTAATCCGTCTGTTCGTTTTCGCGATCGACAACAAATATTAGACCTTCGTACAGGTAAATTCATCCACCATCGTCGAAGTTCGCTTATCAACAAAATATTCAATATTGTTATTAAAATAGTACTTCGTTCCGGCAAATTCAAAGGTTTATAAGGGTCGTATCAGCTCATCTACATATTGGCGATATGTCCTTTGGGTAATCGGATCGGATTTTCCGATCCGGAACATAAATACCGGAATAGCATTGTCGGGTATATTCAACTGTTGCCTTGCAATATCCAAGGCTTTACTCAATCTGCGAACATGCGCCTTGGAGAAAGTGGCTTGGCCTTCTATTTGAAGACGTAATGTAAACAACGGAATAGCTGCCAACGGTTGAAATGCAATTCCTTGTCGCTCCAATTCACACCAAATACGTTCTACGGCTTGGCCGGCTCGTACGATATTTGTTTCCGATAATGAGTTGACACAAACCATACCGACCCCTCCACTATTCAATACACTAAAAAAGCCAAATGCGGGCATTCCTAATCCTGCACCAATACAATTAGCCACACGCATTGCATTCCAACTTCGTACAGTCCGCATATAGTTTTCGCCCATCAAACCGGCTTGTAAATTACGAAGAGGCATTCCCGTTCGTAAATCAGACGGGATTTCATCTGTTTCATTGATTTTTTTTGGGAGCGGCTTGAAATAAATGATACTCATCAAATATTCATGTAAATCGCGACGTTCGACCCGAACCCTGTCTGCGAGAAAAACAGCTTGACCTAACGGCTTTTTCCACTTGAGTTTCGGATTATGAAAGAGTGATATTCCTTCTTCTTTCCCCAACTGTTCTTTTAAGCCATCCCAAACTTTTTCATCAATTAGCCGGGTCGAAAACATTCTTCGATTCGTATTCCGTTTCCACATTGCTAATTCCAGATCCTCATTTTGAGCGATCCCTGTTGCATTAAATTCGACACGTGCCACTTCATCCGTATGTTCCCCTTCCGGGAAAAAGCAAACATCCGACTCCAAGCCCAAAGCATCTGCTGCATAGAGCATGTTTTGCAAAGCTGCACCGGAAGCAATCAACGATGCGACTTGAGCAACATTAAAAAAAGAATTGTCTGCCTCCCGGTTGATATACAAAGAGATAGAATTGTTTCCGATAGCAAAGCTCCATGGTTGAACATTATCTCCCGATGGCGCTTGAATACCCACTTGTATGATATAATTCAAAGTATCTCGATTCAGAGTGGATCCTTTGAACGGAACGGACGGTTTGTGATATCTTTTCACCAGATTTACAATTTTAGATTAGACAATTTTACAAATTTCGTATAATTATTTTTTGCATAAGTACAAATTAATTCTTATATATGCAATTGAAAGGAATATTTTTTGGCTGTAATCCGGAAAGGAATTTATATATTTGCATCACAAAATAAATGTACTAACACTAAATTATGAAACAACATATTCTGATTCTTCTTTTATTGAATAGTTTCATTATTTCGGCTCAAACGCTTACTATAGAAGATTGCCAGGAGATGGCAAAAGAGAATTATCCTGTTATCAGCCAAAAAGGCTTAATTGAAACAGCTGCTAATTTTACAATAGCAAATGCAAAGAAGAATTGGCTTCCTCAATTTTCCATCGCTGCTCATGCAACATACCAATCTGATGTCATGACTATCCCCGAAGAATTTACGTCTATGTTAGGAGTTACACTTGACGGTTTACCCAAAGACCAGTACAAAGGGGCGGTCAATGTAGAGCAAGTGCTCTATGATGGCGGAGCGGTGGGCGCTCAAGTAGATGCGGCAAAGGCAAAAAAAGAAGTTTCCGTACAAAACTGGGAAGTCGAAATGTATAACCTGCAGGAACGTGTCAATCAGGTTTTCTTCGGAGCCTTGTTACTACAAAAGAAAATAATTGAAGCGAATATTATGATTGACGAATTGAATCGGCACAAACGTCTTTTACAAACTTATGTCGATAATGGAGTTGCAGAACAAAATAGCCTGGATCAGGTGCAAGTCGAAATTTTAGCAGCTCTTCAGCGGAAATCGGAACTGACATCTAATCAGAAAGCCTATCGAAAGATGTTGGGTATCATGATAAACCGGGAAATTTCTGAAAACACGGAACTTATTAAGCCCAAAATGCTCATCGTTCCTTCCAATCCGACAATCAATCGACCGGAACTTCGCTACTTTGAGGCTACGGAGATGCAACTATCTATACAAGAGAAAGGAATTAACGCGATGCTAAGACCACAGATCGGATTGTTTTTTCAAGGAGCTTACAGTAATCTGGGATTGGATTTATTTGCCGATATGCAAAAGAATCAATGGTCGCCTTACTTTGTTACCGGCGTAAAATTTCAATGGAATTTCGGCGCGTTATATACGAGAAAGAACGATTTGGCTAAGATAAAAACAGAACTATCTCAGGTTTCCTCACAGCGTGAAACTTTTCTTTACAACCTGAATCTGAAAAGTACACAGGAAAGCATTGCAATCGAACAAATGCTTGAAGTCATGAAGCAGGACGACGAAATCATACGGCTTCGAACAACCATACGCCAGCGGGCAGAAGTTCAAATCAAAAACGGGGCAATTTCTGTTCTTGATTTATTACAGGAAGTCCATGCAGAAAACTTAGCCCGCCAGAATAAAATAACTCATGAAGTAGAGCTGTTAAAGAATGTCTACGATTTAAAATTCACTACAAATAATTAACTTTAGCATTCCGATGATGAAAAATACAATCTTATTATTTGTTTTACTCCTGTCTTTTACTTCCTGTGTCGGAAGTAAAAGCGGTTATGACGCTACCGGCACGTTTGAAGGTACGGAAATAATTGTTTCAAGTGAAGTTGCCGGAACAGTTCTTGAATTCAATGTGACGGAAGGCTCAAAATTAAATAAAGGAGAAATTGTCGGCGCTATTGATTCCGTCCAACTTTATCTTCAAAGACAGCAATTATTGCAAAACATCGATGCAATGGATGCAAGTCGTCCGGCAGTCAATACCCAATTAGCTCCATTGCAAAAACAATTAGCAAAGCAACGGCAAGAAAAAACACGGATTCAAAACCTGTTGGAATCAGGAGCTGCAACACAAAAACAATTAGATGATATCAACTCATCGATAGATATACTTATAAGACAAATAAGGGCTCAGGATAATTCGCTAACCAACTCCGTTACATCGACTGATGCCCGGATTGCCGCTCTATTAACGCAAATCGAGCAAGTAAACGACCGGATCAACAAATGCCGGATCATATCTCCGATCGATGGAACCGTACTGATAAAATATGTTCAGGCAGGAGAATTAACATCGGAGGGCAGACCGCTGATGAAAGTCGCGGATATGGACAATATTTTCTTAAAAGCCTATGTAACATCTTCCCAGCTATCTAAAGTCAAACTGGGAGATGATGCGCATGTCCGGGCTGATTTCGGAGGAGGAAACTACCGGGAATATCCGGGAAAAATAACATGGATTTCCGACAAAAGCGAATTTACGCCTAAAAACATTACGACTTCCGACGATCGTGCCAATATGGTATATGCCATGAAAATTGCCGTACAAAACGATGGTTATCTGAAATTAGGCATGTTCGGCGAAGTCAGATTCAATGCTTCACAAACTACAACAGAAGAAGTAAAATAAATTTTATATCGAAAGAGTGAAAGCTGTTACTGTTGCCAACATACATAGAAATTACGGTAATCTGACTGCACTTTCGGGAGTCAGCTTCGAAGTTGAACCGGGAGAGATATTCGGAATTATCGGCCCGGATGGGGCCGGAAAAACATCGCTTTTCCGTATCATGGCGACTTTACTGTTGGCCACAGAGGGTAGTTGTACGGTCGATGGCTTTGATGTTGTGAAACAATATCGGGAAATCCGGAAACGTATTGGTTATATGCCCGGCAAATTCTCGCTTTATCAGGACATGAGTGTCGAAGAAAACTTAACCCTTTTCGCATCCATATTCGACACAACGATCAAGAAAAACTATTACCTGATTGAAGATATATACAAACAATTAGAACCATTCAAAACGCGGAGAGCAGGTAATCTTTCGGGAGGAATGAAACAAAAACTGGCGCTTTGTTGTGCTTTAATTCATAAACCTACTGTCCTTTTTTTAGATGAGCCAACTACGGGAGTCGATTCGGTTTCGAGAAAAGAATTTTGGGAGATTCTAAAACGTCTGCAACAGCAAAATATAGCCATATTAGTGTCGACACCCTACATGGATGAGGCCAAATTGTGTGATCGGATTGCTTTGATGAAAAACGGTAAGTTTATGTCAATAAGCAAACCCAACGATATTATTAAAAATTTCGATGTTCCGTTATATTGTGCTTGCAGCGATGATATGTTCCGCTTGTTGAGCGACTTACGGGAATTAAAAGATATGATCGTAGATTGTTATGTTTCAGGAGAATACCACCATTTTACAACATTCAAAGAACCGTTAGATATTGAAAAGCTGAAAGAATATCTGAAAGATAAAAATCATACCAATATCGTGGTTCAAGCGGTCGAACCGACCATCGAGGACTGCTATATGAGATTATCCAAACGCTAAAATCATACGAAGAATATGGATAACAAGTATATTATAGAAACGTACGGTTTGACCAAAAAATTTGGCTCATTCACTGCTGTGGATAATATCTCTTTCAGTGTTCGGAAGGGAGAAATATTCGGTTTCTTAGGAGCGAATGGTGCAGGAAAAACTACTGCTATGCGAATGTTGTGCGGATTAAGTATTCCGACCTCCGGAAAAGGAACTGTTGCCGGTTTCGACATCAGGCATCAACAAGAACAGATCAAACGCAACATCGGATACATGAGTCAGAAGTTTTCGCTTTACGAAGATCTGAAAGTGTGGGAAAACATCCGGTTGTATGCGGGCATCTATGGAATGAAGCGAAGTGAAATCAAGGAAAAGACAGATTATTTATTAAATAAATTAAATTTTTCAAAAGAAAAAGACAGCTTAGTAAGCTCCCTGCCATTGGGCTGGAGGCAAAAATTGGCATTCTCGGTTTCGATATTTCACGAACCGCAAATCGTATTCCTGGACGAACCGACGGGAGGTGTTGACCCCGAAACACGCCGGCAGTTTTGGGAAATGATCTATGAAGCTGCCAATCGGGGAATTACCGTATTTGTTACGACGCACTACATGGATGAAGCCGAATATTGCAACCGTGTATCCATCATGGTCGACGGCAGGATTGACGCCTTAGACACGCCGCGTAATCTGAGACAACAATTCAATGCCTTGTCTATGGATCAGGTTTTTCAGAGATTAGCACGATCAGCAGAAAGAACAGAGTAATATGAATCGTTTATGAGTAAATTCTTAATATTTGTACGAAAGGAATTTTTTCACATTCTACGCGATAGACGTACGATGTTAATTCTATTAGTCATGCCTATCGTAATGATTATTCTGTTTGGATTTGCACTGACAACAGAAGTTCGGAATGTGAATGTCGCCGTTTTAGCACCGGATCCGGATAATGGGGTTCGTCAAATTATGGAGCGTCTGGATGCAAGTGAATATTTTACTGTTTGTAAAAATATTAATTCCCCAAATGAAATTGATCCGTTATTTCGTGCGGGAAAGATCGACCTGGTTCTCGCTTTCGGAGAACATTTTTCAAAAGAATTATACACGATTGATGGTGCAAAAGTTCAGATTGTAGTCGATGCAAGCGATGCCAACATGGCACAAAGCTATACGTCGTATGCGTCGTCGATCATTAGTCAGTACTATGCCGAATTATTGCCGCAAAATATCGGTAAAGGAGTCGTTCCGAATATTGTGTTGTTGTATAATCCGCAGATGAAGTCTTCCTATAATTTTGTTCCCGGTATTTTGGGACTTACATTGATGTTGATATGCGCCATGATGACTTCTATTGCAATTGTAAAGGAAAAAGAAACCGGTACGATGGAAGTGCTATTAGCCTCGCCTATCCGTCCATCACACATCATCATCGCAAAGATGATTCCCTATTTCACGATATCGTGCTTAAATCTATTGAATATTTTATTATTATCTACCTATCTCCTGCATGTTCCCGTTGCAGGTAGTATTATTGCGCTATCACTGGTTTCACTTCTGTATATATTTATAGCTTTGTCTCTCGGTTTGTTAGTCTCGACTTTGGTAGATCAGCAAGCAATTGCTATGCTGTTTTCGTCTATGCTATTGATGGTACCGACCATCTTACTTTCGGGAATGGTTTTTCCGATTGAAAGTATGCCGGAAATATTACAATATGTTGCGTATGTTCTGCCTCCTACATGGTATATTTCAGCCGTACGCAAACTAATGATTGCAGGATTACCGGTTCTGTTTTCGGCGAAAGAAATCATTATATTGCTTGTCATGGCAATCGTATTGATTATGGTCAGTTTCAAAAAGTTTAAGAATCGATTGGATATTTAATTGTTTACCGCTATGCTGAGCTTCTTATTGGAAAAGGAATTTAAACAGTTTTATCGCAACAAGTTTATGTTGGGGATTGCCGTCGTGTTTCCATTGGTGGTGATGCTTGTCATGCCCTGGGCTGCAACTTTAGATATCAAAAACATTCAGGTTTCGGTCGTCGACAATGATTTATCGCCGTTTTCCCGCGACTTCATACAAAAGATCGAACACTCGACTTATTTCAACCTCAGTTCGATGGCGGACAACTACAATCAAGGTATCCGGGAAGTTGAAAAAGGAAAAGCCGATTTGGTTGTCGAAATTCCGGAAAGATTTGAGAGTGATTTGATCAATTTTGGTACCGTTCCCGTAAAAGTATCGATTAATTCGGTCAACGGTATAAAGGGAATGATGGGACAATCGTATATTCATGCACTTGCTCTTCAGTTTTCACAGGAGCAAGTTCAGCTATCAAAATTACAATCGAAACAAGATATCCCACAGATGGATATTATCGTAAAAAATATGTACAATCCGATATTGGACTACAAACACACCATGATTCCGGGATTGATTATGATTACCATGATTGTTCTATGCGGTTTTCTTCCTGCGGTAAATATTGTTATCGAAAAAGAAACAGGAACGATCGAACAGCTGAATGTGACTCCAATCAAAAAGTCTTCATTCGTATTAGCTAAACTGATCCCCTTTTGGCTCATCGGATTTGTTGCCGCTTTATTCGGGTTTTTGTTTGCTTGGCTGATCTATGGATTGCTTCCTGTCGGAAGTTTTGCCACTTTATTCTTTTTTTCCGGACTTTTTATTTTCACAATGACAGGTTTTGGTCTGCTTATATCTAATCATTCTTCTACCATACAACAAGCTGTGCTCGTCATGTTTTTCTTCGTCATCATATTTATTATGCTTTGCGGACTAATGACTCCAGTGGGCAGTATGCCGGAATGGGCTCAATTTATTGCAGGACTAACTCCGACCAAATACATTGTAAACGTATTGCAATGTGTTTATCTTAAAGGAAGTAATATCATGGATCTAAAACTTGATTTAGCCGTACTGACAGGCATGATGCTTTTCTTTAATATTTGGGCTATATTGAGTTATAAGAAATCGAAGTGATTTTTTTGCAAGATTATCCTGTTGTATTAGCAATATATTTTCATTCGAACAAAATGTTGTGTATCTTTGCGGCATGACAAAGACTATTAAATCGGATTTGGTGTTGTAAACAATCTGTGTTTCTGATACAGATTGTCCTTTCGTTTGTTCTCGGATAACTCTTTCCGGGAATGATTTTTTATTCTATTAATTTTAGTTTTTAAATCTGTGTACAATGATGAAAGCATCATTATGCTTTTCGTGTATGCTATTATATCGTAAAAAAGATTACGCAATGATTAATTTAAATAATTATGGTTGGAACGATGAGTTGAGCCAACAAAAACAGAAATCATCATACAAAACGCTGTTTCATGGGCGGGTAGCTGTCGTACATCGTACTTGTTATGACGTTGTGTCCGAAAGCGGAGTGTTTCAATGTGAGTTGACAGGGAATATGATGTACGGAAAATCAGACTTTGAACTGCCTTGTACGGGTGACTGGGTGATTTTTCAGCCATTCGATGAGAACAAGGGAATTATTGTTGATGTGTTGCCTCGTGAGCGGACATTATACCGTAAGAAAAGTGGAACGATTGCCGACAAACAAGCCATTGCTTCGTATGTCGATAAGGCTTTTATTGTGCAAAGCCTTGACGATAATTTCAATGTTCGCCGAGTTGAACGTTTCATGGTTCAAATTTTGGAAGCAAACATCAAACCTGTATTGGTACTCAATAAAGCCGATTTGGATTTTAACAGACTGGCAACGGATGAAGCAATCAAACACATTGTCCGTCAGATGCCGGTGTTTTTCACAAGTATTCATCAGCCGGAAACGATTCTTCCATTGCGGGAATTTATATTGGAGGGTGAGACGGTTGTGTTTGTCGGTTCTTCAGGTGTCGGGAAAAGTTCTTTGGTGAATGCCCTCTGTGAGAAATCGTTATTACTGACGTCTGATATAAGCCAGTCCACAGGAAAGGGGCGGCATACTTCGACCCGCAGAGAAATGGTATTAATGAATGGTTCAGGTGTTCTAATTGATACTCCGGGTATTCGTGAATTTGGATTAGCCGTCGACAATACTGAAACGCTGACTGAAATGCTGGAAATTTCCGACTATGCCGATTCTTGTCGTTTCAAAGACTGCGAGCATATCAATGAACCCGGATGTGCAGTTTTGGGGGCGGTGAATAGTGGTGCAATTGAGCAGAAAGTCTATGAGAGCTATCTGAAGCTTAAGCGGGAGGCATGGCATTTCTCTGCTTCGGAACATGAAAAACGTAAACGGGATAAATCCTTTTCGAAACTTGTAGAAGAAGTAAAGAAGCGCAAAGGGATTTCCTGATTTCTATTTAAATCGTGCGGGTATTCTTTGAATGAGAATACCTGCATTTTTTTTTAACCAAGCTAAATTTAATGTACCGGATGATTACTATCTTCACAATGTTTGTATTTTTGCAATATCATACTAAAACTTAATGACATGCAGGGAAGAATGAAACAACACCAGCTATCAAAGGCGGAAATTGATGAAGTGTTAGAAAGAGCATTGGTAGGGCGTATTGCTACATATAATGAAAACGGATATCCCTATGTAGTCCCTGTTCATTATATCATCCATGATGGGAAAATATACATACATGGTCTTATAAAAGGACAAAAGATTTCGAACTTAACTCAAAACAATAAGGTTTGTTTTGAAGTAGACGAAATGGGAGCAATTATTTTTCCTGATAATGAGAATCCATGTGATACCAATACGGCATTTAAAAGCGTGATAATTCTGGGTACTGCTAAAATGATAGTGAATGAAACGACTAAAGAAAAAATCCTGCATGCGGTTGTTGAGAAATATACCCCGCAACTTTCTCATTTAAGTTTTCCCGAAAAAATGATGAAAGCAACCGGAATTATAGAAATAGAGCCAATTGAAGTTACCGGAAAATACTTTTAAAGTCTTTCACTGGGGTACGGAGAATTTGAGAGAATGTTGTATCTTTGTGTCCCGATGTTTTTAATTTATAATACTATGTTTAAACAATTATCCGTAATCATTTGTTCTCTTATATTCGCAATTTTATGCGGATGCACGAATGAAGAATCATTCAAAACAAAATCTTTTGAAGTAAAAATGAATAAAAAAGGAGAAGTAACGACGCTGTTAGGCAATGATAAAAACTATTTCCCTGATGGTCAAAAAGCTCCTCTTGTTTCTATACGAATAGACGGAAATTATGAAAACCCGTTTTCCCTGTCGTTTGATAAACAGGCAGGCTTAATCAAGCTGCATTATTCTTCCAGCAATACAGATATATCGATTAAGCCGGAAGAGAAAGATGATTATCTTACTTTTGAGATTGTTGATATTAGATCTGATCAGTTTGTCGAACTTGCCGTATGGGGGCCTTACGGTACGACTATTTCCGAAACGGTTGGAGAATGTGTAGGGGTGGTCAGGGATTCTTCCTATGCAATCGGGATTCAGGCTCTAAATCCGAAAACACTCGGAGGGTACCCAACGACAGAAGATGATATAGATCCTTTTTTCGACATTTTTGCTACCAATTCATTGGTTGATGTTCCCGATTCCACGAAGGTATTATACCGTGGACAAACTGCTAAACATACCGAGTTCGGAAGTGTTCTTCAGGCTTATTGCCGGAACCGGGCAAATGACCGAATCGTTCCGATGTGGGGTCATGAAAAATTTCTGGCTCCCGCCTATGAGGATGGGGGGATAACCGGAAGTAAGATTGCTTTGTTTGGTTGTCCGGTGGGAGAAACGCTTGATTATCTTGAAAAAATTGAATTGGGAGAAGGTTTGCCTCATCCCACTCTTGATGGTGAATGGGTGAAACGGACTCCGGAAGCTTCCCAGGCGTATATTATTTATCCTTTCAATGAACAAAATATTGAAGAGGCTATTGCCTTTACAAAAAAGACGGGTTTAAAATATTTGTATCATGGCGGACCTTTCGAGACCTGGGGACATTTCCGGTTGAATCCCTCGGAATTTCCTTCCGGCTATGATGGTTTGAAACAATGTGTCGAAAAGGCAGGGAAGGAAGGCATAAAATTGGGCGTCCATACTTTGTCGAATTTCATAACAACCAACGATGAATATGTAACTCCTGTTCCCGACAACCGGTTGGCAAGGGTGGGTTATTCTGTGTTGTCTGCCGACGTGGAGGTTACTCAAACGACGATTCCGGTAGAAAGCCCTGATTTTTTTAACCAAATGGCGAATAATAACCTGCATTGTGTAAAAATAGGGAATGAACTGATCCGTTATGAAAGTGTCAGCGAATCTGCTCCATGGACATTGCTTAATTGTTCCAGAGGAGCATGGGGTACGCAGGCGTCAGACCACTTGAAAGGCGATACGATCAGTAAATTATTGGATCATGGATACAAAGTTTTCTTAACCGATATTGATCTGACAAAGGAAATAGCCCGTACGTTGGCTGATATGTTTAACAATACCGGAATACGCCAGATTTCGTTCGATGGTCTGGAAGGATGTTGGTCGACAGGCCTGGGACAATACGGTTTGTCATTGATGACAAAAGAATGGTATGATCATTTATTGCCCGAATACCGGGACAACATTAATGATGCAAGTATGACTACCCATTACAACTGGCATATATTCACACGGATGAATTGGGGTGAACCCTGGTATGCCGGCTTCCGTGAAAGCCAGTTGAATCTGCGCCTGATGAATCAGGATTTTTACAGGAGAAATCTGATTCCCTGCATGTTGGGATGGTTTAAACTCGATGCCGGTACCAGTATAGAAGATATTGAATGGCTTCTTGCCCGTTCGGCTGCTTTTGATGCCGGATATACGCTGGTGACAAATAAAGAAAAAGTAGAGAAAAACGGACAATCCGAACAAATCATCAAAGCTATCCGTGAATGGGAAAACGCACGCTTGAGCGGAGCTTTTCCCGAAGCATTGAAGAAAGAAATGGAACATATCGCCAACGAATATACACTTTCGGAAACATCGGCTACAAGCTGGATGCTGCAACCGTTGGATGTACAGCGATTCAAGCATGCCAATATTGCTCGTCAACCCGGAGAACCTGTGGTTTCCAAATGGGAATTAGAGAATCAGGATAAGCGTCAACCGGTTCAATTTATTTTGAAAACAAATGGTAATATTTCTTCTATTTCATTGGAAATAGCCAATTATTCAACTGTTCAAATCAATTGTAATCTGAATCCGGATCAGTATTTAAAATATGAAGGCGGTTCCGAATGTACATTGTATGATGGAAATTGGAATCTATTGAAAACGATTCCTCTTGATCAGGACAAGATGAATATACCTCAGGGAAAAACACAATTGATTTTTTCCTGTAAGTTTGCTGATAGCAACCGTGAGGACGCTTATGTTTCATGTGAGGTGAAGATGAAAAGAGAGGTAATCCCGTTGCAAGCCTCAAGAAATAGAAAAGTCAATTAATTGTTTACAATACCTACAGAGGTATAGACAAGATATAATTTCATCTGTATCTATCAATTTAGATGAAATTATATCTGTTTCCATTATGCTTTTTTGATTTACTTTGCAGCATTCAAATCTTCAAATATATTCAATGACTATGAAGTTGCAATTTGCCAGGAGAATGTCTCATATAAAAGCATCGGAAATAAGAGAGATACTTAAAGTTACGGAACAAGACGATGTGATTTCCTTTGCAGGAGGATTGCCTGCGCCGGAACTCTTCCCGATAAATGAAATTAATGAAGTAAACCAAATTGTTTTAAAAGAAGCCGGTACAAAAGCCCTTCAATATACCACCACCGAAGGATATGCCCCTTTGAGAGAATGGATTGCTAAACGAATGAATGAGCGTTTAAATACAGCATTTGACAAAGATAACATTCTGATAACTCATGGTTCTCAACAAGGATTGGATCTGTCCGGGAAAGTCTTTTTGGATGAGGGGGATGTCGTTTTGTGCGAAAGTCCGACATATTTAGCTGCAATTAGTGCATTCAGGGCATACGGATGTCGTTTTATTGAGGTTCTTACCGATGATGACGGTATGGTAATGGATGAGTTGGAAGATGTTTTAAATAACACTCCCAATATTAAACTAATATATGTAATACCTACCTTCCAAAATCCAACGGGGCGAACATGGACGTTGGATAGACGTAAAAAGTTGGCTGAATTGTCTTCAAAATATGGTATTGCGGTTATAGAAGATAATCCATATGGCGAATTAAGATTTGAAGGAGAGTCATTGCCGTCCATAAAATCTTTTGACACAGTTGGCAATATTCTGTGTACAGGAAGTTTTTCCAAGATTTTCTGCCCTGGTTTTCGGATCGGTTGGATTGCAGGAGATAAAGATATTATTCACAAATATGTTCTTGTGAAACAAGGTGCTGATTTGCAATGTAATACCATAGCTCAAATGACCATTACCGAATATTTGAAACGTTATGATATTGATAAACATATTGGAAAAATAGTTGAAGTGTACAAAAAGCGTAGAGATGTTGCTGTTGAGTGCATAGAATGCTATTTTCCGGATGGCATAAAAGTTACCCGTCCGGAAGGAGGTTTATTCACCTGGATAGAGCTTCCGGAAGAGCTTTCGGCACGAGAAGTTTTAGAAAAATGTCTTGAGAAAAAAATAGCTTTTGTTCCGGGAGGTTCCTTTTTCCCAAATGAAAATAAGGAGAATACATTCAGAATAAATTATTCCAATATGCCGGAAGACAGAATAGAAAAAGGGCTTAAGATTATAGGAGAAGTGGTAAAGGAATATATCAGTAAAAAATAATATGGAAGATTTGAAGTTATACTGGGTTGATGCTTTTACAGATCAACCTTTCTGTGGAAATCCTGCTGCTATTATTGTTAATGCAGATAATCTGTCCGATGAGCAAAAACAGGTAATCGCCAGAGAAATGAACCTTTCTGAAACTGTATTTATTTCCAAAAGTAACGTAGCTGATTTCAGAATCCAGTTTTTTACTCCCAAACAGGAAACTGCTTTATGTGGTCATGGTACTGTTTCCGCTTTTTGGGTGTTGGTATCAATTGGTAAAATTGTAAGTATAGATAAATCCATAATTGTTAAACAAGAAACTCACGCGGGTATCTTACCCGTAGAGGTTTATTTTGATGAAAACAAAATGCCGGAAAAAGTCATGATGCATCAAACTTCACCTGAATTTTTCGAAAATGATGCATGCATTGATGAAATAGCAAATATACTTGGTATTTCTGCTGACAAGTTTGAAACAGATTATCCGTTAAAAGTCGTTTCGACAGGAAGACCTAAATTGTTTATACCGATTAAAAGCAGAGATATATTGTACGGTATAAGCCCCGATTTTGACAAAATCACAGACTATTGCATGAAAAAATCAATAACCGGGTTTCATTTATTTACTTTTGATACGCATTATCCCGATTCAATTACGACAGCCAGACATTTTGCGCCGATTGCCGGAGTGAATGAAGATCCTGTTACAGGTATTGCTGCGGGGGCCTTGGGGTGTTATTTAACTGAGTTTGGAAAAGAATCTTTAGATTCTTTGTCACATTTTCAAATGGAACAGGGATTTAACATGAAAAAGGAGGGGATCATTGACATTGAAATAGTCAAAGAAGGGTTATCTTATCAATCTGTAAAGGTTGGAGGAAAAGCATCTATACTTTTTAATACAGAAATTAAAATGAAATGAAGAATATCTTATTTCGAATAAGATAGCCTCAGAATGAGTCTTTGATAATATTTCCCAATAACATTAAGCGTTCTTCAACAACAGGATTCCAGTGCTGTCCGTAACTTAAGCGCATACAATTTCTGAATTGTTCCTGCAAGGTAAACATGCGTCCGGGAGCAATGCTTATTTTTTGCTGCATAGCCCTGTAATACAGTGCTGTTGTGTCTATTCTTTTATCTAATTCAACCCAAAGCATAAATCCGCCTTGTGGAGTTATGATTTTGGTTTCTTCGGGGAAATAGTTCATGATAGACTGTACAAAATGAAGACTGTTGGTATGTAGTTCGTGGCGCAGTTTGCGTAAATGGTTTTCGTATCTATCATTTTCCATGAAGTTCGCTACGGCTACCTGGTTAAGGGTTGGCGTAGATATTAAATGAATATGTTTTTGGCGGATAATGGCTTCTTTGAATTTTCCGGGGGCGATCCAACCTACCCGATAGCCGGGAGCCAATGTTTTTGATACAGAACCACACCATAGTACAAGCCCTTTTTCATCGAAGGCCTTGCATGGTTTAGGGCGTGATTTCCCGAAAAATACATCACCATATAAATCGTCTTCAATCAAAGGAATATCATGCTCCGACAGCATACTCACAATTGCATTTTTATGCTCATCAGGCATGCAACTTCCCATCGGATTATTGAAGTTGCTGATGAGCAAACATGCTTTTATTGAGGCTAATACTTTTTTTAAAGCATTGGGCTCAATACCTGTTACAGGGTTCGTGGGGAGTTCCAATACACGAAGTCCTAAACTGTTTGCTAATTGCAGTAGTCCGAAATAAACAGGGCTTTCAACTGCTATCGTATCTCCTTTTTGAGTAATTGCAGATAGAGCTAAAGAAATAGAATTGGTTACGCCTGTTGTTGTTACAATGTCATCTTCAGTTAAATTTCCATTCCAATTGTATGTGAAGCGGGCGATATCTTTTCTTAACCGGATGTTCCCTTGCGGGTCTTCGTATCTTGTTCCGTTACCGGGGAGCGAATGCATGGCTCTGACAAGTTCTTTATTGAGTTTTGCGATAGGCAATAACACATCTTCCGGTACTCCCAGCGAAAAACGGGTTATAGACATATCTTCGATAGAATGATATACCTCTGTTATTAAATCGGTATCTTCTTTCCTTGCTGCTTTAATCGAAGGTTGTGTTGTTGCTGGGACAGATAAGCGTAACGGTTTATAGCTGACGATATATCCTGATTTCGGAAGTGAAATAATAAGCCCATCCTTTTCTAATTGGTAGTATGCTTGAATTGCAGTATTAAGACTTACTCCATTTTCATGGCTGATAGTACGCAAAGAAGGTAATTTTTCACCCACTTTCCATATACCTGTTTTTATTTGGCAAGCAATTGTATCAGCTATTTTTCGATATAAGATTTCACTTTTCATATTTCTCTAATCTGTGCCCTGCAAATATATTAAAATAATATCTGTATCTATCTGTCTTTTTTAATTATTCATAAGTAGATTGTTTGATTTCAAAATTCAGGGTTAGATGGTCTTCAAAAGATTTTAGCATGTGTGTATTAGGGAATACAGAAAATTCTCTGAACTTAGTTGAGGCTAACTAAGGGTGCGATATTATGAATCAAAAGGGGATGAAATCATGATCAGATTTCATCCCCTTTTGATTCATATGAATTGGGTTACTTAACCGCCAGCAATATTTTTTTGGCGACATTGCCATTAACATTCTGCTTTTCACCGTAAGCAACTCCGGTTTTATTAAATTTATCGGCGATCATATTGATTGAATCTTCACCGATACCAACTTCGGAAAGGTGTGTAGCTAATCCTAATGAACGGAAAAATGCTTCGGTTTTTTCAAGAGCTTTGTCGATACGTTCGTCTTCGTTCCCTTGTGTAATATTGAAAATACGCTCTGCATATTGCAGCAGTTTACCGTGTTTTTGTTCTTTAAGGACTTTCAGTGTTCCGTTCAGTACAATAGCGAGCGATGCTCCATGATCAATGCCGTGCAGGGCGGTGATTTCATGTCCTATCATGTGAGTTGCCCAGTCTTGTGTCACACCCATGCGGATGAAATCGTTCAACGCCATTGTTGCCGAAAGCATAAAGTCTGCCATTGTATCGTAGTCGTGCTGATTTTCTTTTATTTTCGGCGCGATTTCCAATACAGTGAGTAATAATCCTTCTGCCCAACGGTCCATGACACGCGATTGTCCGGGTGTAGTCATATATTGGTCCATGACATGCACGTAAACATCCGCTAATCCGTTGGCCACCTGTTTGGGTGGGAGAGAATAGGTTGCCTCCGGGTCGAGAATGGAAAATTCGGGATATGCAACGTTGAAACCATATTTCTCGTGTGTTTCCGCGCGTGAAATAACCCCGGTCGTATTCATCTCCGAGCCGGTGGCCGGTAACGTCATTACCGAAGCAAACGGAATATGTTTGTCGGCTTTTCTTTTCAGGACAAGTTCCCATGCGTCGCCGTCATAGCAGATACCTGCGGCTACGAGT
The DNA here is from genome assembly GCA_031551825.1 of Tannerella sp. Lineage (GTDB taxonomy): Bacteria > Bacteroidota > Bacteroidia > Bacteroidales > Tannerellaceae > Tannerella. Next base: position 93,147 of record JAVBNB010000007.1, on the reverse strand, counting down.
TTTGTCCCGTCCAGAACGGAACCACCTCCTACTGCTAATAGGTAGTCGATACCTTTTTCTTTTCCTTCGGCAATCGCTTTACGCAGTGTCTCGACAGTCGGGTTCGGTTCAATTCCCCAGAATTCGATGAAGTTGTGTTCTTTAAGAGCCGTTATCACCTGATCGTAAATACCGTTACGCTTCACGCTTCCTCCTCCGAATGTAAGCATAATCTTCCGGTCTTTCGGAATGAGTGTGCTTAAACATGCTATCTGGCCTTTTCCGAAAACAAGTTTGGTTGTGTTTTGAAATATAAAATTATTCATAAGTCATATATTTTAAGTATCAGGCAAATATAGCAATCTTATGCCAGATAGTCTGTAATACTGTCGGATTTTTTGAAAATAAGGTCAGAAGCACAGTATCACAATTGTACCTTCATCCGTTTCGGATTCGATTTCGTATTTAATATGATTTTTCTCAAGAATACGAAGCGCAATGGATAGGCCGATACCACTACCTTGTATCTGGTTTGTATTATCCGCTCTGTAGAATGGCTTACTGATATTTTTCAACTGATCGGATGGTATTCCGATACCGTTATCTTTAATGGAGATACATAGACGCTCATTTTTCTCATTCATCACTATTTCAACAGAGCTTCCTTTGGAATATTTGACAGCATTTTCAATCAGATTATAAAATGCCATAAGCAGTTGTGTGCGATCTTTGTCGGTGGTCAGGAGATGTTCTACTTCCGGCGGTATATTCATATTGATCAGAATTCTGGCATTTTTATATCGTTCGGTTATTCTGTTTATAATTTGCCAGATAAGCTCATCAATGCGGAAGGACGAGGTCGTTTCTGTTTTTTCGCGTAAATCCGAAATTACGATAAGCGCATCGAGAATTTCCTGAAGTTGAGTTATTTCCTGTATCAGTTTTTGAGCTATTTCCCCATATTCTTTTGGAGTGCGGTCTTTGATCGCAAAGACTTCAAGATTGCCAAGTAGTGAAGCTAACGGCGTTTTGAATTCATGGGAGACATATTTGACGAAGTTTTTCTGAATGATGAATGTTTCCGATATTTTCGACAACAGATTGTTGAATGTGTCTATCAGATCTTGTAGCTCGTCTTTGGTTCCGGGGGATTCAATTTTCACATCTAAGTTATTGGTGGAAATGTTGTTTACCTGCTCAATGATGTCACGAAATGGGCGGTAGGCTAAATTAGCAAGAATCCTGCTTAAAAAAATAATGAGTAAAATGCCAATAATGAAAGCGATTAACAGTATCCCTAACAAAAGGTTTTGTTGTGATTGCAGTTCACTTTCCCTTTCTTTAGAGATCACAACAAAGTCACCCTGATTATCCCGGTAGAATATTCCGAAGCAGAAAAAGTCATCATGTCTGAATGACAGCTTTTCTTTTTGGCGGATCTGTTCAAGAGTCTCATGCGGAATTTGCACGGTTTCCGCACCATAGTAAATGCTGTCCGATTCATCGTATATCTGGTAGTATGTATTGGAGACAAACTGTTGGAATTGTGCTTTTATTTGTGAGAATTCTTCTTTATTCAATTCATCTTCTTCCAAATAAAAGAGCGCTGTCAGATAAGAGGTCTTTTCTAAGTCTTTGAATATTTCTTTTTCGGCATTCCGGTAGAACAGCCCGTAGATCAGGATAGAAATAGCCGCAAAGACGACTCCGAATACGACTGAACTGATAAAACTCAAACGTGTCTGAACTTTCATAGGCCTACTCTCCCGTACGTATCAGATAACCCCTGCCTTTAACCGTTTCTATCAGTTTGGGATACCCTTCGATATCGATCTTGTTACGCAGATAGGAGATGTATACATCGACGACATTTGTGTTGGAATCGTAGTTTATTCCCCATACGGTGTCAAGAATTTGCGAACGTGTCAGCACTTTGTCCGGATTTTCCATTAGTAACCGGAGGAGTTTAAATTCCTGCAAGGTTAGTTTGATATCATGTCCGTCACGTTCTACTTTATGCCTGTCAATGTACATTTTGAGACCGGCACACTCCAATATTTCAGATGGAGTATCATAACTCTGTTTGGCGCGCCGTGCAAGTGCATTTATCCGGGCGATCAATTCTTTGAAATGGAATGGTTTGGATAAATAGTCATCTGCGCCATAATCAAGCGCTTTTACTTTATCGTCCGGTTCTCCGAGAGCGCTTACAACTAATATGGGGGTTCCGATTTTTTTATACCGTGTATATTGCAGTAGCTCGATTCCGTCTATGTCAGGTAACATGATATCTAACAATATCACATCCCATTCACGTTCGTTGATGAGGCTGCGGGCGTCGGATCCGTTTTCGGCCAGAACAACCGAAAAACCGGATTCTTCGAGTCCTTTAACGACAAACTCACTGATACGACGGTTATCTTCTACCAAAAGCAAATCCATATTTATTACAAATGCAAGTGAGTAAGTTTTTGTGAAAATTAAATTTTACGCCTCTCAAATATTGGCAAAGCCCATTCGGGAGTGTCGTTTGTATATTTTTTCAAGAGCTTGCCCTCTTTCAGGCGAAATAACAATCTGGCAGATTCGTTATTAACGGAGTTATCGTAAATGTAGGTTCTATCAGCAATATAAGAAGCGACATTGCAATTAGCAATTGATTTTACATATCGGTCAATGATTTTACGAATAGGTACATCATGTCCTCCTTCTAATACTCTTTGTGCAATTCTGGACGCATTTTCTATCCATTTGTGGTTCAATATTTCTTTGGTAATGGAAGTTTTTCCTGAGCCATTAGGTCCTGCAATAACAATTAATACGGGTTTATGATTTTCCATTTATTTTGCCTTGTTTCGTTGTGACTCTTTAACGCGTACTATCTTTAGAAATAGCTTGAATTCTGACTTTCCAGTCTTTGAGTGTAAGCACGGCTTTTTTATCTACTTCCTTGAAAAAAATGCGATGCGCTTTTATTGATTTTTTTTCTGCCTTTTTAGCAACTCCTTTCATTAAAGATTTTAATTGCTTATCAGTTGGTTCTTTTAAATTTGATAAAATATACATATTACTTAAAAGATTATATTTGTTATTCCTGAAGATGTTCATTCACAAAGATAATAGAAAGCTGATAGAAATACAAAAAAATGGTTTCTTTTTCGTTCTTTAATATCAAACAGTTTCATTTCTTTCTTCTTATGCATTTGTGAAATTATAAACAACTGGATAGTAATCAAAATTTTATTTTGTATTTATGCCGAATTGCATTATTCTTGTCCATGACAATTCAATAACAATTTGCCTATGAGAAAATAAAAAACAATTAAAACATTATTGATATAAAGCGTTTGCTTTATTACTTGTGAACCCAGAAATCGCCAATTTCTAAATACAGTCACGTGGTAATAAGAGTAAATGTTCATGTTTTGGGCATGGGCTTTTCTTATTGTGACTGTAGGTGTTTGGCGATACCTTGGGTTTAGTAAGATGAGTACCATGCCTTCCTTTTGCCGTCATCATTTAGTTTTCATTTCAATACCGAAAGGAGGCATCTTCTGATTTTTAATAGAAAGCATAAGCTTTTGTCGAAGGCACAGCCTCATGCAAAAGCTTAAAGTCCTTTGCTTTTGGTATTATTTTATAAACTTTCGCTTAAAGGATTTGGTGGATAAACAAAAATTAAATATTATGAGAATTAAGATTATAAGATTAATTGAATTTGTTATTATTGCAGGACTATTTAGTAATTCTTTGGTAGCACAAATAAGAGTAGAGAACGTAGTTGAAGTAAAATTTCTGCAGGTTGAAAACATAGAATTAAGGTCTGTCAATAACGAAGTACAACTCCGAGCTGAGAATAAGGTATGGCCGGAATATATCATTATTTATACTCCATTGGGAGAAATGAATAGTAAAACAGCTTATGAGTATGATGACACTGGCAACCTTGTTTTGCACACAAGCTATAAACTAGAAAATGATGCTTGGGTAAACGACCGTAAATATACTTACGAGTATGATGCGATGGGTAATGAAACCCTCTTCGAAAGTGCCAAATGGGAAAATAATGGCTGGGTAAATGAGTTCAAGGTTGTCACTGAGTATGGTGAAGGTGGGTTGGGGAGTATGAGATACGAATATACATGGGATGGAAAAGATTGGGTGTTTGAAAATGAAAGTGCTTTCTTTAATGCGAATCGTAAGGTTTGCTATGATGTAGAAGATGATGAAATAACATTCGGATATCCTTTGGGGGATGGTAACTGGGCTTCTTTTCATACATTTTCAATGGAGGGAAATGCCACATATATGACAAAGAATGATGCTAATGGCAACCTGATTTTATTCGAGCATAAAGATGAAAATGGTAATGGTTATGTATATAATATTAAATACGATAATGATAAGCCAACTTTGATAGAGAGGTCGTACAATAATAGTGCGATTAATTACAAAGTTGAATATAAATATGATAAAGAAGGGAACTGTACCAGTTGTGAAGATTTTTATTAGGATGGTACAACTTGGGGCTTAGGAACTAGCAAACATGTCATGGCTTATAATATGTATAGCAGAAGAATCTTATTCGAACGATACAAGGGAGATTGGGAAAAAAATGTCTGGGTTCTTGAAGAAAAGGAGGAATGGATATATGACTCGGCTGGTAGAACTATATCCTGTGAAATTTTTGGTGCTCGTTATGGTAATGGTAAATATTATTATAAATATGACAATAATGGGAATCAATGTATTACCTATTATTATGACTTAGTTAATAACGAATGGAAATTACAATCATACACAATCAGTTATCCAAACAATGGTATTCCAGAAGCAGAAGTCAGCAATAACAACCCCATAGACAACAATCAAGGCAGTTTCGATCTTGACATAAATATCTCGATAGACTCCATTAATAATGGTAGTATCATAATCACACTGCCGGAAGGATTCACTTTAGATGAAAAGAATACAAGTTTGACTCTTGATTTTGAGGGTTTGTTTGAATTGAAAATCACAAAGCAGGAAAATAATTCGTGGCTTCTTGAAATCAATCCTAAGTCTGTAAAGAGCGGATTGTTGTCCGCTGAAACTTCAACCAAAATGCTTCATATTGCTTATAAAGTGGACGAAAAATTGAAAAAAGGGGATTATGATATTTCACTCAATAGCATCTTATTTGAAACGAAAGGTGGCAATTTTATTCCCGAGCCGGCTATTATCGTTCCTGTGAATGTAAATCGTTGGGGCATTGGTAATGAATATCTGAACGTATCTGAACCAGTTGTTTATACTTTCAACAATACGTTGTACATAAAAACGCCTTATACGGAACAAATCTTTATTTTCTCGATAAGCGGTGCAAAATTGTATGAAACAAAAGCGCAACCCGGTACAACCACGATTGATGTGACTGGTTTTCCGAAAGGATTTCTAATTGTTAAAGGAAGTGTAGGATGGAGTAAAAAGGTGATTATCAATTAAAAATTAAGAAGCAATATTATTTTTGAAGGCCAACTCTATTTGACGGAGTTGGCCTCTCTTTTATCAGGATTTCAGCTTTTTATCTCTGCGGTATGAGAAATAGAAAATCTGGGGTAATACGGTGAATGATAATAGCATACATATTACAACACCTCCCACGATCATGATTGCAAATGATTTTTGGACTTCCGAGCCCATGCCTGTGGACAGGGCTGCAGGGAGTAAACCGAATGAACCCATTAGGGCAATCATCAGGATGGGGCGTATGCGTTCTCTGACAGCTTCATTGATTCCGACTCTAAGATTGCGTGTTTGTTGCATTCGTTTTTTCATGAGTGAGATGAGGAGTATACTGTTGATGACCGCAATTCCTAATAACACAATAAATCCTACCCCAGCGGATATTCCGAAAACGGTACCTGTCAGCCAAAGGGAAATAAAGCCCCCTATGAAGGCGAACAGAATAGAACTTGAAGCGATTATCGTGTCTTTCACTGTTCCGAAATTGAGATATAGCAGGAACAGGATCAATGCCAGAACGACCGGTATTACGACCATCAATTGTTTACTTGCACGTTGCTGGCTTTCGAATTCGCCTGCCCAGACTATCTTATTGCCGGTGCCGGTCTTTACGTTTTCATTCACTTTTTTCTGCGCTTCTGCTATTGCCGAGCCTAAATCGCGGTCGCGGATACTGAATCCGATACTTACGTAGCGACTGCTTCCTTCGCGATAGATAAAAGCAGGGCCGGTTATAAATTCGATGTCGGCAATTTCTTTGAGCGGAACTTGTTTTCCGTTCATTGTGGGTATAAGGATGTTTCCGATTTTTTCTTCATCATCACGGAATTCTTTCTGGAAACGGATGACAACATCGAACATGCGTTCATTTTCGAAAAAGTTTGTGGCGGATTTGCCTCCGATCGCCATTTCGACAACAGCCTGTGCATCTTCCATTGAAACAGCATAACGCGCCATTTTGGATTCCTCGAGTTTGATTTGTAATTCCGGTAACCCGATACTGCGGAATATATTTACATCTTCGATTCCCCGTACATCACTTATAGCATCTGCGGCTTGTTCTGCCATAGATTCGAGTTCATACAGATCATTCCCGAATATTTTTATGACAAGCGAGCTTTTGACTCCGGCCACATACTCTTCGACATTGTCTTGTATGGGTTGGCTGAATGCTGAAACAATACCGGGATATCCGGCGAAAACTTCCTGCATTTCGTTGATTATATCTTCTTTCAAAACATGACGTTTCCATTCTTTTTCGGGTTTTAGTTCAACATGAAACTCAATGTTGAAAAATCCTGTGGCATCTGTCCCGTCATTGGGACGACCTGTTTGCGTCAGTATAAAGTCGATTTCCTCAAACTTCCGGAGTTTTTGCTTCATTTCTTTCGTCAGCCGTACGGATTCGGCGAGATTTACACTGTTCGGTAGCGTTGCGCGTATGTAAATGGCGCCTTCGTTCATGCTTGGAATAAACTCTGTACCCCAGAAACTGAAGCGTGCAAAGCAGACCGATAGTAAGCCCACAAAACATATTATAACAATTTTACGGTAGCGCGAAGAGAATTCGTATAAGTTATAAACCTGTCTTATAAAAAAAACCGCTATAATATTTTTTTTTGGTTTGATCGGCTTGTTTAACAGTAGTTTGCATAATGCCGGAACATAAGTAAGCGACAATATCAGTGAGCCTAACAGGGCGTAGGCCAGAGTGAAAGCAAGCGGTTTGAACATTTTTCCTTCTACTTTCTGGAAGGAAAATATCGGAATAAGCGCCACGACAAGAATGATCTGTGCGAAGAATATATGGGTTGCTACGGAACCCGCGCTTTTTTTGATAAGGCCTCCTTTCAGCGCGCTTCCGAAACGATCGCCTATCTGCACTGAACGTTTTTCCATGGCGACATAGACCGCCTCTACAATGACAAGTGTACCTTCAAGTAAGAGTCCGAAGTCCAAGGCTCCCATGGAGATAAGATTTGCCGGAAGTCCCTGAATACGCAACATAATGACAGCGAAAAGGAACGATAACGGGATGACGGTTGCTACTATGAATGTCGTACGCCAGTTGAAAAGAAAAATAAATACGATAATCGAAACAAGCAGTATTCCTTCCGCCATGTTTTTCATTACGGTGTTCAATGTGTTATTTACCAGTTTCTCACGATCCATAAACGGTTCGATTTTTACTTCCGGGGGAAGAATACGTTCATTCAGTTCGTCGATTTTAATTTTCAGGTTGGATATGACTTCGCTTGGATTTTGTCCGCGAAGCATAATGACAATCCCTTGTATGATATCATCATCTCCGTTCAATCCAACTTGTCCTAAGCGCGGTTTAGACGAGACACTTACTTCGGCAACTTGTTTTACCCGTATCGGCGTGCTTCCTATTACTTCGATGAGAATGTTTTCAATATCTTCCACACTTTCAAGCAGACCGATTCCACGTACGACGTAAGCCTGACTTCCTTTCTGAATCATGTCGCCCCCGACATTGATATTGCTACGGGATACAGCTTCGTAAACTTGTAGCGGTGACAGGTCGTAGTTCTGTAGCTCGGCGGGATTTACTTTGATCTCCAGGATTTTTTCTTCGCCCCCGAAGCTGGCAATACTTGCTACGCCGGGAACAGAGAGCAGTTCGCGTTGTACAACCCATTCGTTAATAGCCGCAATTTCGCGTATCGGCAGGTCGCTTTTTAGTACATAGCGAAATATTTCCCCTGTAGCTCCGGACGGCGGCTCGATAGAAAGTTCCGCACCTTCGGGCAGGCCGATGTCCTGCATACGATTGGATGCGTATTGCTGCGCGTAGAAATCGTCAACACCATCTTCGAATAATACGGTTACAACGGACAACCCGAATAGTGATGTGGAGCGTACATCTGTTTTCCGTGGAATTGTGTTCAGTTGTTGCATGATGGGTAATGTGACGAACTTCTCCACTTCTTCGGCGCTTCGTCCGGGCCATTGGGCGATGATTTTCACGCGTGTGTTGGTCACATCAGGATATGCTTCTATCGGTGTATTTTTGAAACAGAATATTCCTGCTATCAGTAATATGGTGGTCAGAAATAGAATAAGTACATGATTTCTGAGTGCGAAGGCGATGACGTTTTCTACAAACTTGTGCATAGCTTATTTTTGTTTAAGGCCGGAATAGATCAGTAATTGGTTTTTGATGACAACATTTTCTCCTTCGTTGAGTCCCGAGCGGATATACGTGTTTTTGTTATGCGTGCTGCATAGTTCTACTTCTTTAGTTATGAAGTTTCCGGGAGATTCTTCGACTACTACGAAATATAGATTATCATCGAAGACCAATGCGTCGGAAGGAATGTATATCAGTTTGTTCTGTGTCTCGTTTTGTAGCCTGATAACCGCTGACATTTCCGGTTTTAGTTTCAGGTCTTTGTTCTGCATTTTTATTCTTGCTTTCAGTACTTTATCTTCCGGATCAAAAACCTGTGATAATGTATTTATTTTACCGGAGAAAATTTCTCCGGGGTAGGAGAGCGTTGTTATTTTTACATCCATGCCTTCTTTGACAAACATCAGATTACTTGCATAGACATTGGCAATCACCCAAACTTCGCTCAAATCGGCAACGACGAACAACGGTTCGTTTTCAGCTGATACGGGAGAGCCCGGTGAAACATTTTTTGCCACAATAAACCCTGTCATCGGCGATTGTATGGCAAAAGAGCCGTCAGCTTTCGGAGAATATGCCGTCATATCGTTTTTAACCTTGCTGTACATTGCCTCAGCCTGTTTCAGTTTGTATTCTGCCTCCAGCAGTTCTTTTTCGGAAAGCATGTTGTCTTCGTGCATGGCTTTGGCCGTCCGGAGTTCGCGACCGGCAATGCTGACTTCTGCTTCTGCAGAGATCAATTCCGACCGTAACGCGCTGAGGTCCGCACTTCGTATATCGAGCAAGGCTTGTCCTTTTTGTACTTTGTCTCCGAAAGAGAAGTAAGTCCGTTCAACAATTCCGCTGATCAGCGGAACATAACTGATTATTTTGTCCGGGTCGTATTCTACTTTTCCGGTGAGTGTAAGTTCTTCTTCGTGATTACTGAGGATGGCCTTTGTTGTTTTTATATCTTTCAGAAAATCCCTGTGTATTTCCTCAGGAGAGGGCGATGACTCTTCTTTTTTATTGGAGCATGAGATTGTGATGAATATAGCCGGGATAAGAAAAAGCAGGTGTTTTATATTTCTTGTCATAGTTGTTTATTTTATTTTTTAATATTCAATCTGATCTGTTAAGGCTTCAAATCCGTGGCAGCAACATATTGTAATTCTTCCAAGAGAATCTTTACGTTTTTTCCGGATTCGAGTACGATTTGCTTATTGCTTTTGTAAGTATCCATGAAGTCTATATATTCAAGCATGCTTATGTTTTTATTAAGCAGATTTTTGGCGTATATATCGAGCATCAGATCCAGCTCCGAAAGAAAATCGTCATCACTTATTTTTGTAAAAAAAACATACGCCTGGCAATAATTATCATAAGCCTGCAGGATCTCGTTCCAGGCAAGTTTTTGCTGTTGCTCTTCCAAATAACGGCTTTGTTCCGATAAGAAACGCGCAGCTTTTATATTTCCCTGGTTACGATTGAGAAATGGCAAACTGATGCTGAAGCCAACACCTACGAAGTCTTTCCATACTCCACTGTAGCGGTCGTAGCTTGCATTTAACGTTAGGTCAGGGACGCGCAAAGACTTTTCGTATGCTAACGATTTTTCATGATATTGTGTCATTAATTGCTGGCGCTTAATATCAGGACGGGTATTCGAACTTTTTTCTAAAAGCGTTGCTAATGAAATGTTGTCAGGAATAATGGGACGGTTGTCACTGTTTTCAAATTCAATACGAACGAGAGGATCTGCATTTATAAGCCCTTTTAGCGTTTTTTGGTTTTCATTTAATGCTAAACTTAATTCATTCTTTTCATTTTCGATTTCCAGCAATGACGATTGAAGCCGCAAAAGCTCGCTTCTTGCAATGTTTCCTTCACGAACCTGTTTTCGGTATGTATTAATCAGTTGCTCAAGTGATTCCGCCTGTCTATTCAGCACCTTTATATATGCTTGAAGGTAACAGGTTTCATAAATGGATTTTCTCAATTCCGTTTTCAGTCCGCGTAAGAGTTCCTCGAATTCTTTTCCTGCTATTTCTTTTGCAACTTTTTCCCGGCGTACAAGTTTGCCCCTTTTGTTGGCTGTCTGTATCAGTTGACTCAACTCTGCTGTAAACTGCGTTTTTTCATCTTCGCTATCACGCTGCTTTTCTGTACTCCAAAAATTGACCGAACCGATTGAGATTTCAGGATTATCCCAGAGTTTTGCCTGTACGACTGCAGCATCCGCGATGTCAATATCCATCTGTCCGGCAATCAATTGAAGATTGTTTTTTAGGAACAAAGCCTCAAACTGATCGGGTGTCAGTTTGAGGATGGATTGTTCCTGTGCATACACGTTTACTAAAGAAAAAAAAATTATAAATGAAAGCAAGAAGTGTTTCATAAGAGATAATACCTATTAAAATCTGCTGCAAAAATAAAGGGTAAAGATTGGATGTATTTTTAAAACAGATTAGAAATAGATTAGAATTGTCTCTTCTAATAATTATTGGCTTTAGGTTTTATGCTGTATGGAGTTTGTTCGCCGTTATGGATTTGATATAGTTTCTTATGTGTTTCTTTCATGGCATTTACCATTTCGGGGTAGGGGCGGTCTGTAATGTCTAATAATCCGATGTTGTAGTTTTCGCCATCCATACGTCCGGTGTTTGCCTGATCAATCCATTGGAACCAGTGGGTGCCGATAAGCGAAGGATGTATATATCCCTGTTCATTGTAATATCGATAAGCATTTCCGCGTTCCTGATAATCCGCAACCTGTACAATGCCGGCGGCCATGCCTCGATCCGGTACTCCAAAGTGATATTCTCCTATGATAATCGGCAGGCCGGTCATCTCATCTATTCGTTTCATGAAGTCAACAGACGGCTGAATCTCATAACAGTTAAAACTGAATACATCAAAATGTTTTCCCGTGATAGCCAGTAATTCATTCGATGTATGTCCTCCGAAACGCATGCCCAGATTGAGGTGGTTCGGGTCATGCTTTTTTAGGGTTGCATTTACAAGCCTAAGAAATTTGTCGAATGTGTCGTACACAAAAACGCGTTTTGATTCCGGAGAATCACCGTTTTTCTCCATCCAGTTCGTTAATTCCTTTTTGATAGGACTGTCGTCACCATTCAAAATACGATCGCAAAGAATGCTTTCCTGTCCCGGCCATGGTTGTTCGTTTCCTACGAAATACCCAAGCAACCAGGGATTATTCTTGTAATTATTGGCCATTTCTCCGATAGCTACGTCAGTTTCCGCAGCGTATTGTGGATTATAAATATCCGGCAATCCCATGATGCCTTTATGAAGTTGCAGACCTGGTAATGTGAGAACGAACGGCATTTTGTCGCTTCCTGTTATCTCGCGCGAAGACCAGTTTGCAATTGTATTTAATCCCCAGGAATGCATTCGTTTGATAGCTGTATTTATCCATTCTGATGTATTATCATCTCCATAGCGTTTACATATATTCCAATGGTAGAAATCAGCGTAACCATCTGTTTTTTCCAGATGTTCAAAGATAAATTCACGGTCTTGGGTTGTTGTTTTTACCGAGGCATTGATGCAATCCGATCCGACGGATAAAAACAAGTACCCTTCAGGATCAATGAACCACCACTTTCCGTCAATTTTTTCCGTACGGAAAAAGCCGGTTGCTTTTTGTTGCCGGACTTTATATCCTCCGTATTGTGAAACTTCATTATCCTGAAATAGCGTTGTTTGTAATTCCTTATCTTCTGCCTGCCATGCTGCCTGTAGTTCTTCTATTGATTTAGCTTTGCCGTCCCAGTTTTTAGTAGCCCATTGGCCGAAGCGGTCGACAAGAAAAGTTTCTTCCAGCAGAGCCTCTCCCGGATCTTCTACGGACAAAGAAATAGAACGTATTTCAAGGGTTGGGTTATTCACCGGATTTTTCATGTAAAAACAGATACTGTCAATGCCGGTGAGAGTCCCGATCGGGGCGGTATGAATGTTGATCTGTCCCAGCTTGCGAGCTTTGTTGTATGTTGCTGCCATGTCAATGGCCGATGATGGTAATTCTCTGAAATAATCCAAAGGCACGGTAAATCTGATCCAGGCTCCCATGAACGGCTGGATATTTTTAGGCAATAATCCACCGGATGTAACAGGGCCTATCGAAAACCGTTGGGGAGATGACGCTTTCATTTCCAATACGAGGAAATTATAATCCGACCAATCGGAAGGTAGGTCCGGAGCGACTTCTTTTAATCCCCATGTAAAAGAGGAAGTTGACTTTGAAGAATCAAATTGCATGGTAATTATTTCGGGTGATTTTTCACAGGAAAAAAATAGAAAAAGGAACCCGGTGATGATCGAAATTTGCGTTTTCATGGTCTGAGAAGTTGAGGTGTTTATTATCTGACAAATATAGTGATTTTTGTAAAAAAAAGAATGGACATTATATATTCCAGTGGAAATTTGTTTTATTGGAAAACAATAAATATCTTTGCATTATTATTTCTATTGGAAACTTCTTCTTTCGGAATATAATTAAAAAATAAAGAATATGAAACATGTTATTATAGGCGGAGTTGCAGGCGGTGCAACGGCGGCGGCAAGAATACGCAGGGCAGACGAGTTCGCGGAAATCGTGATGCTAGAAAAGGGTAAATACATTTCGTATGCCAACTGCGGTTTACCGTATTACATTGGAGGCACGATTGCAGAACGTGAAAAACTGTTTTTGCAGACACCCGCTTCGTTCGGTAGTCGCTTTAACATTGATGTAAGGGTCGAATGTGAAGCCATAGCAATCGACACACAGGAAAAGACGGTAACCGTCCGTCGTACGGACGGTTCTACCTATGCGGAGCGTTACGACAAACTGTTACTCTCACCCGGAGCTTCGCCTGTCCGTCCGCCGCTAAAAGGAATTGACAGCGAAGGAATTTTTACGCTTCGCAATGTGGAGGATACCGACCGGATTAAGAACTATGTCACTTCACATAAAATTGAAAGTGCAGTGGTGGTGGGAGCGGGCTTTATCGGTTTGGAAATGGCTGAAAACTTACATGCGGCGGGAGCGTCCGTGTCGGTAGTAGAGATGGATAACCAAGTGATGGCGCCCGTCGATTTTTCGATAGCTTCGCATGTCCACCAGCACCTTTTGCAAAAGGGTGTTTCGCTGTTCCTTGAACAAAGTGTTGAGCATTTTGAACACAGAGGTGATAAAATCGATGTTTTTTTCAAAAGCGGTGAATGGCTTACAACTGATATCGTCATTCTTTCAATTGGCGTTCGTCCCGAAATCACACTTGCAAAAGCAGCAGGGATAAGAATCGGTGAAACCGGAGGTATTTGGGTGGACGATTATCTGGAAACATCGGTAAAAGATGTTTATGTAGTTGGCGATGCCATTGAGTTTCTGCATCCGTTGACAGGCAAACCTTATCTGAACTACCTTGCCAATCCTGCCAATCGTCAGGGGCGTATCGTAGCGGATAACATGGTATTCGGAAATACGACAAAATATGAGGGTGCGATTGCCACTTCAATAGCAAAAGTCTTTGACATGACTGTCGCTTCTACGGGATTGGCGGCCAAACGCCTTAAACAAATGGGTATCGACCATGCAAGTTCAACAACCCATTCGGTCTCACATGCAGGTTACTATCCCGGTGCACTACCACTGACTATCAAGTTGACTTTTGACCCTGTGAGCGGAAAACTATATGGGGCACAAAGCGTGGGTTTCGATGGTGTGGATAAACGTATCGACCAAATTGCCCTGTTGATTAAAAACGGTGGTACAATTTACGACCTGATGAAAGTGGAGCATGCGTATGCACCACCTTTTTCGTCAGCAAAAGACCCTGTTTCCATAGCCGGTTATGTGGCAAACAACATAATTAATGGTACTATGCCGACCGTTTCGTGGCGGGATATGGAAAGCGCCGACCGTAACGAAGTGTTCCTACTCGATGTTCGCACACCTGCGGAATATTCATTTGGCTCGATTGCAGGAGCAGTAAACATTCCGCTTGACGAGCTGCGGAGCCGTTTGAACGAAATTCCGACTGACAAAAATATTTATATTTTCTGTGCCGTAGGCCTTCGCGGTTATCTGGCGCTGAAGATTCTTTCTGCCCATGGTTTCAAAAATGTAAAGAACCTTTCGGGAGGATATAAAACCTATTCGACAGCATTAGCGCCTGTTTTCAATCAAGAACCAAAGATTATAGAGGAAAATAAAACCGATATAGAAACACAAAGGATGACACCAGAAATAAAAACACTAAAAGTAGATGCCTGCGGGTTGCAATGTCCCGGCCCCATTCTGAAAATCAAGCAGGCCATAGATTCAATCAGGGAAGGTGAACGTGTTGAGCTGACGGCAACTGATGCGGGATTTGCCCGCGATGCCCAAGCGTGGTGTAACACTACCGGAAATATGCTGATATCCACCTCGGCGGAAAAGGGTAAATACACGGTTGTTATCGAAAAAGGTTCGCCCAAAGTATGCAACGTCACGACTTCATGTTACGGCAAGGCAAAAACACTGATAGTGTTCAGCGACGATTTGGACAAAGCGCTCGCTACATTTGTACTTGCCAATGGCGCTGCCGCAACAGGACAAAAAACGACCTTATTTTTCACTTTCTGGGGATTGAACATTATTAAAAAGATCTCAAAGCCCAAAGTCAAAAAAGACATTTTCGGACAGATGTTTGGAGCAATGTTGCCGTCGAGTTCCCGGAAATTGCACCTTTCAAAAATGAGTATGTTTGGAATAGGCGACAGGTTGATGCGCCATATCATGAAAAAGAATGGTGTCGATTCGCTCGAATCATTGCGGCAACAGGCAATCGACAGTGGCGTAGAGTTTATCGCCTGTCAGATGTCAATGGATATGATGGGCGTGAAACGGGAAGAATTGTTGGACGAAATAACTGTAGGGGGCGTTGCGACCTATATGGAACGCGCCGAAAACGCGAATGTAAATCTGTTTATATAAAATAAATATTATGCTACCCGAAATGGAAAAATTGTGTAAGATCAGAGATGTTCAGCGTAGCATCATAGCGTTTGAACAACAGTTCGAGAAATGCTATGGTATCTGCCTTAACGAAGGAATGTTACTATGCTCGTTGTATAAGTCGGAGAACTTGTCGTCCGGAGAACTGAGCGACTTGCTGGGGCTAACCACTTCGAACACATCAAAAATAATTGCTTCGGTGGAGAAAAAGGGACTTGTCATGCGGATTCTCGGCAAAAAAGACAAACGACAGATGTATTTTACGCTGACTGAGAATGGAAAGCAGGCTTTATCCAAAATAAAATGTGAGGAACCGGAAGTACCCCAATTGCTTCAGGCACTATTGGAAACGAATGTATTTTGAAAAAAAAATTGAAGAAATGAAAATCATATCGGTCCGGGAAAATTCGGAATATAAAGATAAAGCAATCAATTATATCAGTAGTAAATGGTCGGCTCCCCGTGCTGTTTATGATGATTGTATTACGCATAGTGTAACTGCAACCAATCCATTGCCCCAATGGTATTTGCTTGAAAAAGAGAATGAAATTATCGGATGCGCCGGATTGATAACAAATGATTTTATCAGCCGGATGGATTTGTATCCTTGGGTATGCGGTGTTTTTATCGAAGAAGCGCATCGGGGAAATGCATACGCTTCCTTGTTGCTCGAGAAAGCGAAAGAAGATGCCATAAAAGGTGGGTTTGACAATCTCTATCTTTCTACAGACCATATCGGATATTATGAAAAATACGGCTTTCGCTATATCGGACAAGGCTATCATCCCTGGGGAGAAGAGTCGAGAATTTATCAGATTGATTTATAACCGGTTTTCGTTTCTTTCTTTGCTGCTTCCCAGCCAATAATTGCATTTTTCCTTGTTTCGCCGTAGTGGTAATTTCCGATTACTCCGGTAGATTTTATTACGCGGTGACAAGGTATCAGAAATACTACCGGATTACTGCCTAATGCTGTTCCGACAGCTCTTTGGGCACCTTCATATCCCGCTTTGATCGCCAGGTCTGAATAGGTTGTAAGGCCACCGGAAGGGATTTTTAGCAGGGTTTCCCATATTTTCAGTTGAAATTCGGTTCCTTTTAAGTGTAACTTAATTTCATGTAGTTTACTCCAATCCTGCGTGAATACAGACAGGGCGTTTTGCTGTTTCATATCCGTGAAGTGATGATACTTTGCATTGGGAAATGAAGTTTTTAAACGTTCTAACGCCTCCTCCCGGCCTTTGTCTGCGAATGTCAGATGGCATATTCCTTTTTCTGTGGAAGCTATAATAACAGAACCGAACGGAGTATCTGCGAAGGAATAATTGATGGACAGATTGATTCCTCCGTTTTTGTATTCTCCAGGTGTCATTCCTTCAATGTTCACAAATAAGTCATGTAAGCGGCTTGTTCCGGAAAATCCTAATTCATGGGTGGTATCGAACAGTGTTGCCCGGGTTTCTTTTAGCATTCTCTTTGCGTGTTCCACACTTAAATATTGGGTAAATTGTTTGGGAGTGACACCAACCCATTCCTGAAAGATGCGTTGAAAATGGAATGAACTCATATTGACATGTTCCGCAACTTCATTTAGCTTTGGCTGTGTTGTGTAGTTCTTTACCAGAAATGTAATTGCAGCTTTCATTCTATCGTTATCTACTTCTTTTTGCGCCGTCATTATTGTTATGTTATTTTCCGTTGACTAATAAATATTTTGTAGTTCGTATGCTAACAATTGTCTTTTCAGCTCAGAACCCCAATGATATCCCTGATAGCTGCCGTCATTTTTTACGATGCGATGACAGGGTATAATATAGCTGACCGGATTTGAGCCGACTGCAGTACCGATAGCTTGAGCTCCTTTAAAGCCAGGCACAAGGGAACCATAGGTTGATAATTTACCTTCAGGAATGCGAACTAATTTTTGCCAGATATCCACCTGAAAATCTGTTCCTTTTAAATGCAAAAATATGATTTGTTTTCGATTTCCATTACAGTAGTCTGCCGCAGTTTTTTGTAAATCACTTGATTGTTCTTCGAATTGTTGTCCCGGAAATCTGTATTGAAAATCTTTAAGGATGGAGGATTTTCCTTTATTGGCAAATCCTAAAAAACATATACCTTTGGAGGTATTGGCGATTAACAGTTTTCCAATTTCGGAATCAATAAAGGAATAATAGATAATTTCCTGATTATCCTCTTTTATCCATTCTACAAATTGAAAATTGTTTGGCGTTTCAGTGAATTTGTCTATCGGAAGAGTTTTTTGTTTGATAACTTCTTTTCCTAAACACCTGATCTCGAAGAAAGGGTTTGTTAATTCTTCTTCTATTTTATCGAAGGCAATTTTCATTTTACAGGTTTTTATTTATAACTAATGAAGTTGGGCTATTAGCGAATTCCCATGCGAGGAGTCGTTTTTTTATATCCTTTCCCCATGAATAGCGATCAAATTTTCCGCTGGTGTATACGGCTCTGTGGCAAGGCACAAGATAAAAAATAGGGTTCCGGCCATTGGCAGTTCCGGTAGCTCTCGAATGTTCTTTGTTATTTGCCAGCGTAGCGTACGATATTACTTTTCCGAAGGGGATCCGGAGCAGCCGTCGCCAGACCTCGATCTGATAGGGTGTACCTTTCAGGTGAAATTGTAGTGATTCATCCATTTGTCCATTCAGATAATCAAGTGCGATTTCTTGCTGTGGCGTTTTCGCTTCTTTGGGTTTGGCGTATCCGAACCTTTTATTAAAATCATCCGGCACATATCCGGATTGATCGTTTACAACCCCGAGATAGCAGACTCCCTTCGGTGTATTGGCTATCAGCACTTCTCCAAAAGGACTTTCATAAAAAGCATATTCCACAGGCAGGATGTTGTCACCCGGCACCCAGTCTAAAATCTCAATATCAGCCCAAAGAGATGTCGGCAAATCCTCAATCATTCTATGTAAGATTACTTGCTTATCCAAACTGAAATCTTCTTTAGCAGGATTTTGTATCTCTTTAGATATTTCTTTATATGAATGATTTATTCTTAACATAGCTTTTATTCTTTGATTATTTTATCCCTGTTCTTATCAAAGGATATAGTTTCTAATAATGCAAATGTAGATAATCCATAAGACGTATACTACCCGATTCTTGCTATTTTTTTCTTAATTTTATGTTGAATAATTCGTAATGAAGGTTCCCCTGTATTCAAATATCGGTTTTTGTAATACAGGGAACCTGCAATTAATAGTGACCTTAATGACCAAGATTGCTGCGGATGATATCTTTTAAGTTGATGCTTAAATTTTCTTCGCATTTCATCGATACAAGAGGTTGGGATATATCGGAATCCATCTTGTAAGTATTCAGTGTCCCCGATTTGATCTTCAACATTCCACTGCTGATATCATGTTCGATAGAAGATGCCTGAATAATCATATAATCATTGTCATTTCCTTTAATGATCATTGTTGCATTGGTCAGTGTAGCGACATTGTCGGAAATAGAATTTTGCTCTCCCATTTGAAACACATTTTCCAGATTATTAAAAGCGTATACTTCCTTTACATTGTGTTTCTGCAAAATCGGTAACCACCATTCAGCCGATTCTCCGAAAAACATGGCGGCTTTTGTTTCCTGACTAAATGTGATGACTATTGCCAATAAGATCATTATTGGAACAGTGAGCGCTGCCTTTATAAAGGCTCTTACGGATGATTTTTCTTTTGATAGCATAATAAATCGTTTTTTAATAAATGAATAATTAAAACTACTGGCCAGGTATGATGAATTATTCCGGAATATAAAACCTAATATAAATTTTTGATAATTATCTATTTCAATACCGTTGGCGATTACCTGCTTATCTGCCAGGTACTCATGATTCAGCCGCATTTCTTTTTTGTACAACCAGATGAACGGATTAAGCCAACAGACAACTTGTAAAAGCTCAATGAGCAATAGATCTATGGAATGATTCTGTTTTACATGTGTGAGTTCATGTATCAGTACTTCTTTTTTAATAACGCCTTCATTATAATCCTTCTTGCTTATAAAAATGGTTTTCAGAAAGGAGAAGGGAGATGTATCCTGCTTTAAAATCACCATCTTATACCCTTCAAATGTGTGAAATTGATTGTCTTTTTTCAAATCAATCAACCGTTTTACATTGCGAATGTAACGGAAAAGTAATAATAGGGATACAAGGAAATAGATGCCGTATAATCCCCATATTATATAAGATATTTCTTTGTCTTCGGAAAAGGATATGGCCGGTTCAAAAGCCGTGATTTCCTGTATTTGTGAATTAACAGTCATGCGGTTTATCGTATCGGAAACCTGAAGGCCGGTTTCTATACTGATTGTTGGCACAATAACCGAAAATAAGATCCCGAACAGCAAAAAATAACGTTTAAAAACAGGAATGTTTTCTTTGGTCAGGAAGATTTTGTATATGGTATATATAACCAAAAAACTGATTATTGATTTAAGAATAAATGCAATCATCTTTTTTTCTTTTCTAATTGTTTTTCTATGATTTCCTTTAATTCGTGTAATTCTTTTTCATTTAGCTTAGTTTCGGTAGCAAAAAATGAAGCGAATTGAGAAGAGGAGTCATTAAAGAAGTTTTTAATGAGTCCATTCAGGTGATCTGAAAAATAATCCGTTTTTCTGATTAACGGATAATACTCCCTGTTGTTACCATGTTGATTGTATGATACATATCCTTTTTCAATCATACGTTTCAATAATGTGACTACTGTTGTGGTAGCCGGTTTTGGGTCAGGATATTGATCAAGAATATTCTTCATGTAGGCTTTTTTAAGTTCCCAAAGATATTTCATGATTTGTTCCTCGGCATTAGTCAATTTCATGTCTCTTCTTTTTTAGAGTTTGCTCTACAAAGATAGAGTATGTTTTCTGAAATAAAAGCAAAATCAATTATATTAATAATAATTAACTTTGGCTTGGAATAATCAGTATGTGCTATATTGCTGTTTATTAGTTGTTTCGAGCTTGTCATTCCGAATGTCTATTCGTATTTTAAGAATGAATTAGTTATTTGGAGTACATTTGCAGTCTTTTTAATGAATGTCTATGTCGCAATCAGGAGTTAAGAATCTCACAGAAGGAAAAATATATAAACAATTGATACAGCTGGCATTGCCTATTATGGCAACCGGTTTTATCCAGATGGCCTATACCCTTACGGATATGGCCTGGGTAGGCAGACTCGGTAGCCGTGAACTGGCTGCTATCGGTGCCGTAGGCATCATTCTATGGCTTACATCTTCCCTGGCTCTCATCGCTAAGACGGCGGCAGAAATTACGATCGCTCAGTCTATTGGAAGCAAAGACATGGATAGGGCTAAAAAATATGCTTCTCATACAGTTACTATTTCTGCTTTATTAGGTATTGTCGTCGCTATACTGCTTATTGTCAGTGCGCCTGCCATTGTTTCATTTTATAAACTCGAAGCGGATATAGCTGCGATGGCAACCGATTATTTACAAATAGTAGGATTAGGAATACCATTTTATTATTTATCTTATACTTTTTCCGGTATTTATAACGGCACCGGACATACTACTATTCCTTTTTACCTGATGGCTACCGGATTGGTATGTAATATCATACTCGATCCTGTTTTGATATTCGGTATAGGCGGATTTAAAGGACTCGGCACACAGGGAGCCGCTTTGGCTACTTTATCTTCGGAGGTAACGGTATTCCTATTGTTCGTATGGAAAATGAAACGTCCGGATGGCATACTGGATCGATTTTCTTATTTGGTGAAACTGAAAAAAGAGTACGTACTGAAAATCCTTCAATTGGGAGTTCCTATTTCTCTGATGAATGGCTTCTTTGCAATCATCAATTTCTCTATCGCCCGTATTGCTTCTGAATATGGAGGATATCTCGGTGTGATGAGCCAAACCACCGGAAGTCAGATAGAAGGTATTACTTTCATTGCTTCGCAGGGTTTTTCCGTAGCTTTGGGAACTTTTGTAGCCCAGAATTATGCCGCCGGAAAATCAGACCGTTCTAAAAAAGCCTACCGGTATATTCTCACTACACTCCTGTCTTTTGGCATTGTCATTACCTTCGCATTTATGAATTGGGGAGAGGAAATCTTCGGTATATTCGTACCTGAGCCTGCCGCAAAGGTGGCAGGTGGAGAATATCTGTATGTTATGGCATTCTGTCAAGTATTTATGATGCTTGAAATCACGACGCTGGGTATGTGGAACGGTTATGGCAAAACAGTGCCCCCCGCAATTATCAGCATGGTTCTGAACTTCGCACGGATACCTTTAGCTTTATGGCTGGCTCCGGTTATGGGCATTACAGGGGTTTGGCTATCCATTACTATTTCTGCCGCATTGAAAGGAATCGTAAGTGCCGTATGTTGGAAAATGATAGGACAAAAAAATGATTACAAACTTAGCTGATTAACAAAAATTCTCTCATTTTATTTATGCGGATATTCATTATCACCAAGCATATCAAGGTATATCTGAGAGACTGAAATAATCGAAATCGGCCCACTGGTTTTCATACATCATGTCCTGAGCAAAAAGGCTGATCATGGCTCCGGTATATCCTCCGGCGTAATCATCCGATATTTTACCGAAGTCAAGTGCATTTCCGATTGGTTGCCAGCTTTTGTTATCAATGGAATAATAGCATTGAAGATCATAGTTTTTTATTTGCATTCTCAAATAGACGCGGGAAATGTTGCCAACCGGAATTTTTTCCGAGAATTCCTGATAGCCTTTTTCCCGGTCGGAGCCCCATATCTGTATGCATTTTCCTAATGTTTCATCGAACGTAAAGTTGAGAAAGTAAAAATTACGGGAATTGTAATAACAGGCTAATCCGGCCGCATGCTTGAAACTGGCAGGGTTGAATTCAAGACAGGTTTCTGCCGTTTGATTATAAGATGTGATGCGTTGGGCAATCATGCTTTGTCCGTATAAGGTTCCTAAAGCACGGCGTCCTTTCAGGCTCAGAAAACCCTTTTTGCGGTCTGTTCTTAACCACGAACGGTCGTAAGGCTCTCTCAGAAATTGATATTTTACATCAATCACATCTGTATTGAAATGGTCTGTGTCCGGTTTATCTTTAAAAGGATATGGCTTACATTCCGGCGCTTTCACTTCCATTTGAGGTTTTTTGTCAGGGGTATCTAATTGGGGCCAGCCTTCTTTTGTCCATGCAACAGGTTGTATAAATGTTTCACGTCCGAGACAACAGTTACCATAGGTTGTCAACGGGCGGGAGCCTAAGTGCGTGGTGTACCATTCTCCGGAGGGTGTTTCGACCAACATCCCGTGTCCGGCTTTCTGGATGACAGATGTGGAGTCGTCGCGTGTAGTATAGAATATTTCCGGAGCACGTTCGTCATAAGGGCCCCAGATATTTTTCGAACGGGCTACGGCTTCATAATGTCCGTATCCCGTCCCACCTTCGGCTGTGAAAAGATAGTAATAACCGTCTTTTTTTAATAGATGAGGCCCTTCGGCTGAGCGTTTGGCCCAACCATTATAAATAAATTTAGGATCTCCTATGGGCTTTAAGGTTTTCATATCCACCTCATGCATGCCGATTCCGGGAGAGCCTCCTTTGCCGGGCCGGTGGTCGAATATTCGCACAACTAAATATCCTTTGCCGTCATCGTCGATAAAGAGCGACGGATCAAACCCTAAACTATTGATCAGAACGGGTTCAGACCAGGGACCTTTCGGATTTTTGGCTATCACGATGTAATTGGGATACCCGTTCAGTGTCCAATTTAAGCCCTCCTGGACAACCGTGTAAACGACGTAAAACGTGCCTTTGTGGTACGTAATGGCAGGGGCATATACGCCATGCACGTCGCTTATTCCGGTCAGATCCAACTGGCTTTTGCGGGTTAAAACATGTCCGGTTTGCTCCCAATTCACTAAATCTTTCGAGTGATAAACAGGAAGTCCGGGAAACCATTCGAATGTGGAAGTGACAATGTAATAGTCGTTTCCGGCACGTGTAATACATGGGTCAGGATTAAATCCCGGAAGTATGGGATTCTGAATGAATGCTTTTTCCGGATTTTTTTGCCCGTAAACCAAACTTCGTTTCCCATTCCATGCAACGGCCTCAATCCGGGTAGCACCGTCGGGATACCGTACCAGAGTAGATTTGTTATCGCCCGAACCGGCTCCGGCAAAAGCGATTTTAACCAGGCTGTCATTTTTATATGTTTCAAATGCGACTGCATTTTTCCAGATATCATGATCAATAATCATGTGTTTATCCTTCAAGGCTATTCCTTCGTTATATTGCCCTGTTACCGGTAATCTGTTTCTATAACAATCGATACTGTTTGCTGTGATGTAATGCATCACCGGAGTTTCCTGCTTTTTATATTGAGATGCGTATTGTTTTACATCGGCGATATCGTTTTCCGTGATTGTCATTTGTGCGCAGGTATAATCGTCTACCCATTTGTCGATAGGCAATAGCATGCCTGATTGTGTGAAAAAGTCGGTCAGATCGGTTTTTGTGACATCGCAGGCTGTTTTTATAAAATTGAGTTGGGCTGCGGCATCATTTGCCGGTTTATCGTTCCGATCGATAGCCCTGATAAAAATATCGGCATAGAAATCGGGTTGATACCAGGGGTTTCCCTCTCCGGCAACGGCATAATACAATTGGAGTTGCCATAATGGAACCAATTTAACAAAATGATCGCCTCCCCAATCTCTCGGACGATGGCGATCCCAACGATCGGGCCCTGCCTGGGTAAGCCATTCCTGATGATGTATAAAAGCGCTTTCCATGTAAGAAGTGATTCTTCCGCCGGCTATACGGTCGTCATAGTCTTTCAGTACTTCCCGTTCCAATTTCGGATTATCAGGATTGAATAAATATTGCGTCCATACGGAATAAATATTGTTGGTGACTTCGGTTGTTCCTACCCATGTCATCCATGGGTGTACCTGATCGACATGTCCGAATTCATGGGCGATACCCCAAAGATGTGCCGGAATTTTCCGGACGTCGGCTATATATTCCATCGTATTGTCGTGAAAAGCGGCGCCTAACTCATCCGCATGCATGAAGCCATCCCAAATCACCCGGCCGAAAATGTGATTATCAGGTACGCGGTGGTATTTGTTCAGACCCATAAGGGAATGTTGGATGGAAATAATGCTGTCATATAAGGTTGTCAATAAAACGCCATCGTCCGGACAATATTTTTTCAGAGATTCCACGCTATACGCTAATTGTACTCGGTTGCCCATGATATCTAAAATTTCTCCCGGAGCCTTAGACAGAAGCATTTTCCAGTCTTGGTTATTATTTTTGTTGATATCAAAATATCCATTAATCAAGCCTCCGATAATATGAATTTTTACATTGTGCTTTTTTGCTTCGGCATTTGTAAAATACCGGATATAACCATTTCCCGAATTTTCGGGAGAGATCATATTGATTCCTGAAGTTAGTTTGTAAACCGATTCACCTCCTTCTTTTCCAAAATTTACGATCTGCAATTGAATATCATCACCAGAATCATCTACGATAAGCGCGACTTGTTCTCCTTTAGTAAAAAAGATTCCAGTTGGATTTTCAAATTGGGAATATGGACTTGTTTTCAATTTCAGGGCCAATTGTTCCGGATTCGGATAGCTCTGATATTCCTGTATTCTGTACTCATACGAATATTTCCCCTGAAGCATTTGTGACAAGGTTTCACGAATGACGGAATCTTGAACAGTATTGATTTTTTTTAGATTGGTTTTACCTGACGGTTTACTGTAAAGATTGTCTGAAAACAACGATCTGTTTTTAATTAATCCGGATTGAAGATCCGTTATTCCTGCATTGTTTTGAGCATTTATTAACGTAGCAAAAAACAATGAAAATATAGATACGAATAGATATTTAATATACTTTAGTCTCATAATTATTATTTAAATAAGAAAAATTGTGGCCTTCCGTATAACCGGAAATCTTTTACGGCCTCTTTATTGATATCTCCCTGACGTATTCGTACGCTTTTCATGTTGTAAATCTCTCCCAGATCGATGATAATCCGGTAAGGCGCATTATCATCCGGCGAAGATTTCCAGGACGTGGCTAAGTTCCCATCGATCGCGTTTTCCGCGATTCCCGAATTGTTGTCCCGGTTTTCTGAACTGGCATATACGATTTGCCAGGTGTCTTTGGATAGCATTTTGCCATCTTCCGTAATCACTTCTATTTCGCTTATTCCGGCTGGAAGATTATCATAAGTATCGAGGGTTTCAATACATAAGTGCCTCAACGTCTTGCTATTCTCTAATGGGAACAATTGAGTTCCGCCTTTTCTCTCCATTTGAGTTTTCAGGATCATATCTCCCGGATCGAGTTGAGGTTGTTTGCTGTAATCTCTCTCCACGTGTACCGGTTTATTTTTGTCAGTACCCAGTTCGTCGAGGATCGGTTGGCTCAAACCTTCTATTGTACGGTAACCGGTGTCTTCCATTTCAAACACAACGATTTCGTTTTTTTCCTTTTTCAGCCAGGGAGCGGGGACATAAAGTGTTTGTTGCGGCCCGATGTTCCAGAATTTCCCCAAAGAATGCCCGTTTACCCAAACGGCGCCTTTGCCCCAGCCTTTAGTACTGATAAAACAATCTCCAGTCTCTGCAAGATCAAAATAACCGCGATGGAAGGCCGGTTTACCCTTTAATTCTTTTTTGGAGAATTTATACAAATCAACATCCGCTTTATACAACGGAAGTGGAGATATCGTCCATCCGGTAAGTTCGGCATCATTGAATGTGACCTTGTCGGTGATTCCTTTGTGATTATTCAGGATATCGGATCCATAATTAACCCGGCCGACATTTTCGACCAGGATTTCCAATTTAGCCGGAACTTTTTTTACATCGATTTCTATTTTACTTTGGCGGTATCGTCGATCCAGACTACCAACTTGTTTTCCATCGATCAGTACTACCGCATAATCCCGGACATCTTTTATCACAAGCGTACCTTTCCCCGGCTTATTTAAAATAGTTTCATAGTGGACATACCCAAAGTCCTGTCCCAAATCTTCCATCGTCAGTATTTTATCCGATTGGACACGTTTGGTAAATGCAACCGGTAAATCCGCTGTTTCTGTTAATGTGACCGGAGCAAACGAGATCACCTTATTAAGGGCAGGTACATCAGGTAGTTTTTCTCCTTCGGGTAAATATTTTTGTACAACCTCCCTGAAGGCAAGATATTTGGGCGTAATATTTCCCCATTCACCGAGCGGAGCATCATAGTCATAGCTTGTCGGTTGCGGGGCATATCCGTAGGCTGTATTGGCTCCGTTGGTATACCAAAAATTCGTTCCGCCATGAAACATGTAAATACTGACGGAAACTTTGTTTTTTAGCATCCAATCTAATTGTTCCGTCGGTTTTTTATAATCCCTGTATGGATGCGGTGTTCCCCATACATCGAACCAGGCCGGATAAAATTCGGCAACGAAATAAGGCCCTCCCGGACTGAATTTATCAACAATTTTGAAGATATCTTCTCCAACGACTCCATTAATAGTCGGAAATGCTCCGTCCACATGTCCGGCCTCCATTTGTCCACCTCCATCGCAGGTGATCAGGGGGACGTTGAAACCCGCATTTTTAATCATATCACGAAGTTTTCCCAAATACACTTTATCATTTGAATAAGAACCGTATTCGTTTTCGACCTGAACCATCAGAATCGGGCCTCCGTTTTCAACGGTCAGGCCGGATAATTCTTTCCCGAGGCGATCAATATACTGGTTACACGCCTTTAAGAAACGCTCGTCATTACTCCTGAAGACCATTCCTTTTTCTTCCAGCAACCACCAGGGATATCCTCCGAAATCCCATTCGGCGCAAACATAAGGGCCGGGACGGAGAATAACGTACAATCCCTCTTTCTGGGCCAAACGTATGAACTCTGCCAGATCAGCCTGTCCCTGAAAATCGAAAACGTCCGGAGTTCGTTCGTGGAAATTCCAGAAAACATAAGTGGAAATAGTATTTAATCCCATCGCTTTTGCCCGCTTCAGCCTATCTTGCCAATATTCTTTGGGTACGCGCGGATAATGCATTTCCCCGCAGATGAGTTGTATGCTTTTCCCGTCCAACAGGAAAGAACTGTCCTTTATTTCAAAGCGTTGTTGAGCTGTAGCATTGATAAACAGCAAAGTGGTCAATACAAATAAGTAAAATCGTTTCATTAGTTGGATTTTAAAATTAACATGCAAATTTACAAATTAAGTTGAAGTTGTTTCATCTCTTTTCCAATAGAAGATTCAGCTTCTATGCTCAAGCTCTTTACATTCCCCGTTCTTACGAGGAACGAAGCAATACCAGCTTCCGTTTTCATTGTCGCTGGCCCAACTACTTCATTTCCTTTGTTTACGGATAAACGGATCGTTTCCTGATTGTTTTCTACACAAAGTGTCCCGTTTTTATCCAACACATGCACATAGACAATCAAAAGATCATCTTTGCCGGCTTTGCATCCGCTTTCGAAATAATCGATTTGAAGTTTTACGGGAACCGAAGGCGTAAGCCGCTTGTCACTTGTAATTTGTTTTCCGCCTATGTAACCGATAGCTTCCAGGCTACCCGGCATCCAGGCTATGCCGGTAAATGTAAATGGCGCTTGTGTCAGTTGCAGGCAATTTCCTTCATCGCCATGCGTTACATACTCGGTATCTGCCCCTTTGTCGGCTTTTTTGCGATCTATCGTTTTCCCATTTATACGCAGTTCCACTTCGTCCACATTACCATATACAAAAACGGTATCATTGTTTTCATTGCGTTGTGTCCAGTAATTCGCGATGAAAAGATAAGGTTTCATTTCTCCCGATGGTAAAGGCGTTCCTACCGGATATTGACTTTTGAAAAAATGCAGGCTGAACTTAGGAAGCCGGAACAAATCCGCGACGCCACTATAGCATATATTGTCGCAACATCCGCGGTTGTAATCATACATACTCCAGACAGCATCGCCTGATGTCGACGGATATTGCTTTCTGTAACGGTTATGCGACCATTGCGCGTTCCAGGCATTCTGCAACAGCGCTTTTTCTCCGTCGCCGCGTGAAATACGCGTTGTACTGTAATGTCCTCCAAATTCATAATCATAGTATTCCCGGATGAATCCTGCTTTAGTACCCGGATTGGGGCGAAGAAAACCTTCTTTCCAGTCGTTGTATACCACATCGAAGCCATCGTATCCGTATCCGTCGCCTGAAGTATAACATTGGTTTCCGGGATATTCTTCGTGGGCTACCTTCACGGCCGCATCTTTCCAGCTATCAGGAGGCCAGGATTCGTTCAATGTAGTTTCCCATATCACAACAGAGGGGTGGTTCCGGTCACGGCGGATCATATCCCTGATATCCCTGAATGTAAGATTGATAAATAACGAATCTTTATTGAAGAACTGCCAGCCGGGAATCGGTTCGATCGCTAAAAGTCCGAGTTCATCGCAGGCATCGAGTACCGACGGATCCTGAGGATAATGCCCCAGGCGAACAATATTGAATCCGCTTTCCTTGATCTGATAGATATCACGGTATTGTGCGTTATCGGACAAAGCATTGCCGGCATACGGATATTCCATGTGGCGGTTACTGCCGACAAGCCGGGTCGGTTTACCGTTGATAACGAATCCTTTTGCCTTGGAAAATTCAATTTGACGGATCCCGATCCGGGTACTCTGCTTATCAATAATTTTGTTTCCATCGGATATTTCTGTTTCTAATAGATAGAGATGGGGAGTATCAAGAGCCCATAAACGAGGGTTCCTGACAATCAATTCCTGAATTTTTTCGAGGTTTTCTCCGGCATTAATTGCGACTTTATCTTCTTTTTTCAGGATTTCCGTCTGCTTTGTTTTTTTACCGTATAATCCGTCTAATTGAATCAGACGTTGACGCACGGTCAGGTTTTTATTTTTCGGTGATTCATTGATGACATGTGTCTTGACCTGAACGATGGCTTTCTGATCCGATACTTCAGGGTAGGTTACAAATATGCCGCCTCCGGCTGTTTTTTCTGCTTGTATCGGATGCGAAATATACGTTTCCGGCTTAACAATCAGGTTGACGTCGCGATATAATCCGCCATAATAACAAAAGTCCAGTTTATTCAGTGGTTTGCCGGGAGGAATAAGGGGATTATCGCGATTGTCTAAGCGCACTAATATTTCGATTGTTTTTTCGGCTTTAACGAACGGAGTCAGATCTGCGACAAAAGGTGTATAGCCTCCGGCATGTTGCATGATGTGAACACCATTGACCCAAACATCGGCCAGATGCATAGCGCCTTCGAATTCTAATCCTATTTTTTTATTTTTCCAATCCGGCTGAATTTTCAGTTCTTTTTTGTAATAACAGATTCCCTGCCATTGATATAAAACCACCAGATCTTCGACTTTTGGGGTGTGCGGTAATGTCACTCGCTCCCAATTGCTCTTTTTCAATAGGGCGAATTCGGCTGATAGCGTATCGCGCGGTATTTCTAATTGCGCGCTTACCGATGTGTGGGTTACACTATATTGTGACTCCCAGTCTGTTCCCTGATTCCCGATTGTTCCTTTAGTCATGTTTGAATTCAATCGCTGGAACAACCACTCGTCGTTCAATCTGATCGTTTGAGCATTGATAATAGATATCAGAAAGACAAAAATAACCGATGTGTATAGTTTTTTCTTCATCACTAAAATATTATTTGAATTTCGTTCATATCATTACTTTTTATATCAAACACGACTACTTCATTTATTCCTTTTTTCAATACGGAAGAATTTACAGAAAGCGTTTTAATGGCCTCCTCTTCCCAATAAGCGCCGAGATATTGTCCGTTAATCCAGATTTCTCCCATTCCCCAACCGGCCATATCGAGCGAAGCGTTTTTTACGTCATCAAGAGAAAAGGTTCCTTTGTAAAAAGAAGGAATTAAATTTATTTTTTCTCTTGTGGCAAATTGAAGTTTTGCCGGGTCGCATTCACGGATTTCCAAAGGTATGATTTTCCAATTATTGAGTTTCTTTTTGTCTATGAATGCATCTCCGAACAAACCTCTTGAATTATCAAGTATTTCAGGGCCATACGTTATTCTTCCGATGTTTTCAACGTACAATTGCAGGACTGATTTCCCCTGAGGTAGATCCAATGATACGGTGTTTTCATCGAAGTTCAACGAACCGGAATATTTGTCATTTAAATATACAGCGGCATAATCTCTGACGTTTTCTATTTGTAACATCACTTTTTTGCAGGTATCCGATTCGATTTCCGTTTCATATAATATATATCCCGATTCCATGCCTAAGTCGCTCATTGTTAATAATCCCGGGGAGTTGTGTGTTTTTCCGTATACTTGAGATATGGGTGCTGTCTCATCCATCCGGATTTGCAACTCCTGGCTTATTGCCGGAGGAATGCAGGAGATCAATAAACTTAATAATAAATACTTTTTCATCATTTTATCAGGAATGATTCAATAAATGATTCTTCGATTTCTGTTTTCGGATTGAATTCTGTTCCTTTTGCATAATTGAGGATACTGTTGAACAGTTGCACTGCAGCCGGACGTTTTTCAATATCTGTTTTTATATCCAAAACAAGTACGAGTAATTTACCTTTGTTTATTTTCGTTTCGAATCCAATCCCTAATTTTTGATTGTTATCATGACTGTCAATGACCTGAATGAATGGCCTGAAATCTTTCGGAGTATCGGTCATTTCGATTACTTTGGAATAATTCAGGATATCCCACCATTGCCAATTGGTATGATTTTCTGTCGGAAATTGATTGAACGCGGGATGTTGATTGTAAATCAGGCATCCTAAAGTCATCGGCGGCCATTTGAACATGATCGGGTTCCAAAAATGATTATGAAATACGGATTTGCGTCCTTTTACTTGATCCGGTTCAGGGAGAAATACTACTTTTTTTCCTTCGGCCAAATATTTTTTAGCCTTGTCGTCGAATTCTTTTGTAAACAATATTTCATCTGTGGATTGAAAATCGAGAACATCACTATGTGGATAAACCCATATATGCCAGCTGTTTTTGATATTGCCGGATATCATCAGGTTAACAGTCAGTTTCCGGGGCGTATTTATCTTTTCCAGGGAATAATCAATTTCTCCAAGATCAAATACTCCACCTGTCGGAACGGATCGTGAGGGTAGTTTTCCTGACTGAAGCACTTTTCCTGATTCATCACAGATCGTCCATTGAGGCGTTATCTTTTTCAATCCGGATTCACCATACTGGTATAGTTCCGCTTTTGCTTTGAATGTTTCGTTGTTGAAGAAAGTACGTTTTTCGAAGCGAAGCAATGGAACGACAGGAGCACAGGATTCCCTGAATTGTTCCGGAGTAACCAGGTCTTTTGAATTCCAGAAAGGATCGAGAATACCGACGAAAGCATATCCCTGTCCGGGAAAATCGTTGATTGATAACAGTTGAAACCCTCCTCCTTTGGAAGTTCTTAATAGCGCTTCGATCACATCTTTATATTCGATAACAGTCAAGGCTCCCGAAGCTTTGAAAAACGGATCCGCCAGATCTTCCATCCCGTTTTTCGTAAGTAATTCCCTGAAGACTTCAAAATTGCGGGGCTTCACGGGGCCGGTGAATTTGGGAATCTCGTTGAAGTCCGGATACATGCATCGTTGTCCGGCTTCATGGGCAATCACCGGTACGTCGATATCCGATTCTTTATTCCGGTCCCAATCGGTCGAAGGCTTCCCGTCATAAACCGTAATTGTTCCTTTGTTCGTTACATGTGAGGTATAGTATTGATCGGAGGGAACCCGTTTGCGGGCAGTGGCCCCGCTGTAAAGGTGTCTGCTGTCTAATTCCCTTCCTGTATGAGTCAGGTCTTCGATAAAATCAAAATCTCCCCGAATCTCATTTCCATTGCAATACAAAACAAAGGAGGGGTGGTTGCCATATTCCCGAAGGATTGCTTTTTGTTCTCTCCGGAAAAAATCAAAGCGGTGTCCTTCGTTATAATCCCCGTCTTCCCCCCAAAACGGGAGTTCCACCTGAAAGTACACGCCCAATTTATCTGCGGCACGGAAAGCCGCTTTCGGAGGACACCAGGAATGGAATCGCATGTGGTTCATACCATACGACTTTAGGATGGTTAAAACGCGTTCCCATGATGCATCATCAACGGGAGCATATCCTGTTGCCGGAAAAACCGCATTCTCTACGGTGCCTCTCAGGTGAACCGGATGATCATTGATCAACACCTGGTTTTTACCTTGTTTGACTTCGCGCATGCCGAAAGTGACGGACTGGCTGTCGGAATATGTTTTATCTTCCGATTTTGTTTCCAGTTTGCAAGTGATATTGTATAGGTTCGGAGTGAATTCGTTCCAGCATTTGATTTTTTCTCCCAAAACAATTGTTCCTTCAAAATTGATGATGGAATCGTTGCTACTGGCTAACGGGAGCGTTTTTTTCAAGTTGTAGGCGTTTCCGGATATTTCGAAAAGGGCATTGCCTGAAATATTTTTTTTAATATGGTTTATAATGTCCAACTTTACTTTTATGGCTTTATTTTTTATGTCGGGATAGATCTGCATATTATCAATATATACAGGATCTGCCGCAATCAGTTTGATTTCTCCCAACATCCCATTCCAGTTGATCTGGGTAAATTCGGTATGGGCATGATCCCATTTATGGGTCGGATACTGAAAACGGTTGTCGACACAAATAGTCATGCGTTGTTCTTCTCCGGGAGTAAAAAACTCAGTCAGGTCGTATTGGTGCGGAACGCTGACATAATCGATTTTTCCCGCTTCTTTATTGCCAATATAGATTGTGCTTAACCAGTGGCATCGTTCGATATATAAAAATATCTTTTTCCCTTCCCATTCTTTGGGAATCGTGATATATTTCTGATACCAGGCAGGCCCCATATATTCATATTCACGGGTAAGGCGGTCAAGGTGGCGGTATGTTGATTTCATTCCCAGCTTATAATCATCCGTTATCGCCGGCAGGATGATGGAATCTTGTAACTTCGGTTGATTGTACAGATAAGAAAGAGGTGCGCGGCCGAAGTCCATTATATCTAATTGGAATCCCCATTTTCCGGATAGATCGATTTCATTTTTCTGACCTTTGAGCTGACAGGAAAATAATAGGATTGCGATGGTGCAAAAGATTTTTTTTATTAACATGCTTATAGTGAGTTTATTTGAATATATATTTGTTTTCTTTATTGACAGAGATTGTTTCCAATCGACTCTTATACCTGATTTTCACTTTTTGATTTTTGTCTGACCGGATTCCGGCGGAAATCAATTTTCCGTTTTCCCATTTGATATCTACTATCAGGCCATTGCGGGCGCATAGTCCTTTTATTTCCCCACTTTTCCAGAAGGATGGCAATGCGGGCAGGATATGCAGTTCATTGTTCTGACTCTGAATCAACATTTCGGCCATTCCGGCCGTACCGCCGAAGTTCCCGTCGATCTGGAACGGAGGATGTGTATTGAACAGGTTCGATAACGTATTTTTAGCCAACAATTCCTGTACGTTCGCTCCGGCTTCTTCACCGTCCAGCAACCGGGCGTAGAAATTGATCATCCAGGCACGGCTCCATCCGGTGTATGAGCCTTGGCGGTTTTCTTCATTTTCGTTATAAAGACGCCGGCGCTCGATTGTCCGGCGGGCTGCATCGAAAAGGTCTTTCTGTGAAGGATTGATTGATGTTCCCGGATAAAGCCCGAATAAATGAGAAATATGGCGATGTCCCGGTTCAACTTCTTCATAATCTTCGATCCATTCCTGAATCGTGTTGTATCTTTGGCTGATGCGAATCGGAGGTAGTTTTGTCAACACAGAACGAAGTTGTTTTTGAAACTCTGTTTTTTCTCCGACAATTTTTCCGGCTTTAAGGCAAGCGTTAAACAATTCTGTGATAATTTCAATATCCATCGTGGCGCCATAAGTCAAAGCGTAAGTTTCGCCATCCGGTAATCGATAGTTGTTTTCAGGAGAATTTGAGGGAGCTGTGACTAAATATCCGTTTTTGTCTTTTATCAAAAAATCCAAAATAAATTCCACTGCCTCTTTCATCGATGGATATGCTTCATTCTTCAGATATTCCTTCTCTCCCGTGAATAGGTAATGTTCCCATTGGTGCAGAACCAGCCACGAGCCGGCGATGGGAAATGTACCCCAACCTACGCCATCGCTGATAGCTGTGTGCCCGAAAGGGTTGGTCAGGTGATTCATCGTCCAGCCTTTCGAATTATAGGTCTCACGGGCGGTTATTCGTCCCGGTTCCCGCAGGGCATTGATCAGGTTAGAGAATGGAATAACTGTTTCCGATAAGTTACATACTTCCGCCGGCCAGTAATTCATCTGAATATTGATATTGGTATGAAAATCCGAATTCCATGGGGCATACATGTCTTTGTTCCAGATTCCCTGCAGATTGGCAGGCAGGACTCCCGGAGCGCGGGAAGATCCCATTAGCAAATAACGGCCGTATTGGAAATAAAGCGTAATCAGCGAAAGATCGTTTCTTCCTTCTTTAACAAGTTTCAGGCGTTCATCCGTAGGCAGTTCCGATGTTTCGCCCATATTGAATACGACGCGGTTAAACATAGCGCTATGATCTGCAATGTGGCGGCCTTTGACTTGCTCATACGATTGGGAAACTATCGGATTTAAGATTGCTTTGCATTGTTTGGCCGGATCTATATCCCGGTCGAAATCCAATATCGAGAAGTTATAGTCGGTAGCGGCAGTCAGATAAAATACGGCTTCGTCAGCATTTTCCACGTAAAATGAATTTGTTTGTGTTGTCATTTTACCTCCTTTATTTTTGCCGTATATCCGTCCTGCAAACTTTATATGTGGCCCGATCTCTCCTTCGTCTTTTTGAGGTAAATCGATAATTTGTCCGTTTATTTCCAATTCATTGGCTGAAGCCGGATAAGCAACCGCATCCTGTTCCCGGTTGTAAAGCAAACGGAATGTCAGTTTGCCCGGCATATCCGACGATAATTTAATAACGATTACATTATCGGGGGCGGATGCGAAAATCTCCCTGCGATATGCAACTCCATCCATATCGTAAGAAACAGAAGCGATGCCGGTTTCGAGATTTAATTCCCGTTTGTAATTACTGATCTCCTGAGACGGGTACCTGTCGCCAATAAAATCAATATAAATATTTCCGAAAGATTGATACGAGCGAATACGAAGCGGATCGCTTTTCATGTATTTTTCGGATAATTCCATTGCTTTTCCTATCTCTCCGTTAATCAGTAGCTTTTGTATATCAGGTAATTTTGCGGCAGAATTAGCGTTAGCTTCACTTTTACAGCCGGCCCATAAACTTTCTTCATTCAGTTGGATGGTTTCTCTGTGGCTGTTTCCGGAGATCATCGCTCCCAACCGTCCGTTTCCGATCGGTAATGCTTCATCCCAGTTTTTAGCGGGCTGTTTATACCACAAAATACAGTCCTGATGTTGGGCAAATAAACAAGATGCCAGCAACCATAGAAATAGGGTGCAAGTAGACTTTTTCATACAAATTACGTGTAGATTTTATGATTGGGAATTGAGAGTGGAGATTTCTCCACTCTCAATTCTATTAATATCCTTCTGTTTGAGTCAGGTTCGGGTTTCTGTCCAATTGTTCCTGATCCATAGGCAGGTATTTGTTGAACAGTTGGAATGAACGTGATTCAACCGGTATCGGATCGCCTGTCAGGTGCGCACGTTTATCTTCGTCGGGTTCGAGCACATTAATAACTCCTACTGTGCATCCTTGGGCGGCTCCGTTCAGAACGTCTTTGGCAATATTCCAACGGATGATATCGGCGCGCCTTAAACCTTCCATGGCAAATTCTGCCCGGCGTTCGCGACGTATCAATTCCCTCAGGGCGGATTGATTGTTGTATTTCGTCCGGTCTACTTTCGGCATTCCGGCTCTTTCGCGTACAGCGTCAATGTTGTCATATACATCATTATCAATCTTATTAAGTTCTACTTTAGCTTCTGCAATTGTCAGCAATACTTCCGCATAACGGCATACCATGATATTCATGGCGGTATTCCACGGATCATCGTATTGATCGGCCGGTGCAATGTATTTTTTATAGCTGAAAGCCGTTTTGGATGCATTGTTGGCTCCGTTGTAATAGTCCGGATTGCTGACCTCTTTTCCTTCACGGATAATGTTCCTTGGAAATGGATCGAATATTCTGCCGTTCCAGCCTTGTCCGGGATATAAAACCGTGTGTTTCAAGCGGGGATCCCGGTTCACAAAAGGATATGCCGGATCGTATGTTCCCTGGGCCTGAGCTTCCTGGATCGTCAATCCGTCAGCTGTTTCATAAGCGTCGACAAGCGATTTCAACGGTACAATGGACGACCAGCCTCCATCACCATTGGGCATCATTGCTGCGATTAACCAGTTCCCGTAATCATTTTCCACATATTGCACATCCAATATACATTCGCTGCTTCCTGTATTCGCTTCCAGGAATAATCCTTCATAAGTAGGGAATAGTTCGTAAATTCCCAGATTTTCGATTGCATTGGCATTGGTTAATGCTTTATCATACTGACCCAAGTATAGATGGAAACGCATGGACATAGCCAGCGC
Organism: Tannerella sp.; assembly: GCA_031551825.1. GTDB lineage: Bacteria > Bacteroidota > Bacteroidia > Bacteroidales > Tannerellaceae > Tannerella. The sequence continues at coordinate 55,854 of JAVBNB010000007.1, read as the reverse complement.
GGCTCCTTTGGTAACATGGCCTTTTTCGGATGCATCATATACTTCCGGCAATATATTTGCCACGTCTGCGAATTCTTTCAACACAAATTCTTCAACCTGGGCTTTTGGAGTCCGGGAAATACGGGAGGATTCGATATCATCATATGTTTGCAAAGATAAAGGAACATCCCCGTAATTCAGGGTCATCAGAAAATACCGGTAGGCCCGGATAAAACGCACCTCGGCCTTATACCTTTCTTTCAGGTTATTGTCTTTGAAAGGGATGTCATCGATATGTTGCAGAAAATCGTTGCAACGGTTAATTGTTATATAATCATAATATCCCGAACCTGTATCGGAAGGCCCCATGCTTCCATTCCCAATAACCTGCCATCCTTCGTGTTTATGGAAACTGTATGAATTATCTGATGCACAATCCCGGTAAAGAATCTCTTCATTCTCCCACCCATTGTAACATCCGATCAAAGCAAGTTTTGCATCACTTTCCGTTTTCCAGAAAGTGCTGGGCGAAAGAGAATCGCCCGGATATTCATCTAAAAAATCACTGCAGGAAGTAAATAGAATTGAAGCTATAGCTGCTATATATAAATATTTTTTCATTGTGTATTCCTCCTTAATTAAAATGTAACATTCAAACCGAATGAATTCGTTATTACCTGCGGATAATTCTGTCCGTCGCCTATAGGAGATTCCGGATCCCATCCTTTCATAAATCCGGTGAATGTCAATAGATTTTGTCCGCTGTAATAGACTCTTAACTTGGAGATATTCAGTTTCTGCATCCACGCTTGTGGGAACGTATACCCGAATTGCAGGTTTTTCAAACGAAGGTAAGTAGCATCCTGAATCCAGTAGTTTGAAACAACCCGGTTGGGACTGCTTATTCCGTTATTGTTTTGAATGCGGGGAATGGTTGAATTCGGATTATCCGGAGTCCAGCGATCGAGCCAGAAGCGAAGGGGACTTCCTGTATCTCCCATAAATTCTCCGACTCCTGCGTTACGCATATAACCGTATACTCCTGATGCTCCTTGAAAAAAGACTGAGGCATCAAATCCGAGATATTCCGCATTCAAGTTAAATCCGAATGTGTATTTCGGATCTGTCGAACCGAATACAACGCGATCGTTACCTGTTATTTCGTTATCATCATCCATGTTTACGTACTTTAAGTCTCCCGGCAACACTTTATAATTTGCCATTTTATATACCGGCCAGTTATCGATTTCCGACTGACTTTTGAATAATCCGGCAGTTTTATATCCATAGAAGGAGTTCACCGCATAGCCGACTTTTTTAATTTTTACATCGTCGATTATGTATTCATCAGCTCCAAGATTCAATATTTCATTTTTGTTGTAGGTAAAGTTGCCTCCGACTCCTATTTTCACCTTTCCGAATTGATGGTTGTAGTTAACAATGGTTTCAATACCTTTATTACTCATTTTACCTATATTATCGGTGTACCCGTCTTTCAGTCCGAACGTTGCGGGAGGTTGCACTTGCATCAGGATTCCGGTCGTCAAACGGTCGTAGTAATCAATAGAAACCGTCAGGTCGTTCCATAGTCCGAGGTCAAGTCCGATGCCCCATGTGCGGGTGTTTTCCCAGGTGATCGATTTTTTATTGGCTTTATTCATAGCGGCGCCGGCCTGTATTGATCCGTTGAATGGGTAAGCATAATCGCTTCCTAATCCGATTGTCGGTATGGAAGGATAGTACTCCAAAGCGCTTTGGTTTCCTAATTTACCCCATGAACCTCTGATTTTTATATTAGAGAAGACATCTTTCATATTTTCCATAAAATCCTCTTCCGATAAGCGCCACGCTCCTGAAAAAGAAGGGAATGTTCCCCATCTGTAACCATCGGCAAAACGACTCGACGCATCGCTCCGGACATTGGCTTCAAACAGGTATTTTCCGGCAAAATCATAATTTAGGCGTCCGAAATAAGATAACATGTTCAAATGTTTGGTATTTCCTTTTGCTGTTTGTCCGGCAGTTGAACCGGCATTGATATCCGTCAAATCATTATTTGGAAAATTTTGCCTGTACATTTCTCCGTATTTATAATCATACTTTTCTGCATGAAAACCGGCTAAAGCTCCGATATAGTGCTTTCCGAAGTTCCTGTTGAAATTGGCAGTGATATCACTGGTCATCATCGTTGTGAAGTATGTTTTTTCATACATCTTATTGGGGCCTTGGTATTTGCTTGGGCTATACCAGATGTCTTTCCGGAATTCATGCGAATCGTTGGCGTTCGAGCGGTATGATCCAAGCGCTTTTAACGATAAGCCTTCCATAAATGTATAGCTTATGGATCCGATCGCACTCAAAAAACGTTGAGTTTCGTCGGTAGTGGCTCCCTGTTCAATCCATGCAATCGGATTACCGTCACTGATAGTGCCGTAATCACCGTTAGCATCTTTGTATGGGATCCAGGGAGCCATCTGGTTAGCTAAGCGGAAGTATTGCCCCATACCTCCTACAAATGGATTAGTAGGTTCTTCTATATCCCGGTTTGAAAAATAAAGTGTTAAACTCACATCTAAGTTTTTTACCGGATTCAGATCCAGATTTGTGCGGGCGTTGAACTGTTTTTTGGACGCTAATTTTATAACTCCATCTTGTTCCTGGTACCCTATACTGGCCATATAACGATTTTTATCAGAACCTCCGGTAATATTGGCGCTGTGTTGTTGTTGAAATCCCGAACCGGTGAACAGCAAGTCATGCCAGTTTGTATTCGGATACTTGTACGGGTCATTGCCGGCTTTAAATGCCTGAATGTCGGCATCCGTAAATCGCGGATTTTTGCCGTCTAAGATTAATCCTTCGTTATATAATTCCGCGTATTCCCACGAATTTAACCGCTCTGCCACGTTAGTCGGTTTTTGCCAGCCAAAATTACCGCTATATGATATAACAGGCTTAGAACCTGATCCACGTTTGGTTGTAATCAAAATAACCCCGTTAGCGGCTTTTGATCCGTAAATGGCTGCAGAAGAAGCATCTTTCAATACGGAAATGGACTCAACATCATTGTAGTCAAGGTTGTCCATCGAAGCTTCAATGCCGTCTACCAATACCATCGGATTGGAGCTATTTAGTGTTCCTACGCCGCGAATGCGTATGGTACCCCCGTCTTTTCCGGGTTGTCCGCTGTTTTGTATAATGGTCATCCCCGGCACTAACCCTTGCATACCTGCAGATAAGGATGTAATTGGTCTGCTATCCAGCTGCGCGGCACTGACGGTAGAAACGGAACCGGAAAGATTAATTTTTTTCTGGATACCATATCCTACGACGACGACTTCTTCTAATGTCTTTGTATCTTCCCGCAATGATATTTCCAGGTGTTTATAATCTTGTATCACGACTTCCTGAGAAATGTATCCGAGATAAGATATGACAAGTACATCTTTCAGATTGGCTTCTAATGAGAACAATCCTCCAATGTCAGTTGTTGTTCCTTTGGAAGTTCCCTTAATTATTACATTGGCTCCAATGATCGGTTCTCCCTCTTCATCCCGGATAATCCCGGTGATTTTTTCCGTAGTCACTATTGTCGGGCCGGCTTCGGCTCCGGTAAAAACTGCGGACTCTTTTTTAGATATAAGGATGTGATTGCCTTTAAGGCTGAAGTCTACATTCTGGTCATCTAAAATTGTATTTAGTACATTCGCAACCGTTTCATTTTTAACACGAACCGATACTTTTTTATTTGTGTTGATGTCCTTCGATTCAAACCAGAATGAATAGGAAGTTTGCCGTTGTATTTCATCAAATACATCAGATATGGACTTATCAGTTATATCCATTGATACTCTGGCTTTCTGGGAATGAGTTGCGGCCGAAACCGACAAAAATCCGAAAATCCAAAAAATAAGCGATATTTTCATGATCTTTAAGATTCTATTACAGCACAATTGTTGCTGCAATGATTGCATACGTTGTTTTTCTTTGTACATTTGCATTAAAGTTTAGTTAATAATCAAATTGTTGAGATTGTTAATTAAAAGAATTCCGATTGGAAGGTGTTAGTGGCATCTTCCAATCTTTTTTTGTTTTTACATGTTTTCTATAGGCATTTTTATTTAAAGATTAGACATTGTTTTCAGGTTAGTATATTTCTATTTTATTTCCTTTGATTGAATAGTTGATTTTATTGTTTGAAGACATGATGTCAAAAATTTGTTCTACCGTTTCATGGTGTGAAAAATCACCGGTAAAACGTCTTTTTTTGAGTTCTTCGCTTTTTATATTTACTTCCATGTTGAAACTTCTTGCGAGTTGTGTTGTAATCGATTCCAAACTTTCATCCTTGAACCTGATACGATTGTTTTTCCAATCAAAAGCGTACATCACATTGTTTTTTTCAATTGAAATCCGGTTGGATGTTGTGTTGTAAACTGCCATTTCATTCGGTTTAAGCATTGTCGATGAGTTACTGCCTGTCAATATTTCGACGGATCCTTCCAATAGGGCTACTTTCGTTTCTGTCGTATTATAAGTGTTGATATTGAAGGTTGTACCATGGACTTTTACTTTTAATCCCGGAGTCTGAACAATGAACGGACGTTTCGGATCTTTTGCTATTTCGAAATAAGCTTCGCCGGTTATACTCACAACCCGTTCCCTTTTATCAAATCGACTTCCATATCTGATTTCCGAGTCCGAATTCAGCCATACAACAGAGCCATCCGGGAGCGCTAACTTAGCCTTTTGTCCTCTTTCAGCAAAGACAGTCATGTCCGGCAACTGTTTTTGTTTTCCTGCATACTGGTAAACTCCGATGCCTGTACAGATAACCAATAATATCACTGCTGCCACTCTTGTGATATTCAGATATAATTTTCTATGAAGATGTTTTTGGGGTATTTCCGGCTCTATTTCTGATACCGATATTTCATTTTTGATTCGTTCGAATAATTCCCGGCGTTTCTGATCATCAAAGTCTTCGGAAAATCCAACGGATTCTTTCCATTGCTGGGTTGTCCAATTTTCGAACCCCTGGCTTTGTAACCAACTTATAAGAAGTCTTATTTCGAAAACATCAGCATTTCCTTTCAGGTATTTTTCGAACAGATCGATATAGTGAGTATTATCCATGTTTTGCTTTTTTCATTTTTGCTTGTATATGATATACAGTTGAAAAAAGGACAACCACTATTAAGAAACATTTTTTAGTTTTTATTAACTACCTTGTAATCTTAGATAACTTATTGCGAAGGTATGCTATGGCTTTGGTCATTTGCGCCTCGACCGTATTAACGGAAATGTCAAGTTCTTCAGCAATTTGTTTGTTGGTCATGTAGTGCTTCCTGCTCATAATGAATATTTTACGACGCTCGGAGGGAAGTTCTTCTATAAAACGGTCTATCACATTCTCTAATATTTTGACATCCAATTCGCCTTCTATTGAATCCGAATCAAACACCAACTCATCCTCGTATTGTTTTTTTATATTTTCTTCATATAAAGATTCATGCATCTTGCGCTGGTGCATGTTTACGACCATATTTCTGGCAATCGTGTAAACCAAGGACTCAAAATTTTTCTCTGGGTCCAGTTCTTCCCGGATCTCCCATATTTTGATAAAGACGGACTGTACAATATCTTCGGCATGGAATTTATCTCCATAAGAAACACGTAGCACAAAATTGTATAACTTTGTGCTCCATGTATTATAAAGATATTCAAAAGCTGCAATATCCCCGTTTTTCAGTTGCTTTATGTGTGTAGAAAATTCCGACATAAATAATGCTGCTTCTCCATCCGTTTTCTAAGGCCAAATATTTCCTACAAACTTAATGTAATTAAACGAACAATGTTCTCATTTAACAATATTATTTTTCACGGGTTATTTTTTATATAACTCATCCGGTATTTCCGATTAAATATCAATATCAATAACCCGGATTTTGAACCAGATTCTGATTCAAAGACATTTCACTATCGGGTATTGGCAGCAAATTATCCTTTTCCAATTTATATCCGTTCGGAAATTTTGTTTGTATCATTTCACCCAATCCTCCGATTACATCACAGGGATAAAACTCCGGACCTGCTTTCCATCGTTTGATATCATCCCAAAACTGTCCTTCAAGCGCTAATTCGATCCGGCGTTCGTGCCGTAGTTTTTTTCGGGCTTCAGACTGGCCGAGTCCTTTGGGGATTTCAGGCATTTTTACATCTGTACGCCCGGTACGGATACGATTAATTAAATCAATTGCTCCGTCGATGTCGTTATTGGTTTCTATCATTGCTTCGGCACGACAGAGTAATACATCTCCATAGCGCAGAATCATAAAATCTAATGGTGATTGATTTCCTACAACTTCCATGGTCTCAATCGTATATTTCCGGATGGCAAAGCCCACTTTCTGGCCTGTATGGTTCCTGATTTCTTCGGGATATAACTGGCCCTGAAAATAAGCTCCCGGACGTAAAATGGTTAAATCCAAACGCGGATCGCGGTTTTTATAGGGATCATTCGGATCAACCGGAGAGCCGTCCAACGTTTCATACTGATCTACCAATAGTTGGGTGGGAGCTACTGAGTTGGAACCGTCAATTCCGTACTTTAAATTCTGTGGTTGCCAGTAACGGTCAAAAACACTGCCTTGTTCAAAAGCGCCGGCCATAAAGCATAATGAGAATAAGGTTTCGCTATTTCCTTCATTTTCATACTGAAACAATCCATAATAAGAAGGGTATAGCTTATATTTATTTAGCGCGTCTATCTTATCGCAATATTCCAATACTTTATCCCATTGCGATGTAAATAGATAGGCTTTCATCTTCATGCCAAGGGCCGCCCCAAGCGTAGCATGTCCATTTGCAGCGGCATCTTTGGGCAAACGTCTGATGGCTTCATCAAAATCGGCGTGTACCTGCGCCCAGACGTCCTGAACCGAAGACTGTATCGTATTTCGCGCTTCTTCTGTTGTGATCGTTTTCGTAAAAATGGGCACACTGCCGTATGAACGGGCTAATAAATCATAAAACACGCCTCTGAGAAAATAAACTTCACCCAACATCACTTCTTTTTCAGCCTGATTGAATACGGGGATACGGTCTACGTTTTCCAGAAAGTAATTAACCCGGTATATCCCGCGGTAGCAATTTTTCCAGCGTTCCGAAACGATTCCGCCGGATCCGGAAAAAATAGATCCTTCGCCTACCTGCATGTGCTGCCCCTCCCAGTAGGCCCATTGATAGGCATTCGGGGTACAGGCATCGAAGCCTCCTCCGTAACCATATACTTGCCTTTCTCTTAATATGCTATAGACTCCGTTCAGAGCAAGTACCGCATCATCAGAGGTTGTCCAGAAGGTTTCACCGGTTATCCGATCGTCCGGGAGTATATCCAAATAATCACATGCGCTGAAGCAAAGCAATGTAGCACAAAGTATAAATCCTATTAATTTTTTCATTTGATTTTTTTCATTTAAAATTAGACATACGGCTCTTAGAATGTAATATTTAATCCTACTGTATATACTTTTGGTATAGGGTAATGATTGTATCCTTTTTCAAAAGTATCCTGTTCCGGATCAAATCCTTCATAGTCGCTGCTTACCAATGTAAACAAGTCGGTTGCGTTTATGTAGACATATAATTTCTGAAGGTGAAGCTTGTTTATGAGATTTCCGGGCAGAGCATATCCTAACTGAATGTTTTTCAATTTAAACCAGGACATTTCGCGCGCCCAGAATGATGATTCCTGTGTGTTCCAGGTATCATTGACTTTGATATGCGGCAGTTCGGTTGAAGGATTTTCGGGTGTCCAGGCATCTCGCCAGCGTTTCGTTACCGAACCGCCGGAAATACCGAGTGGCTTTGTCCAGTCATTCTGTAAATAACCGTGCACACCTGCAATACCTGAAAACTGTACATTCAAATCGAAATTTTTCCAGCTGACATTTCCATTTATTCCATAAGTCAGCTTCGGAATTGTATTACCGATCTCCTGTTTATCACGATAATCAAGTTTTCCGTCTCCGTTCACGTCCTTATATTTCAAATCACCTGCCGATGGTGTATACCCGTTGCTATCCATGTGCTGGCGTGCCTCGTCATCCGTTTGATAAACGCCTTCCTGAATAAATCCGTAAAGTGTTTTATACGAATATCCTTCGCGCAGCAGATAAAGTTGATCAGGCGCTTTTCCTCCTCTGAACTTTGTCACTTCATTTTCGAGATAGGTCAGGTTGGCCCCGATGCTGTATGTCAAACCGGACGAAGCGACGCGATCCTGCCAGTTTATATTGAACTCTACTCCGGTATTCTTCATCGCTCCGATATTTTCAAGTGGAGCATCTAATCCTCCTAATACAAGCGGAATGGGTAAACGTACCAGAATATCTGTCGTTTTACGCAGGAAATAGTCCGCTTCGAGATTCAGACGGTTATTTAAAATGCCTACATCAATTCCGACATCTGTTGTGGTCGTTGTTTCCCAGGTAATATTGGGATCAACCAATCCGGTAATACCGGCTCCCGGCGCAAGTGTGTTATTAAAGTTATAGCTATTTTTATAGTCTTGGTCAATAACCATCAGATAGGGAAAATAATCGCTGTTCGTTTTGTCACCTGTATTCTGATTGCCTAATTTACCCCATGAAGCGCGCAGTTTCAGGTTATTAAATACTCCGAGATCTTTTACAAACGATTCTTCTCCTAACCGCCATCCGGCTGAGAAAGAGGGAAAATAGCCCCAACGATTCCCTTTAGCAAAGCGGGAGGAACCATCGGCACGGAAGTTTACTTCCATCAGATATTTTTCCTTCAATGCATAGTTTATCCGCCCAAAGTAAGACATTAAACGGTATTGATATTTATTTCCTATGGCAATAGGATTGCGTGTTCCTGACGATATCTGATGCAAGTTTTCTTTGGAAGGGTCTGACTTTTCAGCTTCGGTTTTTCTTTTAACTAATCCTTCTTGCTGATATCCTATCAAGGCCGAAATATCATGTATTTCATTAAATGTCCTGTCATAATTTAAATTTGCGAAAAACGTATTGTAAAATATATTAACGATTCTACGATATCTGATTAAGGTAGAGGGATAATCCAACGGTTTGGTTTTATTATTTCCATCAAGATCCGTATAGCAATAAGCCGATTGATTATAGCGGTCGAGGTGATCATCAACATAATGCGCATCGAACTGGGTGGTTAGGGACAATCCTTTTGCCAGATCCATAATGGCGTATACATTTCCTTTCATGTAATTGTTATTTGTCTCCATTTCTCCATTATACAAATCAGGAAACGGATTGCGAGTATCCACAATAGGCTGCCCGGCTTTATCACCGGAAAGGTATAGCGCCTGAGTTCCTCCGTATGTTTTTCCATCCTGCAAATAAGGTGTTGAAAACGGATGTCCGTTGGCCATCATGTATATAGTACGATTGATACCATTGATATAAGGCGGTGAGTTATCGAAAGGTTCCGAATTTGTTTTATGCAACAGGCGCGCCCGCGCCCCTACCCGCAGCCATTCGGCAGCCTTGTTTTCGATATTGATACTCAAACTATATCTTTCGGCATCTGTATTTTTTACGATCCCTTCATTTTTGAGGTATGACATAGAGATATAGTTGCTTGATTTTTTGCTGCCAAACGTAGCAGATATGTTATGTTGAGTCGTGATAGCCGTACGGAATACTTCATCAAAATAATCGGTGTTCGGGTACCGGTAAGGATCTTCTCCGGTTCTAAATCCGTCAATTACTTCCTGAGGAAATAAAGGGTCACTACCGCTATTAGTCAATGCCTGATTCCATAATGTCATATATTCGGCACTATTTGAAATGAGATCATAACGACGGCCTAACTGCTGCATACCTACATAGCCATTGTAGTTTATTGAGATTTTTTCACTATCGCCTTTTTTAGTTTCTACCAGAATGACTCCATTGGCTGCACGTGAGCCATAGATTGCGGCTGAAGCGGCGTCTTTCAATACAGTGATAGAAGAAACATCATTCGGATTGATCTCGTCAAAACGTCCTTCTACCCCGTCTATCAGTACAAGTGGATCCGTATTGTTCAGGGTACCATAGCCACGTATACGAATCGTTGCTCCATCGCTGCCCGGCTTACCTGAATTCTGGCTGGCCCAGATACCGGATATTTTACCTGATAAAGCCTGAGACGCGTTTGTGATCGGACGGTTTTCCAATTCCGACCCATATTTTACGGTGGCTACAGAGCCGGTTAAGTTCGCTTTTTTTTGCACACCATAACCTACCACGACTACTTCATCCAATGCTTTGGTGTCTTCCTTCAGTATGACAGAAAATAAAGAACGTCCTGCAACACTTAATTCCTGATCTATATATCCGATATATGAAATAACCAACGTTGCATTTTCGGGTACATTCTGTAAAGAAAATTTGCCATCAATATCGGTAATAGTTCCATTAGTGGTTCCTTTTATGACTACGTTTGCTCCTGCTACAGGTATATTGGAGTCATCTAAAATAGTGCCTGAGATTATTTTCTGTTGCTGAAAAATGGAAAATGTTGAGGCTTCTTCCTGCGGTGGTTTGTTTTTAGCGGCCAGAGGCATAACAAATAGAAAGAAAATGGATAGGAGTTTTAGTGTTTTTTTTTCGTAAAAAAAATGGATGGTTTTGATATATTTTACGCGTTTGCTCATAACATATTATTTTACTTGTAATTAATAAAAAAATCGCACAATACCGAATATACATTCAGTTTAGTTAATCTGTCATTTTTTCATAAGCATATCTTTTTAATATTATTATCATGAGATCTGAAATCAAGGATGAATTGTAGAAAACTTATTCCATTTTTCCGAAACAGATAAAAATACATTATCCGCAATGAATCCATCTATAATAGAAGAAACTTCATTACGAATAAGCGGGGAGGTTATAAAAATGGAATGGCTGATTGAAAATGTCTGGTTTGTTTCAATTTTGGTTTAATCTTGTTTTAGGTACGGAATATATAATTCCTTATTTTTGACTTTAAAATTTTTGACTGCAAAAATAAGCAAAATTATTAAAATCCCTATTTTTTTAACAAAAAGTACTATGACTCATTCAATTTTCTTTGTCTTTAAGCGCAAACTATTGGTAACGACGCTGACACTACTTAATGCCATGGCTATGCCTGCGATCATCGGGTTCAGGAGGAATCCGTTAATCGGGTAAAGTATTCCGGCTGCAAGCGGAACGCCGATGAGGTTGTATATGAACGCCCAGAAAAGATTTTGCCGGATTGTTCTTACCGTCAGCTTAGATAGCTTGATCGCCTTGGGAATTTTATTCAGGTCGGAAGATATAATCGTCATTTGGGCCACATCCATGGCGATGTCGCTTCCTTTTCCCATTGCGATGCTTAGGTTTGCCTGTGCAAGGGCGGCGCTGTCGTTTATGCCGTCACCTACCATTGCGACTATTTTTCCGGTTTGTTGTAATCTTTTGATAAAGTCGGCTTTTTCGTTGGGTAATGCTTCAGCTTTGTAGTTTGTTATTCCTGCTTTGGGTGCCATTTCACGGGCGGTAGCATCATTGTCTCCAGTTAACATGTAGACCTCAATTCCTGCATCATGAAGATTGGAAATGGCCTTTACCGAACTATCCTTGATCTTGTCGCTGATAGCTGCTATGGCTTGCGCATCTTTATCATCTGAGAACCAGATTATTGTTTGAGATGTAGAAGCCCATTCTTCAGCTTTCTGTGAGAGTTTCGGGTTGATATGGATGTTATTCTCTGAAATTAGTTTTTTATTCCCTGCATACCAATATACTCCGTCAATAATTCCTTTTATACCTTTACCTGTAATACTTTCGAAATTATTTATAGATACCAGGTTTACATCAGTGTTGGATAAATATTGGGTGACGGCACCTACCAAAGGATGTTCGGATAGTTTTTCGAGACTGTAAAATATGGCTTTCTTATTATCATTGTCGAGCCAGTATATATCGGTTACAATGGGTTTGCCTTCTGTAATTGTTCCTGTTTTATCAAGTACAACCGTATTTACTTTTTTCGCCGTTTCAAGACTTTCCGCGTCTTTTATAAGAATGCCGTTTTCCGCACCTTTGCCGATACCTATCATAATGGCAGTTGGAGTTGCCAATCCTAAGGCGCAGGGGCAGGCGATTATTAGTACCGTCACCAGAGCGAGTAAGCCGTGCGTAAAACCGTTTGCAGGATCAAACAGCATCCATAAAATGAATGAAAGAATTGAAATACTGATGATGACAGGTATGAATATAGCGGCAATCTTGTCGACTAGTTTCTGTACAGGCGCTTTGCTCCCCTGCGCGTCCTGTACCATGCGTATAATTTGTGCTAAGAAGGTATTTTTTCCGACCTTTTTTGCCTGAAAACGGAAACTTCCTTTCTGATTGATTGTTCCGGCGAAAATGTCGGAATTTATCTCTTTCAAAACAGGAACAGGTTCTCCGGTAAGCATACTTTCATCTACGTACGAGTTTCCTTTGATCACGGTACCGTCTACTGCAATTTTTTCTCCTGGTTTTACGATGAGGATGTTTCCGGCTTTAATCCGGTTGACCGGTATTTCTGTTTGAATTCCCTGTTCGTTGACAATTGTTACGGTCTTAGGTTGCATTCCCATTAATTTCTTTATGGCTGATGAGGTATTTCCTTTAGCTTTCTCTTCTAATAGCCGGCCTAAAAGAATAAATGCAATGATTACGGCAGCAGCTTCAAAATACACATGCGGATGAACGCCTCGTGATAGCCAGAAATCAGGGAAGAGCATATTAAACAAACTGAAAAAATAAGCAATTCCGGTACTGAGAGCTACCAGCGTATCCATATTGGCAGAAGCGTGTTTTAATTGTTTCAGCGCGTTTACGAAAAAACCTCTACCAAACCAGAAGATTATCGGAGTTGAAAGCAACCACATAATTTCATTTGCATAGGGTATTTCCATAAAGAACATTCCTATGATCACAACCGGCACTGACAAGGCAATCGCCCAAATAGTACGCTGTTTCAGTTTGCGGAATTTTTCCGAACGGGCATGCTCCGCTTCATCTTCCTCCTCCTCCTCCTCGTTCTGATCGATTAACAGATCGTAGCCTGCTTTTTGTACGGCTTCATGCAGCAACTCGGGAGAAGTTTCGGAAGGATTATACTCTACTATGGCCGTTTCCGTTGCATAGTTGACAGAAGCAGTTAAAACTCCCTTCTGATTATTAAGGGTTTTGTCTATTCTTGCCGCGCAGGAGGCGCAACCCATTCCTAGTATGGGGAAAGTAACTTTCCGGATTTTATCTTTTGTCATGATTTTATTGTTTTAATAATTTTGAGACAAAGATCGGAAGAGAGGCAGCGAAAACTGTTATATAATTTACGGTTTGATTTATATCATTTACACCTTATCCAATGGCTTTCTTTTGTTTTCTTTTATTTGTTTAAAATGACTTGGGGTAAGGCCGGTGACTTTTTTAAACTGTGAACTAAGATGGGCGGTACTGGAATAATTCAGCATGGTGGCAATTTCATTTAAAGATAGTTCGTCATATACCAACAACTCCTTTACCCGCTCCGTTTTCTGCAATATAAAATACTTTTCAATAGTTGTATTTTCCACTTCCGAAAAGAGGTTGCTGATGTATGTATAATCATGATTTACTTTGCCGGCAATATAGTCCGAAAGATTTGTTTTCGGATCATTGTTGTCACGATAGACTAATTCAATAATTGCGTTTTTCACCTTTTCTATCAGGCGTGTTTTTTTGCTGTCTATTATTTCAAACCCGACTGATTTCAGGTGTTCCTCCAAAAGCTCTTTCTGTTTTTCATCAAGCGGCTTCTCAAGAGTGATCTCCCCTAACTTAACGGAGAGAGAAAATATATTCATCTCTTTGAGAATGTTTTCCACAACCATGATACAACGGTTGCAAACCATATTTTTTACATATATTTGTTCGTATTTTGTCTTCATTTTTTTGAATTAAAAACGGATGGTAAATATGTGTTTGTCTTCTAAGTAATCATACGAAATTTTCCATCCATGGAATTTGCAGATTTGATAAATAATCGATAATCCGAGGCCATTTCCTTTTTTATTCTTTTCGGATGTCTGGTTAAAACGTTGAAAAATTTTCGCTGTATTAAGAGGCTTATTCTCTCCTGAATTAGATACGATTAATTTTTTGTCTCCAATGGTAATTTGTAATGATCCCTTTTCTTTATTGTATGTTATGGCGTTTATTATCAGATTATTGATAAGGCTTTCTAATAGAAAGTGATTGGCCATAATACGGAAAGGGGAGTTTGCCTTCACATACATGTCTATTCCTTTGTCCTCGGCAAGGTAGCTTAAATAATATAATTGTGTATTTAGTACTTCCGGGAGATCAACTTCCTGCATCTCCTTATAATGGTTATTATCAATTTTAGCTAATAGCAAAAGATTTTTGTTCAGCCGGGTCATCCTTGACGATACACTGTACAGAGATTGCATGATTTCAACCTGTTTTTCCGTTAATTCCGGCTGTTGCAACAGGATATCCAACTGACTCTGAAAGATAGATAGTGGGGTCTGTAGTTCATGCGAGGCATTTTCTATAAACTCTCTTTGTTGTGTGTATGTTTTCAAATTGTCTTTAATCAGTTCCCCAAGAATCTCATTTAACTGGCTGAATTCTTTAATGTCTGTTTTCTCAAAGACGGGAATGTTTCCTTTTTCCAGATTGAATGATTTTATTTGCTGTAATGTGCTGTAAAATGGAGCCCATCGTTTACGTGAAATGAATTGTTGCATTAACGAAAGGGAAACTAACAGAATAATAATTAATATTCCGTATTGTCCTATCAGGCCCAAGATAAGATCTTTATTTTCTATCATGGGTATTCGTGACATAAATATATACGATGTCTTTTCAATCTCGATTAATGTGTAATATACCCTATAGTCAATGCTATGACCTTCCGCTTTGTTATATAAATTTTCCTCTATCGGTTTGTTCAATGGATATGAATGGTCCATTTCGAGGATTTGTAGATCTTCATTAAAATAATTCCAAGTATCTATATTTGACACGGTAAATGAAGGTAAATGTACTTTTTTGAATTCTTCGCTTCTGTATACGGTAAGTTCATCCAAATCTTCCGTATAGAAATGCTTTGTGACATAAAAAAGTAAAGGCGCACAGCATAAAGCAATGATGAACGCATAGACCAAAAACTGTCTTAAGTTAGTATTTAATAAACTTTTCATTCCGTCCATTGATAGCCTGTGCCGTAAATAGTTTTGATATAATTTTCACAACCAACCTGCGATAATTTCATTTTAATGTTTTTGATGTGTGAATAGACGAAGTTGTGATTGTCCATCATGTCGGCCATATCTCCGGACAGATGTTCGGCAATCGCTGTTTTGGATACCAACCGGTTTTTATTACCAATCAAAAACAGCAAAAGTTCATATTCGGATTTTGTAAAAATGAGTTGTTTATCTTCGACTGTTACTGTTTTTGTAAGAAGATTTATTTCGATATTGTTCGTTTTCAGTATATTATTGCTTGAAAACTGTCGTCTTCTCATCAAAGCATAGATGCGGATTCCTAATTCCGAAAGAGAGAATGGTTTTGGCAAATAATCATCCGCACCAATGGTTAGTCCTGTTATTTTATCATCTAATGAGCCACGTGCGGATATGATGATTATTCCACTATCAAGTTGCATGCGGGTAATCTCTTCTAATATTTTTAATCCGTCACCGTCCGGGAGATTTAAATCAAGCAGAATACAATCGTAGGAATAAAGCGAGATTTTTTCCATGGCTTCATTGAACGTGTACGCCTGTTCACATCGGTAATCATCAGAAGAAAGATAGGTTACTATATTTTCTGAGAGCTTGCGTTCATCTTCGATAACAAGTAGTTTCATGTGTGCAAAATAATTTTATCTGTCCATTAGGATAACAAGTGAACCTCCGGCGATAAGGCATCCTCCCAGTAAGACTTTCCAACTAAAAGGCTCTTTTAAAATCAAAAAAGACAGAATGATTGTAAATACAACGCTTAATTTGTCTATTGGCGCGACTTTAGAGGCATCGCCCAATTGCAATGCCTTGAAATAAAATATCCAGGAAAGCCCGGTTGCGATACCAGATAAGATCAGGAAAGTCCAGTTTTGTCTTGTCAGGCTTTTTACTTCTCCTATATGATTGGAAAAGAGAACAATACTCCATGTAATAAGTAATATTACACAAGTACGGATCGCTGTTGCCAGATTGGAATCAACATTCCTAATTCCAATCTTTGCAAATATGGCGGTTAACGCCGCAAATATGGCCGAAAGTATGGCATACCATTTCCACATAGCTTTTAATTTAACTAAATAGGCTACTAAGATATGGAAAGAATTTGAAGAAAAATTGGATTCTCATTCTATTTTTCGGGTGAGATCTTTATATATTTCTTATATTTGTTGTCAGAATCATATTAAAAAAATCAATCAAATGCAGCAAATGATACAGAAACGGAATCAGGCGAATGCATTAAAAAAATCGATATTCTTTTTAATGTTAATTGTTTTGTCTGTTCCGGCTTACAGCCAGTTATTTGGTTTTGGAGGACAGTATGCTCAGCAATCGGATGGTCAGTTTTTTGTAAATCTGGCGCTGCCGACATGGACAAAAAGCAACTCTCTGCATCTTTTTAATCTTAGCGGATTGGAGTATACTACGTCGGGAGGTGCTGAGATGAGCGGTCTTCAACTGAAACCTATCCAATTATCCACATACTTCAGCGATTATATTTTTTACGAAGCGCCTGTAACTCTGACACTCGGTTTGGATGCCGGTTATTTATTCGATTTCAGGAGCCATCATCGAAATACGATTGTACTTACGCCGAATTTTTACATGGACTACAAGATCTTTTTTATAAAAACAGGTTATGAAATCGATACTTTCCACGGCAATAATCAGTTTTTTGTCCGGGCCGGAGTCGGTTTTGCGTTAGGAACCATGAAAAGTTTGCGTTGAATGCGACATTTAATAGTTTCATTTTATTCTCACAAAGAAAGTTTAACCTATTTAATACTAGCTATCCGGATAGAACTCTATCAAGTGATATTTTTGGAGTGGCCGGAATGAGTATATCCCAAAATAAAAGAAACGGCTACCAGCCATGTTATAGTAGAGTTGTCTGCCGATCTGGATCAGATAAATAAAGTCATTGGTAAATATTATATATTATTGTTTGCATTTGGTTTGTATTTAATTGGGGTGAAATAAAATATAATGACAATTATTGTTATTATTAGGTCTTTATAGAAAATGATGTATTGCTCACAGTGTTAATGTTTATTAATTACTTAATGTATATTGGTGTATATAAATATTTTTTATTTGATTTGTATATTATAATATATAGGCGATTGAAATAATTATTACTAAAATATGAACACGAGATTCAAATCGAAAATAAAACGGTGTGTAATGAAAATAAAGTAAGTCTATGACACAATATATATTGATTACAAATGAACGATCAAAATACATTTTCTAAAGACGCTATCCGTCAGCAGATGTTTCAACATGCTGCTTCCTTTTGGGGTATATCTTCGATCGAAGAACTCGATCCGATCGTATTATTGTTGATCGAAGGTCTTGCCAGCGAGTTATACACTGTCAGGCAGGAACTCCAGGATAGTCATCTGCGTATCTTAGAAAAGATTGCTGGTCTGCTGACGCCTAGCGCAATGATTTTTCCCAAACCGGCGCATGCCGTTGCAAAAATGAGTACGATCGAACCTATCTTATATATAGATAAATTTACAGGACTGCAAGTTAAAAACCTGCCGCAAGAAACGCAAAGCTTAGGTGTAGATACATTGACGTTTGTACCTGTAACCGATGTTCGTCTGGTATCTGCAAAGATCAATTATCTGATTTGTGAAAGGAGGTTGTATAAAACGAATGACAACGGTGGGAAAGACCTGATGGCACAAGCCGAAATATTAGACGAAAGGATCAACCACACTGCGTGGATCGGTCTGGAGATTGATGGTGAAGTCGAGACGTTGAAAGATATATCTTTTTATATAGACTTTCCACAGACGGATAAGAAGTATGAAAAGTACAGCTTATTACCCTATACTCAATGGAGCTATGCTGGCAATACTATCGAGATGGAGCCAGGGTTGCCCGTTTGGACAAAAGATGAATCCGGCTATTCTATTTTCGATAAATATGGCCTGCTGCATCAAGTCGATAAGCATATACTCGAACTCTATAAGAGCCAGTTTTTAACCCTTAAAAATGATGTGAACACAGCCGATCTGACAAATGAACTGTTACCTCCCGAAATCAGCGACATATTTCCGGAAAAAGCAGTTGCAAAGTTGACGCCTTGTATCTGGTTGAAAGTAATCGTTCCTCCCCATATCTTCGCAAATAACCTGTATGACATGACCGTAAACCTGAACGCTTTTCCTGTAGCCAACAAGCTCCCGTTCAATATTACTCAACGGATCCAGGGGCGCATGGGTATTATCCCTTTGCGAACGGATAACCACCAGTATTTTCTATCTATTGAGAAAGTAAGTGATTCGTACGATCACGAATATAAACTGATACCTTATTCCTCCGACCAGGGAAAAGAAACTGGTGTTTACACGTTGAAACAGAGCGGCATAGAGCGTTTTGACGAACGTAGCGCCAAAACGTATATGGAACGCATCGTAGACTTGCTGAGAAGTGAAAAAATGGCTTTTTCATCAGTCGAGATGGATAGCTTGCGCAATGTCGTAAACCGGTTGGGAGAAAATCTGCGGGATATGGATCAGAAATACGACAAGATAAAAGTAAAAGGTCTGGAAGACCCTTATTACCTGTTGTTGAATACATTTCAAAATGATGATACGGTATATGTCGATTACTGGGGGACGAATTGCGAATTAGGGAATGCTATACGCTCCGGAAAGATCTTAACGCCCGTTAATTCAATACCGGTTGTAATCGACAGTTGCCGGTTGTTGAAAATGTCGTCAGGAGGGAAATCCGCTCCGACCGCTATTCAGAAATTAGACGCTTACCGGTATGCCATTGGCTCACATGACTTGCTTGTTACTAACGAAAATATCGTTAATTATCTACGGAGTGAGTTAGGAGAAAAAGTAATGCGCATTGATGTAAAAAAAGGAGTTGCCGTCAGTTCAAAGCCTCAGGAGGGATTAATCCGGACAAGCGACATCCATCTGACTGTTACTCCCGGTTATCTGGATATTGTCAGGCAAATGGAGACCGAGCTGCTTACCCTGCTTCATAACAAATCACCGGATATCTATAATTACCGCATTTTTATGAAAGAACAGAAAAATTGATAAGCAAATGGACAAACAATAAACAAATACGTATGGCAACAATAACAACAACTGCAACATTGAGAATAGACAAGCTGAAAAGCGATGGATATGTTCCTTTTGTAAAATTGGAATTAGAGCAATTTATAGCCGATCATGCCCATGTAAAAATTAAAATAGATTTAGAAGACATGGGAGAGAATGTCCTGTCCAAGCCCATGGAAAGGATTGCACTGATAAATGAAACATTCCAGATATGCGTGCAGACGACTGATGAAAAGGAAAATTCAACTGATGTATATGACTTTCTGGGCACAATTACCGACGTACAGGTGGAGTTGGATGCAGGGCAACATGGTTGGATGTATATTACAGGATCTTCAGAATCAATAGAATTGGAACGCGGAAAATTCCTGCGTACACATTCAGATAAAACACTAAGTGATATTGTAAAGCGGGTAATTGAAGATAAACTGTACGTATTAGTAGCCAATGATCCCGAATATGAAACCAAAATACCATTCTCGATGCAATATTTTGAGACCGATTATCAATACCTTAAAAGATTGGCCTGGATGTATGGAGAAAAACTGTATTTTAATGGCAATAACCTTGTATTCGGAAAGATCAATAAAGAATATACCACAAAACTAACCTACAATAAAGATCTGGTAGAAGTGAAATTGAACTCGCGGCTCATTTCTAATAAGTTTAAGCAATATTACCACAATCTGCAGGAAGTACAGAATAATGCGATTGTTGATATTGCCGACAGCGCGACCTTTACCGGTACAGCCGGCATACAATCAAATCAATTGAATCAAAGAGAGCATTATCCGAATGTACCCATAGCTACTCCTGTTTATGACCCTGACAGTTTAAACGCGCTGACCGAAATCCAAAAAAAAACGACTATGAACCAAATGTTCGTCGTAACGGGAAAAACCAATATGTACAAAGTGACTATCGGGGAACTGTTGGAGATTGATTTCGAAGATAAAATGACGGTCAATGAATCGGTAGGCACATTACGGGTAACTCGGGTATTGCATGTGTTTGATCAGAACAAGCGGTACTATAACGAATTTGAAGCATGTCAGAAAACATATGATTATTTTCCCTATGAAGATACGAAGATTCCCATTGCACAACCGCTTCCGGCAATCGTAATGAACAACCAGGATCCGAAAGGATTAGGACGCGTGCAATTAAAATTTGATTTTGAAGATGAGCTGTGTCAACATTGGTTTAGATGTGCTACGCCGGATGGAGGTGGAAATAAAAATATCGGAAAAGAAAAGAACAGGGGGATGATATTTGTACCGGAGATCGGAGACCGGATTTATCTTGATTATATGGAGGGCAATCCGGATAAACCGTTTGTTGCGGGATCGTTTTATCATGGCACAAATGCGCAAAAATTGGGAGGAGGAAAAGGTAATCATGTGCGAGCCATTTCGGATAAAGCGAATAATACAATACAGTGGAACAGTGCGGCAGGGATTACGATTACCGATCGTGCTGGCAGTACCGTACATCTGGACGGAAGCGGAAATATTACCATCATGTGCCCGGAGACATTAGGTATTCATGTAGGTTCCAAAATGAAATTGGTTAACGATAAAGGTGAAGTGACAGGACAAGCCGGTTCTACGTTGATAATGAATAAACGGGGGCATATCGAATTGACAGGTTCGCGTATTGTACTTAAAGCCATTGAAGAAATGGCTAAAATGGAAGATACGGCTATACAGCTGGATCCTGAATGGGGGCCAAAAGTAGTGTATAAAGACGGTAGTCCCATCTCCAAAGGCGAAGTGGAAATTACGGCATTGGATTGGATCGGGGCGTTGGCAAAAAATAATGCCAATATAAAGAGTACGTTTATCGGCATATCTGCATCTGACCGTACACAGGTAGACGGTGGAGGCGGAACGATTATAGAAGAAAACGGAGAAGTGCATATAAACTAAATAGTTATGAATAGTGTCCATGAGTTAATTTATAGCATCACATCCGACAGTCAGATTTTATTGAACAAACAACTGATATATAAAGAGCAGACTGTCCAACAATGGAATGTAGGGATACGAAGAGGTGACAAAAATGGTTGGTATATGTCGGTCGATGTGGTGGAATATCCGCAGACAGACCAACCGGCCAGTAAACCGTTCCACGAATTGCTGAAATTGTTGAATAAGCCGACTGCCCAGTTGGAGTTATTTTTTAATGATCAGTGGTATTTGCAGAAAATCGTAAATAAAGCAGCTATTCTCTCATGTTGGCAGGAGATCAGGAAAGAGATTGCTACTCAATTGGGAGATAGTAAAGAAGTCTTGGAACTGATTAAAGAAAAAGATATGGAAATCAATAATCTGGAAGTGGGCCTGCCCGAATCTACCGGATACCTGATCCTATTCAATTCTTTCAGCAGAAATAAAAAAATACGATTTTTCACTCCTTCTGTCTTAAGTAGTGATGGCGAACTGGATATTAGCTTGTCTGTCAGGGAAGAGGGTGGAGAAACCGGGCTTCTGGCGTATGAAGGCGAAGGCGTGCTGTCGTCGATATCCGCTTTAGAAAAAGAATATAATCAGCAGGTAAAGTTATATGCAGGTAATGCCCCGTTTACCTATCATTGCGTTATGCAAATGGAATACCTGTTCGACAATACCGACGATATGTTACAAAAAGCCGTCGCAACTATTACCGAACAGGCTAGTGAGCAATATGTGTATAATCATAACCTTGTTTTTGAGCGGACGGAAGTAACTATAAATAATGAACGGCTGTTATGATATCAAAAAAATATGTCCCTGAAGAAACCATCGCAATATGCAACCAAGGTGCGATGATTCAAAAAGTAAAAGTGTGGACGCAGGAAACTACGGATACCGGAAAACGCCGGTTACTGGCTACGGAAAATGACCGGTGGCGAGGAAATTTTTATTGTATAAAAATGACTCAGGCAGGCGCTCTCGTGGGGGCGATTGTCGGTGCTATCGCAGCCGTGGTTGTGGGCGTGAAAACTCGAAGCAAATGGGCAGCAAAAGCTGTTTTAGCAGCGTGCGTAATCAAGGGTGCATTGATAGGTAAAATGATGTCTAAAATCCCTGGCATCTGTCCTTTTCTGTGTTATCCATCGCCATGGTCGAGTGTACACCCACGCGTATTTATCGAAGGTCAAAAAGCATTACTTTCGGATGCTAAAGTCAAATGTATACTGGGTGGCGAAGTATCCTTGCTGATGATCGACTTTAAGATGGCTACCGATATGGCGATGCTTAGTAAGCACGTATATGGGAAAGGAGATCCACTGCCGAATGGGTGGGAACCTGCTACAAAGAAAGAACTTGAGGAGTTGGGATTAGATGACAAGTCTCTCTGGGTAGATGATAATTCTGGATTTAGTGCTAAATTGTATAAAAATTCTGTTGGAAAATATGCTCTGATCTTTGAAGGAACAGAAATGACCAGCTTGGCAGATTGGATTACTAATGTCAAACAAGGATTAGGAAAGGAGACAGAGCAATATAACAGAGCAATGAGATTGTCAAAAGATGTAGCAGATATTGTAGGTTCTGATAATTTAACATTGGGTGGGCACTCGTTGGGTGGCGGTTTAGCTTCGGCCGGTGCAGCGGCTACAGGATGTGAAACATATACATATAATCCGGCCGGACTGCATCCGGAAACCGTTAAACGAGCCGGATATGATATAGAAAACACATCACATGTACAGTCGTTTTATTCCGAAAATGATATGCTGGGTAGTTTAGTACAGAATAACCGCGAAATAATCGGTGGTGTAGCCAGTTTCTTTTCTCCCAAAATGGGGGGCAATATTGTTTTTGGTGACGATTTACCCCGTGCAGCCGGCCAGAAGATTGGAATTGATACAGGAGTCGACTGTGATCCGGTAACCGGGCATGGAATCGGAAAAGGAGAGTCCGGATTATTGGAATCCTTACAGTATGAGAGGGATAGCTTACCACCTTCGGGTATGGTAAAAATTTATGCTGATAAAAGTTAATTCATTATATTATGAAAAAAGTTATATTTGTAAGTTTAGTCTTTCTATTAACAAGTTGTAGTATGTCAAATAAAGAAAAAGAAAAATATCGTCCAGAGAAATATTTTAGTGAACAACAAGTATTAGTAGCGGAAGCGGTCTACAATGGAGAAGAAAAGCAATTAGAAAAGCTTTTAAAAATGGGGCTTGATGTAAATAAACCGGGAAAACAAGGGCTGACTTATCTGCTTTATGCTATTAAAGTAAATAACTATGCAGTAACAGAAATTTTATTAGAACAAGGAGCCGATCCGAATTTTTTAGCTTATTATGTTATTCCAAGTGACAAAATAGTGAAAGATGAATGGGATGATGAACCTATAAGAACCCTTCCACTTGAAACATGCTGTGGAGCCAGTTATCCGATCAAGTATATGAAATTATTAGTTAAGTACGGGGCCAATCTAAACGATAATAGAACTGAACTTCCTTTACACGTAGCTATTATGGCTGATGATATGGAAAAAGTAAAATATTTATTGGCAAATGGAGCAGATATTAATCAATTAGAGAGAAGCAGTACACCTATAATGACAGCGGCCAAAATTATGAGTTGGCATATGATGGACTATTTACTGGATCGTGGAGCAGATGTATTTCATGTAAACCGGAATGGCTATACAGTAGGCCTTTATATGCAGGAATATATCAACCGCGATGCATGGACTCCCGACGGTCGGAAAAGGATTGAAGGATTGATAAATCGGTTAAAAGAAAAAGGAGTCAAATTTCCGGTTACAAAGCAGACGCCAACACCAATTGAACCAGTAAGTCAGGTGGGAAAAACCTCGCCAACGGATGAATCTTCCCGTCCGACAGGGCAATCCTCTGCAAAACCTCATTCATGGATTCTAGATGACGACGATGACCTGATTACATCTTAAAAATGATGGAAAGAATAGTTCTATATCATTTATTAAGTTTGGTGTTTTTATTAATAAGTTGCAGTATGTCAAATAAAGAAAGAGAAAAATATCGTCCGGAAGTTTATTTTAGTGATCAGGAGATCGCAATAGCCGAAGCCATTTATTATAGTGAGAAAAAACAGCTGGATAAGCTGATCAATCAGGGGACACCAATTAATCATGTCGGAAAAGAAGGGTTCACGTACCTGATGTATGCTATAATGATTGAAAATTATGAGATAACTGAATTTTTACTGGAAAAAGGGGCTGATCCGAACCAAATGTCTCCATTAATGAAAACCAAGCGAAATGCTATGAGGGAAGGGAAAAACCTTCGTCCTCTGAATATGCTTCCACTTGAAACATGCTGTGGAGCCAGTTATCCGATCAAGTATATGAAATTATTAGTTAAATACGGAGCTGATCTAAATGATAATAGAACTGAACTTCCTTTACATATAGCCATCATAGCCGATGATATGGAAAAAGTAAAATATTTATTGGATTGCGGAGCAAATATTAATCAATTAGATAGGAGTACTACGCCTATCATGACTGCAGCAATGATTATGAGTTGGCACATGATGGATTTTCTGCTGGATCGTGGAGCAGATGTATTTCATGTTGATGAAGATGGTTATACGTTAGGTCTTTATATGCAGGAATATATCAACCGCGATGCCTGGACACCCGATGGTCGGAAAAGGATTGAAGGATTGATAAACCGGTTAAAAGAAAAAGGAGTCAAATTTCCAGTGTATAAACAAACGCCAACACCAATTGAACCGGTAAGTCAGGCAGGCAAAACCTCTCCAACGGATGAATCTGCCCGTCTGACAGAGAAACCATCTGTAAAACCCCATTCCTGGATTTTGGATGATGACGATGACCTGATTACATCTTAAAAATGATCTAATTATAAATCAAACTTAGAATGCAATTCACAAACACCTTAGATACCGACTATAAACTGGAGGTTATAGTGACGTCATTGATAGAAGAAGGCTACGATCCCGAGCTGATACAGATTCTTCGTAATGGAATAGAGCGACGCCAGGTATCTAAAGATATTGAAGATGTCTATACCAAATTCAATGATGACGATTTTAGGAAATACCTGCATATACATGTAAACCGCGAAGGTATTTACGACATCCTTCCCGAAGGCATTTTTCATAAATCAATCTATAAGCGAGCATATAGAGACGCAGAAAGTGACGTCGAAAAAGCATTAGATCAAATTAAAATCCACCGCGAACAGGAATTCTTTGCACGCCGGTTCTTTCAGGTGTTTGAGCAGGTAATAGACCATACACTTGTAGATATAAACCAGGCCGAAATAAGATATGACCGGACAAGCAGTAACCGCGAGTTCACAGATTTGTTCATACAATACTGGCCGGTATTAAAACGTTTGGAACATCGTCAGGCGGTAGCTTTTATGTATGTCATGCCATTGCTGTCGAGAATACGGTTGAATCTGGACGAAGTGAGCGAATCCCTCTCTTTTATATTGGATGTGCCGGTTAAGATAGAGAAAATAAAACTTCCGGCTAAAAAGGCAGATAGTCTGTTCGAGTCTCGTTTGGGAGAGGCACATCTGGGCGTAGACCTGGTGTTGGGAAATACATTTGACGATGGAATAAGTGATTTAAAGATCACAATCGGTCAACTTTCGGCAAACAGAATGCGTGGTTTTCTGGAAACGGCCTCCGAGCGAATCGTACTGGATATGCTGTTGGAGATATTCCTGCCGGATGAAACATACGCCGTTATCGACTTCAAGATTGATCCGGAAGATTCGCAATTTATTCTTTCAGACGATACCCACACAACCTATCTGGGTATTAATTCCTTTATTTAATTCTTTTATGAAAGGCGAATGGTTGAAAGAAAAGTAAAATATGAATTGAGATGAAAACTGTACCTCAATATGATTTTTATAAGACGAAGTATGGAGAGGAACTTCTGATTGATCTTGTTCCGTTGGATGATATCAAAAAATATATGGAGGTTCACCCTGTTCATACGCTGTCTTATTTTGATATCACATTTATAGAAGACGGTGAAGGCGCCTTTTCTATAGATGACAAACATTATAGGGTGCGCAAGGGAGATGTCGTGTTCTCAATGCCCGGAGAGATCCGGACATGGGATAAGGATCGTATCAAAAGCGGCTATGCGCTGATTTTTGAAGAGGAGTTTCTACTTTCTTTTTTTAATGATCCGCAGTTTTTATTGCACCTTTCCTTTTTCAATCCCCAGCGGATTTCCGCAAAAGTGAGTGTCTCCGATATTCAGGTACGGGTTCATGAATTGGTCCGGAGCATTCTTTCGGAAATAAAAGATTATCAGGTAAAAGATAAACATGTATTAAGGGCATTACTTTACGAAATGCTTATGCTTCTCCATCGTGAGTATAATAAACAGAATGTTTTGGAAGGTAAGCATGAAAAAATTATTAATCGCTATGTGAATACATTTATTTCCCTTGTAAACAAAGATTTTAGGAAATTTCACAGCACAAAGTATTACGCGAATAAACTATGTATTACCCCAAATCATCTGAACGAAGTAGTGAAAAAAACGATCGGTATAAACACGAAATTGTATATTCAGAATAAACTACTTTTAGAAGCTAAGAAGCGGCTTTCCTATACAAGTCTTTCAGTATCTGAAATCTCAGCATATTTGGGTTTTGAGAATCCGTCTTATTTTATCCGTTTTTTCAGGAATCAGACAGGTTCTACGCCACTTCGTTACCGTAATGGGGCGACAAATCCTTGAAAAGTGATATTTTCTCCATTGTTTGTCTATTCAATAAAACGGAAAGCTGGTCTACTTTTGTGCATTATTAATTTAATGTCAAAAATATGGATAAGGAAAGTATCAAATTAATGATTATCAAAATGGAAAGGGATGCATTGGAAGAATGGAACAAAGGTAATCCTTCCGGTTATTTAGCAATTTATGCCCCGAATATTACTTATTTCGATCCGTTGCAGGAGAAAAGGATTAACGGATATCAGGAAATGGAGCGGATGTATGAAGAGATAAGAGGAAAAGTTCAGGTAGACCGGTATGAAATCATTGATCCTATTGTTGAGGTATTGGAAAGTATGGCCGTATTATCATATAATCTAATGTCGTATTCCGGCGAAGATGTCTGGAGGTGGAATTGTACGGAAGTATATCAATTGAACCCGGATAACCAATGGAAAATCATTCATAACCATTGGTCATTAATCCAGCCATTACTGAAATAGATATGCGAGAATAATATAAAAGTTGGTTGTTCTCTTGGTTGAACAACCGACTTTTTATATAGTAAATTAACTATCCTTTGAGGGAAATTAGTTATTTAACTTCAATAATCCGAAGAAGTAGGTAAGGCTGTAGGGGTAGACGAATTTTCCGGTTTTTGATATCATAGAGGCGGTAATCGGAAACTTCTCCGGTCTCAAAGATTTCGTTATAAGGAGTTATCGTCATATTCCACGTATCAATAATATCGATTTTAAATTTTGTTCCCGGTTCTAATTTGTCATAATCGGCGTTTTTAGAGGGAAGGTCAAATGTCCATGAATCGTGCATTTCCATGCCGAAGTAAACAAAATAGAACCCGTTTCCGGCTGTCGCGATTTTATGGTCGCGGCTGACATCCGCCGTTTGCAGTGGGTTGGGTATATCCTCAATAATTTGACGGGTGAAAGGAATACGTTTCCATGATTCGCCTCTCCATTTGCCACCTTTGGCCCAGAAAATCGTGTCCGGCCCTTCACTGTAGTTATAGCATTCTCCGTGGGTTACATAAATTCCGGCGATTAACCCTTGCCAAATCCGATGTAACATTTCCGGTCCGCTTAGTCGTCCCCAGCGGCTTGACAAATTGCCTTCGTAGCAGACTTCGTCCATTACAACGGGTTTTCGATAAATATTACGTAAGGTAGAAGCTCGTCCGAAATCTTCAACAGGCGCCTCGTCCTGAATACTAGTATGGGTAAGTTCTTTCATCCAGTAAGGGAAATACATTGCGGTACTGCCATGAATGGAGCATAGGTGGTCGTAAGGGTCACATTTTCTGACCTCCTTTATCAGGATTTCCCAGTCGTCTTCCGTTTTTGCTTTCACATAATCGTATTCGTTTGCAAGCGACCACCATACATTGCTGAATGAAGATAATCGTGCACAGATATAGCGGATGTAGGCAATATTTACGTCTTCCGGCATACTGTCGAATCCCCACCGGCCTTTGTCATAGGGATGAAAAAGGATCAGGTCAGCTTCTACTCCTAATGCCCGGAGTTCATCAATTCTTTTTTCCAGGTGATGAAAATATTCCGGATCGAAACGTGTGAAGTCAAATATGCGTTTGTCTCCTGAAATTTCTTTTACGACATAAGGATATAGCTCCGGTTCTTCCAGGCATAAGGTGTAATTTTTCGGAAAGACACACATCCGTAGCTTGTTGAATTGAGCTTCTTTTAAAGAGATCAGGGTTTCCTCCTGTATGCTCTGAGGCATGTGTGTCCATGCGTACGCTGTAGTGCCTACAGGGTAGTATGGCGTTTTATCTGCGTATTGAAAACTATGTTTGTCTTTGACCTGTACCGGGCCATGATTATTCGCGGAAGCAACACAAACAAAAGACCCGGATTTTTCGGATAATGCCGGAATATTGCTTCTTGTCCGATAGTACCATGTTCCGGTCTGTGGCGGCATAAACCGGATGATATGCCGGCTTTTTCCGTCGTAAAATCCTGTCACATAGATACTGTCCGTCGTTCCTTCCAGCCAGAATATAGCATTAAGTTCCGTGTCGGTAAAAGGGTTTCCGGAAACTTTTTCTTCAAATACTTTTTCAAAGCGTCCCCATTGTTCCACTTTTGCCTGAGCGGAAATATAAAAGAGGAAAGATGAGGCGAATGCAATGATAAAAGAAAGAATGAATTTCTTAACCGGACGAGATTGTCTATGGCAATAAGAGACTTGGGAGTGTTCAGTTTTCATATTGTGATAATTATTTTAGTCATTTACAATCTATACAACTTGCAGCCTACGTGCCGGCAGTTTAAATTCGAAACTTTCTTGGGCAAATTGTTCTACATTTATTACAAATAACGACATCAAACCCTCTGTCATTAGTTGTATAAGTATGAGGTCTGCATAATTTCTGATTGGTTGTTTTTCCGTTTAGTGCTTTGACGGGACAATTATCCAAACATAATCGACAATTTGCAATACATAATTCCTCCGACAGAGAGTCTGATTTTAAGTATAGATTAGTCAGGATTGCACCCAATGTCAAGAAATTTCCGTAAAGTCTGCTTATTAGGAGAGTATTTTTACCTAAACTTCCCAATCCTGCTAATACGGCGGCGTGACGCATAGATAAAAGTCCTTTTCCTTTAAGATTGTCTTTTTCCCAATATTCATAAGGCCCGTCACAAGGTAACGGGACAGCTATGCAATCTAATTGTTCTATCGCAATTGAGGACTCGTAAGTTATTCGATCGACTTCTTTTATATTCAGATTGTTGGCGTGATTGTAAACAATTCTCGGATTGACATAAGCAAGACCTTTCGGCATCTTTTTACCAAAAACAATAACTGACTTACATTCTTTGTATATGTCCAATGGGTGAAAACCTTGTGGGGCATTGTCAAACCTGTCGATATTGGCAATTCCACATAAATCCGCACCTATATTTAGAATAATTTCTTTTACTTGTTCTTCAGTTGTCTTTGCCATAGGAATGATGATTAAATTTTCACAAATTTACAATTAAAACTTTGTCTGTGAAAATGTGTTACACTGAATATTTACACAATATACTAAGCCAATTGCCAACTGATTTTTGTTCGCCCACCCAAAAAGCAGACAGTCGGTTGGCCGCTGAGCTTTCGTTTTATTGTTTGTCTGCGAATTTTTGCTGTTTGGAAAGTCTGATAAGTGTTTTTGCTATTCTGTCCACTTTTGTTTGGTCTGTTTTTGCGGAATAGATCCATTTGATATAATTGTGTTGTTCACCTTCGCTAAGCAAATTAAAAAATCGTAGCGCTTCAGTGTCATCTTGCAGGCACAATAATAGTTCTTCGGGAACTTCCAATGGCTCATTGTCGGGATATAATATGACGTGGATATAATCGCCTGCTTCCTTCTTAATTTTCTTTCTGATTTCAGCTTTCACGGCTAAAAATAAAACACCCTTCCCGCACGGCATAACATCTCCGGACGGCATTAAGTGGTAGTTACTGATTTCATAACCGTCGATGCTTCCTCGCACTTTTACCCAACTAAATGGAGCATTTGGATCGGGCAGGATTTCGGGAATGACCGTGAATGTCCAACCGTATTTGCCGGGCAATTTTTCAAGCAAATATTCTTTATCTACTAATGGCTTTTCATTCATCATATTGTTATTTTTCATTCACTTTTTTACCGTATTTTTTATTGAAAAGAGAATCTTTCACTTTGAAGATCACCCAGTTTTTGTCTTCCATATACGCCAAAAATTCCGCCCGGCCTTTTTCTTTAATCATCTCAATTGCTTTACTGCGATCGGAACTTTCAATCCACGAAGCAATCCTGAGCAATAGAGGATTATACTGTTTGCAATCCTTTGTGGATGCGTGTTCCGTACAATCCGCACAGGTGAAAAAATCATTTTCCGCACAACATGGCCTTACCTTACATTTCTTATATATAATGGCGGTTTTCGCAGAATTTCCCCTGCAACTGTCGCATTTGCCCGACGTAAATGCGGAACAGGCTTTGCAATAAAGTCCGCAGTACGCGATGAATTGTTCATTACCGATCATTTGTTCACTTTGGCTTTGATGTGTGTTTGTCATTGTATTGTATGTTTGAATTAATAATTATTTTTCTTTTTCCTTGAATCCTGTGAGGGCAAACATATTTATCGTTTAATGATGCAAATATATACCATAATAGTGACAACAGTATGTCAGTAACTTAAATTATACTCCCTGTAATCTACTCTGATTTCTTTGACCTTTTTACTTTTTGAGAACGGTCCGGATGAGTGCGACGAAGATTCTTCCGTATTTCTGGAGTTTTGTGTCGCCGACTCCTTTGATGTCTGAAAATGCGTCTAATGTAAGGGGTTTTTTGTGAACCATGTCCTGCAGGGAGGCGTCGGAAAAGATAATGTAAGCGGGCATTTTTTCCTGTTGTGCGATGTGTTTGCGTAATTGGCGTAAAGACTCCATTAACGCTTCATTGGTCGCTTTGTCTTCCGGTAGGCGTATTATTTTTTCAGCAGGAGCCGGTGTTTTCTTTTCTTTTTTTCCTCTTTTGGTTTTTACCGGTTCTTCAGGCTCCTTGTACATGGTTAGCGTGGCCGTTGTTTCGCCAAACAGAACTTTTCTTCCCAGTGGCGTAACTTTCAGCGTTTGACTGTTGAGGTAATCAATTTCGACGAAACCTAATTGCAGCATTTGATAGATGTATTCTTTCCACACAAGATAGGGAAGGTCCCGCCCGGCTCCGTAGGTTTTCAAGTTCTGATAGTTTTGTTCTAACAGTTCTGTACGTCCGGAGCCTCTGAGTATATCAATCAGCATTCGCATACCGACATGTTCCTGTGTGCGGGCGACAGCGCTTAGCGCTTTCTGAACCAGAATGGTACCATCAAAACGTTGGGGCGGATTTTTGCAGACATCACAGTTACCACAATCATTTGTCGCTTCTTCTCCGAAATAGCTTAACAAGATGCGCCGTCGGCATAGATCCATTTCACAATATCGTTGCATCCGGTTTAGCTTTTCCATGTTGATGCTTTCCTGTCCGCTTTCTTCTGCAAACCGGCGGAGTAAGACGAGGTCGCCCAGTGAATAAAACAGGAGGGTATTACTGGCCACTCCATCGCGTCCCGCGCGTCCTATCTCCTGATAATAATTCTCAATGCTGGCCGGCATATTATAGTGAATAACCCAGCGAATATTGCTTTTATCAATACCCATACCAAAGGCGATGGTGGCACAAACCACATCCACACGGTCATTGATAAAGTCATTCTGCGCCTTTTCGCGTTTAGCTGTTGATAATCCCGCATGATAGGCGATTGCCGGAATATTGAAAGTCTGCGTCAGCAAGTCGGCTACTTTTTCAGTATCGCTTCGTTTCATGCAATAGATAATGCCGCTTTGACCGGGATGGTTACGAATAAAACGTACAATCGCTGCAATTTTTTCCTTTTGTGCAAATCCACGCCTGACTTCTAAAGAGAGGTTTGGACGATCAAAAGACGATATGAAAATTTCAGGTTCTTGCAGGGTGAGCTGTTTTACGATATCATTGCGCGTGATTTTATCGGCTGTAGCTGTCAGTGCGATTACCGGAATTTTGGGAAACCGTTCTTTCAATATGGATAAGCGGGTATATTCCGGCCTGAAATCGTGTCCCCATTGTGAAATGCAATGTGCTTCATCGACAGCAATAAGGGATATATCTAATAAAGATAAAAGATAGTCAAGTTCGCTTAACAAACCTTCGGGCGAGATGTAAAGAAGTTTCATCTGTCCTTGTTTGCAGCGCTGTTTTATTTGCCATTTTTCATCTTCGGACATGGAACTGTTTAACGCCGCGGCCGGAATGCCGTTTGCCACAAGCCCTTCTACCTGGTCTTTCATCAATGCGATCAAAGGAGAAATGATAATGGCTGTTCCCGGCAGATAAATCGCCGGCAACTGATAGCAGATAGATTTTCCTCCTCCCGTAGGCATCAAAACCAAAGAGTCTTTGCCCTCTATGGTGCGTTGAATAATATCGGCTTGTAAAGGTCTGAAGGTATCATATCCGAAAAACCTTTTTAATAATCGCAATTGTTCCTGCATAATGATTAGACATTTGTGGAAACAAATATAATGCAAGTTGAGAGAAGGACAAAAGGAAAACTTGTTTTTGTTTTGTCCTTCCGAAACGCCGCCTATATTCAGTGAGAGCTAAATATAGAGATAAATTGAGAGTGATGCAAAAATTTATTTTTTCCGGCGGCATTAGTTGCTTTTTCTGTAACTGAGAACAGCCCATGTGTTCAGCACAACCGCAAAGCTGCAGAGGGCGAAAAACTGAGATGTCATTTCGTGAAAAGCGCTGCCTTTCAGATAGACAAGCCTCATTACCTGCATGAAATATTTCAACGGATTGAATATCGTAATTTTCTGTGCCCAACCGGGCATACTGGTTACCGGAGTAAACAGGCCGCTCATCAATATGAGAATCATGATGAAAAAGAACATCACAAACATAGCTTGTTGCATTGTGTCTGAGTAATTTGAAATAACTAATCCCATTCCTGACACTACAAGTATGTAGATAGTCGCAAACAAGAAGATTGTCAACAAATTACCCACAGGTGAAATCCCATAGACAAAGTATGCTAATAACATTCCGATCATCAGGACAATAAAACCGATTGTCCAATAAGGTATCAGTTTTGCCAAGACGAATACTAACTTTTTTACCGGAGTTACATTTATTTGTTCGA
Source organism: Tannerella sp. (assembly GCA_031551825.1). GTDB lineage: Bacteria > Bacteroidota > Bacteroidia > Bacteroidales > Tannerellaceae > Tannerella. Next base: position 22,018 of record JAVBNB010000007.1, on the reverse strand, counting down.
TTGTTCCGGCTTCCTTTTCGCCAACAATGTTTAATGCGGGTAAAAATCCGGTAAGCAGGGTTAGCAGCATAACCATTAGAGCGGGCACCATAAACACTTTGTAATCCAAATGATGATTAAATTTGTATTGCGGTGAAATCGTGAAGGTGGGTATTGCGGCTCCGGCAGTTGTTTGTAGATATTCCTCTCTTAACTCTGTGGCATAGTCCGTTAGTATAGATGCTAAGTATGATGAACCTAATCCCGCTTTCGTGCCGTTTACCGCATTGGCTGAAATCATTACGGCTGATGCTCCTTCGTTTACGAGATTTTTTTCGAAATCGTCCTGAATTTCCAATATGATATCAGCATTACCTGACTCAATGCTTTGCATGGCGATATCATTTGTTGGTGATACATCGGTCAGTTCAAAATATCCTGAAGATATAATTTTATATATCAACCTTTCCGAGTATGTGCTGTGATCGCTGTCAATAACACTTAACTTTATTCCCCGTATTTCCTGATTAGCAGCCCAAGGCATGATCAACATCATCATGATGGGCATGGCTATTATCAATTTCGGAAGAAAAGCATTCCTCTTGATTTGTTTAAACTCTTTTTCTATCAAAAACTTTAACATAGTAAATCAATTTAATCTGGTTTTAAATTTTTTCAGGCTGACAATCATCAGGGTAACCGCCATCAATGTAATGACGCTTATCTCTTTTATGACATACTGAACTTCGACACCCTGAATCATTAACTTTTTAATTGCCGCGTTGTACCATCTCGCAGGTACGATCGCCGAAACCCATTGTAGTATTTCGGGCATACTTTCGATCGGGAAGACCATACCGGACAACAACATAATCGGCATCATCAATCCCATTCCGGATACAAGCATTGCCGCCATTTGGCTTTCGACAACAGTTGATATTAACAAGCCTAAAGACAGCGCTAAAAATATAAATATCAGGGATGTCAGGATCAGCCAGAATAGACTTCCCTGAATAGGAACTCCCAGGACATAAACAGATAATAACAATATCGTTGTCAGGTTTACAATTGAAAGTGTGAAATAAGGAACCGCTTTGGCCAGAATAATGTATATCGGTTTTAACGGAGAGGAAAGCAGAACTTCCATTGTTCCGGTTTCTTTCTCTCTGACGATAGCAATTGAAGTCATCATAGCGCAAATTAAGATGAGAATCAATCCCATTACACCCGGAACAAAATTATAAGCGCTTTTCGATTGCGGGTTATACAGCATTTTAATTTCCGGGACAATCCGGTAGGGTATTTGATATTGTTCTATTAGCTCCTGTTGGTATGAGTTTAATATGTTGGATGCGTAATTGGTTAGCGTGGATGCCTGATTGGGTTCCGTACCGTCTGTTATCAACTGAATGGCGGTCTCTCCGGTGTGAAGCAGGTTATCGGCAAAGTTTTCACTGAATACGATGACTAAATTGATTTTTCCGGACTTAAATACATCATTGATTTGGTCGGGATCGGTTAATTCTTCGGTAATCGTGAAATACCGGCTTGCCTGAATTTTTTCTTTTATGCGTTCTGTTGTGACATCTTTGGACGGATCGAATATTGCGACCCGCGTATTGTTTACCTCCGTTGTAATAGCGAATCCAAATAGAATGATTTGAATAATCGGCATGACAAGCAGAATGAGCATGGTTCGTCTATCACGGAAAATGTGATAGAACTCTTTTCTGACAAATGATATAAATTCCTTCATAATTAATTATCGCTTCTTGTTGCTTTTCTGGCAATATGGTAAAACACGTCGTACATATTCTCAACCTTATATTCGGTTTTCAAGTTCTTAGGTGAATCGAGCGCCTCTATCTTTCCGTCAACCATGATGGACAAGCGATCACAATACTCTGCTTCATCCATGTAATGGGTGGTAACGAAAATTGTAATTCCTCTTTCTGCCGCGTCATAGATCAGCTCCCAGAATTGCCGGCGTGTAACGGGATCGACTCCGCCGGTAGGCTCATCTAAAAAAACGACTTTTGGTTCATGGAAAATAGATACGGAAAAAGATAGCTTCTGTTTCCATCCTAATGGCAATGATTTGACGAGGGTTTCCCGCTCCTTTTCAAAGCCAAGTTCGTGTAGGATCTGCTCTGTTTTAGAAGCAATCTCTTTTTCTTTCATTCCATAAATTCCACCAAAAAGACGCAGATTTTCCCATACTTTCAAATCCTCGTACAGAGAGAACTTCTGGCTCATATAACCGATGTTTTTTTTGACATTTTCGGACTGCCTGAAGACATCGAAACCGGCTACCGTACCTTTTCCGGATGTCGGACGGCTTAATCCACATAACATCCGCATGGCAGTTGTCTTTCCGGCTCCGTTTGCGCCAAGGAATCCGAAAATCTCGCCTTGGTCGACACTGAATGAAATATTGTCGACAGCTGTAAAATTTCCGAATTTTTTCGTCAGGTTTTCGGTATATATTACTTTATCTTTCATAGTTCTTGTATTTTCAATTCCCCATTGTGTTTGACAGCAGCATGAAACAATCTTCTACCGTAGCCCGAATAGCCCGGATCGAAATTTCAGTATGTCCCTTTTCCGCTAAATACTTATTCAACTCATTCGCGATGGTACCCCCTTTGACTGTGATATGGATGGTTTCTCCAAAAGAAAATGAAGAAGTAATCGAGGGGTAACTACGTAGATCATTCAGAAGCTGGTGCATCTGATTGCTTTGAACTGCCCAAAGTATTTCGGGATATGTGTCTACAATGTTCTGAGGCGTATCCACCTGCATAAACTCACCCTGTTGGATCAACGCTATCCGGTCGCAAAGTGTAGCTTCGTCCATGTATGGCGTCGAAATAAGAATACTTATACCCTGTTCTTTCAATTTCATGAGCATATCCCAGAATTCCTTACGCGATACGGGATCGACCCCGGTAGTAGGTTCATCTAAAAAAAGCACTTTCGGTTTATGTATTAATGCGCAACTCAATGCCAGCTTCTGCTTCATTCCGCCCGAAAGCTTTCCGGCCCTGCGTTTTTTAAAAGGTTCTATCTGTTTGTAAATATCTTCTATCAGGTAATAGTTTTCCCGAATAGTAGTATGAAAGATCGTGGCAAAGAAATTCAGGTTTTCTTCTACTGTCAGGTCCTGATACAATGAAAATTTTCCGGGCATGTATCCGATTTGACTTCTGATTTGTTTGTAGTCCTTTATGACATCAAGACCTTCTACTGTGGCGGTTCCGCTATCAGCAAGCATAAGCGTAGTGAGTATACGGAAAAGCGTTGTTTTTCCGGCGCCGTCGGGGCCGATAATTCCATATATTTCTCCCTGTTCCACATCAAAGCTCAGATTTTTGAGAGCCTGAATGTTTGCATAAGATTTGCTTATATTATTGACAGAAATACTTTTCATACGAATCAATTGATTTTGATTTCGCCATACATACCTTTCTTTATGAAACCGTCATTTTTGAAGGCTACTTTTACCGCGTATACCAGATTGGCGCGTTCGTCCCGTGTTTGAATGGTTTTAGGGGTGAATTCGGCTTTATCCGAAATCCAGATAACAGTTCCCGGATATTCTTTTCTGTCTGATCTCCCTATATCAGCGCATACTTTTACCTGCTGCCCGATTTTCAGAGAGGTGAGTTGATCGGCAGTGATGTAAACACGTAAATTCATATTTGCAATATCAGCAACCTTAAATAAAACCCTTCCTTGTGTAGCAAGCTCTCCCTGCTCCGCATACTTGGATAGTACAGTTCCGTTTATCGGGCTTGAAATAATACTTTTTTTTATCTGATCTTCGATCTGGGCGATTTGTATTTCTAATCCTGAACTTTCTTCTGAAATGCCTCTGTTATTATTTTCTAAAGTTTCTTTTTGGGCGATCAACTGCTTTTCGAGTAACGCGATCTGGGCGTTGATGTCATCTAACTGTTTCTGAGTAGCGGCGTTTGATTTTATCAGATTCTCATATCGTTTTTGTTCGTTTTTTTGAGTTGCGATTTGCTGTTGTATCGAAGCTACCTGTTTCGAAACATTGTATTCACGGCTTCCTACCGATTTGATATTAGCTAACAACTGCATCTTTTTCAAATATAGCTGGATTGTGTCTACATAGCCTACTTGTTTGCCGGCTTCTACTTTCTGGCCTTCCATGATGTTGAACTCCATGAGTTCGCCGTTACCTTGTGATGAAACAATCACTTCCGTAGCTTCAAAAATACCGGAGGCGTCATATTCACCGTTTTGATTATTGCATGCTGATAGCAATAAGATTGTACACAGCATGTAAATGAAAGTTGAAATGATATTTTTCCGTTTCATAATTATTTTATATTTAATTGTTTGTTGTATATTTCAAATTATAGATAGCCTGGAGCATTTCTATTTCGTGGAGAATTTTATCCTGCTTAGCCAGTTCTTCGGAATTGATATCTCTCATTAAATCTATTCCTGACAGAGTTCCATTGGCCATTTTGGCTTCGGACGATTGCTTGATCGATTTTCTTAAAGCGATGATATCATCGTCGTATTTTAACTGATCATTGTGTTTATTGATCTCGCTCTGTTTTCGGGATATGTCCATATTTGTATTGAATAAAAACGTTTCTTGTTGCGTTTGTATGGAGGAAATACCGGTTTTTATTTTTTGCTTACTATTTTTGTAGCTGTACAGATTGCTGAAATTCCATGATAAATTGACTCCTGCTATGTAATAGGCGGAGAAATCATTTTCCAACATGTTCAACCCCGGTTTTCCATATCCTCCTGTAACAAAAACGCCGAACCGGGGCATTAAGCCTGCGTTTATCGCTTTATTTTGTACTTCCAGATTTTTAATTTGGGCGTTGTATAAGTCCAATTCAGGCCTGTGAATCGAGGTGCTGATGAATGGCAATATTTTCGGTTTTACTAATATGGAGGCGGAATTCAGCTCTTCACCAATCAAAGCGGACAATACATCTAAGTATGCTTTTCTGGTATGGGCAAGTTGACTTTCGGTTTGCATTGATTTTAGCTGCTCTACTTTCACGGCATCCAAATCCGCCTGATTGGCAATACCATTTTGTATCCAGGAGGATACCTGATCATGATTTCTCTGAAGTTCTTCCTGATAAAGTTTGTTTTGTTTCACTTGGGCATCGAATAGTAAGATTCCGAAAAAAACCTGATTGACCCTGTCGTTGATTGAATAAAGTTCAACTTCGAGATTTTTCCTGTTGACGTCGGATGATGTCCGGATATCTTCTTTTTTGGATTCGATAACTCCGCCATCCCATATCACCTGATTTAGCTCTACGGTTGCCCCATACTGGTCTTTGCTCAATGTGGGGATGTCCACTCCCTGTATTCCTAATTGTGAAAAGTCAATAGGCAGTTGTGTCACATCCGACTGATACGTGGCTTTTGCGGAGAATGAAACTTGTGGCAAATAACCCTTGCCCGCGTTTGACAGGTCATAACCCTTTGATTTATCAATCAAATCGTATTGCTTAATCAGGGGATAATTAGCCTGTGCCTTTGAATAACATTCTTCTAATGTAAGTTGTGCGAAAGCGCCAACACTACAGAAAAACATCAGATGGAGGATAATTAACTTTTTCATATACTTATGTAATTTAAATTTTGTCTGACAAGAATGACTAACAATTTTGTTAACTAACGTGCAAAAATTATGGTCTCAGAGAGAATAAAACAAATTGTACATTGTCTTCTCTTTTCCGCTTCAAAAGATCCTTATCATATTCAGAATCGTTAATAGCACCTATTATTCCGGATATTGAAAAGAACAGGGAGGTTGCTAAATTTAATGTAATGATATTCATAAATAATTCCGTTGGCTTAATAGCCTTGATTGTGCCTTTTGCAACTTCTCTGTCTATTATGGTTCCAAAGCGATTGAAAACATGGAGCATCTTTGAAAGGAGTATCTCACGCAATAAAAGACTATTTTCTTTGTTACTCCTTACTTCATTGTACACAAAATTAACCAATCCGTTATTTTCCATTATAAAGTCGAAATGTTTTTCAGTGAAAGCTCTTATGATTTCTTCAAAAGGAAGATTCTCGTCAAAAATCCCTTCGAAGGAATTGGCGATTACATAGACTTTTTCCTGAAAAACTTTTTTGAACAAGTTTTCTTTTGTCCGGTAATAGTAATGGAGCATGGCATGTGTGACTCCTGCTTTCTGAGCAATTACCGTCGTTTTTGCTCCACTGTAGCCTTTGGATATGAATTCTTCTTCGGCCGCCTTAAGGATTAATTGTTCGTTCATTTTCTTTTATTTTCATTGTTAATAATCATGTTGAACATTTTTGTCTAACAATTTTGTTAACACGATGCAAATATCCATATCCTTTTTGAAAGAAACAAATATTTAACATTATTTGTAATTGAATAAACTGTGCCTTCCTGCGAGTAATGTCACCCTATTTTCACACCCTTTAACCGTAACGCATTCACAATAACACTGACTGAACTGAAACTCATGGCCACGGCGGCAATCATGGGGGACAACAAAATACCGAACGCCGGGTACAGTACCCCGGCGGCGATAGGGATACCCAGCGCATTGTATACAAAGGCGAAGAACAGATTTTGCTTGATATTCTTCATGGTTTTGTGACTCAGGTTCTTAGCTTTGGCAATACCTCGAAGGTCGCCTTTGAGCAGGGTGATGGGGGCGCTTTCGATGGCTACGTCGGTGCCGGTTCCCATGGCAATGCCGATATCGGCTTGTGCCAATGCCGGTGCGTCGTTGATGCCATCGCCGGCCATGGCTACTATTTTCCCGGATGCTTGCAGGTGTTTTATTTCTTCCAGTTTATCATCGGGCAGGCATTCGGCTTTGTAAGCGGAGAGCCCCAATTCCCGGGCGACGGCTTTGCCGGTAAGCGGGTTGTCTCCGGTGAGCATAATTACTTCAACACCCTGCTCCATCAATGCTTGTATGGCTTCGCGACTGGAGCTTTTGATGGCATCGGATATGCTCACATAGCCCGCTACGAAGTTGTCTACAGCAAGGTAGGAAACGGTTTTGCCAAGGCTCTGTTCCTGCGTTACTTCCTTTTCCACTTCTTCCGGGACGATTGCCGATACCTGCTCCATCAGGGCTTTGTTTCCCAATGCCAGATGCTTCCCTTGCACAATGCCGGTAACACCTTTTCCGACAACGGCCTCAAAGTTTTTCACTCCGGCGATGGCGGCCTGCTTTGATTGCCCGAAATCGGTCACTGCTTTGGCCAACGGGTGTTCGCTATGTTGGTTGAGCGAGGTGCTGAGGTCGATGATATCGGCTTCGGAAAAAGGCCCGAAAGCTTTTACTTTTTCCACAGACGGCTTGCCTTCGGTGAGGGTGCCGGTTTTGTCGGTGATCAGTACGTTGACTTTGTTGAAATTCTCCAATGCTTCGGCGTCTTTGATGAGGATGCCGTTTTGTGCGCCTTTCCCTATTCCGGTCATCACAGACATGGGCGTGGCAAGCCCCAGGGCACATGGGCAGGCGATAATCATTACGGCTAAAGCATTGCTGAACGCGAAAATGTAGGCGGGTTCCGGTCCCCAAACGATCCATACGATAAAGGTGAGTACGGAGATGAGTAGCACCACAGGAACGAAAATGCCCGAAACTTTGTCGGCCAGTTTTTGAATGGGCGCACGGGAACGGCTCGCGCTTTCGACCATCGCGATGATTTGTGCCAGCAGGGTTTCGTCGCCCACTTTTTCAGCAACCATGGTGAAGGAGCGGTTTCCGTTGATGGTTCCGGAACTCACTTTGTCGCCCGTTTTCTTATCTACAGGTATGGGCTCACCGGAAATCATCGACTCATCGATGCTCGTTGTCCCGGTCTCAATGTAGCCATCCACCGGAATTTTTTCGCCAGGTTTTACGCGTAGGAGATCCCCTTTTTTAATATCGTGGATGGAGATTACCCTGTCATGTCCACCGGCAACGAGGGTGGCATCGGTAGGTGCCAGCTTGAGCAGTTCCTTTAAGGCAGTGTTGGTCTTGCTGTGAGCTTTGGCTTCGAGTACCTGTCCCAGCAGAACGAGTGTGAGAATGACGGTTACAGCTTCAAAATACAAATGTACACCTCCCGAATGGCTCTTGAATTCATGTGGGAATATGTTAGGGAAAATGAGTGCGACAATACTGAAAAGGAACGCAGCCCCGGTGCCGATGCCTATCAAAGTGAACATGTTTAGATGCCTGGTTTTGAGGGAAGTACATGCCCGTTGGAAAAACATCCACGTGGAAGAGAAAACGACAGGCAGAGAAAGGGCTAACTGTACCCAGCCCGAAAGTTTCGGGGGCAGAATTTCCGACAATGGATTACCCGGAATCATTTCGATCATGGCGATCAGAAAAACCGGAACGGTAAACCCTACGGCTATCTTGAACTTCTTCAATAAATCCTTGTAGGTCGTTTCTTCTTCCTGCGGATTCAGGGGCACTAAATCCATGCCACACATGGGGCAATTGCCGGGTTTGTCGTATATTTTATCGCCTTCGCAATGCATGGGGCAATAATACTTTACAGGTTGTTTTTCCATGATCATTTAATTTATATTTTGAATATCCCTGCTACCCGGTTTGGACTTTATACATGCCGATTTACGAAGTCAAGTATTGTCTGAGCGGTCAATTGCGGCTCTTCCATAAAACCCATGTGTCCCGAGTGTTCCAACCATACTACTTGTGCCTGAGGGTGGTCGGCTATCATCTTTTCGGCAACAGTGCCGGGGATATGTCCATCTTTTCGCCCTACTATAAAAAGTTGTGGCACTGTGCTTCGGCGTAACGTTTCGTTATTATCGCTGCGCGAGGCCATGCCGTGTAATGCGGCCGTGATGCCCTCATCTTCCATCAGTAAAACCCTCTTCGAGATTTCTTCTATTTTCGCAGCCATCGGTTTGCGGTTTTGGGGTGCGAAGCGCGCTACAGGAATGGTGTGGGCTATTGACTCTTTTTTGCCGCTAAGTACCAGATTTATTTCCTGTTCACGGGCTTCTTTCTTTTCCGGTTTGTCGGCATTAGGCGTAGAGTGAAGCAATATGATCCCCTGGCATATTTCGGGATAGTGTTTTAACAGTTCGAGCGCAACATCTCCACCCATGGAATGTCCCACTACAAAACAACGTTCGATCCCCAGCGCTGTGAGAACTCCTCGTACAGTCTTTGCAAGAAACTCCATCGTATGGATTTCCCCTTTTATTTCCGATTTTCCATGTCCGGGAAGGTCTATCCTTACTGTGCGTGTACCCTCCAGCAATGGGATGAAATCTTCCCAAACCTCCATCGAATCCAGATAACCATGCAACAGTACGATTACGGGTGAGCCGGTCACCGAATCTCTTACACGGACGGAGCATCCGTCCACTGTTATAAATTTTTCCATATTCAAAATTTGTTAAGTGTATTTCTATTAAACTAATATATTGAGTGCATATCCCTTACGGCGTAACCGTAAACGAAAGCATCATCCCTGTATCCTCATGTTCCAACAGGTGGCAGTGGGCCATATACATTCGCTCCGCCGGAGCAGGATGTGTAAAGCGTACTAACACTTCGCTTTCTTTGCCTTCTACAAAAACCGTATCTTTCAAGCCCCGGCGGTGCAGTGCCGGTTCCGCGCCGTTTTCTTTCAGAATGCGAAACTGGGTGCCGTGAATGTGGAAAGGATGAAGCATTGAGTCACCAACGCCGGAGATGAGCCATCGTTCATATTGTCCCTGTTTTACATCAAAGGCAACCGTGTTCATGGTAAACGCCTTTCCGTTGATCAGGTTACCGCTCCACAGGTCAAAAGACTGCGGGGTTTGCGGCATCGTTTCTCCATGACTACCATGACTGCCATGGCCGCCGTGGTGCATGCCTCCGCCGGCGGAATCTTTCTGCTTCATGTCCGGCATTTTATGCCCCTCCATACTCATGCCTGCCATCGCTTTTTCTCCATAGCGTTGCATCAGTTCATGCATGCCTTGCATATCCAGCCGGGGATCCATGGAGAGTTGCAGTTTGCGTACCGGCAAATCCGAAATCGCAGGCATCGCGGGCATGGGTATAAGAACGTCCGGCAACTGTTTGTGGCCGCTCTGCTGTGAAGGCGTGATACGCAACGCAGGCAGTGGCTCATCGAAGGGTGGTAGGGTCATTCCCATCTGTTTGACCGGCAGCGTCATCAGATCGACTGGATTGCCGTCGCTTACATCAATCATGATTTCAAACCGCTCACCTACATACAGGGTAAGTTCGATCACCTTGACCGGCTCGGCTAAAAAACCACCGTCACCGGCGATGACATACATGGGCCGGTTGTCGCTGCATGCCAGGCGCAGGGTGCGGGCGTTGCATCCGTTGAGCAGGCGTAGGCGTAGCCATCCGCGTGGGGCTGCATGTTCCGGATAGCGCGTGCCGTTGGTCAGTAGCATATCGCCGAACCAGCCGACAGTCGCGTTGACGATATCCATGGTGTAGTCTATCTGATCCGACCTGGTCAGCCGTTTGTCTTGCAGAATGACGGGGATATCGTCCACTCCCCAAGTGTGGGGCAATGGAAGGGTTGCGCTTTCGTCGTCTTCGATGAGCAGAAGACCGGTCAGTCCCATAGCCACGTGGCGTCCGGTCTTACCGTGCGGGTGTGGGTGATACCAGCAGGTCGTCGCCCGTTGGTCGATGCGCAGTTCAGTGGTCCAAAGGTCCCCGGCCTCTATGATTGCTTGCGGACCGCCGTCGGAAACACCGGGAATTTCGAGGCCGTGCCAATGTACCGCCGTGGACTCTCGCAGAGCGTTGTGTACCTCCATAGTAACGGTCTGCCCCCGGTGCAGGGAAAGGGTCGGGCCGAGCAGGGAGCCGTTATAGCCCCAGGTACGGGTAGCTGTCTTTTTCCAAAGGCTATGGCCTTCGGTTATGTGCAAGGGTATCCGGCCATTGCTGTCTGCCTTGAGCAGGGTGGGCGCCGGCAGTGCCGCGTTGACAGATTGTTGTTTCATGATTGTTCAGTTTTTTATTTAAAGGTTTCCGTCAGGCTGCCACAGGTTAGCATTTTGGAACCATAGTAGGGGTTTTTGACTTCTTTTTCGAGGCTCAGCCAGTTGGCGCCTCCGTTTTTCTTGTTGTACATGGGGCAATGAAAGTAGTAAACCGGTTTTTCGTATTTCACGGCTTTCATCACTTCGTACATGTTTTTCGAAAGTGATACAAAGAGTTTTCTTTGCTGGTCGATATCGCTCTTCCTGATACTTCCGGCATCGGTAGTAAGTTTGGATTGATAATCCATCCAAACCGAATGGTTGTCACCCAACTTATCCATGGGAACTCCGACGATATTCTTACTTAAGGCTGCGGCTGCGCTTTGTGCCGTTTTTTCGTCGCTTTTTACCAATGCGTCTTTTAACGCAAAGTAGGATTCGTAAACGGCGGCGAGCGGATTAACCGGTGGGGCCACGTTCTGATTTGTTTGGCCATACAACACGGTCGTGAATATGATGGCTGCGATGAGGGTTATTAACTTTTTCATGACTTTACTTCCTATATTTACAGCAAGCGGGCAAGGCGTTGTATGTGACATCCGGCGCTTTGTCACTTTCAGTGTCGTGACCGGCTTGGGCAACCATTTCGCTTACAATATTCTGATTCGTCAGCTGATGGTCGAATTCAAACTCAAGTTCTTTTTTCTGCAAATCCCATGTGGCAGATGTTACGCCTTCCACGCTCAGGGCTGCTTTTTCAATGCGGGTTTTACACATTCCGCAGTTTCCTTGTACTTTCATTTTTGTTTTCATTGTTAGAGGTTTTGATGTTAAAACGGATGATGAATATGTATGCGTCAATACGTGACTACTATGCCTCCGCCAAAACCCATATCGCTGTCATAATTTCCTGCTACTGAAAAATATTTGGTCAGGATATAGCGTAAGTCAAACCGATATTCCAGATCGGTATTAAAAGACATGTCCAATCGCAGACGCGAGGTGAGGGCAAGGTCTTTCCGGGTCAGATTCAGCCGTACGTTCCCTTCGATGTCAGCCTGTACATCGGCCACCACCATCCAAGGCAACGTATAGGCAAGTCCGAACATCAAGGTGCTGCGATTATTTTCGGTATGCATGGAGCCGTAATGGTAATCCCAGGCAATGTAGGGGAACCAGTATTGCATTTTGCCCAGATACCTTCCGAAACGAACGGTGGCCATATAGCCGTCTTCATCGTTCCAGCCCGTGTGCCAATTGGCGCCCAGGGCGTAACGGGTGTTTGAAAGCATGGCTTCGCCGTGTGTGCCGTTACTGGCTAATCCCACATGGAACATCGGATGGACTTCGCGGTCGTCACTCAGGAATTTGCGATAAGACTTCTTCGGGTCGGGGATATCGGGGTTGGGTGGCGAATTTTCGTAGGTGAACACACGGCCCATACCGCTCATCATATGATAAAGGATGTGGCAATGGAAAAACCAGTCGCCGCCGTTTTCGGTAGCAGCAAATTCCAGCGTATCGGTTTCCATCGGCATGATATCCACCACGTTTTTCAGTGGGGCATAATCACCCTGTCCATTTAGGACACGGAAGAAATGCCCGTGCAGGTGCATGGGGTGGCGCATCATGCTATTGTTGTACATAATAACGCGTACATTCTCGCCTTGTTTGATTAAAATGCGGTCGGATTCCGATAGCACCTTGTTGTCCAACGACCACACGTAACGGTTCATATTACCTTCCAGTTTGAAATGCAATTCCTTCCACGGAGCATTGGGCAGTACGGTTTTAACGGGAGAACGCAGCATACCGTAGTTGAGGGTTACTATCTTTTGCGATGTTTCCGCCGACATATCCATTCCTTCGTGATGAACGTGGGTAGCATTGGTTGCGCTTCCTTTATTGTGCAATTCGGGATACATCACCTCGTTCATGTCCATTTTCTGTGCGCTCATGTTCATGCCCATATCGTCCAGGTCGCCGTTCATTTTCATCATGTCATTCATCATTTTCATTCCAGCGAAATAGTCGAGCCGGAGGAGGTCGGGTGCGGGCATTTTCATGCCACTGCCCAACCATAATGAAGCATGTTTGGTACGGTCTTCAGCCGTGGCGCGGAATTCGTAACGCATATCATCGGGAATGGATACAATCACGTCGTATGTTTCGGCAACACCGATTATCATGCGGTCTACCTCCACCGGAATCACATCCATTCCATCATTGGCTACTACCGACATTTTACTGCCGGCAAATTGCAACCAGAAATAAGTGGATGATGATCCGTTGATGATCCGTAGGCGTATTTTTTCATTGGGATTCAACGACGTGAATTCCGTTTCCTGTATCCCGTTTGCCAACATGGCGTCATAATAGACATCACTCACGTCCATGGCGTGCATACGTTTCCACTCGTTTTTCAGTTTCACACCCAGGTTGCCGGTATTTACCGCTTCGAGGTAGTTTTGCGTGGCGCCTTTCTTGAGCATGTTCCAATCGTTGGCATCGCGTATGCTCCGGTGTACTTCAGCAGGGTGTTCATTGGTCCAGTCGCTTAGCAGCAAAACGTATTCTTTCATCGGCGGTTCATGGCGTTTGTGGATGATAAAACTGCCGTACATGCCGTTTTGTTCCTGTAGTTTGGTGTGCGAATGGTACCAGTAGGTTCCGCTTTGGACAATGGGGAATTTGTAGACTGCCGTTTCACCTGCTTTGATGGGTGCAGTGGTCAGGTAAGGTACGCCGTCCATGCGGTTGGGCAGAATCAACCCGTGCCAATGAAGCGAGGTCTCGGTTTTCAGCGTATTGCGGACATGGATTTCAGCAGTGTCCCCTTCGGTAAAATACAATGTTGGGGCGGGAATCTGACCGTTGATGGCGATGGCTTTACGCATCTTCCCGGTGTAATTGACGGTGGTGTCGGACACAGTCAAATGGTATACAACGATTTTCGGCTGCGCTATTCCGTAAAAGAAGATAAAAAGGAATAATGATATGAGTATAATCTTGTTCATAGCAATTTATTTGATTTTGAGACCAACTAAAGTCTCCGGGTCAATATCATCGATACCCAACGTAAAGCGTGTCTGGAAGTTGCTCATGCCAAAATGCTGTATGGAAATGCTCAATTTGATTTTGGAGTTAATTTCCTGTCATTCAATCAGCTTAATGCCTTGTACTCTTTTTGATTAATTATAGTTCATATAATACAAATATAGTGATTTTATTTTTAATATCAAAATGTTTAAATATGAAACATCATTAAATTAAATTTATTGCATAATTTTTAAGGCTTCATAAAAGCTGAATTTTCGTGTTGTGATCATTTCTTTTTTTGTTTTCCATTCCCGTGAGGATATTGTCAAAATAGGAATGTTGCTGTGTTTTGCCCAAAAAATACACTATTTGTGCCATATTTTGCACAATCAACAGTGAATAAGATTTTAATTTTGTAACGGTTTAGAATAGACTTTTAATAAAAATGAGATAAAACATGAAAAAGACGATTTTGTTCTTGTTATTTTTTCCATTTGTCTGGGGATGTAACCAACAGCCTGATTATAAAAATACGGCATTATCTCCTGAACAACGTGCGCAACTTTTGGTAAAGCAACTTACGCTCGAAGAGAAAGCGTTGTTGATGATGGATGTTTCGCAGCCGATCGAGAGATTGGGTATAAAACCGTATAATTGGTGGAATGAGGCATTGCATGGTGTAGCTCGCGCGGGATTAGCTACCGTTTTTCCGCAGCCTGTCGGTATGGCTGCATCATTCGATACGGATGCCGTATATGAAGTATTTAGCGCCGTATCTGATGAGGCGCGTGCGAAAAACACATATTATTCATCTCAAGGAAGTTACGAACGCTATCAGGGACTGACGATGTGGACGCCTACCATCAATATTTATCGTGACCCGCGTTGGGGAAGAGGGATCGAAACTTATGGCGAGGACCCTTATCTGACAAGTCAAATGGGGCTTATGGTCGTGAATGGTTTGCAGAATTCCGGCGATGAGAAATATAATAAATTGCATGCCTGCGCCAAACATTTTGCCGTACATTCGGGGCCTGAATGGAACCGGCATACTTTTGATGCAAAGGATATCAGCCTTCGTGATTTGTATGAAACATATCTGCCCGCTTTTGAGGTTTTGGTTAAAGAAGGTAACGTGAAAGAAGTCATGTGTGCATATAATCGTTTTGAAGGAGCGCCTTGTTGCGGAAGCAATCAATTGTTAATGCAAATACTACGGGATGATTGGGGATTTAACGGAATTGTCGTGGCAGACTGTGGAGCGATCGCCGATTTTTACAATGACAGGGGGCATCGTACTCACCCGGATGCGGCGGCGGCCTCGGCAGATGCGGTATTGCAGGGTACGGATCTGGATTGCGGCTCCAGCTATAAGGCATTGGTGGAAAGTGTTCAGAAAGGCCTGATATCCGAAGATGAATTAGACATTTCGGTAAAACGGTTACTAAAAGCCCGTTTTGAATTAGGCGAAATGGATGATGCCAAAGATGTTTCGTGGACAAAAATTCCTTTTTCAGTCGTTGCTTCGGCTAAACACGATTCCTTGGCGCTTGATATTGCCCGTAAGTCGATGACTTTGTTGCACAACAAGAATGGGTTTTTGCCATTGAAGCGTGGCGGACAGACCATCGCTGTAATGGGGCCAAACGCCAATGATTCGGTGATGCAGTGGGGTAACTACAACGGAACACCTTTGCGCACGGTTACCGTACTTGAAGGCATACGCTCAGCGATGAATCCTGATGATAAATTAATCTACGAACAGGGGTGTGCATGGGTGGAACGTACGCTGATAAGAAGCGTGTTTGAGCAATGTATTTCCCCTGATGGCGCGGGATTCAGTGCGCGTTATTGGAATAATGTAAATCGTGAAGGGGAACCGGTTGCTACAGCACAAATTACAACCCCTTTTCGTTTCTGTACTTCGGGAGCTACCGTTTTTGCTCCGGGTGTAAACCTGACGGATTTTTCGGCAACCTATAATAGTGTATTTGCCCCCAAGCAGTCGGGCGAAGTCGTATTTGAACTTTACAGTTACGGTAGCGGGCGGATCCGTGTGAATGGCGAGGAGGTGAAAGATTTTAATAATCGTCATGGCGGACGGAAAACGACTTATGCCATGGAAGCCGTAGCCGGACAAAAATATGATATAGAGATTGACTTTGAATTTGTCAGGAGTGATGCCCTGTTGAATTTTGATCTTGGATTCAAAGAGGATGTGGATATCAAGAAATCTGTCGATAAGGTTCGCGATGCGGATATCGTCATTTTTGCCGGAGGTATATCACCATCTTTAGAGGGTGAGGAAATGGGCGTTAATCTGCCGGGATTTAAAGGCGGTGACCGTACAGATATTGAATTACCGGATGTACAACGCGAACTGATTGACGCATTGCATCGCGCGGGCAAAAAGATTGTAATGGTAAACTGTTCGGGCTCGCCGATTGCTTTGGTGCCGGAAACGCAGAAGTGTGAAGCGATACTTCAGGCCTGGTATCCCGGTCAGCAAGGAGGAACGGCGGTTGCGGAAGTCTTGTTTGGCGATTATAATCCGGCCGGCCGGTTACCTGTAACGTTTTATAAAAACCTATCGCAACTTCCCGATTTTGAGGATTATAACATGAAAGGGCGTACTTACCGCTATATGTCGGAAGAGCCGTTGTATTCATTCGGATACGGGCTTAGTTATACTACTTTTGAATATGGGAAAGTGACGGTAAATAAAGATGAAGTTGTTATTGGGCAATCATTAAAACTGACTGTACCTGTAACAAATACCGGAAAAAAAGACGGCGATGAGGTTGTTCAGGTTTATCTGAAAAAGCAGGGAGATGCCAATGGAGCGATTAAAACATTGCGAGCATTTAAGAGAATTTATATTCCGTCCGGAGAAACGGTTAATGTAACGTTTGAGTTGACGGAGAAGGAGCTTGCGTGGTGGGATGAAACTACCGCTACCGTGAAAATGTCCGCCGGAACTTATGACGTGATGGTCGGAAGCAGTTCACGTGATGGTGATTTACAGGTTTATCCGGTAGTTATTTTGTAATATTATAAGAAGAAATGTTATCATGATTTTAAAGAGAATATTATTGGTTGTTCCATTGCTGTGTACACTGAGTAGCTTATCCGCTAAAGGGGATATGAGCCAGATGAATCCTGCGAACGAACAAATTTCAAAAGTGGTTGATTACGGTTATTTGTACACAAACCTGCAGTTTGATATGCCGGTTCTGAAGCATCCCGTATTTCCTGATAATAAGGTTTGTATCACAGAGTTTGGCGGTAAGCCGGATGGTGTGACATTGAATACAGACGCGTTTGATAAGGCGATGCAGACATTGGTTGAAAAGGGTGGTGGAACACTGATCGTTCCCGATGGAATATGGTTGACGGGGCCTATTGTATTCCGCTCCAATATCAATTTGCATTTGGAGCAGGGAGCCTTACTTCTATTTTCTACCGACATAAACCTTTATCCCGTGAGTGAAATTACTTATGAAGGTGGAAAAAGGACAAAAAGCCGTTCTCCGATCTCTGGCGAAAATCTGGAAAATATAGCTATTACAGGTAAAGGAACAATCAACGGTTGCGGAGAAGCGTGGCGTCCCCTGAAGCGTGCTAAGGTAACCGATGCTCATTGGGATAAGGTGACAAAATCGGGAGGAATGGTAAAAGATAATATCTGGTATCCGACAGATAAATTATCACAGAATGGAGATTTCAACATATCATCTGATGATATGATTGACGGGGGAGAGGTGAATATACGGGAAAAGCTTCGCCCGACCATGATAAACTTTGTCAATTGTAAAAATATATTGCTGGAGGGTGTACTCTTCGACAACTCTCCCGCATGGAACATACATCCGTTGATGTGTGAGAATATAATCATTGATAATATCAATGTACGTAATCCGTATTACGCGCAAAATGGCGACGGACTTGACTTGGAATCATGCAAGAATGTAATCGTTGTGAATAGTACGTTTGATGTAGGTGACGACGCGATTTGTTTAAAATCCGGCCGGGATGAAGAGGGACGTCGCCGTGGCAAGCCGACTGAAAACGTGATTATCAGTAATTGCCGGGTTTATCATGGTCACGGTGGTTTTGTCGTCGGAAGCGAAATGTCCGGCGGGGTGAAGAATATTTCGGTATCCGATTGCCAGTTTCTCGGAACAGACGTAGGACTTCGCTTTAAAAGCGCACGTGGCAGGGGCGGTGTGGTTGAAAACATTTATATCGATAACATCATCATGCTTAATATTGTTCATGAGCCGTTGTTGTTCGATCTATATTATTTTGTAAAAGACCGTTCGGATAACGTGATTCCGGCAGTTGACGAAACAACTCCGTCTTTCCGCAATATTTATATAAAAAATATTGTATCCAACGGAGGTAATAGAGCCATGTTCTTTAACGGCCTTCCCGAAATGAACATTGATCATATTGAAGTGGAAAATGCGATTATTCAGGCCAATCTTGGCGCGGAGCTTTCCGAGTCACAACATATCAGACTAAAGGATGTTACTATTGTTCCGGCAGCGGGGCCTGCGTTAATCCTGAATAATGTAAAAGACATAAAAGTAGAGAATTTTTCTACTCCGGATACTTTGGGAAATGTTGTTAAGATTACCGGAAATCGTAATCAGGGTATTGAATTACCTGGAAATATCAATGAAAAAAACATAATCCGGGAATAGATTTTTTATCCGGACATGTTTATCAGGGAATGAAAAAGCTGGGATTTATATTTCCGGCTTTTTCATTTCAGTATCCGGCTTTTTCATTTCAGGGACAAAAATGGCCATTTCGGTATGTTTCTATTAAACTATTGAATAAAGCAGCCTTAATTTTGCCGTAGAAAAACAAATTGAAAGTAAAACAAAAAGTATATGGAAAAGCAAAGGACGTTAAATAGAGAATTTTCGTTAGAGGGAAAAGGCCTTCATACAGGGTTGGATATTCATATAAAATTCAGGCCGGCTCCTGCGAATAGTGGTTATCGTATACGGAGGATTGATCTGCCCGGAAAGCCGGTGATAAAGGCAAGCGCTGAAAATGTATGCTCGACGGAAAGAGGTACGGTTTTGTCTGTTGATGGGGTTCGGGTTAGTACGGTGGAACATGCGCTTGCTGCCTTATATGCGAGCGGGATAGACAATTGCCTGATTGATGTGGATGCTCCTGAATTTCCGATTTTGGATGGTAGTTCGATCCTGTTTATGGATAAAATAGCGCAAGCAGGAACGAAAGAGCAGTCTGAAGAGCGGGTGTATTATACGGCTGAAGAGGTCATAGAATATGTTGACGAAGCATCCGGCTCTCATTTGATCTTGTTGCCTGCCGACGAGTTTAAAGTGCAGTGTCAGATTTCTTTTGATTCTGCCGTTCTTAATATGCAAAGCGCTCATTTGAATGATTTATCCGATTTTCATAGAGAGATAGCAATGTGCCGGACTTTTGTCTTTGTCCGCGAAGTGAAGCCCCTTTTAAAGAAAGGGTTGATAAAAGGAGGTGATCTGGATAATGCGATTGTTATTTATGACGAGAAACTTGAGCAGAGTGAATTTGATGGCTTAGCCGACGCGATGAATGTTGAAAGAAGAGATGCTGACAGATTGGGTTATATTATGAATCTATCTCTTCGTTATACGAATGAACCGGCAAGGCATAAGATCATTGATATCATTGGCGATTTGGCATTGACCGGTAAGTTTATAAAAGGAATCGTGATCGCAATTTGTCCCGGACATCGTGTCAATAATCAATTTGCCAGAGCTATTATGGATGATATGAAAAAGCACTATCAGTTGCCTGTAGAAGCGACGGTTAAATATTCAGCATGATAAATAAAAACATTTTATTATATTTGTTGAATGTAATTGAACGTTTTAAGTAGCGAGAGCAGAAGCCCGGTAAACCTGGATTATGCCGAGTCACGCAAAACGACTAATGAAATTGAACATTTTTAAGAAGTGAAGACAGAATCAGAGTTTCGCCGGGTTATGCAAAATGAGCCATGTAATAGAATTACTATGAGTAATCATCATCAGCTATTCAGTACAAAGAATGCATTGAAGTTATCATTGATAGTCAGCGTACTATTTTTCTTTATTATGCTGATTACATATTTCTATGCCAGAACGAGCGATATTGGGAAAAGTATTGATTTTTCCGACTCGATGAATATGAATAGTTTGGTTATATTTTTTTTCAATACCATTATTTTGTATTTCTTATTACAGTTTCAGTTCTGGGCTATTAAGCATATTAAAAACGAGAGAAGAAGAATCGTAATAATTATAGCCGGATCATTGTTGCTTTTATTTGTTTTAAGCCCTGTGTTTTCACAGATACAATGGTATTTTACAAATAAGCGGGCTCCACGGGAAGTTTTTCTTATCATTCATTTAGTGAAAGATTTGTTGATTTTTATTATAGCGTTGCTTTTAACAGCCTTGATGCATGCATGGGATGTTAATCAGAAGAAAACGCTGGAAAATCAGGAACTACTTCTGAAGAGTCTTCAAAACAGGTATGATGCCTTGAAAAATCAGGTGAATCCGCATTTCCTTTTTAATTCGCTGAACACTCTAAACGGATTGGTCGGATATGATGATGATAAGGCCCATGAATATATTAACCAGCTATCCTCCGTATTCCGTTACACGATGCAAAACAAACCGGTTTTGCAGTTGAGGGATGAGCTGAATTCCGCGTATTCCTATATCTATCTGATGAAAATCCGGTTTAACGAAAGTCTTCAGATCAAATACCATATAGATGAAAAGTATATGGATTATTATATTTTGCCTTTCGCACTTCAGATATTGATTGAAAACGCAATTAAACACAATGTGGTCAGCAATAAATCTCCTTTATCAATTATCGTTGAAACTACAGCAGATAATGCAATCTGCATAAAAAATAGCATACATTTGAAAAATGGCGTTGAAAGTAGTGGAATCGGCTTGTCAAATTTGGATGAGAGGTATAATCTGATATTTGATAAAGGGATTAAGATCACTCAGGATGAAAACTATTTTATAGTAGAGATTCCTTTGATTAAAGATATTGAAGAATATAGCAAGAATATTTATACAACATAAATGTAATGAAAGCTGTTATTATAGAAGACGAATTTGTTGCGGCGCAAACCTTGCAACGATTGCTTGAATCGATTGAGAGCAATATACAGATATTAGCTGTACTGCAGAGTATAGAAGAGAGTGTAGGGTGGTTTTCACAACATGCCGCTCCTGATCTGGTCTTTATGGATATTCATCTGGCGGATGGTTATTCATTCTCTATATTTGAGCAAATCACGATCGATTGTCCTATCGTATTTACAACGGCCTTTGACGAATACGCGATGAAAGCCTTCGAAGTCAACAGCATTGATTACCTCTTGAAGCCGATTAATAAAAAGGATCTGGAAAGGGCTATCGGTAAATATAAAAACTTTTCAGCGAAAACGAATAATGCGGATTTGATTACACAACTTATCGGTACCTTAAAGCAAACGAAAGCCGCCTATAAATCGAATTTCCTTATTCCACACAAGGATAAACTTCTGCCTTTATCTACCGATAAAATCGCTTATGTCTGTTCCGAATATAAGATGGCTAAAATAGTCACATTCGGTCAGCAAAGTTATACGTTAGATACATCCTTGGACGAGCTATCCAAACAGCTTGATCCGGGTTTGTTTTTCCGGGCGAACAGGCAGTATCTTTTAGCTCACAGGGCAATCAATGATATTTCAGTATGGTTCGGCGGCAAACTTTCTGTGAATTTAACCCTACCAACATCCGAACGTATCGTCATCAGCCGCGCCCGCGTCGCCGATTTCAAAGATTGGTACACCCAGAATTATACGGATGTGTGATTTGTTTTGAAATGCATTTTTTTTATGCGATTTCCTCCAAAAAGTGCATTTTTTTTATGCGTTTTTTGTATTTTTGCATAAAAATGTACCCGAGCATGGAAAGTTTA
>JAVBNB010000074.1:0-18093 GCA_031551825.1 Tannerella sp. | reverse complement strand
TAAATCACGCGTTATATACAAATAAAATTTTTAAAAAAAATTTTTCTAACCCAGCTTAAAATACATATCCCCCAAAAACCCACACGACTCCGAATTAAACGGGGCAAACCCGAGATCAAGACATAATTCATTGTCGAGCACCAAAGTGTCCAACAAATAGTATTTATAATAATTGGGGCCGATTGAGGACAATGGGCTCACAAACCGGTTCAGAAACAACGGAATATTATCCTGAAATATATCCACATCACGAAAAGCCTCATCAACAAACTGCTTAACCCCATCTTCAGATATCATTTCAATCAAACCCGCGCGTTTATATCCTTTCACTATTTTTCTTTCCGCATGAGGTGATTTCCGGTAGAAATAATCTTCTATCGTTTCCTCATTGTAGAGAGGTAAAATGGTACGCCCTTTCACTGACGTGGAATCAACATAATCAAATATAAAGTCAACATGTTTAAGCATCCAGTTATGGCGTGCTTTCTCCACATCGAACTCATCGTTCGCAAATGTCCTCTGTTCGTAAGTATTATAACTGAAATAATCATGATTTTTCGGGCTATTCAGCTCCCGCCGTGCAATAACATTCCGTGCGAATTCTAACGCGGGATTATCTTTTTTCGAATACTGTTCTTTTCTACGACGCACCACTACCTCAGAAAGTTCATAAGAAGCCGGCTTCAGATCTATATTAATCCGATTCACACCTTTTCTCAAAGGCACATATTTCGTTTCGTATCCAACATACGATATACCAAGCATTGTACTATCCGATGTGGCTTTTATCGAATAATATCCATTTGCTGCCGTAGCCGTGCCTATCGTAGTACCCCTTAAAGCAACAGTAACATCGGGCAAGGCCTCTCTCGTAATTGAATCTTTGACATACCCTTCTACCTGTATTGTATATTGCGCATAAATTTTTCCAAACGCCACCGCTACGAGGGAAAATAAAGCACATAGAATTAATTTCTGCCTCATCACATTCTCTTCACACTTCAATAATAGACACAAAGGTCGGTTTTATTTTTCATTTCGCAAAAAATAATGTATATTTGCACGATAGAATCAACGAATTAGAACAGAAAAAACAATTTTAAGACCAATTTGATATGAAACCAACACTATTTGTCCTTGCGGCCGGTATGGGAAGTCGTTACGGAGGATTAAAACAGCTTGACGGAGTGGGTCCTAATGGCGAAACAATCATGGATTACTCTATTTTTGATGCGATCCGTGGCGGATTTGGCAAAGTCGTATTTGTTATACGTAAAGATTTTGAGGACGATTTTCGTTCAAAAATATTAAGTAAATATGAAAATCATATCCCTATTGAAATCACATTCCAATCATTGGATAAACTTCCGGAAGGGTTCAAATGCCCGGAAGGACGTACAAAACCATGGGGAACAAACCATGCCGTATTGATGGGTAAAGATATCATTAATGAACCGTTCGCGGTCATTAATGCTGATGACTTTTATGGACGTGACAGCTTTGCCGCATTAGGCAAAGAGCTTACAAATACCGCAGGCAAGAAAAACGAATATTGTATGGTTGGCTTCCGTGTAGGAAATACTCTAAGCGAAAGTGGCTCTGTTGCACGTGGCGTTTGCGAAACAAACGCGGACGGCTACCTGACGACAGTTGTAGAACGTACGGCAATAGAACGTATCGACGGAGAAATACAATTTACCGACGAAAACGGAAAAAAAGTCATTTTAGGTGAGAACGTTCCCGTATCTATGAACATGTGGGGATTCACACCTGATTATTTCGGATATTCCGAAGAGTATTTTAAAGAATTCCTGCGCGAAAATATGGATAATCTCAAAAGTGAATATTTCATTCCCCTGATGGTCAATGAACTCGTCACAAAAAATATAGCACGCGTAAAAGTACTCGACACGACATCCAAATGGTTCGGCGTAACGTACGCAGAAGATCGACAGGGTGTTGTCGAAAAAATACAGGCGCTTATTGACGCCGGAGAATACCCGAATAAATTATTTTGATATATCAGGAAACGGTTTTATAAAAACAACCGGACCTCCTGTTTCTTAATATATACGGAACGCTATAATCACAGCGTTCCGTTTTTTTGTTTCAAGAACAAAGGATAATCCGCAAAAAACACATCCGATTATTCGGAAACCCCAAGTTGGGCATATGTTTCTTCCAAAGTTTTATCGTTATCCGAAATGAGCAACAAGACATCGCCGGGCTCCAATTCCGTCGCGCCTGTAGGAACAAAGTAATGCTCATCTCTTTTTACCATAACAACTAATGTATTTTCCGGCATAGGCATATCCATAATACGACTACCACACAAAAAATGCTTAGGAGCTAAAGTAACCTCTGACATGCTCGACTTTATATCATCCGAAAGCTCCACATCAAATGTCTGCAATCGATTTTGCGGTTTATTTTCTCCAGCTAAGCCAAGCCATCTTGCCACAGCGGGGACAGTAGTTCCCTGTACTAATAAAGATACCAATGTTACAAAAAATACAATATTAAATATCATGCCTGCACCTTCTATCTTAGAAGTAAGCGGATAAGTGGCAAACAAAATCGGAGCCGCTCCACGAAGTCCGACCCACGCAACATAGTGCTTTGCCTTAAAAGACATCTTCCGGAACGGAATCAGGCAAAACCATACCGCAATAGGCCGGGAAACAAAAATCATAAATAGACTGACTGCCAAACCTATACCGGCAATCGGAAGCAATTCTGTCGGATTCACAAGAAGACCCAATGTAAGGAACATCACAATCTGAAAAAGCCACGTCATCCCATCCATAAACTTTTTTGACGTTTTTTTGTGTACAAACTTGGAATTCCCTACAACAAGACCACTGATATATACAGCTAAATATCCATTCCCTTTCAGGTAATTTGTAATTGAAAATATAATAAATAATAATGTCAACAAAAGCACCGGATACAACGATTCATTATCAATATTAATCTTGTTTATCAATCGTATAGCCAGACGTCCGAGTAAATACCCTAATGCAGCGCCAACAACAAGTTGCAGCGCAAAGGTTCCTGCGACTATCCATAGACTCCCCTCGCCGATTTGTATCCACTGAATAAAAGTGATTGTCAAAAGATAGGCCATAGGGTCATTACTTCCACTCTCAAGTTCGAGAAGGGGGCGCAAACGCTCTTTCAATACAAGTCCTTTTGCTCCGAGAATGGCAAAAACCGAAGCAGAATCCGTAGAAGACATGACAGATGCTAAAAGTATCGCTTCAAGAAATGTAAACGTTATAGCCGAAAAAAAATGCTGAGTGATCAGGTATATGAAAACTCCGGAAATCAAGGCAGTCAGCAAAACTCCCAAAGTAGCCAAAATAATACCTTGTGGCAAAATAGGCTTTATTTCTGAAAATTTGGTATCCATACCTCCGGAAAACAAAATAATATTCAAACCTAAGACCCCGACAAGCTGAGCAGCCTTTGGACTTGAAAACTCCAATCCCAAACCATCATGTCCGAAAAGCATACCCACAATAAGAAATAAAACCAAAGTCGGAACCCCGAACCGATAACCCGTTTTTCCAGCAATAATACTTACAAACAACAATAACGATCCCACTAAAACAATATTTTCAATGGTAACATTTGAAAAATCCATATATGTATAATTTATTTTATTATTATCAATCAATTAAAGAACTTATGCAGAAAAGCATGTTCTATGCGTATATTAGGTTTTTCTGTGAAAATTTAATTACAAAAATAATAATTTTATCTAAAAATACATAATGCTTTAGTATTATTATCAAAAAAAAAGCCACTCCATAAAGGAGTGGCTTTTTAAAATAGTTCATTTTAACTCTTCTGTTTGTTCATAATTTCAGACAACATCTCCGGTGTGACATTTTTAGCAATAATAACACCTTTGTCGTCTATCAGAAAGTTTCCTAACCTTTTCTTTAATCCGTACTTTTTGTACACTTCAGAATTCTTTCTATGCCCTTCGTGTACTTGATTTGTCATTTCTAACTTATCCGCTTTTACTGTTTCGGAAAAAACCGATTCCGGCTCATCCAAAGATACGGAAATCATTTTAACCTGAGATAAGTCACCCTGACCTAATTTGTTCCATAACTGTACGTTTCGCATACGAGAAGTCGCATCATAAGCTGCCCAAAAATGCAATAACGTATAACAACCGGAACCGTTCGAGAACGTGATATCAGCATCAGTTCCCAACGACTTTATTCCCGGAGCAATGTCTCCCAAGCGAATTCCCTTAGTAAGACCTGCCTTATCTGTTCCTGCAGAAAGAAAAATCATCAATACAGCAACAGAGAGAACATAAGTTCTAATCTTCATAATGTAATTTTTTGTTTGACAATACCGGACTTCACCCACAAATATTTTCAACCACACGTCCGATCCTCTGATTTTCAGAGGCCTATATATAAATTACCTACACTTAGGCTACTTTATATTCCTATAAACGGTGTCAAAAGTAATTTATTTTGCTGACACCCTAAAAGTTTTATATTTAATTAAGCAAAAGGCATTCTTCGCAAAACATGTTTTCTAACATAGAAAATAGCTATTCATCGCAGGTTTACAACCAAAATCATCAATTTTCAAACACGCCTCCAAAGGTTAAATTATGTTAGTATTTTTATTTGAGACACATCACACACTTCCCGAATACTATTAAAAAGCTTTGAATATGAAGATTTTACATTCACACTAACCTTATACATCAACATCGAAGTATTCTCCTTATAATTGTATTCATAGGAGGATGATACAATATACACCCTATGAGATAATATTGTCTCGCGTATTTTTTTTAGATCCGGATCGGAAGTTGCACACGTAATTGTCAGCATCTTATTAACTCCGGACAACATCATTCTTTTCTCTAATCTCTCTAAAGAAACCAGAACAGAAAACGTAAGCAGAGTTGCGACAATAGCCGGCAGAAACATTCCGGCGCCGACTGCAAGTCCGATAACCGCAACAACCCATATACATGCCGCAGTAGTAAGCCCGTAAACACTTCCATGACTTTGCATAATCGCTCCGGCGCCAAGAAAACCAATACCGGTAAGCACCTGTGCGGCTATACGTCCGGGATCTCCATTCAGAAAATCGGGATAAATCTGCGGAACCCATATCGATAAAAGCATAGCGAGTGTGGAACCAAGACATATAAGTGTAAAGGTTCGCAAACCAGCCTCACGACGGCGCATTTGGCGTTCACTACCGATAACGGCCCCAAGCAGAAAACTGATCAGTAATCTGACTAAAGCAGTATGAAAATTAATCTCTGTAGAAGAGAGTATGTTCTTTAATTCCAAATAAAAATCCATTATTTTTCAAAGCTAATTAGTTCCAAATACAATCTGAGAAAGAAGCTCGCACCCGCACCCGTATGCGTTCCGCTTGTTTTGCTAAATGTCACATGGCCTCCGTTCTGATTATGCGCCGAGGCAAAATCTCTTGCTTGCGCATAGTATACGGTTTCATCATCCTCGCCGTGTGTCATGATAAATTTACAGTTGTTTATCCACGGCTTAACACTATTATCTGCCAGTATATTATTGACTTCGTTCATTTTTTCATTTTTCAAAAACGCTTCGGTAAATAACTCTTGTGTGTTTTTGGGAAAAAGGTTATTGAAATCTTCATGTTGCCCGTCAAGATAAACTGCCGATTGTGATGCGTAAGGTTCATTCAGGTAATCGCTCATAACAAGATGCTGGTAGCCGTTCTTCTTATACCCAAGCAAGGCAAGCGGAAAAAGATACGGCTGTGGCATACTTTCCGAAGCCCGAATGAGGTTTGCTTCCTGAAGCAAATCGCACGGGGCGCCTCCTACAATAAGGAAATCGACCAACTTATTTTTATGGGAGCTATTTGTTTCAAACTCGCGCCCCAATTGCAACGAAACGTATGCACCAAGCGAATAGCCGGAAATAATAAATCCGCCCTTCTTTTCGTATTTCTCTCTTTCAAGTATCAATTGCGCCGCTTCGACAAATTCGACAGTCGTACGCACCATTGGCTCTTTTTCTACATAAGGAATATAACATTGTCCATAAGAATCACCGAATCCGGGATAATCGGGAACAATCATCGCGTAACCGTACACATAAGCTTCCAACAGCCAAAATAACAGATTGGGCTCAAAATTACCGTTGGCAATACGCAAAGTCGGCGCTTCATTTTTCATTATATATGTATATGGAGGCGCTATCACCTGACGATATTCGCGCCCATCGACCTGCGGAGGTACAATCAACACGCCCGACAGGTCTATTTTCTCACCCGAGCCATTGGTACTTTCGGACTTGAGTGTCATTTTATAAACGCGCATCTGCATATCGCCGGCATACTTGGCTTTACTTCCCACAATACTTAAAAAATCCAATGCACTCCCGGCATATTCCTTTTTAAAATCATTCTC
Source organism: Tannerella sp. (assembly GCA_031551825.1). Taxonomy (GTDB): domain Bacteria; phylum Bacteroidota; class Bacteroidia; order Bacteroidales; family Tannerellaceae; genus Tannerella. The sequence goes on along the minus strand of JAVBNB010000074.1, from coordinate 11,645 downwards.
CAGATTTTTCAAATCATTAAAAGAATATTCTCTAAGGATCTCATAACTGACAATCTCCTCTGGCAATGGCTTTTCCGGCTCTATCGAATCGTCATCTTTTGAACAACCCGGAATAAAAACCAGAAAACATGCTGCCAACAACAATATAAAATAAGATTCCCGATATTTTTTCTTTACTTTATCAACAATCATAAAACTTGTATTAAAGATTATCTTGTATTAACAATACACAAAGTTATTTTCAGTTTTTTCCCGGACTTACAGTTGCCGTATACGGATAGACCAGGGATGTATAAGCAAAAATATTTTTGCAATATAATACTTTCAATGAAGGCATCGGGGCCAGTTCCACTATTTTCAGAGATGTATGCGTACGTATATCGACCTCCGTCATGGGGTTATTCATACATTTGAGACGTTTTAGCGAAGGTATCTCGTTCACATCTATTTCATGCATCTGATTACCATAGCAATAATAATTTTCAAGAACATGATTTCTCTTCAGATCCACATAGGTCAGAAAGTTATTGCCACAATCAAGCGTTATCAATGAAGGATTTTCCGAAACATCTATTGATGTGATCTGATTATTACTGCAATTCAGTTCCTTCAAAGATTTATTCCGGGCAACAAGCACATTAACCATTAAATTACCACTGCAGTCAAACTTCACCAGTTTACTTAGATGGCCTACCGCAACTCCTTTTAACTTATTATCATTACAAACAAGGGAGTCAAGGGATAGGTTATTTTTCAGGTCAAGCGTATTCAGATGATTATATCCGCATTCCAACGTCGTCAACTTTGTGTTGTTGCTAACATCCAATTCAATAAGGCGTATCATATTGCAACGTAAATCCGTAAGCATCGTATTACGGCCTACATCCATAACGACAAGATTATTTCTGGAACATTGCAACATGGTCAGCATGGGGCATTCTCTCAACTCAAGCTGATTCAGTTTATTACGACTGCAGTCAAGGACTTTTAGTGAGGGATTAAAACTCAAATCAAGTTCTGTGATTTTATTTCTGTAGCAGGCCAATGTTTCTAATGATGTAAAATATTCTATCCCCTCAAGCGTTTCAATTTCCATCCCCGAACAATCAATAGATTTCACCACTCTGGCCTCAGAGCCGGATATCAAACCATCGCGATTTGTATCGAAATTAGCAACTAAATAAGCTCTGAATGCCGAATCCGGTATCTGTATATTTCCCGCAAAAACGCGTAATTCTTCACGCTTCTTATCTTTTTCCACACGTTTTATATCCGCATAATTACGATTCGTTTCCGCCTGTCGGCGCAATTCACGTTTTCTTCTCTCGGATTCGGATATTTCTTCATCGGTATATTCACGCCGCTCTGTCTTTACACGCTCATTCCGCTTTGCTGCCGTACCTTTATCTTTTTCCGCAACATCTCGGTATTCCATATCGGCTTTACGCTGCTTTTTCCTCGACGACTCTGCCGCCACGGGCGTATCCATCGTCAACAAATCCTCTTCCTTTTCAAAAGTAGTAACCTCTGCTACGCCCGCTTCATTAATAGCATAAAGAGCCGCCGTTTCCTTCGAATAGCTGATCTTGTCGATATCATTATTCTTCTTGAAATAGATGGATGTCAATGTAGGCATAGCATTACAATACAACATTTTCAGGTTAGGACTATTACTCACATCGAGAATGGTCAGTTTGTTTATACTACATTCCAGTTCACTCAACATCGGGTTCTTGCTCACATCAAGCGTATCAATCCGGTTACTTCCGCAATCAAGGTCATTCAGCGCCGGATTATTGCCGACATCCATTTTCACTAAGCGGTTATGAGCGCAATGAAGCTTCCATAAAGCCGGATTATTACTAACATCCAATGATGTAAGCATATTTCCCGAACAATCTAAAAATCGTAGTATAGAACATACACTGACATTCAGCGAAGTGATCTTATTGCGACTACAACTCAAATAAGTCAAAGCGCCGGACCAACTAAGATCCAACGAATCAATCTTATTATTACTACAGATCAATTCCTCCAGCATCGGATTACGGCTTACATCGAGAGCCGTCAATGCGTTATTTGCACAATTCAGGTCCGTAAGTTCAGCATTATGACTCAAATCTATATTTTTCAAAAGATTATTACTGCAATTGAGTTTTTTCAAAGCCGGATTACGGCTTAGATCTAACACTTCCAACTTTCCCTTCTCAAAGGGATCGGAAGGAGAACAGTCCAATTCTTCCAGAAAGGTGAAATACTCTATTCCTTCGACTGAAGAGACAGCTGTTGTCGAAAACTTCATACGTGTTACCGCATTTGCTTCTGTTTCGGAGATTTCTCCATCTCCATTCGAATCAAAATATTCCACTAAAAAAGCCTTGAATGCGGCATCAGGAATAATAATATTTTGCGCCCCTACGCAAAAAGAGATCACTGTAAATAAAATTATTATATATTTTTTCATTTTCAACCTAACATCATTTGTTATACACCGGATACCATTTTCAATACTTCACCATCAAATTGTCTCAAGAGATCTCCAACGCTCCCACAAGCTTTGCGGCAGATTCAAAACCATGGCGGTCGCAATAATCATTAATACCGTCAATAACTTTTACCGAAATTGTCGGGTCCACAAAATTATAGGTACCAATCTGTATAGCGGTAGCTCCGGCAAGCAGAAACTCTACGGCATCCTGCCACGACGAAATACCCCCAAGTCCTATCACCGGTATCTTCACGGCACGCGCCGTTTGCCATACCATACGCAAAGCCACCGGTTTCACACATGGACCGGAAAGGCCTCCCGTGACTGTAGATAATATTGGCTTACGCCTTTCCGCATCAATGGCCATGCCGAGTATCGTATTAATAAGCGACACGGAATCCGCGCCTTCAGCCTCCACGGCACGGGCGATTTCCGTTATATCCGTTACATTCGGTGACAATTTCACAATCATCGTTTTCGGATAAACTTTTCGAACGGCACAGACTACCTCAGCAGCAGACGAAGCACACACGCCAAAAGCCATCCCACCCTGTTTTACATTAGGACAAGAAATGTTCAGCTCTATGGCCGGAATATGCGCAAGTGAAGCTATTTTTTCCGCACACTCCACGTATGTATCAATTGAGGAACCACTGACGTTCACAATCATATTTGTATCAATCTCCCGTATCTCCGGATAGATCTCTTCGATAAAATAATCAGCTCCCTTATTTTGCAGCCCGACAGCATTCAACATTCCCGATGGTGTTTCTGCCATACGCGGATACGGATTACCCTCGCGATGATGTATCGTCGTGCCTTTTACAATAATTCCGCCAATCTTCGATATATCAATAAAGTCCGCATATTCCGGTCCGTAACCGAATGTTCCCGATGCAGTCATCACCGGATTTTTCATTGCCAATGCGCCTATTTTTGTAGTTAAATCTGCCATGTAAGTTGATTTATATTAAACACAGGCCCTTCCGTACATACGCAAACATTTCCCTTTACGGTATTTTCAATACAGCACAGACAGGCGCCTATTCCGCAAGCCATCATATTCTCTAACGATACCTCACACTCAATACCGGATGCTTTAGCATATTTCGCTACCGCAACCATCATCGGCTTCGGGCCACAGGTATATATTTTATCATATTTTTTCTCCTGAAGTATCGAATGATTCGTAACAAATCCTTTTTCACCTAAAGAGCCATCTTCGGTTGTTATATACACTTTTCCTAATTTTTCAAACTCATCGAGTTGCATCACATCCTCTTTCGTACGCGCTCCAAGCAAAAACTCCGGCTCAAAACCAACACTCTTCAACATTTCACCCAGATAAAGCATCGGTGCGGTTCCGACTCCACCACCTACAAGGAGCAAATTAGCGCTTGTAGTTTTCTGCGGTACAGCAAATCCATTCCCTAACGGAAGCATTAAATTCATCGTTTCACCCGGCACATACTCCGATAATCTGCGTGTCCCCTCACCAATCATCTGTATCAAAAGCCACAGCTCGTTCGCTTTTCGATCGATATAATTTACCGATATAGGGCGACGCAGAAACGTCTGCGAAGAACCATCCACACGAACCTGGACAAATTGTCCGGGAACCATCTCCGGCAACGTTTTATCCGAGGTTAATTTCAACAAACAATATTTCGGGTGAAGACGAATGTTCTCCACCACTTTCAAATCCATCAAATACTTTTTCATTTGCTTCACTACTATTTTTTCAAAACGGCCCGTTTATTTCAAAAAACGGATCGTCAATGGATAAGGCCATGTCTCACCATTCACCGCTTTGATTATTGCAATGATAATAAAAATAACCACCGCAATCGCAATAAACGGCACAAGTACACTGCCTATACAGGTAATACAAAGCACGAGGCTGTAGATGCAAAAACTCATTTCAAAATTAAGGATATTTTTACCGGCCTCATCCACTAAGCGGCTCTTCTCCTTAAACAAAAGCCACATAATCAAAGGTGCGATAAAACTTGACAAAAATTGAGAGGCATGCATCAACACGACAAACGACTTTTCGTCGATACCCAGATCCCACCCTGCGGGTTGAACCGAATAATTCGATGCTAACAAACGGGCTTTCTCCCGTTCGAATTCCTCCTGTGTAATCGCGCCATCATCCAAAAGTTTTTTCAGTCTTTCCAATTCGCTGTACGTATCCATAGCTATCTAATTTAGAAGTGCAATATTACGGATTTTTTACGACATATACAATTTATTTGCTGCGGATCTATTTCGAACAGAAAAATCAAAATGTCCCAATAAGTCCGTAACGTTGAGTAGCACAAAAAATCTGGCTATAAATATGAAATCCGGGGTGATTGGTATCTATTTTCCGGTTAAGTTGTAAGATCGGATGACCGGCACGCACTTTAAACGACTCCTGCAGACGCTTATCGGCGCGTATGGCAAAAATCTGCTGCACACCTCCGGTCACAACGATCTGATATTGCGCCCGCAACGTATCAAACAATGACTTATCCTCCAGATTATAATTCAAAAATTTGGGCAAATTAATATTGGGCAACATCGTTATATCGTAAAAGACAGGAACTCCATCCAATAAACGTAACCTTTCAAAATAAATACATCCCGCCTCTTCTTCCTGCGGATCAATCGGAAAAGAAAACGCTTCATTCCATTTTCTCAACTCTGGTTTCAGTGTTATATGGGTGATAAGATTTGGGCTCCCCAAAGCAGAGGTAGTTCCCATTAATGATAGTATCCCTATCCCTTTAGGAGTCCCTTTCACAATGCTGCCTTTCCCCTGGTGACGAACGATAATACCATCGGCAACCAACTGTTCCAAAGACTTTCGAACCGTCAGACGCGCCACTTTATAGATAGCGCATAACTCATACTCGGATGGCAACAAATCGCCCGGAGCATAAACTCCATCGGCAATTTGAGATCTCAGATCTTCATATATCTGTTTATATTGCGGCAATTCACTCATAGTTCTATCATTGATGTGAGGCCAAAGATATAGGATATATTCTTCCCAAACAAGAAAAAACATAAAAAATCAATTATACAAGTATGAAACTTGTATACGATAACAAAAAAAACAATACACTGATTTTAAGCAATATAAAAAAAACAACAAATAACTTGTATATATACATTTTTTTATCGTAACTTTGCCGTTGATATTAAAAATAATACCAAATAGTAACATTAAACTAATTAACACATAAAAACAAAAGTATGGCAACAGTTGTAATTATGCCCAAGCAAGGTCAATCTGTCGAAAGTTGTATCCTGACAGAAATGAAAAAGAAAAGAGGAGACACCGTTGCGGTAGGTGACATTTTATTTTCCTATGAAACAGATAAAGCTTCATTCGAAGAAGAGGCTCAGATTGCCGGAACAGTGCTCGAAGCATTTTTCTCCGACGGTGACGAAATTCCGGTATTAGCCAATGTATTGGTAATAGGTAATCCCGGAGAGTCCGTAGATGAATTCCGCCCCGATGGAGGAACATCGGCATCTGCACCTGCACCTGTAGCAAGTATAGAAACAACTCCAGAAGCGCCGCCATCCGGAATAACAACACAATCGCCACAAGAAAAGCCTGCCATTCAAACACAGGCGCCGGCACAGACATATTCCGGCACAAGTTCACCCGTATCGCCACGCGCTCGCGCTTTGGCCGACAAAAATGCGATCCAGGCGGAAACACTTAGTGGAACAGGGCCTAACGGACGCGTCATTGAGCGTGACGTACAAGCTGCCATCACCGCAGGGCCTAAAACAACCCCTCTGGCGAAAACAGTGATGAAAGAAACCGGCGCATCTCTCCCGGAAAGCGGAAGCGGATTAGCCGGAACAGCCAAAGCGACTGATGTAAGTGCGAAAAATCCGGTTTACGCATCCGACAGCGAGATAAAACCGTTGACCAACATGCGTAAATTGATAGCTAAAGCCATGCACGCATCTCTTCAAAACTCCGCGCAACTCACACACCACCTTGGTGCTGACGCGCGTAACATTATGAATCTGCGCAAAAAAGTAAAAAAAGCGATCCAGGAAGGATATACGACAGATATTACCATCAATGATTTCGTATGTTTTGCCGTAATCAAAGCGCTCAAACAATTCCCGAATGTAAATTCGCACTTCCTTGGCGACAGTACACGCCTGTTTTCCAAAGTTCATCTCGGACTTGCGGTTGACACGGAGCGCGGCCTTATGGTTCCGACTGTCAGAAATGCGGATGACTTATCCATACAAGGATTATCCAATCAACTCAAAGAAATTGCCAATGCCTGTAAAAAAGGCGGCATAGCGCCGGATCTTCTTTCGCCCGAAGCGGCATCATTCACCGTTTCTAATCTGGGTAACTACGGTGTTGAAATATTTACTCCGGTCATCAACCTGCCACAGGCCGCGATTCTTGGTGTAAATACGATTGTTCCCCGTCCGAAAGACCTTGGCGGAGGCGTTTATGGCTTTGTTCCATATATGGGACTGAGTTTAACCTACGACCACCGCGCTCTTGACGGAGGCGAAGCAACCCGTTTTGTAAAACAGATTGCTATTGAAATTGAAAACCTTGAAATCAGTTTATAAATTAAAAATAACACATATCATGATAGATTTAGCGATTATTGGCGGCGGACCCGGAGGCTATGTAGCTGCAGAGCGCGCGGGAGCGAAAGGATTAAATGTCGTTCTTTTTGAAAAAAGGGAATTAGGCGGCGTCTGCCTGAACGAAGGATGCGTACCAACTAAGACGCTTTTATACAGCGCCAAAGTTTATGACTATGCCAAACATGGCGACAAGTACGGAATAAACGTTTCGGACATTACTTTTGATTTTGAAAAAATAGTAGCGCGCAAAGATAAAGTGGTTAAAAAATTAGTTGTCGGCGTAGGCTCTAAAATGAAAGCATATAATGTTGCGGTAGTAAAAGGAGAAGCACAAATAAAAGGACGTTCCTCGGAGGGAATTGAAATAACATGCAACGGAGAAACCTTCCTTGCCGCCAATCTGTTGCTTTGCACGGGATCAGAGGCTTTTGTCCCACCTATCCCGGGAGTACAGGAAGCTGGAAACATCATCGTTACAAACCGCGAAATACTATCCCTTAAAGAACAGCCGAAATCGCTTGTTGTTATTGGTGGCGGTGTTATCGGCATGGAGTTCGCGAGTTTTTACAACAGCCTCGGCACGGAAGTTACCGTAGTCGAAATGCTGCCGGAAATTCTTGGCGGGTTAGATACCGAAATAAGTAAAATGCTTCGTGACATGTATACGAAAAAAGGCATTCAATTCAACTTGTCATGCAAAGTAACTGAAATCAAAGGCAATGAAGTCATCTATGTCGATTCGAATGGCGCACAAGCCTCCGCAAAAGGAGATAAAATTCTGATGAGTGTCGGACGCCGTGCCGTAACGAAAGGATTCGGCCTTGAAAACCTTGGTGTGGAATTAGACAGAAATGCCATTAAGGTAGATAACAAAATGCGTACGAACATACCAAATGTATTTGCTGCGGGAGACGTAACAGGCTTCTCCATGCTTGCGCATACGGCAAGCCGCGAAGGAGAAGTGGTCGTAAACAACCTGATAGGACGCCCGGATATCATGCGCTACAACGCGATTCCCGGTGTCGTATACACCAATCCGGAAGTGGCTGGGGTTGGCTTGACGGAAGAACAAGCGAAAAAAGAAGGTATTGAATATAAAATAGCCAAACTGCCAATGGCTTACGCGGGACGATTTGTTGCCGAAAACGAAGGCGGTAGCGGTATATGCAAAGTACTTGTCGGCGCTGAACACGGAGAAGTAATCGGCGTACACATGCTTGGGAACCCTTGCAGCGAGATCATTTACGGTGCCTGTATGGCTATTGAACAAGAAATGACGCTCAAAGAGATGGAAGAGGTAGTATTCCCCCACCCGACAGTTTCGGAAATATTCAAAGAAACCATTTTCGCGTTTCATTAATCAAACATTAACAATTAATCATTATACATCATGCCAAAAGTAGAATTTATTGATCCTAAAAAAGTCAGAAAAGCCGACGAAGTTAAATTTAAAAACATACCGGTCAACCAATACAAAAAAACAGTAAGCGAAGAGCTTAAAAGCAAAAACTTTACAAAAGAAGACCTGAAGCGCATTTATTTCGATATGGCGGTTATACGTGAATTCGAAACGATGCTTCAGCTTGTGAAAACAACAGGCGCGTATCAGGACATAGAATACAACAACCCGGGACCGGCGCATCTATCCGCAGGACAGGAAGCTGCCGCTGTAGGTATGGCTTATATGCTCGACACGGAAGATTTCATATTCGGTTCACACCGTAGCCATGGCGAAATATTAGCGAAAGGTTTACGTGCGATCCAGACGCTTCCGGAAAAAGAACTGAAAAAAATCATGGAAGAGTTCTGGGACGGAGCTACGCTGAACGTAGCAAAAAAAGCGTACAAAGGAAAAGATACAAAAGAACTTGCCGTACGCTTCCTGCTATATGGAGCTTTAGCTGAAATATTCGCACGTACGACAGGGTTTAACAAAGGATTGGGAGGAAGTATGCATACATTCTTTACTCCGTTCGGTATCTACCCTAACAATGCGATTGTAGGCGGTAGCGCTACGATTGCCGTAGGCGCCGCGTTATACAAAAAGGTAAACCGTAAGAAAGGAGTTGTCGTAGCGAATATCGGAGACGGCTCCATGGCGCGAGGTCCTGTCTGGGAAGCGCTATCTTTCGCATCGATGGACCAGTTCAAACAATTGTGGGAAAAAGACATGAAAGGCGGACTGCCCATCATCATCAACATTATGAATAACCAGTATGGTATGGGTGGACAAACCGTTGGTGAAACAATGGGGTATGATATTGCCGCACGTGTCGGCGCCGGGGTAAATCCGGAACAGATGCATGCAGAGCGTGTAGACGGTTACAATCCGCTTGCTGTGATTGACGCCTATCGCCGCAAAAAAGCGCTGTTAGAGAAAAAAGACGGTCCTGTATTAATCGACGTACTGACCTATCGTTACAGCGGGCACTCTCCTTCGGATGCGTCTTCTTATCGCACCAAAGAAGAAGTGGAAGCATGGGAAAATATAGATTGCATCAAAAGTTACGGAAAAGATATTGTAAAAGCCGGTGTTACAACACAAAAAGAACTTGACTCAATAGAAAAAGAAATCAAGGAGATCATGCTGGAAATATTCAAGCTGGCTATCAATCCGGAACTATCTCCATTGATGGACTTGCATAAAAACCAGAATCTATTAGAGGATATGATGTTTTCAAACAAATCCGTAGATTCCTTATCCAATGCAAAACCGGATGTAAACCACCCGTTGAAAGAAAATCCACGCGTCAAACAGCTTGCACAAAAAGAGCGTTTCGCTTTCGACGAAAACGGCAAACCATTCTCTAAAATGAAGCAATACCAACTGCGTGACGGACTTTTCGAAGCAATCGCCGACAGATTCTATAAAGACGCGTCACTTGTTGCTTATGGCGAAGAAAACCGTGACTGGGGGGGAGCTTTTGCCGTTTACCGCGGACTAACCGAAGCTTTACCTTACCACCGCTTATTTAACTCACCTATCGCCGAATCGGCAATCATCGGAACAGCAATCGGTTATGCGATGTGCGGCGGACGTGTAATACCGGAGATCATGTACTGTGACTTCCTCGGATGTTGCGGAGATGAAGTATTTAATCAGCTTCCGAAATGGCAGGCAATGAGTGGTAACATATTGAAAATGCCGGTGGTCGTACGTGTTTCGGTAGGATCTAAATATGGTGCGCAACACTCACAGGACTGGACTTCACTTGCAGCGCATATTCCGGGACTGAAAGTTTGTTTCCCGGCAACGCCTTACGATGCGAAAGGATTGATGAATACCGCATTACAAGGCACTGACCCGGTTATTTTCTTTGAAAGCCAGCGTATATACGATATCGGCGAACAATTCCACAAAGGCGGAGTTCCCGAAGGATACTACGAAATACCATTCGGAGAGCCGGATATCAAACGTGAAGGTAAAGACATTACGTTCCTTACGATCGGAGCAACACTTTATACAGCGCTCAATGCGGCAGAGAAATTAGAAAAAGAACATGGCATGAGCGCAGAAGTTATTGATGCGCGCTCACTCGTTCCGTTCAATTACGAAAAAGTCCTTGCCTCAGTAAAGAAAACAGGACGCATCGTAATAGCAAGCGACGCTACGGCACGCGGATCATTTCTGAATGACCTGGCGCGTAACATTACCGAACTCGCATTCAACGACCTGGATGCACCTCCTGTTGTAGTAGGTTCACGTAACTGGATCACACCGGCCTACGAACTTGAATACGCATTCTTCCCACAGACAGAAAGCTTCCTCGATGCGGTACATGAAAAAATTGTTCCTCTGAAAGGATACATTCCGACCTATAATTTTACGGATGCCGAACAGATCCGCAGACAAAAACTTGGAGTATAAACTATGGGAGCATACAATCAAATACCAGATGTAAATGCACATTTACACACGCCATTTTCCTTCAGCGCGTTCGAAAAACTAACGGACGCGCTGGACAAGGCGTCCGATGAAGATGTTAAAATAGTAGGAATAAATGACTTTTATTCCATGGATGGCTATGAGGAATGGAATAAAGAGGCGCTTAAACGTCATCTTTATCCATTATTCAACATCGAATTTATCAGCCTTCAGAAAGAAGACCAGGATAATGGCATACGGGTAAACGACCCGAATAATCCCGGACGTACATATATCAGTGGAAAAGGCCTATGCTGTCCGCCCGCGTTAGGTGAACCGTACGCGTCGCAACTTGCCGATGTACGTGCCGAATCGAATGCACAGGTAAAAGAGATGTGTCAAAGGGTAAATGAACTCTTAACCGCTTTCGATGCAGGATTCAGCCTTAGCTTCGACACAATCGAGAGCTTCCTGTCAAAAGGCCTCGTCCGCGAACGCCATTTAGCAAAAGCATTACGCATGTCGACTTATATTCATTTCAAAAATGAGCCTGATGAGATCAAAGCTTTCTTTGAGAAAATATTCAACGGCAAAGCATTAAAGTCCGGCATATTCGACTATGCCGGTGTTGAAAATGAGATACGGGGCAATCTGTTGAAAGCC
>JAVBNB010000058.1:0-28875 GCA_031551825.1 Tannerella sp. | reverse complement strand
CCATAACAAAATCCGTAATCCCGGTCGCACCAGGCGCCAAAAGTCAAAGGCGTTTCAGGATCAGCACTAATGGTCGCATGTACCCAGTATGGAGGTACAATCACAACATCACCCGGTTTCGCATAGACGGCAAAACACCTGCCGGGATTATCCTCTGCGTATTCCTGCATATAGATAATGGCTTCCCCCGACCATATTTCATAGATTTCCGGTGTCGACCATCCGCTATATTCCGACACTTTATGGATATGCCCCTGACTACGAACAGGTTCTCTCCCCAGTTTCCCTGCCGAATAGGTTACAACTCCATACAATAAATGCTTCTTTTCCAACAAAGCTTTATGTTTGCATTTCCCCACATCCATCGCAATCGCGTAAACAATTTCCGGCCCTTTACATCCCGGATCCATTAGACTTTCACGTATATCATCCAATCGCCGGTATTCTAATTCCGGACCAAAGACGTCTTCCCCATAAAAGAACCTCATTGGATTTTCTGCCGGTAGTATAGAAAAACCCGGATTAAAAAAAACTTTTTCATTCATGATCCCGGTATTGATGTAAACTACTTATTTTTTTCTTATGTAACATATATTCCAGACCATATAACGCCGCATCATCTCCCAGAGAAGAATGGACAAGCGGCACTTTACCCGAAGGACACCAGGCATATTCATCAACCTTTTTCTGTAAATAGGGAATTATTATTTGTTGACTTTTCATAATTCCCCCTCCCAATACAACTATTTCCGGATCATAAGCATGAATATAGGTGATAATCGCCGCACTCCATATATCCAGACATTCATTCCGGACTAAAATAGCATCCGTATTTCCGGCTTGTGCCAACCTGAAGAGTTCCTTGAAATCTAATCGGTCCGCCTCTTTTTTAAATGAAAAAGAAACCTGTGGATGTTCTTTAATGATCGTAGGCAGGAAAAAGGAAGAAGCCAATGCCTCTACACACCCCTTATTCCCACAAGTACACTTCCGGCCTTTATAATCAACGACAAAATGTCCTCCAAGTGAACCCGCCTGAAAATGTTGCCCATATATAACCTTACCATCCATAATGACTCCTGTGCCGATTCCTGTCCCCAAAGTCATCATGACAACATTATCAAGTCCGGTTGCAGTTCCCTTGTGCCACTCACCGGTAACAGCCATCCGGGCATCATTATCCATATAAAAAAGCGTATTCCAATTTGCCTGCACCCATTCGGATATGTTAATATTACAGGCATCATCATACTTTTCATTTGTAGAAATAACCTGATTGCTAACAGGATCGACCAACCCGGGAAAAGCGATACCGATTCCATATAAATCAGCGTGCCTGATATCCCTTCCGGAAAGAATATCATTTATCTCCTGTTTTATCCGGGGAAGGTTAGGTAACAATCCCACGGACAATTTGGAATCCAGTCTTTTGTATTCACAAATATCTCCTTTATACATTAATCCTATCTTGATGATTGTACCTCCAAGATCAATAACTATACTATACATGATTTATACGAGTTTAGGTATGCCGTTTATATCCATTAACCTCGCAGAAAAACCGTTCAAAGCAATTTCGTCGTAATTGTGTCCTGCATCAGACGGCCAGCAGGCGGCAAAAGCTAATAGATCATTCCCGGTATTGGCTACCCTGTGGGCAACACCACCGGGAATGAAGTGTAAGCTACCGGGAAACATACGTTCCGCCCGAATATTCCGGGACGAATCCATAAGGATAAGCACACCTTCGCCTTTTATCCCCCAATAATATTCCGAAGTGTATCTCTCGGCATGAAAATGCCCTTTGGTCATAAAATACTCCTGCCCGACTTTTCCCGGAAAAATCCGGGTTAATCCAAAGTATAAACCACCCGGTGATCCCTCTTTCAAAGGCGTATGGCTATACACTTCGTAAATAAGTGTATCTGACGGAATATGTTCTAATTCGTGCCGGTCTTTAAAGACACCGGCTAAATCACTCATCCGGCGATAAGTTTTGATCACCTCTTCGCCGATTAATAAATCTTCTGTAAAAAAGAGGGAAGGCATACTGGTTTTTTGTGTATTCATAAGCTTATTATTGTAATATCATAATTCCTGCAGACAAAAATAATAGGTATATCCAGGTCAAAGTTTTAGGATTTTCTCTAACAACTATGGTATTCTATCATAAAAATATTTTATGAAGACGATATACATAATTTCAGATAGTTTAACCATCTGATTATCTCCACATCCATAAGAAAGCGCTATCTTTGATTCAAAATATATGTATTGATTTTTATGAAACCACTATACCAGGAATTACCTTTTCCCATCGACAGTCATATACATTATTATGTCGAAGACCTGCCTCATTTCATTGTTCCATGGCACTTTCATCCGGCGATAGAAATAATGTATATAAAAAGTGGAACCGGAACCCGTTTTGTCGGTGATCACATAGAGGGATATACCGAAGGAGATATTTGCATGATAGGACCAAAACTTCCTCACGAATGGAGAAATGATGACATTTTCTTCAACAAAGATTCAGGATTACGCGCCACCTGCATTTGCTTATTCTTTAAACGTGAGATATTAGAACCAAATCTGATCAGATTACCGGAGATGAACAATATCCGCAATCTGATTGAACACTCCAGAAGAGGCTTGAAATTCACAGGCAATACACGACATAAAATCGGAGAAATGATCCGGAATTCCTTTTCCGGTAAAGGTATCAACAAAATCACGGATCTACTGAATATACTTGAAGTGATGGCAATCTCCGACGAATATGAAATCCTGGCAAGTGTCGGATTCACAGAATCAGTATATTCCGACGACTTCAACCGCTTTAATAAAGTATATAAATATCTTGTTCAAAACTTTACGACTCCTGATGTGAAATTAGAAGATGTTTCCGCATTAATTGGCTTAACTCCAACGGCATTCTGTCGCTATTTTAAAAAACGGACAAAAAAAACTTTTGTTGAATATTTGAATGATATGCGGCTTGGCCATGCAAAAAAATTATTGATTGAGGGGAAGATGAAAATTTCAACAGTCAGTTTAGAATCCGGATTTAATAATTTATCCAATTTCATCAATCAATTTAAACGTTCCACAAACATGCTACCCTCCGATTACCAAAAAGAGTACGGGAACAAAGCAAAAAATATTTTATAAAAGAATACGTCTTTTATTTATGCATCGCAAATCAGTTCCGTTTTATACAATTCTATGCCCATTATAGTCCTAAATGATGCTTATATTTTTTTCTGAATGACCGTTTCTTTATGGGATGATTTTTTATCTTTGCTCTGTAATAAACCTGAACGCCATGATCAATTCGAACGAGCAGTCATTATGGGATCTCTTGGAGAGCATTACCAATAATCTTAAATATAAACGATTAGCGGATGTATTCCGATTCATATCATTTAAACCCTTTGAAACATTCGGTACTCATCAGCATTTAAGAATTGAAATAAACTATGTAAAAAAGGGTAGTTGTATTATGCGACTCGATAATAATGAAAGTATTATCTTCAACAAAGATGAAATGATGATTATATCATCCAATGTCGACCACTTTTTTGAAGCAGGTTCGAATGGATGCACTTTGATGCAACTCGAATTTCTGCCGGAGGTTTTCTCTAAATTTGATTTACATGAAGGACAGACACTGAATGGTTTAACTCCTATCACTGTATTTTCAAGTGAAAATAAAATCATTAAAATAGTTAACAATGTTCGTATCATGAGAGCTATCCAACGAATAGTGAATGAACTGGAATCAAAAAAGAGGTATTATAATTATTTAGTACTCATGTATTACGCGGAACTACTTGTCCTGATCAACAGGCACATGGAAGATAATTACCTTCCGATGTGCAACAGCGAATCCATGAAAAAGGCGATATCCTTTATACGCAACCATTTTCAGTCGGATATATCTATCACTGATATTGCAGATGCTGCCGGAATCGGGGAACGGTATTTACGTAAATTATTTACAAAGTATCTGAATCTATCCCCGTTGGATTACCTGAATCAGGTTCGCATCAATAAAGCGATCGAATTTCTGAGAAATACAGAAAAATCAATAAAAGAAATATGCTTTATATGCGGATTCAAATCACCTCAGTATTTTTCAAGAATATTTAAGCAACAGATCGGAGTAACACCGAAAGAACTCACTAAATAACTACTAAACTTATGGATATTCGTAAATTCTTTTTATCAATTGTTGTATGTGGTATTATTTCAGTTAATAGCTACCGGACAGTTGCATCGGATACATACATTATCCCAACAAAAATAGAAAACGTTAAACAGCCATCTGTTTTATTGAACGGAACCTGGCAGTTTAAATATTCCGCCGGAAGTAAATGGACAACGATCGAAGTACCGGGCGAAGCCGTTATGCAGGGGTATGCCATCGAACACGACAAACCGTTTTGGTATAAAAAGGCTTTTACGTTACCTGCGGACTTCGACGGACAACGTATCATTCTCCGTTTCGATGGCGTGTACAGCTATGCGCGCCTTAGCGTAAACGGACAGTATGTACGAGATCATCACGGAGGTTTTACCCGCTGGGAAACGGATGTAACGGCATTTGTAAGGCCCGGAAAAAAGAATGAAATCATGTTGGAAGTAACCGACCGGCTGGACGATATTTCCTACGCATCCGGTTACGCGCATCATCCGGTCGGAGGTATCCTGAGGGATGTCACGATCTTTGCTTTACCTCAAACGCATATTCATGATTTCCGTATAGAAACTCATCTCGATACGCTTTATAAAGACGCGGTTCTGCAACTGAGCTGCATCACAAAAAATGCAAACGAAACAGAGATAGAATATATGTTGACAGATCCTGAAGGTAAAAAGGTAGCCCTACGGGAAAATAAGTTTTCCATCAATAACAGCGCCGGAGATGTTATTCATAAAATTCGGGTAGAAAACCCATCGAAGTGGGACGCTGAACATCCTGATTTATATACTCTAAGCGTAACACTCCGTAAGGACGGTAGAGATATTTACAGTTTCAGCCGTAAGATCGGCTTTCGCGATGTGAAGATAAAAGGCGATAGAATGCTGGTAAACGGCATGCCGGTAAAACTTCGTGGCGCCTGCCGGCACGACATACATCCGGTCCTGGGGCGTACGACTACAGCCGAATTAGATAGTCTGGATGCTACGCTATTCAAAAAATCAAACATGAATTTTGTTCGTACATCCCATTATCCGCCTTCTGAAAAGTTTTTGGAGTATTGTGATAAATTCGGTATCTATGTGGAAAGTGAAACAGCCGTTTGTTTTGTCGATACATACCGTCAGAAAAATTATGCTCCGGGGAAAACGCAGGACAGTCTCGAATTCAGAGAACGTTACCTGTCGCAATACAAAGAAATGGTACAATCTTTTTATTCACACCCTTCCATCATATTCTGGTCCATAGGAAACGAGAGTGTTTACGGAGAAAACTTCCAACAATGTTGGGACTGGTCCAAAAGTTACGATGAAACGCGTCCGGTTATTTTCAGCTATCCCGGTTCCGTAAAGGGCGATGACAAAATATATGATATTCTCAGCATGCATTATCAGGATGTGTACGGAAATCTTTACCAGTGGGGAATGACCACGCGCGGATTTCAGGGGCATGGCATTCCGGCCTTGTTCGACGAATGGGCGCATCCCGCCTGTTATACGTATGCTACCCTGCAGGAAGACCCGAACATCCGCGAATTCTGGGGAAAATCCATCGATATGATGTGGAGCGGTTTATTCCCCACTTCCGGAGGACTGGGAGGCGCTATCTGGGGGTATATCGACGAAACATTTATGGTTCCTCCGTTGAAGGCAGGAACTCCATTCTGGAAAGAATTTGCGAAAACGGCCAAACCGGAAGGTTATCAGGGTAATTGCGTAGGATACGGAGAATGGGGAATTGTGGATGTCTGGCGCAGGGAAAAACCGGAATTCTGGTCTACGAAAAAAGCCCATTCCCCGGTTAAAATCTTAACGGAACAAATAAAAGATTTCACACCGGGAGAAAGGCTGATCCTACCTGTATACAATCGTTTCGACCATACCGACCTGAATGAAATTATCATCAGCTATACTTATAAAGGTCAAGAAAAAAGTATCAGCGGCCCTTCTCTGGAACCTCATAAAAAAGGCTTTCTGATTATACCCGGCGAAGCATGGGAAGACGGTGAAAAGCTTACCGTAAAAGCCATGACAAAAAAGAGTGGAATAATTGACATAAGCAATATAACGCTGGGTGAAGAAAAAATTCAACTTCCATCCGGGCAACATACAGGTAGCCTCTCTATTGAAGAAACGTCCGACAGAGTGATTGTGAAAGGGGGCACTTTTGAGATACCGTTCTGTAAAGAAACAGGACTCATTGTCAATGCGGTTTCCAATGGGAAAGTCATCATTGAAAAAGGTCCGTTCCTCCATTTAGATATAAACCTGAATCATCTGACAGGAGCCGAAGTTCGCAAAAGCGCCAATAAATTTATTACCTCCGATTCGGACTGGAATAAAAAAAGCCTGACATGGAACAAGAAAGATAACGATGTACGCATCATGCTGTCCGGTTACTATAAAAACGTATTGGTAGACCTATCCATACGTATATCGGCCGAAGGGCAGATGGATATTGACTATCTGACGACAGGACAGCCAAACGGATATATCCGGGAAGCAGGACTTAAATTTTATCTGCCGGGGAATTTTGATTACTTAAAATGGAACCGAAAAGGCTACTGGAGTTATTATCCCGAAAATGATTTTGCCGGAAATGAGGGAGAAACAGCCTTCTACAACGAAAAACAGGTTGCCTACGGCAAAAAACCGGTTCAGGAATGGCCCTCAGACACAAAGAACTACTATTACTGGGCGGATGCGGGAACAAATGTCAAAAAACCCCTGACACAAAAAGCCAAGGGTATGAAGGAAAACATCCGGTATTATACCCTATCCACGATGAATAGTCCGGAAAACAGCCTATCCGTTCTTTCGAAAGATGCATCATTAGCCTGCAGAACAAATAAACACGCGGATGAACAATTAATTTTATATATCAACAACCAATGGGATTATCCGGAAATCGCCTGGGGTAATTACTGCAAAACACTGGAAGCAATACCCAATTTCGGCAAAACAACAATCGTATTCAATTAATTATCAGCACAATAACAAAGGAAGATTTCATAAACAGGTTCTGCAGGTTACTGTAAAACTGAACCTTTGTCTCCTCAAATGTCGTTTCTGTTTCTTTTGTAATTGAATTTTATTTGTAAGTGTACTGACTTTCTGCGACCCACAACTGGTGAAAAATAGCAGAGCTAATACAAAAATTGTAATAATGCTGTTTTTTTTCAGGTAAGATTTTACTTTTGCTTAATTAATATGCAAATGTTAAAATATACTTTTGCAGAATTGAAGAAAGTCTCTGTGGGCTACGGAACGGACAAACAAACTATTTTATAATTTACCTATTTAACCTTATTATAAACCGGCTTCCTTTGCCAAGTTCACTTTCTACAGTTAACGAACCATTATGTGCTTCCACGAAATCTTTTGAAATGGAAAGTCCCAGTCCGCTTCCCTGAATCTTAGTTCCGGGCACGCGAAAATAACGGTCAAAAATACTTTGGTGATAACGGGGATCGATTCCTTTGCCAAAATCCTGAACATAAATTTCAATCTGTTTGTCATCTTGCTTTGCTCCGATAATGACCCGCCCGTTTTCCTTTGAATAGCGAATAGCATTGCTTAACAGATTGGTCAGTACCCAGGCGATTTTTTCACTGTCGACAAAGCATTTCCCTATTTTTCCTTCTTCGGGATATTCCACTTCAATGTGGATATTGAATTTATTGGCTTGTACCTGATTGGCTTTAATAGCATATTCAATCAGTTCAATCGGCTTGGTAATTTTAGGACGTAACTGTAAGTTTCCGGCTTCAACCTGAGTGATATTTAAGAGTTCGGAAGTAACATTCAATAAACGTTCACTGTTTTCTTTGATGCTTTCAGAGAGTTGTTCCTGCTCTGCATTCAGGTCCCCTATCCTTTTATCTTCCAATAGTTTGGCGCTCATCATAATCGCAGAAATAGGTGTTTTCAGTTCATGCGAGATGGTAGAAATGAAGGTGGTTTTGGCAGAATCCAGTTCTTTGAATTCGGTAATGTTTTTCAATAGAATTACATTTCCCAATTCCTGATCCTTATTGTTCTGAGGTTCCGTATTCCGGATAGGAATGTAAAATGCCTGAAAATAACTTTCTTTGTTGTATGCGTAAATTTTCAAGGGTTCTTTCTTTTCAACCGGATGGTATAATTCCTTTACCAGTTTCCGGAGTAAATCGTTTTGTAAAGCCAACTGTTCGGCCGGTTGTTGCAAAACAGTTTCTCTTTTCAGGTTCAGTATATTCAGGGCTTCATTGTTGATGAACAGGATTTTTTTTTCGGTATTCAGTCCGATAATGGGTTCGTTAATGCTGTTGACTATTGCTTCAAGAAACTTTTTTGCCGAAAGGATATCAGACAAAACGCCGGCTTTGAATTCCGATAATCGCTCCGCCATCCGGTTAAAGCTTTCAGCTACTATTCCGAACTCTTCATTTTTTTTGAAATCCAATCGCTTTTCATAGTTATCATTGGCTATCTCCGTAATACCATTTGTCAACTTCTTGATGGCCTTATCGATGGACCGGGGTAACCAGAAAAACAAAAAGATACCACTCAGGATACATACGCTTCCTGTAATGGAAATCCATAATAAAGCCCTGTCAAGCATGGGTGCTGCTTCCGGACTGCGCGGGTCGGTTTCTGTCAATAACTGAAGATTGGAGACCGAAAGGGCAACCAAAAGGACAATCATTCCAGCCAATAAACCCAGACCGAGTATTAATTTTGTTTTAATATTCATGGCTATTTGTATTATCTTTTGTCTATTTAAAAATTATGCAAGTATAAGTAAATCCACGTTTAGTTGAGCCAAATGTTTCATAAATAATTTAAACCGGAGAGAGGATATAAGGGCAAAAGGCATTCGAAAATCAGGACTTCCCATGCAAACAATGGTAATCTGGCGTTCCTTACAAACGTTAATAATACTACCTAAAACATTCCGGGATTGTATTTGCAATACTTCTCCACCGAGCTCCGTTACCAGGCTGAAGTGATTCAACAGGTAGCGTTGCCGGGCCAGGTCTATTTTATCCACGCTTTCTTTCGGTTTCTGAACATAAACAGCAGTAAACGATGTGTTATATATCGCTGCCAGCCGGGCTGCTTTCCGAATGATTTTCCGCGGGGTCTTTTCATTGGAACTGATGCAGGCCAGAATGCGTTCGTGCCTGACTCCCTGATGATCAGATACCACTTCATTTTCCACTTTCTTCTCAACCCGTAAAGCCACCTCTTTTAATGACAGTTCGCGGAGTTGAAGAATGTTTTCGGTCTTGAAGAAATTATTCAATGCCGTCTGGATCTTTTCCGGGACATAGATTTTCCCGGCTTTCAGCCGGTCGATTAGTTCTTCCGCTGTCAGATCGATGTTCACGACTTCGTCGGCATCCTGCAACAGGCTGTCGGGAATGCGTTCCTTTACTTCAATACCGGAAATTTTCTGTATTTCTTCGTTCAAACTCTCAATGTGTTGGATATTGACAGCCGAAATAACACTTATTCCTTCATCCAGAAGTGTCATGACATCCTGCCACCTTTTTTTGTTAAGGCTTCCTTCCACATTGGTATGGGCAAGCTCATCTACAATAACAATTTCGGGATGAATCTGAAGGATGGATTCCAAATCCATCTCTTCCAGTTCTTTCCCCTTATAGAAAATCTTTTTACGCGGAATGACGGGCAAGCCCGTCAATAATGCATCCGTACCTGCCCTGCCATGCGTTTCGATATAACCAATCCGGATGTCCACTCCACTGTCCAGCAACTCATGCGCTTCCTGCAACATGCGGTAGCTTTTCCCCACGCCGGCGATCATTCCGATGTAAATCTTGAACTTTCCCCGATGGGATTTTTTTATAAGATCAAGAAAATGTTGTGCATTTTTTTCTTTCATTCTTTTTGATTCTAAAATCCGAATGTTAATACAGTTGAAATAACTAAATCATTATCTGAGAAAGTTTCGTCCCTTTCGACAAAAATAGCATCGATCAATTCCCCGTTTTTCCATGCTATATCCAGCGTTTGCTTCGTGATAGTCAATGGATTTTTCTCCTGGGCAGATACCATGCTGATGCTTCCATAACTGATTATTCCGATAGTGAATACTTTCAATAGCTTTTTAAAATGATTGATTTTCATTTTCTTTCTTTTTATTGATTTGTATCAACTGTTCATTCTGGTTTTGTTTCAAGTTTATCCAGGGCAATGTTGAGTTTCAATACATTGATTTTTTCCGGGCCGAAGATTCCCAGAACGGGGCCTTCGGTTTGTTCATCAATTAACTGATATAACTGAATTTCGGAAATATTACGAATCCCGGCAATCCGCTTTACCTGTACTTTGGCGGCTTTAGCAGAAATATCGGGGTCTAAACCGCTACCGCTGGCCGTAACCAATTCGACAGGAATTTCCGATTTATCAACGCCCGGATTATGCACCAGAAAAGTATCTATCCGTGCTTGTACTCCTGCCAGGTATTCTTCATTAGACGGGCCTTTATTACTTCCTGCCGAACCGGCGGCATTATAGCCGACAGCCGAAGGACGGGATTGGAAATACTTATCATCCGTAAAAGACTGCCCGATATTACTATAGAATTTCTTTCCATCATATTCGATAGTTTCACCTTTACCATTGCCTGACGAAAGTTGAGCAATCGCCCAAACCGTACAGGGATAAACAATGGCAAAAAACAAAATTGTTATGATTGTCAGCTTGATAGCTGGTAAGATATGTCGTTTCATTTTTATATAAATAAAGAGATTATACTGTCTATGATTTTAATTCCGGCGAATGGGATGATAATTCCACCCAATCCGTAAATCAGAAGATTCCGCCTCAACAATGCCGAAGCCCCGATGGGTTTGTATTTTACTCCTTTCAAAGCTAACGGTATCAGGAGTGGGATAATGATGGCATTAAAAATTACAGCCGAAAGAATGGCGCTTTGAGAACTGTGCAAACCCATAATGTTCAGGTGTTGTAAAGCCGGAATAGCTGTGATGAACAGAGCCGGAATGATGGCAAAATATTTGGCTACATCGTTGGCAATGGAAAAAGTTGTTAACGTACCCCGGGTCATCAGCAATTGTTTTCCAATTTCCACAATTTCAATCAGTTTGGTCGGGTCATTATCCAAATCGACCATATTTCCGGCTTCTTTGGCAGCCTGGGTGCCGCTATTCATGGCCACGCCTACATTGGCTTGTGCAAGGGCTGGCGCGTCGTTGGTTCCATCACCCATCATGGCTACTAATTTTCCGGCTTCCTGTTCTTTGCGGATATAGTTCATTTTATCTTCCGGTTTGGCTTCAGCAATAAAATCGTCAACCCCGGCTTTTTCCGCAATATATTTAGCTGTCAGAGGGTTATCTCCTGTTACCATAACCGTTTTCACTCCCATTTTACGCAGGCGTTCAAAACGTTCCTGAATGCCGGGTTTGATAATATCCTGCAATTCGATAACTCCGGCTACTTTTTGGTTAATGCAAACGACCAGCGGAGTTCCTCCATTACTTGAAATAGCGGTAATGATTTCATCCATTTCTTTCGGGAAAGGATTACCTGCCTTTTCCGTTATCTGCCGGATGGCATCGGAAGAACCTTTACGGATTTGAAATCCGTTTTGCAAATCAATTCCCGAACATTTGGTTTCCGCAGAGAACTTAATCATCCGGCTGCCCTCCACATTCAGGCTTCGCATCTGCATGCCTGATTCCCTTCCTAATTGTACAATCGATTTTCCCTCGGGTGTTTCGTCTGATACGGATGCCATCATACAAACTCCTGCAAAGGCATGCATATCGGCTCCTTTCTCCGGATAAAACCGGGTTGCTTTACGGTTTCCGATGGTAATTGTTCCGGTTTTATCCAATAACAGAGTATCGATATCTCCTGCTGTTTCCACTGCTTTCCCTGATTTGGTAATAACGTTTGCCCGCAATGCCCTGTCCATTCCGGCAATACCGATGGCAGAAAGTAATCCGCCAATGGTTGTCGGAATAAGGCAGACAAATAAAGAGATGAAAGAGGCAATTGTAATGGTTACATTGGCATAATCGCCAAAAGGTTTCAGAGTGACAGTTACAATGATAAACACAAGGGTAAATCCGGCTAACAAAATTGTCAGTGCGATTTCATTCGGTGTTTTCTGGCGGCTGGCTCCTTCGACCAATGCAATCATCTTGTCCAGAAAACTTTCTCCGGGACGTGCCGTTACCATGATTTTTATTTTGTCGGATAAAACCTTTGTGCCACCGGTAACACTGCTTTTGTCTCCACCCGCTTCCCGGATAACAGGTGCGGATTCTCCTGTGATGGCGCTTTCGTCGATACTCGCCATTCCTTCGACGATTTCTCCATCGCAAGGGATAATATCTCCGGATTCGCAAAATACCATATCACCTTTGACAAGTTCGTTAGAGTTGACCATAATGAACTGTCCGTCTTTTGTAGTGACTTTCCGGGCAGGTGTTTCTTCCCTTGTCTTACGTAAACTGTCGGCTTGTGCTTTACCCCTTGCTTCGGCAAATGCTTCGGCAAAATTAGCGAACAACAAAGTAAATAATAACATCAGGAATACGGTGAAATTATATCCGAAACTACCCTGGGAAGTTTCTCCGGTCAGAATCCACAACGAGACGATGAGCATGATGCATGTTCCTATTTCTACTGTAAACATAACGGGATTCCGGAACATGATTTTTGGATTGAGTTTCACAAAAGCCTGCCTGAATGCCTGTAGTATCAGGTCTTTCTGAAACAATGAATTATCTTTGGATTTCATTTTCTTTTAAATTGAATTTAATACATTGAAAAATATTCGGCAATCGGGCCTAAAGTAAGCGCCGGGAAGAACGACAATGCGGCTACGATAACGATTACGGCAAAGACCATTAAACCGAATGTAGCAGTATCCGTCTTCAGTGTTCCTGCGCTTTCAGGAATATATTTTTTCTCCGCCAGTAATCCTGCGATGGCAACCGGGCCTATAATAGGAAGAAACCTCGACAGGATCAGGACAAATCCGGTGCTTATATTCCACCAAAGGGTATTGTCTCCCAAGCCTTCGAAACCGCTTCCGTTATTTGCAGAGGAAGAAGTGTATTCGTATAATATTTCACTGAAGCCGTGAAATCCGGGATTGTTCAGCGTCAATGCACCCAGATGCGGTAATGCCGTAGCCAAACCCGTACCGACTAAAATCAGGAACGGATGTAGCAAGGCGATAATCATGGCTATTTTCATTTCCCGCGCTTCGATTTTCTTTCCTAAAAATTCCGGGGTGCGGCCTACCATCAATCCGCTGATAAATACGGCCAGAATAATGAAAATAAAGAAGTTAAGTATTCCGACTCCCACACCGCCGTAAAAACAGTTAATCATCATGGCAAGTAACTCGTTCATTCCCGACAGGGGCATCGAGCTGTCGTGCATGGAGTTGACGGAACCCGTTGAAATAACCGTAGTGACAATGCTCCAGAAACCGGATGCCGCTGCACCTATCCTCGTTTCTTTCCCTTCCATAGCTCCGGAAGAATTATCTATTCCCATTGCAGCTATGGCCGGATTTCCATCCATTTCCATCTTTATGTTGGGAATGGCAAGCAATAGAAAACCGGTAGTCATCACCGCAAATATCATCCAGGAGAGCTTTTTTCTTCCGATAAAGAAACCGAAAGCGAAAATCATAGCTACCGGTATAATGAACTGCGCCATCATTTCGGTCATATTGGTGATGTAATTCGGATTTTCAAAAGGGTGAGCCGAATTGGCCCCGAAAAAACCGCCACCATTGGTTCCTACATGCTTGATGGCAACGAAGGCAGCAGCAGGCCCGCGGGAAACGTCCACACTGTCGCCCTGTAAAGTGGTGATACTGTCTTTGCCTTCGAATGTCATGGGTGTTCCATTAAAGACCAATATTAAAGCCACAATAAAGGAAGCAGGCAATAATATCCGCGTACAGGATTTGACAAAGAAATGATAAAAATTACCTAACCGGGTCGTTGTTTTTTCTTTGAATGCCCTGAAAATAACGGCAGCGGCAGCCATCCCCGTTCCGGCGCTCACGAATTGAAGAAACATCAACCAGAGTTGCCCCAGGTAACTGATACCGGTTTCACCCGAATAATGTTGCAGGTTACAATTTACCACAAATGAAATAGTCGTGTTAAACGCCAATTCAGGCGACATATTCGGGTTCTTATCCGGATTCAACGGTAGCCATTGTTGTGTCATCAGAATGAGCATTCCGAGAATAAACCATATCATGTTGATGGTAAGAAGCGCCGACATGTGTTGCTTCCAGGTCATTTCAACGGAAGGATTAATTCCGCTGAATTTGTAAAAGAACTTTTCAACAGGGCTGAATACAGGGTCCAGAAATGTCCGGTTTCCTCCATAAACTTTTGCGATGTATTTACCGAACGGAATTGCCAGGGCAACCGTTGCAACAAACATCAATACGATTCCTAAAATTTCTGAATACATCTCTTAAAATTTTTCAGGTTTGAGCAGCACGTAACAGATATATACGAATACTGCTATTGCAATAATAAATAAAGCTGTCATACTAATTTTAATTTATCCGGTTTTGAAATCAAATTTTTGAGAACCATCCGATGCTTTTATAAAAAAGCCAGAAACAAGTCAGTCCACTTAAAAGGCAAAAGATAAGCCATACTCCATATTCCATGTTTTTTTGTTTTTAAAAGTTATACATTATGTTATCGATAGAAGGTATGCCAATGATGTGCCATAATGATTTTGGCAAAGCATAATTCTTTGTATTATAACGAAGTAAAACAAAAAAAGGTTCTCTTGCCAAAGCAGAAAACCTTTTCATTTTGGAAGGGTGTATTTTTATTTTGGAAGGGTCGGAATTGAAATCAAATCCCGTATTCTTCCATTTTCCGATATAAAGTTGTCAGTCCTATTTTCAACAACCGGGCGGTTTCGGTTTTATTACCTTTCGTATGTTCCAATACACGGATGATATGGCGTCGTTCCATTTCCGACAACTCAAAATTATTTGTTTGGGACATACCGTAATCACTGTTTTGAATTTCAAGGGGTAAATCCTGTTTATCCAGTTTTTTCCCATCGGAAACAATCAGACTTCGTTCAATCACATTGCGTAATTCCCGGATATTCCCTTTCCAGGGTTGTCTTTTCAGCGTATCCATATATAAAGAACTAATGTTTAATATTTTATACCCCTGTTTTTTGGATAAAGTATCTATAAAAAACGTTGCCAACAGTTCGATATCACCGGCCCTTTCCCGTAGAGCCGGCAGATGAATCCGGAAAACAGAAAGCCGGTAAAATAAATCTTCCCTGAAACGCCCGTCTTCTATTTCTTTGGAGAGGTTACGGTTGGTAGCCGCTATGATACGCACATCGATACGGTTTGCTTTCGTATCTCCCACCCGGATATATTCTCCATTTTCCAATACCCTTAATAACTTAGCCTGTAAATCTATAGGCATTTCTCCGATTTCGTCTAAGAACAAGGTTCCACTGTGGGCTTCCTCCAGCAAACCCTTCTTGTCTTTCATCGCACCGGTAAATGCTCCGGCTTTATGTCCGAACATTTCGCTTTCGAGCAATTCATGACTAAAAGCAGAGCAGTTTACGGCCACAAAATTATTCTTTGCCCGTTTGCTTCCGGAATGAATCGCATGTGCAAAAATTTCCTTACCGGTACCTGTTTCGCCGGTCAAAAGGACGGGGACATCGGTCACTGATACTTTTCGGGCCAAAGAAATAGCTTCTTTTATTGCTTCCGATTGCCCTGTGATGGAATCGAAAGAATGCATTTGCCCGACTTGTTTTTCCAGATTTTCAAGTCGTATGTTCATCCGGGCTTTTTCCATGGCACGGGAGAGTAAAGGAACAATTTTATTATTATCGTCCCCTTTGGTAATATAATCAAACGCACCGTTTTTAATGGCTTGAACGCCATCCGGAATATTGCCGTGAGCTGTCAGAAGAATTATTTCCGAACAGGAAGATTTCTTTTTTATCTCTGAAACCAAATCGACACCATTTCCGTCAGGAAGAAAAACGTCGCATAGCACCACTTCCGGAAACTGCTTTTCAACTTGTTTAAGAGCAGACCTACAGTCCGTAGCTTGAATAACTTCATAGCCTTCCAATCCGATCATCCGGGAGAGTAGCGTCCGGATTTGGATCTCGTCATCAATGATAAGAACGGTGTTCATTGAAATATTTATTAAATTATACGCTTCACTGTCAACAATTCAATCATAGTTGAAGATGCTTAGTATGGAACAGCTTCTTGCAAAAGTACGGATTTGTCATAGGGAAGCCAAAATTTTATCGCTTTTTCTCTTAAAAGATAAGGTAACTATTTGATAAATAGTTCATAAAACCTATTCGACTGTTATTTAAAAGAAACAGCAGACATTTAGAAGAAGGAACGCAATAATCAGTTGGCAATACAAATTTATTCTTCTCGAAATTTATATAATGTCACTCTTCCGTCTCCTGATTTAATCAAGACTCCTTGCTCAGTTGCCTGTTTCAAATCGCGGCTGGCTGTGGCTGTCGATATATCTTTGAAATGTCGCATATATTCTTTTCTGCTGAATGTCGCATCTGCTATAATTTTTTTGAACATGACAATCCTGCTTTCGGATGTTGGTCGGACAGGTTGTGAAGATAATAATTCTTCCAGTGAATCGTCAATCACAGATAGCATAAATTCAATGAACAAAGTTGAATCACCTTTTTTGTCAGAAATTTCAAGCGAATTATAATACTCCGCCTGTCGTTTTTTGATAAGACTTTCCACCGGCAAAAAATCAAAAACGGGATAGCCTTGTCGTAATAAAACGGTTTGCCACAATCGTCCCATGCGTCCATTCCCATCTATAAAGGGGTGGATAAACTCAAACTCGTAATGGAATACGCAACTTCGTATCAACAAAGGATCTTTGTCATTCCTCGCGTACATCAGCAATTCTTGTAATTGTATTTTTAGCAAATGTGCCGGCGGAGCGATATGCGAAATCTGAGAACCCTTCATGACGCCAACACTACTCGTTCTGATTTTGCCTGCCGTCTCAACTAAGCCTTTCATTAACAATTTATGCGCACTGCAAATGGAAGAGAGGCTATATGGCTTATAATCGTCAATATGTTGATAAGCGAGAATAGCATTTTTTACTTCCAAAATATCTTTTTCAGGCGCCAATACTCGTTTATTATTTATTATAGCTGTAATTTGCTCAACGGATAGAGTATTTCCCTCAATCCCAAGAGAAGACTGAATCGTTCTTATCCGGTTTTGTTTACGCAATACAGTTGGTGGCTGTAGTAAATATGCTGTTTTTACTTCGCCCATTTTTTCCGATATGGAAACTATCTGACCTAATATTTGAGGCGTTATCGAATACGGAGGCTTCATATTGATGCTATCATTTGATACCATCAAAGATACGTATTTTTAATGAGCCCCCCAATTTATTGTACAATATTTGCTTATGTCGCCAACATTGTGAGCAATGTTCAACCTTTAAAAAAAACAACTACTGGTTCAAAAGTTGCTTTACTGCCGAGTTATTCCGTTCTGCCGGACTATCTTCCGAAGTACTGAAAAGCATATCTAATTCATAACTTTTTAGTTTAGAAACCGGATTGAACTTTTCGGAATTCATATATTTCTTCACCGAAACGAGCAATTGTCGCATAGCTGCTCTCTGTTCTATCTCTTTTTCAACGTCAAGGCTCAGAACAAACAAGTTGCCGTTTTCTACCTGTGCTTCGAAAGCAATTCCCAATTTCCGGTTTGTTTCATACGAATCAATACTCTGAATAAGAGGTGTAATATTTTTGATATCATTCATTTCCAAGGCAATACCATAATTCAAAATATCCCACCATTGCCAATCGGCGTAATCCGCCGTAGGAAAATCGTCAAAAACCGGATGTGCAGCATCGATTAAAGTACCGACAATAAGTGGTTTCCAGTTAAACATAATCGGATTCCAGAAATGGCTTGCAAATTTGGTTTTTCTTCCAGCAGCATTCTCCGGTATCAGCAAAACATTCTTTCCCTGACGAAGGTACTCTTTTGCCGTTTCATCCCATTTTTTGACACATATAAAATTATTATCCGGAATATTTTCGGGATGAGACGGATAAACCCAGATATTCCATTCATTACGCACGTCATTATCCAGATGAACTTTCAATGTTAATTTCCGGGCTTTGTCGATCTTACTTAAATCGAAATTCAACTGCGCGACGGAATCTACGGTCGAACGATTCACAACAGGGATCGACAACGTTCCTTTTTGAATAATGTCATTCTCTTCTGTTGTTAAAGACCAGTTTAATTTTCTATTTCTGATAGGATTCGCTCCATAATTATAGATATCCAGCCTTGCATTGAATTTTTCTTCATTTGTATAAGTTCTTTTTGGAAATCGCGCCAACAGAACGACCGGCCCGCATGATTCCCTGAATTTTTCAGGAGTCACCAATCCCTTACTTTCCCAAAAAGCATCCAATACTCCGACAAATGCGCTTCCCTGACCGGGAAAATCAGCTAATCCAAGTAACTGGAAACCACCGGAATTAGGCGTCCGTAACAAAGCTTCATTCACTTCTTTATACTGCAATACAGTATGAGCGCCTGTCGCTTTAAAAAAATCATCCGCCTGATGAAGCATGCCATTGGCAGCTAAGCGCTCCTGAAACACGTTGAAGTTCCGGGCTTCCAATACTCCCGTATACTTTTTTATCTCATTAAAATCAGGATACATACAACGTTGTCCGCTCTCATGAGCTATGACCGGAACATCAATATCCGATTCCTTGCTTTTATCCCAATTGGTCGCAGGCCGTCCTTCATAGACTGTTATTCCTCCCTTATGGGTAACATGAGAGACATAGTACTGATCAGATTTCGTATGCGTACGCGCGGTAGAAGCCGAATATAAACGACGCTTATCATAAGCCTGCGCTTTCTTTACCAGATCTTCTAATACATCAAAATTTCCCTCGTTTTCATTTCCGTTACACATCAGGATAAAAGAAGGATGATTTCCGTATTCATTCAGAATAGCATACATCTCTTTCTCAAAAAAATCACGGTGTAAAGGATCTTTACCCACATCTTTGATCCACATCGGTAGTTCGGCCTGAATATACATGCCCAATTCATCCGCGGCTTCAAATGCCGCTTCCGGAGGACACCAGGAATGAAAACGCACATGATTCATGCCATAAGACCGGATGGTAGAAAAAATTCTTTTCCAATCCTCCATATACACCGAAGGATAGCCGGTAAGCGGGAATGCCGCGCAATCCAATACACCGCGAAGGTGAATATTCCGGTTATTCAAACGAATATGATGGCTCCCCTGCTCCACTTTTCGTATACCGAAAGTTGTACTCTTCTGATCCTCTTCACCTTCTATTGCCAATAACGCGTCTATCTGATATAAATTCGGAGCAAATTCATCCCAAAGTTTTACATCTTTCCCCAACAATATTTCATAGCTTATTTCCGGTAATGAATCGGATAAATCAACGGATTGAGTGGTTGTCGCGATTGTTTTTCCGGCTTTCTCGCGCACGGTCAATCGCAATTCACCGGAACGATTTCCTCCGTTATTTATCAGTTTCAGGCAAGCTGTGACTTTGTTATTTTCCATATCCGTATAGATATCCATCTGACGGATATATGTTTTACTTTTCGCTACAAGCTCTATCTTTCCAACAATTCCGTTCCAGTTTGTCTGGGTATATTCCGTCGTTCCATGATTCCAACTGTCCATCGGATATTTGATACGGTTGTCCACACAAAGAGTCAGTGTATGTACACCCGGTTCCATTTGTCCAGTCAGAACAAAACGATTAGGAGTACTCAATCGTTCGTTGCTGTCAACATATTTTCCATCCACATAAACCGTTGTTTCCCAATGACAACGCTCCAGCAACAAAATAATTTCCTTCCCTCCCCATTCTTCCGGAATCAGCACTTCCCGCTGATACCAGGCCTGCCCTTCGTATTCGAACCGGCGACTCAACCGGTCGACATAGCTAAATGTATTTTTTACGCCTTTTCCCGATTCATCTGTCGAACCAGGCAGATTAATGGTTTCAGTCAGCTTTTTCTTATACAATTCGGAACCGGGTATTTTACCGAAACCCATCGGGTCTAACTGAAAACGCCAAAGCCCGGATAGATCAATGGGGTCGCTTGATTGTGCCGTTGCCGACAGACAACAGATTAATGCGATAATTAAAAAAGCAGCTTTTTTCATTTTATTAGTTTATAAGTAAAGGTTGTCTGTAACGGTTTATATTTCATCTGAATCTCCATTATGTTGCAAAAATAGAGTTTATTTCAAGACGAAAAATGTATAATCGACCATAAAACATGTAAAAAACAACTTTTTTCCAAATAAGACCGGATATAATTTTGCCACCTTCCACGTATTCCATAATTTTAGCCGGTGAAGACCCGGATCCGACAAAACATATAGGATCAGTAATTAAAACTACTCAATTACAGCAGCAAATCCACCGTTTCTTACCATCTTTATTTTAACCGTTTCATCTTTTTTTACAACTGATTCTTTACGACGGTAGTCCATAGCCTGACGGCCTGCGTTGATGCCGTCTTCGAAAGAAGTCATTTGATAGTTTCTTCCACTGCTGAGGAAATTTAAGCTGATTTCCATCTCGCGTACAGTCTCGTTATTATTAGTCATACCGCCAATGTACCACTTTTCTCCCTTGCGTTTGGCAACTACCGCAACTTCACCAGCTTCGGCAATTAAAGCAATAGTTTCATCCCACGTGGTAGGCACTTGTGTAATGAATTCCGTGCAATCGGCATTCCGGTAATAGAGCGTCGGGTTATCTGCCAACATTTGCAGGCCGCTTTCAAAGATGACAAACAAGGCCATTTGATAAGCGCGTGTACCGATGCTTCCGGAATTGGGGCGATCGGCACGGTATACATTGGGCTGAAAGCTGTTCATGGCTCCCGGTGTATAATCCATCGGGCCAACGGCATTACGCAGAAAAGGGAAATAGATGCTGTTGTCGGGCGTGCAACCTCCCATTTGCTCCATACCTCTTACGCCTTCGTAAGAAAGTACATTGGGGTATTTATATTCCAATCCGGCGGGTTTGAATGAGCCGTGGAAATCAACAAAAAGCTTGTGTCTGGCAGCTTCAGCAGCCACTCTCTCGTAGTAGTTTACCATCCATTGGTCACTGCGATCCATAAAGTCGATCTTTACGCCTTTCACACCCCATTCGGCAAATTTCTCAAATAAATCCATGTGTTTTTCTACCGTTAACCACGTCAACCACAAAACGATCCCCACATTTTTTTCCTTACCATAACGAATCAATTCATGCACATCTACATCCGGGTTGGGGGTGTATGGATCACGCGTACTTTCAGCCCAGCCTTCGTCCATGATAATATAAGAAATTCCATATTTAGAGGCGAAACGCTCTCCGTTACAGGAAAGCTACATTCAACCGAACACGGTCGCGATTTTGACGTACAGGATGCCAAACTGCAAATCTTAAAGGAGCAAGGCGAACCGAACGTCCCCAATAAGTACCGCCTATCTATCAACGGGCAGAATATCGCAGACTGGTTTAAGCAGAAGTATCAAGAGATAAAGCAAACAGTTAAACCTCACATAAAGCCGCCCATTCAACCAAAACAGAAAACAGGGAGAGGAGTATAAAGCCCCCTAAAAAGCCCAAAATCGATAAAAGCAAAGGTTTTAAACAATAATTACGGCTGATTCGCAGAGAGTTAGTATATTTGTCGAAAATCGTAACTATAGTATGGCTAAAATAACGGTAAAGAATACAGAAATAGTCTTTTACAAGAAAGATCAAGAGGATTATATCTCGCTGACCGACATTGCTAAAATTCGAGATGCGGAGAATCCTTCTCAGATAATCAGTCTGTGGCTGCGTACTTACAGCACGATTGAGTACATCGGTCTGTGGGAAATGCTGAACAATCCGAATTTTAACCCCCACATTTATGAGGGGTTTAAAAATGAATCGGCAAAACCACATTTCTGGATGTCGCCTCAAAAGTGGATCAGCGAAACAAACGCCATTGGGATGACCTCGAAAGCCGGACGCTATGGGGGCGGAACATATGCCCATTCGGATATTGCTTTTAAATTTGCGGCGTGGATTTCGGCAGAATTTGAACTGTATCTCGTTACGGAGTTCAAGAGACTAAAAATTGAAGAGCAAAAAACGCTCGGTTGGTCGGCAAAGCGGGAATTGGCGAAAATCAATTACCATATTCACACAGACGCGATTAAACACAACCTTATCCCTGCTGAACTCACGGCAAAACAAACTTCGATTATTTACGCCAACGAAGCTGACGTGCTGAATATGGCTCTGTTCGGGATGACGGCAAAAGATTGGCGTTCTGCCAATCCAGACCTCAAAGGCAATATCCGCGACTACGCAACAATAAATGAGTTGATTTGCCTGTCAAATATGGAAAACCTTAATGCTGTATTTATCAATGAGGGGCTTCCACAACGGGAAAGGCTGATAAAGCTCAACCAGATTGCCATACAGCAAATGCGGGTTTTGGCTGAAGTTGAGAGTAGAAAAATGTTGAAGTAAATTGCATCCATTACATGAAGAAATTCGAGTATAAATCCTATACCTTTGCCTATATGGAGACTGATTCCATTGTGGAATCGGACATTAGGGAGTTTAACAAATTGGGAGCTCAAGGTTGGGATGTGATAACCATCGCTCCTGTAAAATTGTGGAAACAAGTCGATCGTCCTGAAAACTTGGTGGCTATTTTAAAGCGTGAGATAAAAAAATAAGGAGCAATGATAGATAAGATCAATCAACACATCGCTAAAGCAGGGCTTTCGGAAATCACTGTCGTTGATGCCGCCAGTGCCATCGGTATTGATGTAAAAAGGTTACGTGGTCTTTTTCGTCAACTTCAGAAAGCAGGCAAACTCCCCACCCACATATCACAACCCGATGGAACACACTGGATTATTCAAAATCCCGGTAATGCTAATAATCGCAAATTAAGGTCTGTATCCGCAATTGAAAAACAAAAAAATTTGGCTCGCTCAAACCAGACTTCACTCCCGTCTAATTCTATTAACTTGCG
Organism: Tannerella sp.; assembly: GCA_031551825.1. Taxonomy (GTDB): domain Bacteria; phylum Bacteroidota; class Bacteroidia; order Bacteroidales; family Tannerellaceae; genus Tannerella. Next base: position 5,498 of record JAVBNB010000058.1, on the reverse strand, counting down.
ATTTACAAAAAGTCAAGAACTTATGCTTGACAATTTTGCCAATGCCAGCGATCAGCTTTTTGATCTGGGGATTATTACCACAGATAGTTTTACGGGCGAAATAGGAGAATACATAGCGTGTAAATATTTTAGCTTAACAAAATCTTATCGGGTAACACGCGCCATTGATGGGATATGTTCGAAAGGATATAGATATCAGGTCAAAGCTAAAGTTCTATCAAACAATAATTTCAATTACAATATCACAGGATTACGCTCTGGAGAGTATGACTACTTGGTTGTGATTTATTTTGACAGAGCCTATAAGCCTTTACGAATATTACATATACCTGCAAAAAAAATTATTAAAGATACTTTTGTAATAACCAATTATATTTCAAATGAATATCAATGCGATTTAGATAAACTGAAGCTCCCCTCAAAAGTATTAGTGGCTATCGACAATTTTGCTAAAGCCTACCAACAATTGGAAGAAGCGGGTATTATCAGAAGTCGTAGAATAGTAGGTGACATTGGAGAATTCTATGCATGTAGGCGATTAAATCTTCAGGTGAGTAGCAATAAAAATCAGAAAGGGCTCGATGCAATCGACAAGGATGGCCGTACCTTTGAAATCAAGACTCGGCGGGTTTATGAAAGCGGACGGAGAACCAGCGAAACAAGAAGAATTAACAATCTTGTCGGGAAAGATGCTAAATATCTGATTGTCGTAACCCTCGACCGATCTTTTCGCTGTTCTGGTATGTGGATAATGCCTATGCGTAATATCGTAAATCTAAAATCAGCGAACTTGAAGATTGTGAACACAACAAGTGGAGTCTTGAATCTTGTTGCAAGTAAGGTTTATTGGTTGGGAACGGGAGAGACTTTTAAATCATTCTGATGTTATGTTATTCCAACAAGTCTCTTTTTTGTTGTGGAATAAGTTTCATGGAAGCGGAATTCTTTTCTTTATCCGGACACAAAGATATGTTCCAAGAATGAAACGTCAAGGCTGAAATGAATTTTATCGGAAATATTGCTTACTTTTGGCGTGAGTTATTTGATAGTATTGCACCGCAAAACGCTAAAATACGCACGGTTTCCAAATCGTTACTTCCCAATCTCAATAACTCCGCTAAATGTTTATCCGTTAAGCAGTTAAATCATACTGCGAACAATTTAAAATAGTTTTATCCTTGAGTGGAAGTTTGTTTTTCGTACTTTTACACCCTTATGTCGGAACCGGGTATTTTACCGAAACCCATTGGATCCAACTGAAAACGCCAAAGCCCGGATAGATCGATGGGGTCGTCTGTAATGGTTTATATTCTAAGAATTTATTTTAAGATGAAAGATGTATAATCAATTACAAAACATGTAAAAAACAACTTTTCTCCAAATAAAGCCGGGAATAATTTTGCCACCTTCCACGTATTCCATAATTTTAGCCGGTGATTACAATAAATCAATCCGGACGTTTCAAGTTCAAAGTTCCAGGTTCAAAGTTCAAAGTTCAAAATTTGAAACTCAAAACTTGAAACTTGGAATTTAGAACGTTGAACTTTAAACTTTAGATATGAAAAGAAACATGATCAAACCTTTACTTTTAACATTTCTGGGACTTATCATTTTTGTTGGAACAGGAATAGCTGACGTAGCCATTATCCCTGTTTCCGCGACTTCGGAGATAAGTAATGATAATCTGCAGCAAGCGCTCCGGGAAGCGGCCAGAAAAGACGGTAGTCCCATAGTTATCAAATTAGAAACAGGCACTTATTATTTATCCAGGGAGGCATCCGTAAAGAAACTATATTATATCTCCAACACTACGTCTGAAGAAGAAGATCCGGACCCGACAAAACATATTGGTTTATGGCTGAACGAATTAAAAAACGTGACAATCGATGGAAACGGATCCACACTCGTGATGACCGGAGAAATGACTAGTTTTGTCATTGATCTATGCGAAAACATTACTTTCAGGAACATAAATTTTGATTATCAATACCCGACGCAAACGGAACTAAAAATAGTAGAAGAAGACGAATATTCTTTAGTTGCCCAGGTACACCCGAGATCAAAGTATCGCATAGACAACGAAAAGCTAACATGGTACGGAGACGGTTGGTCCTTTTCGGAAGGAATAGCGCAAGCATTCGATCCGGAACAGGATATCACATGGAGAACAGGAAGTCCGATGTCTGATCTGACAAAAACCGTTGAACTGGAAGAAAATAAGCTCCAACTATTTTATTCACAGAAACCAAAGGCAAAAACCGGGCTTGTTTATCAGCTAAGGGACGCTATACGGGATGAAGTTTGCGGATTTGTACATCGGAGCAAGGATATAAAGTTTGAGAATGTAAATTTTTACTACCTCGGTAATTTTGGCATTGTATGCCAATACAGCGAAAATGTGACTTTCGATCATGCAGGTTTTGCACCCGAACCGGGAAGCGGACGTACCAATGCCGGCTTTGCCGATTTTATACAGGCATCCGGATGTAAAGGGCTTATCGATATAAAGAACTCCCGTTTCACAGGAGCGCACGACGACCCGATCAACATCCACGGAACCCACCTGAAAGTGATGGAGTATACAAAACCCAACCAGATAAAAATTCGTTTTATGCATCATCAATCTTATGGATTTGAAGCCTTTTTCAAAGATGATGATATTGAGTTTATTGATAGCCACAGCCTGCAGACCGTAGGCGCCGCCAAGGTAAAAGAGGCGAAAATGATTAATCCGCGGGAGATTCTACTCACCCTCTATGAAGATATTCCCGAACACGTCCTGACCCATAAGGAACTTTCCGTCGAAAATATCACCTGGACACCCGACGTAAAAATTACCAATAACTATTTCTCACGTATCCCGTCACGGGGTGTATTGGTAACAACGCGCGGGAAAGTGTTGTTGGAAAATAACACTTTCTACCGGATGCAAATGAGCGGGGTACTAATCGCCAACGACGCCCTGAGTTGGTATGAATCCGGAAAAGTAACGGATGTAACGATTAAAAATAATTATTTCATCGAATGCGGAAGCCCGGTCATATTGATTGAACCGGAAAATAAAGTCAATGAAGGATCTGTCCACAGGAACATAACAATAGAAAACAACAAATTCAGGTTAAAGGAAAAACAAACGGAGGCCATCCGCGCCAAATCCGTAGACGGACTTATTATCCGGAATAACCTGTTTATCGCCCGGGAATCTGTTGACGATCCAACGGATACATTCATCAAAACGACCGATTGCCAGCATTTACTGATTCAGCACAACCGGATCGAAAAGGAGTAATTTTTCCGGTGTTGCTTATTTATCAGGAGCCTGCCGTAATCACTTTTTCCGACTTTATACTGTTCGAACTATTGCCGACCATAATGGTAAAAGTACTACCAGGTTCGACAACCCGTTTCATCTCAGCATTAATAATCGAAAAATCGGATTCGGTCAAGGTAAATGTAAGCGTTTTGGTTTCCCCTTTCTTTATATGGGCTCTTTTAAAATGCCTGAGCTGTTTATTGGGTTGGGATACGGAAGCGAAGTGATTCCGGATATATAACTGTACCACCTCATCTCCGTCATATTTACCTGTATTTGTGACGGATATGGAAGCATTGTATGTATAATCCGCTATTTTTTCAAGCGTTATATCACCGTATTCAAAATCCGTATAGCTTTTTCCGTATCCGAAGACATACAACGGTTCGGATGAAACTTCCACGTAATTATGGCCCATTGGGTTCCGCTTGTTATAATGCACGGGTAATTGTCCGACCGAACGGGCTACCGATATGGGTAAACGGCCGGCCGGGTTATAATCGCCAAACAATATGTCCGCGATCGCGGAACCGCCTTCCTGGCCGGGATACCAGGCTGTCAACAACGCGTCCGCGTTTTCCGATGCCCAATTCATATTCAGAGGACGCCCCTGGATATAAACAACGACAAGCGGTTTACCGGTATTTTTCAACGCCTTCAGAAGATCCATTTGTTTTCCTAATAAATCCAACGTAACCCTGTCGAACCCTTCTCCGCTTTCCATATCACTGATATGTTCTTCGGACGTCACAGCCGCTCCCGTTTCGATATATTTTGTTCTGAAATCACGCGCGCTGGATCCTCCCACGACAGCTACTATCACATCCGATTTTTTCGCGCTTGCCACAGCTTCCTCGATGTTTAGATTCGACGTATCCCTTATATAGCAACCTTTCGCATGCAAAGCATTTTGACTTCCTACCTTTTCCCGGATACCCTCTAAAACCGTTATCACATTGCTTTCCTCCTGAGGCGCGGTATAATCACCCAGCATATTATAGATATTGTCCGCATTCGGGCCTATCACAGCAACCTTCAGGTTTTTTCCGAGCGGCAACAGGCCGTTTTTATTTTCAAGTAACACAACTGATTCCTGCGCTGTTTTTCGCGCCAAAGCAACATGATCTTTTGTCCGAACGCCCTTTTTCGCTTTTTCAGGATTTACGTATGGATTTTCAAACAATCCCATTTCAAATTTCAGGGTCAATACACGAGAAACAGCTATATTAATCACTTCCTCTTTGACCTCTCCCTTTTTCACAGACTCAATCAGGTTTACATAAGCATTCCCCCCAAGATCGACATCCAATCCGGCTTTCACAGCAAGTTCCGCCGCAATCTTATGATTTTGCGCGATACGATGGCTTCCTCTGATCCCTTCAATACTTCCGAGATCCGAAACGGTAAATCCTCTGAAACCCCATTCGGTACGTAAGATATCCGTTAATAAAAAACGATTTGATGTGCAGGGTATTCCGTCTATCGAATTGTATCCGGACATCACGGATAATGCTCCCGCATCAATGGCGGCTTTAAATGGCGGAAAGAAAACTTCCCTTAATTCCCTTTCACCAACAGATGCAGCGCTTCCGTTATGCCCTCCCTCCGGAATACCGTAGGCGACAAAATGTTTTAACGTAGAGACCGTACTGTATTCCCGCGACAAATCTCCTGCTCCAAACCCTTTTACGATAGCTGCGGCGCAAGTTCCCATCAATACGGGGTCTTCTCCGTAACTCTCCTCTACCCTCGACCAGCGATGATCCCGGGATAGATCTAATACGGGACCATAGCTGATATGCCCTCCCTGCAGCCTGAGTTCTTCACCTACCGCTCCGGCCATCTGTTCCAACAAATCCGGATTCCAAGTAGAGGCCTGCCCTATCCCTGTGGGAAAGACGGTAGTACCTATCGCCATGTGCCCATGGGGAGCTTCTTCCGCCAAAAATATAGGAATACCTAACCGGGTATTTTCTATTATATATTTTTGAAGGGCATTTCCCGCTTTGGCTGCCATCTCGGGATTCAGTCCGTTTTCTATCGTTTTTTGAGTCCATGGATCTGCACGGAAAGTAGCCCAAAGCATACCGATGTTTTTCTCTTTTACCGCTTCTTCGAATTTAGCCGACTGAGAAACAACCTCTCCTTTTTTATCATAAATCTCCCAGCCCAACGGACATAGCAG